>DATLED010000096.1:0-36759 GCA_035525495.1 Acidimicrobiales bacterium | reverse complement strand
ATGAAGGGGATCGCCTTCAAACCGCCCCAGGTCTCGATCGCGCCCGGGGGCACGGTCACGTGGAAGAACTTCGACGGCGCGCCCCACGACGCCAAGTTCGACGACGTCGACCTGCACTCCAAGCTCATCGACAAGGGCGAGTCGACGTCGCTCGTCGCGCCGGCCAAGCCGGGCTCCTACAGCTACTTCTGCACCGTCCACCCGTCGATGCGGGCCGTGCTCGTGGTCGTGGGCCAGAACACCGGCGACCCGTCGGGCGCCGCGGGAGCCAAACCCATTGCCGCCGTCGGCCGCCGCGGCCCGGGTCGCGGCGTCACGACGACCGCTCTCGCCACCGGCGTGCTGGGCGCCTTCCTCGGGGGGTTCGGCATCGCCGCCTTCCTCACCCGCCGCCGCCCCTAGCCCTCAGCGCCGATGGATGGCGGCGAGGGTGACGTCGCCGCGCGTGCGCTCGACGACGGCGCGCAACGCGTCGGTGGTGCGGCGCAGCCCGCCGGTCAGCGCGTCGGGGTGATCGACGGCCACCAGCGCGTCGTAGACGTCATCCATGGCCTGCAACAACCGCTCGGCTTCGTCGAGCTCGCCCGCCCGCAGCCGGTCGAGGGCGTGGCGCCGCAGCTCGGACGCCGCCTCGGCCAGCCCGTTGAGCCAGGCGGCGGTGCGCACGTCGAGCTCGTCGGGACCCGGCAGCGGCGCGCCCGCCACCATCGCCGCGAGGAGCACCGCCTCGGCGAACTCCTTCTCCGCGTCGTGGAGGAAGCCGGCGTGGGCCACCGCGGGGAACGGGCGCAGCGCCTCCTGGGCGGCGCGCAGCTCGGTCTCGGCCGCGGTCGTGTGCTCGCGCACGGCGTCGGCCTGGCGGCGGTGGACGGCGCGGATGGCCAGGCTCGACGACCGGATGACCCGTCGACTCGCCGGCAACGCCCGCTCGCGCGCCTGATGGGCGCGCTCGAGCTCGGTCCGCGCTGCTGCGATCAGCTCCGGGAGCTGACTCAGTTGGCGGAGCGGCGCATGGCGGCGAAGGCAGGCTCAGGGGCCGCCGTCGCATGGGGCAGGAACCGCACCTTCATCTCCCGCTCGGCCGCCAGGTTGCGCATGCGGACGAGGAGGGCCACGTAGGCCACGAAGAGGGCGTCGAGCACCAGGTGCAGGCCCCAGAGGACCCGCAAGCCGGGCACCATGCCGAGCACGAGGGTGCCGGCCATGGAGGTCACCAGTGCGTAGAAGACGTCACGACGGCGCTTGACCGTGCGGCGCCGGGCCGCGTCCTGGCGGGACTGGGTGTGCGGGCCGGGCACGAAGGGCACGGCGCCGTAGGCGGCGAGCTGCTGCGGGGCGGGGGTGCCGATCGGCGCCGCCCGCCGCAGGACCGAGAGTTGACGCCTGAAGTCGCCGATCGAATCCGCCGGCCTTCCCTCGGCACGGGCCCCCAGGAGGGGGGGAATCAGAACCGCCGCCCAGATCACGGCGAGGATCAGCAGCACCACGATGGTCAAGCTCCTCGACCTACCTTTGGTATCGGGGACCGTAACGCTCCACGGCCCGGCCTCGGTGGATGGTGAGCCCCCCGGCTGATCGGGACCCTTCCTACTACGACGCTCCGCAGCAATCCACCTGTGTTGCTAACTAAAGTTAGCAGAAACGTAGCATGGAGCTTGCGGCGGGCGCAATGGGCCCGCCGCCGGCGAGAGGTCAGCCCTAGGCCTCCGGGTCGCGGCGCCAGGTGCCGTTGCGGCCCCCGGTCTTCTCCCAGAGGGCGAGCTCCCCGATGGCCATGGAGCGGTCCGAGGACTTGCACATGTCGTAGATCGTGAGGGCGGCCACCACACACGCGGTGAGGGCCTCCATCTCGACGCCGGTCCGGTCGACGGTCTCGACCTGGGACTCGACCTCGATGAAGTCGTCGTCGAGGTGGAAGTTCACGTAGACCGACCCGATGGTCAGCTGGTGACACAGCGGGATCAGGTCGGGTGTCCGCTTCGCCGCCTGGATGCCGGCGACTCGCGCCACGGCGAGCACGTCGCCCTTGGTCACGGCGTTGGTGGCGACCATGGCCGTGGTCTCCGGGTCCATGAAGACCTTGCAGCGGGCGATGGCCCGGCGGTGCGTCGGATCCTTCGGGGTGACGTCCACCATCCGTGCCCGTCCCAACGGATCCAGATGGGTGAAGCCCCGATCACTCATGGGGCCGGAGTCTAACGACGCACCCCTCACCCAGCCGTTTTGGCAGGCGCAGCCCGCCGTCCAAGGCGGGCTGCTCCTGCCAAAAGGATCAGCCGCCGATCTGCGACATCGACCGAGGCGGCTTCACGAACGTCACCTGGCCGATCGAGTGGCCGGCCCACTTCTGGGCGACGTCGGCCTTGATGGCGTCGGCGACCTCGTCGTCTGACGCGCCGCTCCGGAGCAGCCCCCGCAGGTCGGTCTCGCGCACGGCGAACAGGCAGTTGCGGAACTCGCCCTCGGCGGTGAGCCGCACGCGGTCGCAGTCGCCGCAGAACGAACGGGTCACGCTGGCGATCACCCCGAGCTCGCCGGGCGCGCCGTCGAGGTACCGGAAGCGCTCCGCCGGCTGCGAGCCCCGCCCCGGCACCGGCTCGATCGGGAAGGCGGCGCCGACCCGGGCAACGATCTCGTCGTAGGTGACGACCGTCTCGGCGTTCCACGCTCCCTGCGCGTCGAGCGGCATCCACTCGATGAATCGGATCCCGATCCCCTTCTCGCGGCCGAACCGGGCGAAGTCGACGATCTCGTCGTCGTTCACGCCCCGCATCAGGACGACGTTGACCTTCACGGGGTCGAACCCGGACGCGATGGCGGCGTCGATGCCGGCGAGCACCTCGTCGAGCCGGTCCCGCTTCGTCAGCGCCAGGAACCGCTCGCGCTGCAGTGAGTCGAGCGAGATGTTGATGCGTTGCAGCCCCGCCCGCTTCAGATCGCCGGCCATCAACGCCAGCGTCGCCCCGTTCGTCGTCATCGCCAGGTCGACCCCCAACCCCGACAACTTCGTCACGAGCACCGGGAGGTGCGAGCGAACGGTCGGCTCGCCTCCGGTCAGGCGGATGCCGGTGAACCCGAACCGCTCGACGCACAGTCGCGCCACCCGTTCGATCTCCTCGAAGGTGAGGATCTCCTGGCGGGGCAACCAGTCCATCCCCTCCTCGGGCATGCAGTAGGTGCAGCGGAAGTTGCAGCGGTCGGTGACCGAGATCCGCAGGTCGCGCACGACGCGATCGAACGGATCGATCAGCGGCTCGGGCATGCGGACAGGTTAAAGCAGGGCGACGGGTACTTCCCCGCCCGGCGGGATGCCGTCGCCGTCGGGGACGAAGGCGAGCCCGTTGGCGAGCGCCATCGACCGCAGCAGGTTCGAGCCCTGGCCGCCGGACGAACGGACGTGCAAGCGCCCGTCGTCCGCGAACGCCCCCACCACCCGGACGAGGTGCAGCTTGCCGTCGGACACTCGCGAGAACCCGTCGTCGGCGATGGCCAGGATCCGCTCCCGCTCCGGCGAGGGGTGGCCCATCATCTGGCGCAGCGCCGGCCGGGCGAACATCTCGAAGCTCACCATCGACGACGCCGGGTTGCCGGGCAGCCCGAACACGGGCTTGTCCCCGACCATGGCGAACGCCAGCGGCTTGGCGGGCTTGATGGCCACCTGCATCCAAGCGTCTTCGGACGCGCCGAGCTCCACGAGGACCTTCTTGACCTCGTCGAAGTCGCCCATCGACACCCCGCCGGACGTCACCAGCGCGTCGCACGAGTCGAGCCCGCCGACGACGGCGCTTCGCACGGTGTCGAGGTCGTCGCGCACCAACCCGAGGTCGATCGCCTCGCAGCCCGCATCGCGCGACAACGCCAGCAGCGTGTGCCGGTTCGAGTCACGGATCTGACCCGGACGCAGCTCGTCGGGACCGTCGACGAGCTCGTCGCCCGTCGACAACACGCCGACGCGGGCCCGCGGGAACACCGGCACCCTCCGCAGGCCGAGCGACGCCAGCACCCCGAGATGCCCGGCCGTGAGCACCGTGAACGCCGGGAACACCTCCTGTCCCGGCAACAGGTCCTCGCCGGCGGACCGCACATGGTTGCCGACGGGCACCGCCACCTCGAGGACGACGTCGTCACCCGCGACCGACGTCCGTTCGACCATCACGATGGCGTCCGCACCTTCGGGGATCGGCGCGCCGGTCATGATGCGGATGGCCTGCCCCGGTCCGACGACCATTCCCGCGGGGTCGTGCCCCGCCGCCAGTGTGTCCACGATCCGCAATCGCGCCCCGGGCCCCGAGTCGGCGGCGCGCACCGCGAAGCCATCCATCGCGGTGTTGGCGAAGGGGGGCACCGCCGCCTCCGCCGTCAACGGCACCGACGTCACGCAGGCGAGCGCGTCTGCCAACGGGATCGCTCGCGGGTGCAACCGCGGCACCGACGCGAGGATCCGCGACGTCGCGGACGACAGCGGGATCAGCGGTCCAGCACCTCGCGCAGGAAGGCCCGGAACTGGGGACCGAGGTCGTCGCGCGCCAACGCATACTCCACGTTCGTCTTCAGGTAGTCGAGCTTGTTGCCGGTGTCGTAGCGGCCGTGGGTGAACCTGAAGCCGTACACCCCGCCGCCGATCAGCTGGGCGATGGCATCGGTGATCTGGATCTCCCCACCGACACCCGGCGCCACGTCCTCGATGGCCGGGAACACGTCGGGGGTCAGCACGTAGCGGCCGAGGACGGCGAGGTTCGAGGGCGCCGTCCCCATCGCAGGCTTCTCGACCAGCCCCGTGACCCGCACGAGTCCGTCACCGGTCTCCTCGACCGCCGCGCAGCCGTAGGACGTGATCTCCTCGGGGGACATCTCCATGAGCGCGAGCACCGGTCGGCCCGTCCGCTCATGCACCTCGAGCATCCCCCGCAGCACGGGAGTCGTCAGCAGATCGTCGGGCAGCAGCACGGCGAAGGCCTCGTCGCCGACGTGCTGCTTGGCCGTCAGGATCGCGTGGCCGAGGCCCTTGGCCTCGCGCTGGCGGACGTAGTGGATCGTCGCCATGTCCGTGATCTCGCGCACGAGCTTCAGCTCGTCGTGCTTTCCCTTCGCTTCGAGGGCGACCTCGAGCTCGACGGCGCGGTCGAAGTGGTCCTCGATGGCGCGGGTGCCGCGACCGGTCACGATGAGGATGTCGTCGAGTCCGGCGTCGACGGCCTCCTCGACGACGTACTGGATGGCGGGCTTGTCCACGACCGGGAACATCGCCTTCGGCTGGGCCTTGGCGGCGGGAAGGTGCCGCGTGCTCAACCCGGCGGCGGGGAGCACCGCCTTCGTCACCGGCTTCCTCTCGATCACGTCATGCCGCCTCTCCTGGGATCGCCCGCTCCGCTCGGTTCTTCCCGTTGCGCTTCGCCCGCAACAGCGCGGCATCGGACGCCTTGAACAACGAGTCGGACGTGCCGGCATCCTCCGGGTAGACCGCGTACCCGATCGAGACGGTCAGTGGGATGACGTGCTCGCCATAGAGGACGTCGTTGTCCTCGATCGTCGTCCGCACGCGTTCGGCCACGACTTCGGTCTCCTCGACCCCGGCACGGGGCAGGAGGACGATGAACTCCTCGCCTCCCCATCGCGCGACGACGTCGATCTCCCGGGTGGCCTGCGACAGCATGCTGGCGACGTGGATCAGCGCCGCGTCTCCCGTCGAGTGGTCGAAGCGATCGTTGACGAGCTTGAAGTCGTCGATGTCGACGAGGATCACGCCGAAGGACTCCTCGAACCGCGTGGCCTCCTTGACCGTCTCCCGGGCGCGCAGCTCGAACTCACGGCGGTTCCACAGTCCCGTCGTCCCGTCCGTTCGGGCCTGGCGGCGCGTCTCGTCGTGGAGGAAGACGTTCCCGATGGCGACCTCGGTCTGGCGGGCGAGCGTCTGGAGGGTGTGGACGTCCTCCTCCCGAAACTCGCCGCCGGCACTACGGCCGTAGACGGCGATGACGCCGAAGAGCCGCCCCTCCGACACGACGGGGACCGCCATGGCGACCGGCGACTCCGGCTCGCCCTCGGCCAGCTCTTCGTCGCCGGGGTACAGGACCGGGGTGAGCGTGCGGGCGGCGGCGCCGGCGATGCCCGTCCCGTTGAGCTCGAGGTTCGGGACGAGCCAGCTCTGCGCCGCCGTCGCCCGGATCTTGGCGGGCATCGCGACGCGTTCGAAGAACAGCGCCTGGTCGGCGCGGAGCGTGAGCGTGCACGCCTCGAGGACGACGTCGATGATGCCGCCGATGTCGTGGGTCGACACGAGCACGTCGCCGAGCCGCGCCATCGCTGCCTGGAACTCATGGCGGCTCTGCTCGAGCTCCTCGACGTGCGCGCGGAGGTTGTCGGTCATCTGGTTGAACGCATGGCCGAGCCGCGACAGCTCGATGTCCCCAGCCGGCTCGACCCGCTGGGAGAGATCGCCCGCCGAGACGGCCAGCGCCGCGTCCATCAGCTTCTCGACCGGACCGGTGACGAGGCCGCTCACGACCGATCCGACCAGGGCGGTGAGGATGGCGAGGACGAGGAGCAACCCACCGAGGATGAGGATGAGCTGCGTGCGGCTCTGACCGGCAGGCGGACGCGCGGTGGCGAGGACGGTGACGTCGGCGTCGTTGGCGTCGGCGGCAACGGCGAAGCGGTGCTGCCCGGCGAACGTGCCCTCGAACTCGCCGAACACGTCGGTCCCGGGGCGGATCTCGCCGAGCTCGACGGTGGTGGCGACGATCTCGCGTCCTGAGAGCAACGTGAGCCCGACCTCCTCGGACCGGGTCATGACGCCGAGGCGCACGTTGTCGAGCCAACGACCCGCGACGACCGTGCCGCCCGACGGCAGCGGCGCCCGTGCGGCGATCGCGCGCCCCGACCCGAGGGAGCGGACGAGCTCGGCGTCGTCGGGAACCTCCACGCCCTCGGCGAAGCGAGGATCGCGCCGCGCCGCGCCCACGATCTGCCCGTTGGCGTCCCCGACGATGGCGACATCGAGGTCGCCTTCGCTGAGCACGCGGCGCAGCGTCGCCTCGAGGGGATCGCCGCCGGCGTCCGCGTCAGCGGTGAGCCGCGGGTCGGCGACGAGCGCTGCCGTGAGCCGCTCGACCTCGGCGCGGTCCTCGCTGAGGACGGCCGAGGCGAAGGCGGCCCCCTGCCGCAGCCGATCGAAGGACCGCTGGTCGACTTCGTTCCCGATGAGGTTCACCACGGTCACGCCGACGGCGGTGATCGGGACGATGATCGTCATCGCCACCAGGAGCGTCAGTCGGCGGCGCAGGGTCAAGGCGCCCATCGTAGGGGGCTTCGGACCGCGGTACACTTGGCACTCGTCTTGTGAGAGTGCCAACGGAGGACGTTCGCTCGATGCCCACCTACGAATACGCCTGCAAGGCCTGCGGCGAGCATCTCGAGGTCGTCCAGTCGTTCTCCGACGATCCACTCACCGAGTGCCCCGCGTGCAGCGGTCAGCTCCGCAAGGTCTTCCAGGCGGTGGGGATCGCCTTCAAGGGCAGCGGCTTCTACAAGAACGACAGCCGGTCGTCGTCGTCCTCGAAGAGCTCGTCGTCGGAGTCGAACAGCGAGTCGAAGGCCGAGACGAAGAGCGACGCGAAGAGCGACGGGAAGAGCGACGCGAAGAGCGACACCTCCTCGTCGTCGAAGTCCGAGTCCGCGTCGTCGTCCCCCTCATCGACGCCGACGTCGACGCCGAGCACCCCCGCCGCCGCATCGTGAGCCCGGCTCCGATCTCGGCCGAGATCGGGGTGTTCGGCGGGTCCGGGTTCTACGCCTTCCTGGACGACGTCGTCGAGGTGGCGGTGCACACGCCCTACGGCGCGCCGTCCGCGCCTGTGGCCGTCGGGACCGTTGCCGACCGGCGCGTGGCCTTCCTGCCACGCCACGGCGCCCACCACGAGCTGCCGCCCCACCGCGTGGACTTCCGGGCGAACGTGTGGGCGCTGCACTCCCTCGGCGTCACCCGGGTGATCGGCCCGTGCGCCGCCGGGTCGCTGCGCTCCGACCGCCGACCGGGCGAGGTCGTCGTGCTCGACCAGCTCGTCGACCGGACCAGCGGTCGTTCGCGCGACACGTTCTTCGACGGGGGCGTGGCCGGTCACGTCTCGTTCTCCGACCCCTACTGCGGCGAGCTGGCGCCGTTCGCCGTCGCGGCCGCCCGGTCCAGCGGCGTGACGGTGCACGACGGCGGGACGGTCGTCGTCGTCCCCGGTCCCCGGTTCTCGACGCGGGCGGAGTCGGCATACTTCGCCCGCCAGGGCTGGGACGTCATCAACATGACCCAGTATCCCGAGGCCTACCTGTGCCGGGAGCTGGGCCTCTGCTACTGCGGGATGGCGCTGGTCACCGACTTCGACAACCTGCCGGGCGAGTCCCCGGTGAGGATGGACGAGGTGTTCCGCGTGCTGCGATCGAACGTGGATCGGACGCGCTCGTTGCTGTTCGAGCTGATCCCGCGGATTCCTGCGCAGCGCACGCCGTCGTCGTGCGCCTGCGCATCGGCTCTGGACCAGGGGCCGCTCGGCTCGTAGCGTCGTCGGAGACTTCCTCCTTTCGTTGCGCCGGCTGCCGCTCTGCAGGAGGTCCCGTCATGCCGTCCCGGTCGTCTCCCAGGTTCCCTCCGCGCTGGCGGCGGAGGTGGCGGGCGTGGGTGCGCCGATCGTCGGCCGCGTGGTGGTTCGGTGCCGCCGTGCTGGCGTTGGCGACCGGCGGGGTCGTGAGGTCGTCGGTGGCGCGATCGTCGGCGCTGCTGGATCAGCTCGGTCCGCTCCGGTCGGTGCCGGTCGTCGTGCGACCGGTGTCGGAGGGCGACGTCGTCGGGCGGGCGGACATCCGCTTCGAACGGCGGCCGGCGTCGACGATCCCGGACGACGACGTCGGCGCGTCCGGGCGCGTGGCCATCGTCGCGCTCGTGCCCGGCGAGGTCCTGGTGGCGTCCCGGCTGGCACCCGACGGGCTGCGGGGGGCGGCGGCGCTGCTGCCCTCGGGCATGCGGGCGCTGTCGGTCCCCGCGGGGCCCGCGGGCCGACCGCCGGCGGCGGTCGGCGACCACGTCGACGTCCTGGCGACCGACGCCGACCTGTCGACCGTCGTCGTCGCCGAGGCCGCGCTCGTCCTCGCCGTCGACGACGAGTCCGACGCCGTCACCATCGCCGTCCCCGCCGACGACACCCCCGCCGTCGTGTCCGCCATCGCCGGCGGCACGGTCACCTTGGCGCTGACCGCGCCCTGACCATTGGCGTGGAGGCCGCCACATGTGGCGGTGTGCACACCGGTGGACGCCGTGGTCAGCGGGCGAGAGCGACGCCGATCACGAACAGGCCGGCGATGCAGCGGTAGACGACGAAGGGAAGGAACGATCGCCTGCGGATGAGCCGCAGCAGGGCGGACACCGCCAGGAAGCCGGTGATGGCCGAAGCGACGGTGCCCCACAGGAAGGGCGAAGCGAACCCCGGCGGGAGGCCGTCGCCGAGCACGAACACCTTCAGCGCCTTGTAGACCCCGAGCCCGCCGGTGATCGGGATCGACATCAGGAACGAGATGCGAGCGGCGGCGTCGCGCTCGTAGCCGAGGAACCGGCCCATCGAGATGGTCGCGCCGGACCGGGATACCCCGGGCTGCAGCGCACACGCCTGCGCCGTCCCCATCAACACCGCGTCGCGGACCGAGAACCCGTCGACGTCCCGCCGGCCCATTCGCCGATCGGCGAGCTCGAGCACGACGGCGAACAGGATCAGCATCACGCCGATCACCACGAACCCACCCGTGTGCCCCTCGAGCACGGAATCGAGCACCAGCCCCACCGTCGCCGCGGGCAGCGACGCCACCACGAGCAGCCAGACCAACCGCTCGTCGGCCGTCGCGGTCCGACGACGACGCAGCGACGACAACGCCGCCGCGACCAACGCCGCGATGTCTCTCCGGAAGTACACGACGAGCGCCACGAACGTGCCGACGTGCAGCGCCACGTCGAAGGTCTGGTTGAGCTCGGGGTGCTTCGTCAGCTCCTCCCAGCCGAAGAGCCACGGGACGATCAGGAGGTGCCCGCTCGACGAGATCGGCAGGAACTCGGACAGCCCCTGCACGATGCCGAGGACGATGGCGTGGACGAGCGGCACCGGCGTCTACAGCGCCTTGGTGGACGGCACGACGCGGGGCCGCCACTCCCGGGGCGCGTCGTAGTGGTGGCCGACGACCCTGCCGGCCCGCAGCGACTGGAGGAACGACGCCGGCGAGCCATCGTCGAAGTCCGGCATCTCGACGTAGGCGGCGCCGATGGCCGAGGCGACGTGGGCGTCGGACCCCCCACCGCCCGCCAGCCCGTGCGCCGAAGCGAAGTCCGAGGCCCGCCGGTTGAGGTGTTGCAACGAGACCTTTGCGTTGAAGACCTCGATGGCGTCGAGTGCACCGGTCGCGGCGAGCGACTCGAGGGCCGGCTCGGACATGCAGTGCCGCGCCGGGTCGAACGGATGGGGGACGTAGGCGACGCCGCCCTGGTCGCGGATCGCGTGCACCGCTTCCTCGGGCCTCATCCCGAACGGGAGTCGCTCGGTGAGGAAGAGCCCGATGATCTCGCCGGCGGACGTCCGCACCTCCTCGCCGACGATGACCCGACAACCGAGCGCGCCGGACTGCGCCAGCTCGACGGCGCCGTTGATCGTCCCGTGGTCGGTGATGCACAGCACGTCGATCCCGGCCTCGGCGATCGCCTCCCGGAGCTCGTCGGGCGTCGTCGTGGCGTCTCCCGACCACATCGTGTGCGAGTGCAGGTCGACCCGGACCCAGCCGTCGCGCCGGTCGTCTCCGAGGTGCGGGTGGCGCGCCACGGCGGCGGCGGCGGGGACGGCGGGCGGCACGCCCCGCAAGCTACCTGCCCCTCAGGTGGTCGACGCCGCCTCGATGAGGTCGCGAACCGTCCCGGTGTGGTCTAGCTCCCCCCGAGGGCGATGTCGCCGACGACGAGACCTCCGCATCGCGTCGACCCCATCCGCCGGACGTCGCGGCCGACGTCGCGCACGGCCAACAACATGCGCGGCAGCGTCGACGCGATCGTGACGCCGGCAACCGGCTCGGCGAGCACGCCGCCCCGGATGCGCATTCCCTCGGCCCCGACCGAGAAGTCGCCGCTGACGCGGTTGACCCCCGAGTTCAGGCCCTTGAGGGATTGGACGAGGAAGCCGTCGCCGGCGCTCGCGAGGAGCCCGTCGGCGTCCGACGCCCCGGGAACGATCGAGAGCGAGCGCACACCCGGTGAGGGCGTGGAACGGTAGCCGCGCACGGCCGAGCCCGTCGATGGCGTGCCCCTCCGTCGGCCCGTCGTCGCGTCCCAGAGGAACGTCTGCAACGTGCCCGCTTCGATGACGACGTTGCGCCGGCTCGCGAGGCCTTCGCCGTCGTGGGCCATGCCGCCGATCGACTCGGGGTCCGTGGGGTCGTCGACGAGGGTGAACGCGGTGGCCGCGACCTGCTCGCCGAGGCGTCCGTCGAAGAGCGAGCGTCCCTTGAGGACGGCCGAGCCCGACACCAGCGAGCCGATGATGGCGAGGAACGCCGCCGTCACCTGGGGCTCGAACACGACCGTGCAACGCTCCGAGGGGATCGGCCTGGCGCCGAGGAGGCGGGTCGATCGCTCGACGGCCTCGCGGGCGATCTCCTCGAGGTCGAGGTCGGCGGGTTCACGCTCGACCCCGGAGCCCCCCGCAGTGCGGGTCTCGGTGCCGTCGGTCGCCATCGCCTGCACCGAGAGGGCGCAGGAGCCGGACCGTCCCCACGCTTCGAGCCCGGTCGACGTTGCGATGGCGCGCTCGCTGCGACCGTCGGACCAGATCGACGAGCGGACGCCTTTGATTCGAGGGTCGGCCCCCCGCACCGTGGCCTCGAGGCGCAGCGCGAGCTCGACCTTGTCGTCGGTGGCGAAGGCGCTCAGACCGGGCCGGTCGAGGTCGGCCTCCGGCGCGGGGACGCCATCGGACTCGGCGAGCCCGTTCCAGTCCGCGGGCTCGCCGAACGGGGCGTTGTCGCGCGCCTCGGCGAGCGTGTCGCAGACGATGTCCTCGTCGAGGGAAGCGCCCCACGCGAACCCCTGGCGGTGGTCGACGACGACGCGGATGCCCACGCCCGCGGACGACGCTGACGTCAGCGACTCCACCTCGGCGGCGTGCACCCGCACTTCGACGGACTCGCCTCGCGAGGCGTAGACCTCGACCTGCTCCCCCGCCTTCGCCTGGCCCGCGGCGCGGCGGGCCAGCTCCAAGAGCTCTTGCGTCACACTCCGGACATCGAGACGTCGGCCATCGCCAGCGTGACGTGGGCGGCGGAGCCGTACGCCCACTCGAGGTCGTTCCCGACCGCGGTGAGCCCTTTGAGCATCCGCTGGATGGTGGAGCTGATCGTGATCTCCCGCACGGGCTCGGCCAACTCGCCGTTGCGGATCATCATGCCCTCGGCGCCCACGGAGAAGTCACCGCTCACCGGATTGACGCCGGAGTGGAGGCCGCTGACGTCCTGGACCAACACCCCGAGGTCGATGCCGGCGATGATCTCGTCCTGACCGGCCGAGCCGGGAACGAGGCTGATGGCCCGCGGCCCGCACCCCGGCCCACCCTTGAACCCTCCGCGAACTGCCGACGCCGTCGAGGCGGTCCCGGCCCGGCGCGCCGCATAGGTGTTGTAGAGAAAGCCGGTGAGCACGCCGTCTTCGATCAGCGGTGTGCGGCGGGAGGCCAGCCCCTCCCCGTCGTAGCGGGACGCATTCGATGCCGCGGGATCGGTCGGGTCGTCGACGAGCGTCACGAACGACGGCGCCACCTCCTCGCCCATGCGGTCGGCGAACAGCGAACGGCCCTTCAGCACGGACTCGCCGTTGAGCGTCGACGCCAACACCGAGAGGAAGCTGGCGGTGACGAACGGCTCGAGCACGACGGTCACCCGCGCCGACGCCGGCTTCACCGCGCCCAGCAGCCGCGTCGAACGGACAACGGCGTCGTTGGCGCAGCGCTCGAGGTCGAGGTCGGCCGGCGACCGTCCGAAGGTGACGCCGAAGCCGGTCTGGGTGTCGTCGCCCTCGCCGGCGATGGCGAAGGTCGACAGGCTCACCATCGAGCGCCTGCTCCACGCAGACAGACCGGTGCTCGTGACGACGGCCGCTTCCGACAACCCGTCGCCGTAATCGGCGGACTCGAGGTTGCGGATCCGGGGGTCGCCCGCTCGGGTGCGCCGCTCGAGCTCCATGGCGAGCTCGATCTTGTCCTCGGTCGAGAACGACTCGAGCGCGACGTCGTAGGGATCGATGTCCGCCGCGGCGACGCCATCCGGTGACGCCAGACCGAGGAACTCGTCGGGCGTGCCGAACGAGGCGTTGTCCCGCGCCTCGTCCAACGTCTCGTGCAGCACGTCCGGATCGAGCGAGCCCGCCCAGGCGAAGCCCTGGCGGTGGTCGGCGATGACGCGGACGCCGGCGCCCTCGCTGTCGGCCGTCGAGAGCTGCTCGATGCCGCCCTCGTGGATGCGGATGTCGGTCTCGCGGCCGCGAAGGACGAAGGCCTCGACCTGCTCGCCGTCCTTGGCCCATCCGGCGATGCGGGAGGCGATGTCCAACAGCCGCTCGCGGGAGTCGGACCGGGGGGAAGGTTCAGGCACCGGCCGTCCCTCCCACCGTCATGCCCGTGACCCGCAGGGTCGGGTTGCCGTCGCCGACGGGGACGCCCTGCCCGTCCTTGCCGCACATCCCTGGCGGGCCCATGGCGAAGTCGTTGCCGACGACGTCGATGTTGCGCAGCACCTCGGGCCCGTTGCCGATGAGGTTGGCGTCGCGGATCGGGTCGGTGATCTCGCCGTCTTCGATCATGTACGCCTCGGTCATGCCGAAGACGAAGTCCCCGGTGGCGGTGTTGACCTGGCCCCCGCCGAGCTTGGCCACGTAGACGCCGTGGGGCGTATCGCGGATGATGGCCTCGGGGTCCTCGGTGCCGTTGGTGAGGAACGTGTTCGTCATCCGCACCATCGGGAGGTGGCGGTAGCTCTCGCGCCGGCCGTTGCCCGACGACTCCCGCTTCTCCTTGCGGGCGCGGAGGAAGTCCCACATGTAGTCCGTGAGGACGCCATCCTCGATGAGCGTGTTGCGACCCGCGGGGCGGCCCTCGTCGTCGATGGAGAACGAGCCCCACTCGGGACCCATCGTCCCGTCGTCGACGAGGGTCACGAGCGGGCTGGCGACGAGCTCGCCGACGCGGCCGCGATAGACGCTGGCGTCCTTGCCCACGAGGTCGGCCTCGAGGCCGTGCCCACACGCCTCGTGGAACATCACGCCGCCGCTGCCGTGGTTGATGACGACCGGGATCGACCCCGACGGAGCCGGGCGGGCCCGCAGCTTCGTCAGCGCCCGTTGCGCCGCGTGCGCGGCGAACGCCTCGATGTCGAGATCCTCGATGAGCTCGAAGCCGATCGTGAAGCCGGTCGACTCGTAGCCCGTCTGCATGCCGGTGTCGCCGGTGGCGACGGCGACGACCGCGAAGTTCGTGCGGACCTGGTCGTCCGTCGCCAGCAGGCCGTCGCTGTTGGCCACGAGGATGCGACGGCGGCTGTCGCCGGTGCGGGCCGTGACCTGGCGGATGGCTCCCCCGGCGGCGCGTGCGGCGGCATCGGCCCGCTGAAGGACCTCGACCTTCGTCTTCTTGGCCACGTCCTCGGGCGCGACGCGCACCTCGCTGTAGCGGGGCGCCGTCCGGGTCGTGAGGTCGACGACCTTCGTGCCCCCGCCGCCCCCTCGGGCGGCCGCCGCCGCCGCGGTGGCCGCGGCGCGGAGCCCGTTCTCGGACAGATCCGCGGTGTGGGCGAAGCCCGTCGTCTCGCCGACGACGACGCGGATGCCCGCGCCCCGCTCCCGGCCCGACGTCAGCTCCTCGACCTTGCCGTCATCGAGCAGGGCCGACGAGGTGCGCCTGTCCTCCGCGAACACCTCGGCGAAGTCCCCGCCCGTCTTCAACGCCGCGTTGAGCACGCGTCCCAACACCGCTTCTTCGATCATGGACATCCTTTCGATGCGCAACCGCGGGGTTCCTCCAGAGGATCCGCAACTATCGTTCGCGGCATGCAACCGGGCCGGTCGGCCGCCCTCGAGCTGCTCGTCACGGAGGGAGACACGGCGATCGCCGCGCGCTCCGGCGACGTTCCCGTTCTGGCCACGCCACGGATCCTCGCGCTGTGCGAGGAAGCGTGCTGCGAAGCCGTCGCCTCCGGCCTGGGTTCGGGCGAGACGACCGTCGGCATGCGGGCCCAGCTCAACCACGTCGCCCCCGTCCGGATCGGCGCGACGGTGCGGGCCGAGGTCACCCTCGACAAGGTCGAGGGCCGGCGGCTCGGGTTCACCGTCTCGGTCTCCGACGCCTCCGGCCTCGTCGCCGCGGGGCGGGTCACCCGGGTGGTCGTGCGACGGGAGGAGTTCCTCGAGAAGGCTCGGTGAGTCACCGGAGGAGGTCCCGATCGATCGTCAGCGCAGCAACTCCAGCACGGTCATGCGCGTGCCAACGGTGGTGCCCCGCATCGCGATGGGTTCCTCGACCCACTTGACGACGCCCTCCTTCGCCTTCCCCGAACGGAGAGCGAAGCTGCCTTCATTCACTCGATCGAGGTCCAGGAACGGGCCAAGGCACCGGGGCGGAGACGAGTTCACCCTTCCTTGACAGATGCGGAGACCCATGCCTCCCGGTCCGAGGAAGACGTGTCCGCGAACGACGATCGGGCCGGGGTCCGCGGCGTTGATGGCGTCGGCGACGTTGCGCTCGCCGCGTTGGGGCGCCACGACCGAGGACGGCGCCGGAGGGTTGAACGTTCGGTAGGCGACGAGCGCCACCGCGACGAAGACACCGATCGTGAGCAGGCGGAGTGCGTTGGCGATCCGGGGGGTCACTCGGTGATCTCGACGATGCGATGGACACGGGGATCCAGGCGGACCGTCACCATCGACGCCGTCGTGGGGGGATCGACGCCCTTGCCGACGGCGAACGTCGTGCCGTCGGCGAAGACGAACCGACCGCGCTCGGTCTCCCGAAACCGACCGGTGTAGAAGACGGCCGGTTGGTCGTCGACCTCGATGATCCGGGCGACACCGGACATCCAGACCATCTCGTCGTCGACGACACCGACCTGGACGTACTGGCCCCTCCGGGTAATCATCGGTTCGAGCTCTCGCGTGTAGGTCGAGAAGCTCCGCAGCTGGTCGCTCACCCGGTATGTCCTCTTGCCATCGAGGGTGATGCCGTTGCGATCCAACGCCGTGGCGACGCCCTCGTCCGTCGGGAAGCGCGGAGAGCCGTCGAGGCGGACGACGGGCTCACGGGCCCGGGACGAGCAACCGGGCGCACCCACCATCACGAGGACGATGCCGGCGAGAACGAGGAGCCGTCGCACTCAGGGCGAAGGGGCGGTGGTGGGCGCGCTGTCGGCGCTGCCCTCGCCGTCGGCGGACGCCGTCGCGTCGGCCGGGGAGGCGTTTCCGCTCGCGCCGCTCGTCTCGCCTTTCTCCTCGACCTTGCCCTTCGAGCTGACGATCAGGAATCCGAGCCCGCCCCTGACCACGTCTTCCGCCGGAAGGTCGACCGAGATCTTCTCGCCGATGTCACGAAGGTCGATCGTCAGCTGCCGGCGCAGGATCGGCTGGTCGCCAACCGAAACGAGTGCGACGCTCAAACCCTCGAGCACCAGACTCCCACGCTGAGATTCGGGCACCTGTTCGAGCATCGCCGAGAACTGATCGATCGCCTTCGGAGGGGCACCGCTCGCCTTGGCGAAGTTCTTCGCGTACTTCACGACGTCCTTGAGGAACTTGCCCTTCACGTCGATGGCCTCACGGACCTGCACGACCTGGCCATCCTTGACATAGATCGCCATGCGCCGGAAGTGGCGCGTCGCCGGTCTGCCCGCTTCACCGGTCGCCTCGTTCCCACCGGGCGGCGGGAGCTTCGGACGGCGCAGGTCGTACCGGACGACGCCCGACCCGCTCTTGGGCTTGGGGAAGGTGTCTTCGGTTCGGCTGTACGCAGGGGTCACGTCATCCGGGCTGTACCTCTCGACGTCCTGCGCGGACCTCACCGCTTCCTCCACGTAGGTCAACGCGGTGATGGCATCGAGCACCGGATCCTGACCGAGCGTCTCTTCCCGAACACGACCGACCGTCACGATCGGCGCCGCCGTCGCGTCGACCACCCACCGTCGACTCTGGAGCACGGTGAGGCTGTCGACGCCGTCCAGGTCCGTCTTGGTGTCGGCCGCCGCGAGCTTCTCCTTGTTCACGAGCACACCGAGCCGACCGGGCTCGAGGAAGCGGACCGCCAACAGGTCGTCCTGCACGACCTCGTCGAACGCCGTCGCCTTGTTCAGCGACACGCGGGCCTTGAAGCGGAAGTCGTCCTCGACCAGACCCTGTACCTCCGCATCGGGGAGGGCGGGCGATCCGGTCGGGACGACGTTCGGCGAGCGGTCGTCGAGGTAGACGAACCGGTAAGGCTGTTGCTCGGTGCGGTGCAGCGCCGCGAGGACGTCGTCTCTCAACTCTTCCCGTGAGCCGCACCCGGGGAAGGAGGCCGCGATGACGACGGAGGCGGCCAGGAGGGAGACCCGCCTCACGGCTTGATCTCCAACGCCTCGCGAAGAAGGGCCCGCGGCTGGTCGAACTCGTCCCGGGTCGAGAGCACGAAGAAGTAGCGCCCCTCGAACCACACGGCGATGCTCTGACGCTTTCCGGCGGTCAGATAGACGGTCCGCCTGCCCATGCGGTACGCCTTCGGGATGGTGCTCCCGATCTGTTGGACCACGGCGCGCCGGAACCTGGACTTCTCGCTGTCCGCGTCCTTGCTGAACCGACTCACCTGGAGGGTTCCCTGCAGGAGCTCGCCGGACCTCAAGCTGTAGAGGCCCACTCCTTCGACGAAGGGGTCCTTGACCTCCTTGGCTCCACCGATCTCCTCCGCGGTCACCGTGAGGCCGAGCAGCTCGCCCGGAACGATCGACGCATCGAAAGGCTTCACCTTCGTCGCGCCGAGCTTCGCGGGTTCGGCTCCGCACGCGGAAACGAGAACGAAGAGACCCACCGCGAGCGCGGCCCGTCGCCGCGTGGAGGCGCCAACCACGTCAGCCGACCTGGAGCACACCGACGGCGTACGGCCGGGTTCCATCCTGATAGTTGAACGTGCCCTTCTCGGAGGTCTTGAAGTCGAACGATCCTCCCGGGGGGATCAACGGCGACTGGAACCCGGCCTCCTGGCTCTCGACCGACCGATTGACCGTGTCCCGGTTGATCCACCGCACGACGGTGCCGGCCCGCACTGCCGATTGCGGCGGCTCGAACTGCTTCTTGCCGGAGTTGTCAGCGAAGATCTCGATCTCGAACGCGGCCGCGACGCTCGTCGTCGGCGGCGGCGGCACCGTGGTGGTTGCCTTTGCCGCGGCGGTCGTCGGCGGCGCGACCGTCGTGGACGACTTCCCGGCGACCGTCGTCGTCGGAGCGGTCGACGCCGGTGGTTCGGTCGTGGTCGTCGCGCCGAGCCGCGTGTTGCCCCCTGCCTGCTTGTCGACCTTGACCCCGGTGCCCACCTTGTTGTCCTCGCTGCATGCGCCGAGGACCGCGACGAGGACCAGCGCGGTGAGGAGGATGGAGAGACGGCGGATCATGTACTTCTCCCGGATCGGTTGACTGCAGCTTCGGAGGTCCCGAGGTACGACTCGATGACCCGCTCATCGTTGAGGACCTCATCTGGGCTGCCACGGAGGACGACTTGACCCCGGTCGAGGGCCAACAGCTCATCGGAAACGGCGGAGATCAACGGCATGTCGTGCTCGATGATGAGGATCGAACAACCCGTCTCGAACTTGATTCGGCGAAGCAGGGGAGCCAGGCCCTCGGCCTCGGATTGAGCGATGCCGGAGGAAGGCTCGTCGAGGAGCAGCACCTTCGGCTCCGTGGCGATGACGCAGGCGAGGTCGACGATGCGCCGAAGGCCGGTCGAGAGCTCGCGCACGAACTTGTCCCGGTAGGCCTGCAGCTCGAGCAGCTCGAGGAGCCGCTCGGCCCTCACCCGCAGGCGCCGCTCCGCTCGTCTCGCCTGGGGCATGGCGACGGCGTTGAGGATGGTGTTCTTGACCTCGAGCTTCTGTTCGAGCGCCATCAGCATGGTCTCGAACACGGTCAGCGCAGGGAACAGCCGCGCATCCTGGAACCGACGGACGAGACCGAGACGGGCCCGCTGTTCCGGGGACATCGAGGTGATGTCGACCCCGCCGAACACCACCGAGCCACCATCGGACGCCTGGAAGCCGCTGATCAGATCGAAGACCGTCGTCTTGCCGGCGCCGTTCGGGCCGATGAGGCCGAGCACCTCCCCTTCGCGGAGGACGAAGCTGACGTCGTCCACGGCGGTGATGCCGCCATAGCGGCGGGTCAGGTTGTGGACCTCGAGGGCCGGTCGCGCCTCGGTGAGATCGAGCTGGCGCTGCTGACGCCCGCTGCGCTGCGCCCCGGCGGGCGCTCCGGCAGTCAACGCGCCGGTGCCCTTGACATAGACGGCGCGCAGGATGTCGGGACGTTCGAGCAGTTCACTGGTCTTGCCGAAGAAGCGGACCTCGCCCTTCTCCATGAACACGGCCTTGTGGGCGATCGTGAGCGCGACGTTCACCGACTGCTCGACCACGATGATGGTGACGCCCCGGCGGTGGATCTCCTTGACGATCTCGAGCAGTTGGCCCACCACCGCCGGAGACAGCCCGAGCGAGAGCTCGTCGATCATCAGCAACCGGGGCTTCGAGAGGAAGGCCTGCGCCAGGGAGAGCTGCTGCTGCTCGCCGCCCGAGAGCGAGGATGCGGTCTGGTCCAGGCGGTCGCGGAGCGCGGGAAAGATCTCCATCGCCTCCGACAGGCCCTGCTTGACCGATTCGGGATCGTCGTTCAACCAGTTGGCGAGCATGAGGTTGTCGCGGACGGTCATGCCCGGGAACACGCCGCGACCGCCTGGCATGTGGCTGACGGCGCGGCCGGCGATCTCGTGCGGCGGCATGTGCGTGATGTCGCGGCCGTCGAACACGATGGCGCCACTTCGCGCCTCGCTCGTGCCGCTGATGGCCCGCAGCAGCGTCGACTTGCCCGCTCCGTTGGTGCCGAGCAGGGCGATGATCTCACCCTCTTCGACGTCGAAGTCGACGCCGAAGAGCACCTGCACCCCGTCGTAGGCGACGTCGACGTCACGGCAGACCAACAGCTTGGTGTTGCCGTCCGCCTGGGCCTTCCGCCAGTCCTGATCGGCCATGCTGGCGGCGAACGCACTGCGGACATCGAGGTCGAAGTAGCTTCCGGCCGTCGTCGCGATGACGGCGCCGACGAGCAGGAACGGAACGGCGAAGAGGAACACCGACCGGTACCCATAGGTCGAGAACACGGCGTTGGCGAGCGGCGTGAAGATGATGAGGCCGGGCAACAGGGCGAGGTTCGTCACCTGAAGGCCCTGGGTGCGGATGCTCGCGGGGATCACCTGGCTGTAGACCGCGCTCGTGGCGGGACCGATGAGGCCGCCCCCGAACGCCTGCACCGCCGAGAACGCCAACAGGATCGGAAGAGGAGGGCCGAAGGCGAAGCCGAGGACGCCGAGTGCCGAGACCGCGGCGAATGCCCCCTGGAGGGTGAGCACGCGGCCCGGGTTGGTGCGGGTCAGTCGGTCGATGAGCGTGCCGCCGTACACGCCGCCGATGATGCCGAAGACGATCTGCGGAAGGCCGAACAGCGCGAGCTGGAACGCGCTGAGGTTGTAGCGGTCCACCAGGAAGAAGGCGGCGAACAGCGTGAAGAGCCGGTCACCGCCGTTCGTGAAGCAGTCGGCGATGAAGAGCCGGCGCAACGTGCGCACGGCGAACGTCGCCCGGAAGCCCTCGCCGAACGACTGTGGCTCGTCCTCGGTGCGGGCCTCGTCGTCGGTCGCGCCGACTGCGAGACGTTCGAAGTAGCCCCGCTTCGGCTCGCGCAGCACGACGAGCGAGACCAGTCCCATGAGGATCAAAGGGACACCGAAGGTGAGCGTCGCCGTCCGCCAACCGAATCGGTCGATGAGGATCCCGACGACGAAGATGGACGTGAGCGCACCCGTGCGGCGCATCGTGCCGAGGAGGGCGAAGACCTTTCCACGGGCCTCCGGGGGGTAGTAGTCCGCCAACAACGAGAACCGTGGGAGGGCGCCCACCTCATCGGCCACGTTGTCGAGGATGCGCGGCATCCCGTAACCGAACAACGAGCGGGCGCGCGAGGTCACCATCGAGAAGACGCCCGAGAAGATCGTGCCGGCGGCGATGTAGGGGACGCGCCGATGGCGGTCGAGCAACCACCCGAAGAACAGCGCCGCCAACAGCGTCAGTACGCCGACGATCGAGGAGAGGCTGGTGACGTCGGTGATCTTGACCTCGAGGTCGCGAACGATGAAGGGCCCGGCCACGCTGAAGGCCTTGTCATCGAACTGGCCGAGGAACGAGATGCCGCCGAGGACCAGGAGCGGGGTCAGGCCATAGGGCGTACGGCGGATGTCCCGGTAGTTCGCGAAGGTGCTGCGGAGCGCGCCGAGGAGGCCCCGGCGTTCGGACCTGGGGGGCGACTCGGCGAGCGTGCCGCTCGTCGGCAGCCCGCTGTCGCCGCGCGTCGTGACGCGACGCAGGGCGATGTTCTCGCCGTCCTCGATCTCGGAGGGCGGTCCGAGATCGACGGGCGACGATGGTCCCGGACCGATCTCTCCCATGATCTCGTCGTCGCGAGCGCTCATGACTCCTCCGGCCCCGGCCCGATGGCTGCCGGCTCGTAGTCCTCGGCGGCCCTGGCCGCCGCGCCGATGGCGGCCGTCTCGCGACCCGTCTTGACCGGCGCGAGCTTTTCGATGATCCGCTCCCCGCGGCCGGCATAGAGCCCGGACTCGAGCGCGAAGCGGTCGTCCAACGGGAGCGCCGCCAGGCCCCCGACATGGTCTGCCTCGCCCAAGGGGATGAGTTGCCGTTCGAGGGCGTCCGGGTCGTAATCCGCGAACAGGCTGGGCACGACGATCCTTCGCCGCTGCGCCACGATGCGGAGAACAGAGTCCCGGGCCTGGTTGACCAGAGAGATCAGACCTCCAGGCGCCAGGAACACGATGAGCAAGGGTCCGAAGCCCCGGACGAAGCTCGCGAGGACGGCGTTGCTGCCGAGGAACTGTCCCGTCAGCACGAAGTAGGCCGACCCGAGCACGGCGCCGCCGACCGAGCTGACCCCACCGAGCACGGCCTGAACGAAGACGGCGACGTTCTGATCGGCACCGAACGCCTCGGGGGTCACGCCCCGCTGCTGGTGGGCGAGCACGGCACCGGCGAAACCCGCCAGCGCACCTGCGATCGCAAGGGACAGCAGCTTCGCCCGGACGACCGAGACGCCGAAGGCGGCGACGTTGTTCTCGTTCTCCCGCAGCGCGATCAGGAGCCTCCCGGTTCGACTTCTTCTGAGGTTGGTGACGACGACGGCAGCGGACACGAAGGCCAGCACCGAGAGGAAGTACATGCTGCGTTCGTCCTCGAAGTTGAAGAAGAACAACGTCGGTCGATCGACTCCCGCCGGAAGGAGCCAGCCGAAGTACCGCTTGTCGAACAGGAGTCCGCGAACCGCGAGGGCGAAGGCGAAGGTGGTCACCATCAGGAGCAGGCCCTTGAGGCGAAGCGCCGGCAGGCCGACCACGACGGCGATGACCGCCGTGATGGCGCTGGCGATCGGTACGGCGAACCAGAACGGAACGCCGAGGCGGGCACTGAGGGCCCCGCCGACGACCGCACCGATGGCGACGAAGGCGTACTGGCCGAGTGACACCTGACCGGCCCAACCGGTGAGGACGACGAGGGAGAGCACCGCGATGGCGTTGATGAAGACGACGGAGAGCAGCACCGTGCGGCCGAGCGGCGCGACGAAGGGAAAGACGCTGACCAGCAGCAGCCCCACGGCGTAGAGGCCGTACTTCGCCAGCCGAAGGCTGGTGATCCTCGACAGCTCCTTCGGAATCGGGCGGGGTTCGGTGCTGCCGGCCCAGGACACGTCGCCGGACTCGCTTCTCGTCGCGGCCCGACGCTGCACCAGGAGCGCAACCCCCATGACGACGAACAGCACCAGGAAGAACGCCTGTTGGTCGTCGCGAAGGCTGAAGTTCCACGCGCTTCGAACCACTCCGATGACAATGCAGGCGGACCAGGCGATCGGGAGGCTCCGGAACCTGGCCAGCACGGCGGCCACCAGGAACGGCAGGATGGCTTCGAGCCCGATCCCGATGCCCGGGGCTCCGGTGCGCGCCATCGTCACGCCGACGCCGTCGAGCAGTCCGGCGACCATCCAGACCAGGATGGAGATGCCCCCGACGCCGATGCCGAGCAGGGACGCGCGTTCAGGGTTCTCGGCGAGCGCTCGCATCGCCACTCCCGTGCGCGTGTAACGCAAGAACAGGGCGACGCCGATCAGGGCGATGACGGCGAGCTCGATCGTGAACAGCTCGGAGAACCCGAACGTCAGCGGAAAGCTGCCGACGTGGAACTTCAAGCCGGGGAACGGCAGGAGCCGCCGGAACTCGTCCGGCCCGAGCCGATCGCCGGCCGTGATCTCGTTGGCGTCGGGAAAGAACGGCGCGCTACCGACGGCGATGAAGACCGGCCCGATGATCGCTGTCGTGGCCACGACGGTGATGACGGTCAGGTACAGCCGGCTGGCCGAGAAGAAGCGGAGCATGAACACCCCGATGACGCCGCCGATGGTGGTCGACACCGCGAGGCCGAGGAGGATCGCGATCGGGAACGGGACCGAGGTGTACTGGATCATCCCGAACGAGAGAATCGATCCGGCCGCGCCAAGGGGGCCCTGCGCGAAGTTCACGATGCGGATGGCGCGGAAGACCAGGATCATGCCGGTGGTGAACACGCAGTAGGCGAGACCGAGGACGAGGCCCTGGAACAGGATCGCCCCCGGCGTTCCGCGGCCTCCTCCCCGGCCGGGAAGCACCAGCTGGGTGAACGCGAGGGTGGCGACAACCGCGCCGACGCCGACGACGATGGCGCGGAGGCGCGCGTTCTCAGGGAGCAACCGAAGGGCCATGGAGGTACCTGTGAGCTACGGCGTGAGGGGGTCGGGGTCGAGTTGGCCGAGCCGGCTCGTCAGTTCGAGCGGGCACGGCGCGCCGCACTGGGCGGCCGTCAGCTTGACGTAGTCGAGGATGGGAACACCGCCGTATTGGGTCGCGTACACGGTGTGGAACTCGATGTCCGACCCCGCGGCAACGGTGCCCGCAGCCTGGGTTGCGGCTGCGCCACGCCGCTTGTACTGAACTCCCCATCCGTCGACGAGGTCGCCACAGGCATCGATCCTCTGGCGCTCGGTCACGGTCCCCTGGTGGCTCCGGACCTCGCCGGTCTTCGGGTCGACGGCTGTCGAGGTGAACGTCTCTCCGGCGGTGGCCGGGAGGGGAAGCATGAGCAGACCGCCTCCGTTCACGGGTTCGAACTTCTCGATCGGCTGTCCGTTCTGTTTGCTGACGACCTCGATCTTCGTCAGGACGATCCCGCGTTCCGGCTCGCCGACGCTCGGGGTCACCACGATGCCGACGCCGTCACTCGGGTTCGCGGTCACGGGCTTGTTGTTGACTTCGTACGTCGTCACCGTGACCCGATCGTTGAGCACCTGCACCTCCTCGAAGGAGTACAGGTCGGGCGAGGTCCTCTTGAAGTTCCTGATCGCCCGCGGGTTGTCCGGTCCGTCGAACTCGCTGCGGGCCGACGTGCCATCAGCCGCCCGCGTCGTCACGTACCCGTTCAGCCGCCACTTGCTGATCCCTGGACGGGGATCGCCGGTGATGCGGGGTTGGGGCGACACGAGTGCGGCCGCAGTGATCGGCGCTTCGGGGCAGGCAGGCTTCGTCACAGTGGGCGCCTGCGGCCCGAACCTCGGGACCACCGGCTTCGCGAACTCGAAGGGCTTCTCCGGCTCCGGAGCGGGAGGTTGGAACTCCTGGTCCGCGGGAGGGGGAGCCGCGAGTTCGGCCACGGCCGCCTCGATCGGCGTCTCGACCGGCTGGGCGATGTCGGTCAGGCCGAAGACGAGGCTCGCCTCGACCTTGCTCATGCCGACGGTCGGCGCGCCAGGATGGACGCAGGCTGCGGTGACGAGGCCGAGGGCTACGGTCGACGCGACCATGGAGATGCGCCTACGCGTGGATGACTTCACGGGCTCGCTCCTTCCGGGTTGACCGCCACTTCGAGGACGTTTCGAGATCTGGCGCGTAAGGGTCCCGCAATGAGAAACGGGACACGGCGGCGACGACGCGAACCGTTGCCGGCTGCGCGGCCGCGAGCCGGCGGCGAAGGCTGCGGGAGAGCTCCTCAGCGAGGCTCGCGTACATCATGTCGGCATCGTCCTGCAGGTCTCCCCACAGCACCCGGGTGGTGAGCCATGCCAGTTCCGTGTGTTCCTCGTCGTCGATGAACCGGTCAAGGTACATCAGCGGGGTGTCCGTCGGGTAACCGAACCCGAAGTCGGTGGCCCAGTCGCGCCACTCGGCGTAGGCCAGCGCGACCCGGCCCCGAACCCCCGCCTCGAGCGCCTTGGAGCGGCGACGGTTCCTGAGGATGGCCTTCCGGAGCGCCGGGTAGACGACGTAGGCCGACAGGAGCAGGAGCAGGATCGGGAAGGCGATGAGGACGGTCAGGGCGACCTGCTTGCCCAGCACGCTCCCCGGAGGGATCACCGTCGGCAGGTACAGCTGCACGGCGACGTCTTCGCTCGGGAGGATGTTCGGATCGACGCGCTGCTGATCCGGGTCGCTCCCGACCGTCGGCTCGGCCCGCTTGGGCACCCCGATGACCGGCAGCCACTTGTATCCGGGGAAGTAGACCTCGACGAAAGCGGCGCCGTTGTCCGGACGGACCTGTCGCAGACCGTCGATCACTTCGCCGCCGTCGAACCCGTACCCGATGCGGGATGGAACACCGATCCACCGTGCCAGGAGCGCCTGCGTCGCCACGATCTCGAACGGCGATGCCTTCTTCTCGCCCCCGAGGATCTCCTGGACCCGGTCGGGGGTGATGCTCTTCGGCGTACCCACGCCCGTGGCCGTGACGTTGTCGAGCACGAACGTGCGGAGGAAGTCGAACTCCTCCCACTTGCTCGACTTCGGTGCTTGTGCGATCAGATCACGAGCCGCCGGCGGCATCTCGGGCACCTCGGTGAACTGCTGCTCGTTCTTCGGGATGCCGGTCTTCACGGCGATGAGATCGTCGACGGTCGGGATGCCGGCGGCCGCGACGGTGTACTTGAGGCCCGGGGAGACCTGACCGCTCACGAGTCGGATGTTGCCGTTCCGCCCGTCGTAGCTGAGCTTGGGACCCTGGGCGATGACACCGACGGTGTTGGGGAGCACGGGCAGGACGGCTCCGCCGAGACCGGCAACGGTGAAGGTCGCTTCCACCGAGGCCTTGAGGTCCTTGTCGACGACGCCGCTCTCCCCGACCTCATCGAGCTCGCTCGCCGCGAAGGGGGGCAGGCGGAAGTCCGTCCCGTCGTACACATCGAGGTTGCCGATGCGCCACGGCCCCGTGAGCTCCGAATCGACCTCGAAGAGCACGCGGTCCTCGACCTCGCTGAGCGGCTGGGTCTTCGGCTTCTGGGGCTCCTGCGCCGGGTCGATCACGGGGTCGGGAAAGAGGATGTTCGTCTTGGAGAGGAAGAACAGCGCGACCGTGATGGCCGTGAGGAGCGGCAGGGCCTTGGCGGCCTTGCGGAGCTCATAGGAGAGCGGCGGTGTCGCGCTCTCGTCGTCGGTCCCCGCCGTCGACTGCTCCGAGGAGAGGATGCCGAGGCTCACGGCGAAGAGGACGAGCACGGCGATGCCGCTCGCGACCTGCGCGTTGTCGGGGACGCTGATGCCGGCGAAGGCGGCGATGGGGAGGGGGAGCAGGAGCGCGAGGGCGGGCTTTCGCAACACGATGGCAACCCACGTCGCGCCGAATCCGACCGTTCCCATCAGCCAACCGACGATGGCCTGCCAGCCGGTCGTGAAGTCCACGGGCGGGCGCAGGACGTTTCCGTCGTCCGCCGCCTTGGCCACGAGCTGTTGGATGTGCGCGACCTCGCCCAGGTCCGGTGCCAGGAGAAGCAGTCCGATGGCGAAGAGGCCGACGACGATGAGCACGTTGCTCAGGAAGGGCTTCCTGCGAACCTTGGAGACGCCGAAGGCGAGGGCGACTCCGAGGAGTCCGCCCACGACCGCGTAGAAGCGCGGGCTCACCCCCTTGAAGATCCCGCCGACCATGAGCGCGGCGGCGATCGTGGGGAAGGCAACGGCCACGGCGATGCGGTTGGCCGGCCTCTCGACCTCCTGATCGGCGTCGGCGTCCTCGCCGCGAAGATCCGAGAGGTCGACCGGATCGGTGCCGACGGGAGCGACCTCCGCAGTGAGGTCGTCGTCGCGGTCAGCGGACGTGGTGGTCGCCGTCATCAGATCCGATTCCCCGCCCCGATGTCCTGGTACAGCGCCGTGGAGAGGTCCTGCCCCGGATGCACGCCCACGACCTGGCAACCGAGTCCGGCGGCGACCCCCAGCGTCGCCTCGGAGCCTTCCTCCCAGAGGAGGGCGACGACCAGGACGGAGACCCCGGTGTTGAGGAGGAGCTTGAGCTGCGCGGCCTCCCGAGTGGAGAGGTTCGGCGTGATGAGGATGTTGTGCGCGTCGCGCTGTCCGTTGCCGAGGAGGCGCATGATCGAGTTCGACAGCGACGAGCGGTCCATCTCGACGCGGGCGAGGGCGTCGAGGGCGAGCAGTTGCGCGTTCGGTCCGCGCAGTGGTCGGGTCAACCGCCCCCCGTTGGCTTCGAACTTCACTTCGTAGCCCTCGCGAAGGTGGCGCACGCCGAGCGATGCCGCCACCCGGATGCCCGCCTCGAACGACTCGGAGAGCCCCTCTCCGTCGTTGCTGTGGTTCGTGCGGTCGGTGTCGAGCAGCACCGTGACCTTGTCGGTGATGCCCTGCTCGGCTTCACGCACCATGATCTTGCCCGTGCGCGCCGATGCCCGCCACACGATCCGGCGGAGGTCGTCACCCGGTACGTACTCGCGCATCCCGTAGAACTCGAGGCCCGATGGCCATGGCTTGGAGACGGGCGGGCGGATCGGCGGATCCTCGAACTGGCGCGTCAAGGGACGGTCCGACACCAACTCGACGCGGGGGTGGACGAGGAGCTCGAACGGCTCCGCGATGACCGTCTCCCGTTGCGCGAGTCCGAGGGGGTCGCCGGCCACGGCGACCAGCGGGCCGACCTGGAACACGCCGCGGCGCCCCGCCCGGAGGCTGTAGTAGTGCGACACCGTTGCGCCCGACGACAGGCTCGTGATGGGGACCTTGACGGGCTTGCCCAACCGCTCCGGCAGGCGCTCCTCCAGGATGAACGTGGACATCCTGCGCTTCGCCGTCAGCTTCAGTTCGACGTCGAGACGATCGCCCTCTTGGACGCGGGGGAAGAGCCCCTCCCGCACGCCTTCGAGCTTCAACTTCTTCGGAGCGATCAGGTACGCGACGACGACCAGGATGACCGCCCCGTACGCGAAGAGGTACATCGCGGTGCCGGCGACCACGCGCGCCATGATCCAGAGGACGAAGGCGCCGATGATCGCGATCTGTCCGGACCGGGTGATCCCGAGCTTGCGTTGGTATTCGAGGAAACGGCGACGGAGGGCGGCCGGACCGAGGGCCGAAGCAACGCGGTCGAACCGGGCGCGCGCCCCGCGGACGGTGTTCTCCGCCCGGTTCGGCCTCCCGCCTGACCCTCTGCGTCGGACCCGTTGCGCCATCAGGTGCCGGGTCGGGAGTTGAGCGGGGTCTTGACCTGCGACGTGACCCGCTCGAGAAGGGCGTCGATCGTGTCACCCCGGAGCATCGCATCGGGGTTCATGATCACGCGATGACCGAGCACGGGGCGGAGCACGGCGCGGACGTCATCGGGGTACACGTGCTCCCTGCCGTCAGAGGCGGCGAGCACCCGGGACGCCCTGAGGAGCGCGATCGAGGCACGCGGTGAACCGCCCGCGGCGGCGCTGCCGTCGGCCCGGGTCGCATGGACGAGGTCGACGATGTACATGCCGACCTCGGGTGCGACCGCCACCGTCGCCGCGTACTCGATCATCGCGGTCACCACGTTCGGCTCGATCACCGGCTGGATGTCCTCGACCGAGAGCTTGACGGCGTTGTCGAACATCACTTCGAGCTCCGCCTCGCGACTCATGTAACCCATCGACAGCTTGAAGAGGAAGCGGTCGAGCTGGGCCTCCGGCAACGGGAACGTGCCGGCCTGCTCCACGGGGTTCTGGGTCGCGAGCACCAGGAAGGGGCGCGGAAGGTTGTACGTCGTACCGTCGGCGGACACCCGACGCTCCGCCATAGCCTCCAGGAGCGCCGACTGCGTCTTCGGTGTCGCCCGGTTGATCTCGTCCGTGAGCAGGACGTTGCAGAAGATCGGTCCGGGTCGGAACTCGAACTCGCCTCGCTTCTGATCGAGGATCGACGAACCCGTGATGTCGCCCGGGAGCATGTCCGGAGTGCACTGCACACGTCCGGAGGTCGCGTTCATGGACTCGGACAGCGCGCGGGCCAGCATCGACTTGCCGGTTCCCGGCAGGTCCTCGAACAGCACGTGCCCCTCGCACATCATGGCGACGAGGGCGAGGCGCACGACGTCGGTCTTGCCCTTGATCACCGTCTCGACGTTCTCCACCACCATGTCGAAGTTCTGCTTGAACTCGGCGGCTCCGATGTCGGCGCTGTCCGCCGATGCACGGCGGTTCGAACGTCCGCGGCGGGTCTCGGAGGGGGAAGTCATGTCGTTGTGACCGTCCTGTATCGGCCGGCACGCCTTCGGCGGTCCGGGAGGGTGTCCACTAGGAGAGATTCGTGGCGCGGGGCCGGTTCCCTGCCGCCAGTCTCGCGCACCGACGTGAACGCCACGTTTCGGCGACCGGGCGGTGCTCCTGCGGGGCAGGAATCGGGCCCCCGCGGCCGAACCATTCCGAACCTGCCCTACCATCGCGGACGTCAGCGGGGGGCGAGGCCCGCGGGCGGACGCCACCTGCACGATCACCGTCTTCCCCTGAAGGAGCTCCTTGGATGGCCGCTGCGACCGTCGCCCCTCGGGCGACCTCCGCGCCCGACTGGTCACGCAAGTACCCACCCCTGCTCGCGCTGGGCGTCGCCGCCATGCTCATCCTTGCCGTGCTGCCCAACTCGTTGAACCTCCCTCAGACGAACCCCACCCAGACGCTCGAGTACGCGCCCGTCCCCCCGGAGGACAACAACGACGTCCCGCCATCGGGCAACCTCGCCGCCGTCGGGCTCGGTTCGAGCTCGGCCATCAAGGGCGGTGGCGCCCCCGGTGGGAACGACGGGACGACGACGACGGCGCCAGCGCCCGACGCGCCGCTCGGGGCCCTGCCCACCGAGGCCGGCCAGAAGGCATCGGCGACCAACAAGCGGTGCGTCGGCAACCCGCCGCGCCAGACCGAGGATCCCCTGGCGCCCCCGTGCGTGTCGTACTTCTCGGGTGACAACTTCGGCGCGACCTATCAAGGCGTGACGGCCAACGAGGTGAGGCTCCTCATCTACCTCGACCCCCTCAACTACATCAATGGGACGGACGGTGGCACCGACAACATCGCGCCTTCGAACACCTTGTTCGACCTGTTCGTGCCGCCCGGCGAAGCACCGAACCCCGAGGGACACGAGCACTTGATCGTCCGCGGGTTCCGGGCGTGGCAGACGTACTTCAACGACGCCTTCCAGACCTACGGCAGGGCCGTCCACTTCTACGTGTACTGGTCCAACGGAGGTACAGCCACGGCCGAGGGGCGTCGCGCCGACGCAGCCCAGCTGCACAAGGAGCTCAAGCCGTTCGCCGTCGTCACGGATGCCGGCGGTGGTGCCGAGGACGCCTTCCTCCGGGAGATGGCCCGCCGCGGCGTCCTCAACTTCGGATCGTTCGGGCTGCGGTCGGCCCAGTTCTTCAACGAGTTCCCCAAGCTCATCTGGAGCTACCCACCGTCGATCGAGCAGCAGGCCGAGACCTACACCTCCTACCTCTGCAAGAAGGTCGTGAACCAGCCGCCGGTGCTGGCGAATGCGGACATCGCCGCTCAGGCGAATGGAAAGCGGAAGTTCGGCATCATCAACACCACCGACACCAGCCAGGCCGGCCTCATCCAACTGGCGAAGATCGTGAAGGAGAAGGTCACGGCGTGCGGCGGGGAGATCGCCGCCACCGCGAACTTCGCGGCCTGTTGCTTCGCGCAGGACAACCAGGACACGTCCACCGCCGCCCAGGAGTCGATGGCCGAGTTCAAGCAGAAGAACGTCACCACGATCCTGTGGCCGGGCGGCATCGCCGGGAACTACGGGAAGTCGGCGGCCGCGCTGTCGTACTACCCCGAGTGGATCGTCGCCGGCGACGGCACGATGGACGGCAACAACCCGATCCGGCTGGCGCAGCTCGGGCCGTCGTTCGATGGCCACGCCATCGTCGTCAGCCCGGAGACGTTCCAGCCCGGTCTCGACGAGCAGCGCTGCGCGCAGACCTATCGGACGGTCGACAAGGAAATGTCGCGCCCGAACCTCGGCTACATCTGCGAGTACTACCGCAACCTCTTCCAGGTCTTCCTCGGGATCCAGGTGTCCGGCCCACGCCTCGGTCCGACGGGGGTGGACAAGGGCTTCCACGCGATCCCTTCGATCGCCAGCACCGATCGGCAGACGCCGTCGTGCTTCTATCTCGCCAACGACTACACCTGCGTGAAGGACGCGCAAGCGGAGATCTGGGACAACAGCGGCGATCCTCCGGGTGACAACCGCCCCGGTTGCTGGAAGGCGATCGAGGACGGACGGCGGTACCTCTCCGGCCAGTTCCCCGACGGAAACGTCAACGCCCAATACCGCGACTTCCGCGCGCTCGAATGCAACGGGTTCAGCGTGGCGGTCACGGTTCGACAGATATGACCAGGAGGTCCTCCGCCATGCGTCGCCTCAGCCGCATCCCCGCGGTGATGCTGGCGGCCCTCGCGGCCGTCGGTATCGCGGGGATGAGCAGCGCTTCGTCCGTCCAGACCAAGCCCGTCGCCATCTCGAAGACCCAGAGCGCCAAGGCCACCTTCGGTCCCATCCCCGCCAACTTTCCTCCGGCGGGCGTCGGCCACACGCCTCCGAACTGCGGCCATCCGCTCGGCACGAACCGGTTCCAGGCCACGTGCGACAACGTCCCCATCCACATCGAGGACCCGCAACTCGGACCCACCGAGGATTACCTCGTCACGGTCAAGGTGACCTGGGAACCGAACCAGGACCTCCAAGGCCAGGAAGGCGCCAACGACCTCGACGTGTACCTGTACGACGACCGGCAGTTGCGCACGCGCAAGGACGAGACGTGCGCGAAGGCGACGAGTGGCAAGGACGGCGCCAGCTGCTTCACGCTGGTCGGTCAGTCGGCGGGCGCCACGCAGCCGGAGGAGTTCAAGCTCTTCAGCCCCGAGCCCTTGGGTGACTACAACCTCGTGGTCGTGAACTTCGTCGGACCCAACATCAGCTACACCATCGAAGGGAACATGAAGGTCGAGGGATTCGACGCTCCCTTCGAGGATCTCGGGCCGTCGTTCGTCGGTCGGTCCAACCGATCCGGGGGCGCCAACACCGAGGGCGACAAGCCGGGGGCCTTCGTGGCCCCCGTCGATCTGTCCGGCGACGAGCCACCGAGCGCCGGGGGCGGTGGCGACGGCACCTCGCTGTCGAACGTCGGCGGGATCCTCGCCGGCGGACGCTCGCTCGACGAGGTGCCCGTCCTTCCGGATGCCGACTTCACCGGGCTCGGGGGCAAGACCGTCCCGAACGAGTTCGGAGCGCCCGCGTTCTCCGGGCCGGGCGCGACGCGGAACATCGGCGCCGTCGGCCCGGTCTCGTCCGTCCTGGTCTTCTTCTGGCTCGTGGTCGTGCCGGTGGCGTTGCTCGGCGTCGGGGTGTTCGTCCTGCTCCGCAGGCGTCGCCGCGCCTTCTCGTTCGGTTAGCCCACGACCTCGGCGAGGAAGTCCCGCAGCGCGGCGGCATAGGCGTCGGGGTTCTCGAACTGCGGCGAGTGCCCGGCGTCGGGGACGACCTCGAGGCGGGCACCGGGGATCGCTTCGGCCATGCGGTGGGCGTGGGGGACGAACGGCGTGTCCTGCTCACCGACGATCACCAGCACGGGCACGTCCGCCAGGGACGAAGCGAGATCCGCCAGCCGATCGGACTGCGTCGTGACGACCTCGTCGATCATCCCGAGCCACATGTCGGGCGCCGCCGCGACGCTCTTGGACTCACCGAACTCCCTGTAGCCGGGGCGGGTCGCCGTGACCCGCTTGTCGGCCTCCGTCGTCAGTGCACCCTCGACGTGACGCTGGCCCTCGACGAGGGCGGCCATGCCACCGTCGGCGACGACCACCTTTCCAAGGGCGATCGCGTCGAGATCGATACCGCCGATCGGACCGTGGCTCGTGTCCATGAGGACGAGCCCCTCGAGGCGGTCCGGGGCCTCGAGCGCCGCCACCTGCGCGACCATCCCGCCCATCGAGTGGCCCAGCAGGGTGAATCGCGACCAGCCCATCGCGTCGGCGAGCGCCAGCACGTCGCCGGCGAAGGTCTTGAGCGAGTAGCTGTCGGCGCCGATGGGCGCGTCGCTGGCGCCGTGCCCCCGGAGGTCGGGCGCAACGACGTGCCATCCGAGCCCGGCGAGCTCGTCGAGATGGTCGGCGAAGTCCTCCTTGGCGCCGGTGAAGCCGTGCACGAGGAGGAGCCGGCGGTCCCCGCCGACGGCCTCCAGCACCTCGAGCGTCGGCCCGCTTCCGAGGGAGATGCGGCGAAGATCCATCGTGTGGTCACCCCTGCGCTCTACCGGTAGGCCACCGGACGGGCCTACGCTAAACCGTGGTCGGGGGAGGTGAACGAGGTGGACGTGCGGTCCGAGCACGCCAAGCAGCGACGACGCCAGGTGTGGACGATCGTCCGCGTCGTCGCTTCGGCCGTCATGCTCGCCATCCTCCTGCCGCGGGCCGCGGGATACATGCGACCAGTCCTCCATCTCTCGACGCTGGCGTGGCTGGCTGCGGCCGTCGTCGTCACGCTCGCGGGCGTCGTTCTGGCGACGCTCCGCTGGCACCGCGTGCTCGCCGCCCTCGACGTCCGCACCCGGATCTCGACCCTCCTCTCCCACTACCTCGCCGGCCTCTTCGTCTCGAACTTCCTGCCGACGACGATCGGCGGCGACGTGTTGCGGGTGAGCCGCCTCGCCGCCGGCAACGGCGAGAGCCCACGGTCGTTCGCGTCGGTCGTCCTCGAGCGACTGACTGGATGGCTCGTGCTGCCGGTGATCTCGCTGGTGACCCTCGCCATCAACCCCGGCCTGCTCCGCCCACCGGTCGACGACGCGAGTCACCTCGTCGTGGTCATCTCCGTGGTCACGCTGACCCTCCTCGGCGTCGTGCTCGTGGGTGCGTCGAGCCCCCGGGTCGGCCGGCGCCTCCAGGCCCAGGCGGGCTGGCTCCGCTTCGTCAACGCGATCCACCTCGGGCTGGCCCGCTTCCGGCGCTCGCCCGGCATGGCCTTCGAGGTCCTCGTGGCCGGGTTCGCCTACCAGCTGGCCGTCGTGTTCGCCGCCTTCCTGTCCGCCAAGGCGCTGGGCCTCCCGGTGAGCTGGACCGCTGTGCTGGCGTTCATGCCCGCGGTCGCGATCGTCCAGGTGCTGCCGGCTCCGACGATCGGCGGGCTCGGCGTGCGCGAGGGCGCCTTCGTGCTCTTCCTGCATCCCCTCGGCGTCAGCGCGGACCAGGCGATCACGCTGGGGCTCCTCGTCTACGGCATCAACCTCGTCGCCAGCCTCTTCGGCGCGCCGGCATTCGCCGTCGGCAACCGCAGTGTGAGTACAACTCCCACGGCTGCCTGATGAGCGTCTGCAACGTGGCGACCGAGGGTGGAGAGCGCGCGTCCACCGCGAGCGCTTCTCTGCCGAGCAAACCATTGAAATGGTGGAGAGAGGTGCTCTACATCGTCGCGTTCTACGCGGTGTACTCGTTCATCCGGAACGCGGGGACGGGGGCGCTCCACGTGGAGCAGGCGTTCCACCACGCGCAGGGCGTCATCCGCATCGAGCGTCTCCTCGGGTCGTACCACGAGGAGTCGATCCAGGACTGGTTCCTCGGCACCCGCTGGTTCATCAAGGCGTGGAACATCTACTACGGCAGCTTCCACTTCATCGTGACGGCTGCCGCGCTCGTGTGGTGCTTCCGCAAGCGCCCCGACCGCTACCCCCGCTGGCGCAACACGCTCGCCTGCACGACGGGCCTCGCGCTCATCGGGTTCGCCTTCTTCCCGCTGATGCCGCCGCGGCTGTTGCCGGCGAGCTACGGGTTCGTCGACACGCTGGCCAAGGTCGGCGGCCTGTGGTCGTTCGACTCGGGGACGATGAAGGCGGTGTCGAACCAGTACGCCGCCATGCCGAGCCTCCACTTCGGTTGGTCGTCGTGGTGCCTGTTCGTGCTGTGGCCGGCGACCGAGGGGCGGCGGTGGGCGCGGGCACTGCTCGTGGCCTATCCACTGGCGACCTTGTTCGCCGTCGTCGTGACGGCCAACCACTTCTGGCTCGACGCCGCCGGCGGCGCCGCCGTTCTGGGCGCCGGCTACGCCATCGCCTCGGCGCTCACGGGCCGCTCCACCCCCCGTTTTGGCACGAGTCGACCGCCGCTCGCGGCGGGCTCCGGCTGACAGAAGCTCAGAAGATGCCGTAGCCGCCGTCGATCATGATCGTGTCGCCGGTGTGGTACCGCGACGCGTCGGACGCGAGATAGACGGCGATGCCGCCGAAGTCGTCGGGCTGGCCCCATCGGCGCTGCGGGATCCGGGGCATGACGTTGCCGGCGAACTTCTCCCAACCGAAGGCGCCCTCGGTCATCGGCGTCTCGATCCACCCCGGCAGGATCGAGTTGGCGCGGATGCCGTAGCGGGCGAGCTCGACCGCCAGGCCCTTCACCATCGAGATCACGGCGCCCTTCGACGACGCATACGCCTGGTTCTTCGCCGCACCTTCGACGGCGGACAGCGACGACGTCACCGCCAGCGACCCACCCTCGCCCCGCTCCTTCAGGTGACGCACCGCCGCGCGGAACGTCAGGAACACGCCGTCGAGGTTGACCCTCGTCACCCGCCGCCACGACTCGAGCGTGAACTCCTCGAAGGACGGCGCGCCCCCACCGACTCCGGCGTTGGCGAAGCACGAGTCGACCTTGCCCAACGCGTCCAGCGTGGCCGCGAACGCCGCGTCCACCTGATCCTCGTCGCCCACGTCGCACTGCAGCGGAACGACCTTGGTCCCGTGGGCGGCGAGCTGCTCACCGGCGGCCTTGTTCTTCTGGGCGTTCGTCCCCCAGATGGCGACGTCGGCGCCGGCCCTGGCGAGGGCCGACGCCATGCCGAGGCCGATCCCGCTGTTGCCGCCGGTGACGAGGGCGCAGTGCCCCGTGAGGTCGAGGGGTGCGTAGGCCATGGCGGCCGAAGCTAGCCCGAGGCAACATTGCGCCCATGAGCACGACGGGCGCCACGAGCGACCTCCTCGCCGAAGCCGATCGGAACATGCTGGCGACCTGGGAGTGGCTCGCCGCCCTCGGACCGACAC
>DATLED010000095.1:0-134749 GCA_035525495.1 Acidimicrobiales bacterium | reverse complement strand
CGATGCGGCAACGACGGCGACGCCGCGATGGCCTCCAACGCCCTGCGTTCCTCCAGCAACAACGTGAGCGGTTCTGCTGCGGGATGAGCCATGCACCCATCCAACCACAACCGCGCGCTCAAAACGTGGACACTACACTAGGCGGACGACGTGGCTGAACGCATCGACGACTGGCTCGTGCGTGCATTCGAGGGACGCTCGACGCTCGAAGCGGCTGCGGGGTTCGTGCCCCGGCGGGTCGCGGAGCTCCACGGCCTGCAGGCGATGCTGGACGGCTTCGTGAAGGCCACTGGCGGGCGACAGATCGATGGCGTGCGGCGGGGTCCGATCTCCTCGATCGTCACCGTGTCCTTCGCCGCTCGCGAAGGCGTCGATGCCGGTGCCCTCGAGTGCGTGTTGGACGACGACGGTCTCTTCCTCGGGTTCCAGTCAGCACCTGCGGGAGTCGACATCGAAGTCGCTCCTGCTGACGCGCTGTCGCCGGGGCAGCTCTCCGGGATGCACGAGCTGTTCGACGTCGCCTACGAGGCGGCCGACGGCGAGTATCTCGACCGGTCACTGACGAGGCTGGGGTGGGTCTCGATGGCGTTCGCTGCCGATGACGACGCCCGTCTCGTCGGGTTCTCGCTCGGCGACGTGCGCACGCTCGACCTGCCGTCGATCGGACCGACGCCGACGATGCTCGCGGGTCTCGCTTGCGTCGATCCCGAGCGACGCCGCCACGGCCTCTTCCGTTACCTCTCGAACCTGTCACTCCGGGCAGCGGGACTCGTGTCGCCCGACCGCCGTGCCCTCGGTGCAGGACGCATGGCTCATCCCGCAAGCATGCGGATCTTTGCTGTCGCGCCAACCCTCGTTCCGAGGCCGGGCCGGCGTCCTTCACCGCTGCAGCAAGCCGTTGGTCAGACGGTGGCGGAGGCGTACGGCGTGGCCGGTTTTGATCCTGCGACGTTCGTCTGCCGCGGGTCCGGCAGACCGATCGGGTTCCCCCGGATGACCCAGGAAGTCGAGGCTCACGAGTGGGAGGTCTTCGAGCCCGTCGACCGCGATCGAGGGGACTCGCTCCTCGCCCTCATCTGGCACGGCGAGGCGCCCGATGGATGGTGACGCCGCCAGTGCCAGGCGAGGACTGGCCGCGCGCGCTCGTTCTGGGCGGGATCAACCACCGCACAGGTCGTTCAACCCACCCAGAACAGCGGGGTCCCGCCGATCACCCCTTCGTCAGCACCCTGTCCGCGGTGCACGTAGGTTGCAGCGATGCAGCTCGATCCCCAGGCTCTGCTCGACGTCCTACCGGATGTCGTGGTGGCGGTGGACGCTGCCGCCAACGTGTTGTGGACCAATGCCGCCGGAGAGGAGCAGTTCGGCTGGCGCCTCGACGACATTCGCGGACGGTCCGGGGTCGAGTTGTTGCATCCGGACGACGTGGCGACCGCAGTCACGGCGCTGGTCTCGGTGCAGGACAAGCCGCTGGGCACACCGGTCGAGCTTCGCGTCCGATCACGCGAGGGCGGCTACCGCCTTGTCGAGCTGCGGGGAAGGTCGGCTGTCGGCGTCGCCGGTGTGCACGCGGTGGTGCTCGTGCTCCGGGACATCACCGAGCGCCGCCGTTGGGACGTCGCCGGTGGGGACACGGATCTCCTCCAGTCGATCATCGACAACGCGCCCGCGATCACCATGTTGCTCGACGGCGAGGGGACGATTCGGGGGTCGAGCCGAGCCCTGACCCGTCTGCTGGGCCGAGACCTCGAGTTCGCCATCGGGCGCCCGTTCGGGCACCTGGTCAGCGACGAGGATCGCCATCTCGTCGAGTCCGAGATCGCCCTCGTCGTGAGTCTGGGTGGCCGGCGGGCGTTCGAAGCCCGGTGTAACAGCGTCACCGGACGGTCGCCGGTTCCGATGAGCATCACGCTGGTCAACCTGCTCGACGACCAGTCGGTGGAGGGCTTGGTGATGACGGCCACGGACATCACACCGCTCGCCGATGCCCGGGCCGAGTTGCACCATCTGGCCACCCACGACAGCCTCACCTCCCTTCCGAATCGGGCCCTGCTTCGCGACCGGTTGCAGCATGCGGTCGCCGGTGCCCGGCGCCGCAGGTCTGGAGTGAGCGTGGTGTTCTGCGACATCGATCGCTTCAAGACGATCAACGACACCTTCGGCCACGAGGTAGGCGACGACGTGCTCGTCGAGGTTGCTCAGCGGCTCCGGTCGGTGACCAGGGCTTCGGACACGGTGGGGCGCCTCGGTGGGGACGAGTTCGTCATCGTGCTCGAGGATGAGACCGGTGGGGCCGTCGAGGCGTTCCTGGGGCGGGCCGAAGTGGCGTTGCGGAACCCGGTGTTGACGCGCGGCCAGGAGCTGCTGGTCAGCGTCAGCTCAGGTGTCGCCAGAGCGGAGGAGTCCGACGGCATCGACGAGCTTCTCGCCCGCGCCGACGCTGCCATGTACCGCGTCAAGCGCAACCGACAGGTGACCGGTGGCCGATCGCACCCGATGGAGAACGACCCGGGCGATTGACTCATCGGGAGAACCCGAGTCGTTTTGTGCCTTTCCAAAAGGATGCATTGCCACGCTCGAACCGACAACCGTCGATAGGCTGAACGTTCGGGGGCAACACGCGATTCGGCGGACCGACGCGCACGAATGCCCCAGCTCTGGGATCGAACGATGCAGGGGGGTGCAGTCGGTGAAGGTGCCGGTCGGGAGCGTGTCTCCCTTGCCGCGGGCGTGCATCACCGCCCTTGTCGTGATCGCCCCTTTCGCGGTGTACATGGGCGTCGCGTCGGGCACACGACCGGCGAAAGTCATCGGGGACACCGCCATCCTCGTGGCGGCGCTGACCGCGATGGGTTTCTGCAGACGTGCTTCGCGGCGGCGGGGTGTGGACGCCCAGGGCTGGCGATGGCTCGCCTTGTCGACGGGCGTGTGGGCGTCGGGCGCACTGATCTGGGACTTCTACGGAATGACCCGGGATCACCGTTACCCGTTCCCGTCGTTGGCCGACGTCGGCTTTGTTGGTTACTCCATTCCGGCGGTGCTCGGACTGTTCTCGCTTCCGATGGAACGCTTCCGTCTGGTCTCGCGGGTGCGGATGGTGCTCGACGCGGCAGCGATCGCCGCTTCGGTCCTGTTCTGCAGCTGGGTCACGGTGCTGGGGCCGCTCTATCGCTCGAAGGGGGGCGATGGACTGTCGCGGATGACGGGGCTCGCGTATCCGATCGTCGACGTGATCATCGTGTCAATCGTCCTTGCCCTGTCATTGCGAGCCCGGCCCGGTGACCGGTTCCCGTGGGTGTTCCTCGGTGGTGGCCTGGTGACTCTGGCGGCGACCGACAGCGCGTACGTGTCGCTCACCAACCAAGGCGCCGATGGCATGGGCACGATCTTGATGGTCGGATGGGTGGCCGCCTTCGCCCTGATCGCCATCGCTGCTTTGATGCCGGTCGAAGGCTCCGCGCACGCCTCGCCCCGGCGGCTCACCGTCACGCAAGAGCTCCTCCTGTACGTGCCCGTGGTGGCGGCGTTCGTCGTCGGCGCGGTGACGCGCATCACGCTCCGAGACCCCTTCCTCGTCGTCAGCGCGATCGTGCTCTTGGTGGTGCTCGGCCTCCGCCAGGTGATGATCGTCCTGGAGAACCTGACGCTTGCCAATGACCTCGAAGAGAGGGTCGAAGAGCGCACGTCGGCCTTCGAGGCGAGCGAGGCGCAGCTGAGGTCGGTGATCGACACCGCCACCGACTCGTTCGTTGCCACCGACGAAGGCGGCCTCGTGGTGGAGTGGAACAAGCGGGCGGAGATCCAATTCGGGTGGTCGCGCCACGAAGCCCTCGGCCGGCCGGTCGCCGAGCTCATCGTCCCCGAACAGCTCCGGGCGGCGCACGAGGAGGGAATCCGGCGGTACACGGCGACCGGTGTCGCTTCGATCCTTGGTAATCGAATCGAGCTCCCCGCCCTCCGCCGCGACGGTTCGGAGTTCCCCGCCGAAGTCGCGGTTTGGCAGATTCGCAGCGGGCCGTCCACCCGTCTCGCCGCCTTCATCTCCGACATCACGGATCGCATGCGGGCGCGAGAGGAGCTTGAAGGGGCACGCGACGAGGCGCGGGAAGCGAGCCGATTGAAGTCGGACTTCCTCGCCACGATGAGCCACGAGATTCGCACCCCCATGAACGGGGTCATCGGCATGACCGGGCTGCTGCTCGACACCGACCTCGACCGAGACCAACGCGACTACGCCGAGACCGTGCGGCGGTCTGGCGAGGCACTGCTCGACATCATCAACGACATCCTCGACTTCTCGAAGATCGAGGCGGGAAGGCTCGCCCTCGAGATCATCGACTTCGAGTTGCGGAAGGTCGTCGAGGAGGTCGTCGAGCTGCTCGCCGAGAGAGCCCAGGCGAAGGGTCTCGAGATCAGCAGCCTCGTCGCAGCCGACGTCCCTGATGCGGTCCGCGGGGACCCCGGGCGGCTGCGCCAGGTCCTCACCAACCTGGTCGGGAACGCGGTGAAGTTCACCACGGTGGGGGAAGTCGTGTTGCAGGCATCATGCCTCAGCGACAGCGGCTCGGAGACCGTCATCCGCTTCGAGGTCTCCGACACCGGTATCGGGATGACCGAACAGACGCTGGCCAAACTCTTCGAGCCCTTTTCGCAGGGGGATTCGTCGATCACGAGGAACTACGGCGGAACGGGCCTGGGCCTGGCCATCAGCAAGCAGCTGGTCGAGCAGATGGGCGGGACGATTGCAGTCGAGAGCGAACCCGGCGTCGGCAGCACTTTTTGGTTCTCGGTGGAGCTACCGAAGCAGGCTGCTCCTTCAGTGCCGAGCACGCCGCTCGCCGACCTCTCCGGCGCCCGAGTACTCGTGGTCGACGACAGTGCCACCAACCGTAGGATCCTCGAGCACCAGCTGCGCTCCTGGGGGATCGTGCCAGCATCGGCCGCTTCGGCCGAAGAGGCGATGGTGCTACTGCGGGCGACTTCAGGGTCGCCCCGATTCGACGTGGCGTTGCTGGACATGGAGATGCCAGGCACCGGTGGGCTCGATCTGGCTCGTGCCATCCAAACCGACCCAGACCTCGCGTCCACGCCGCTGGTGCTCTTGACGTCATCGGGCGTGCGCGGGAGCGGTGAGGTGGCCCGTCGGGCGGGCGTCGCCGCGTACCTCACGAAGCCGGTGCGCCAGTCCCATCTCCATGACTGCCTGGCGACGGTCGTGGGTGGCATCCTCCCGCCGCAACGGATGGTCACCCGACACACGTTGGCCGAGGACGAGACTCGAAAGCGGCAGCGGTTGCTCGTCGCGGACGACAACGCCGTCAACCAGAAGGTCGCGGTCATGATGCTCGGCAAGCTCGGGTACAGCGCCGACGTGGTCGCCAACGGCGCCGAAGCCGTGGAGGCCATCTGCCGCACCCGGTATCACGCAGTGTTGATGGACTGCCAGATGCCGGAGATGGATGGCTACCAGGCGACAGCGGCGATCCGCGGCCAGGAAGACGCGACCCGGCGCGTTCCGATCATCGCGATGACTGCCGGCGTCATGAAGGGTGATGCTGAACGGTGCCTCGCCGTCGGCATGGACGACTACGTGCCCAAGCCCATTCGAGCCGACGTCCTCGCCGACGTCCTCCGACGGTGGCTCCCGGTTGAGGGCACGGGCTGACCTGACCTTGGATCCACCGCTGCTGGGAGTTCCGACCGTACCACGTGTCCGCGCTCCGGTCAGATGAGCGCGTTCAGGCCCGGCCACACGCAGCGGCGACAGAGTGCCCCCGGCAATGCGGGTGGGTCGACGCTCCTCTGGTCGGCAAAGGCGGCGCCGAGCGCGCGGTAGAACGCTTGCGCTCGAACGTTGCGCTCGAGGACCCACAAGTACAGACCCGATCCCGGTGCAGCCGCGGCGACGAAGGCCGCCGCCTGCTTCATGAGCTGCGATGCGATCCCGCGGCGGTGACAGTCGTGTCGGACGTGAAGGTTGTCGACGAGGGCGCCCCAGCCGGCATCGCCTTCGATCACGACGTGAACGAAACCGATCAGGTCGCCGGACAACGTTGCCACCAGGGTGTACGTGCCGGCGGAGCTTCGGAGTCGGTCGGTCCAGACGGCGAGCCGATCGTCGTCCAGGGAGTCACCGAAGAATGACTCGGGGTAGCTGTGTCGGTAGTGGCGGCGCCAACTGTCGGCGTGGAGCGCGGCGATCGACGCCGCGTCCGCGATCGTTGCCTCCGCGAACACGATCTCACTGGTCATCGGTCCACGCTTCCCGCCGACGCACGTGGCGGCGGTCCTCCCCCCCGACGACGGTCACGTCTGGACATTCGCACGGGAAGCCGCAAGCGGTTTCGGAATTTTCCCACGAGCGTGGTGGCGCTGACCTCGGCGAACGGGACGTTGCCCGCCTCTGCCGTCTACCTTCGTGGCCCATGGAGGCGCACGCGGACAACGTGCGAGAGGCGTTGATCCTCCAGTGGCAACGAATCGCAGCCGCCGTTCCCGCCCTGGATCTCGAGGTCGAGTCGCGGATCTCCGGCTGGCGGAACCGCGAGGTCCTCGCCCACCTCGCCGTGCAGCCGACGTTGCTCGGCCGATTTCTCGAGACGGCGTCGGCGGATCCACCGCGAGTGTCACTGGCGGCGAACCTGGTCGGCACCGTCTTTTTGTCCGACAGGATCGACACCGCAGCCCGGGGGGCGGGCGAGTTGGATCTGGACTTCGCGGCTCGGGTGACCCGACTGCTGCCGGCGCTGGCAGCCGCCGACCTGAACGACACCGTCACGACGTTGCAGGGGCCCATCGCGTTGGTCGACTACTTGCGCACCCGCTGCATCGAGGCGGTCGTGCATGGAGGTGACTTCGTGGACCCGGTCACGGCGGACGAGGGAGCTCTGCTCGTCGCGTCCGGCGCCTTGCTCGATGCACTGGCGGCACGACGACCGGAGTTGGTGCCCGCCGCTCGATCACTCTCCCCGCTGGTCTGGGTCGACCAGGCGACCGGTCGCGCTCGGCCGTCGCCGCCGCTCGACGGGGCTCTTCCGGTGATGGCGTAGTCGCTCAGCCGGCGCCGACCCGCCTTCGCGCCATGCCTCGGAGACCGGAATCACGGTCACGACGTGCGACGTCGGTGAGCGCGGCAGCAACATCAGGACGGCGGGCGACGACCTTTCCCAGGGTGTCGATGGCACTTGCACGGATGTCGGCGTTGGGATGGTGCAGCAGCTCCAGGGCCCGCGGCACGAACAGCTCCTCGCCAGGCCTGCAGGCGTTCTCCTTGCAGCGATCGCACGCCAGTGCATGAAGGGCACGCTTCAGGACCTCGGGGTCGTCGTCGTCCAGAGCAGCCACCAGATCGACGAACGCGATTTCGTCGGCCAACCGATCGAGGATCGATGCACAGAGACGCCGGACGACCGGGTCGGGGTGATGCAGTCCGCGGCGCACGGCCGGAACGGCGGGCTGGCCCGCAGCCCGAAGATAGATCTTCGCCCGCTGGCGACGTGACGACTTCGAGAGCTGTGCGACCCATCCGTCGAAGTCCGCACCCCGGGGAGCGTTCGGCATCGTCGACCACGGTAGGCATCGACGGCGCCGGGAGCGACCGATTTCCTCGGCGTCACCAGGCCCCTTCGAGGGGTCCAGCGGCGGGGCCCCGACTGCAGCCGCAACCGACGTAGCGCACGTCGGGTGCATCGGCGAGACTCGGCACCATGGATGTTCGACACCGATGGGTGGATGCCGGCGGAGCCGACGAGGCCTTCGACGACGTCGTGGCTCACTATGCAGAGCCACACCGGGCGTACCACACGATGCACCACGTCGAGCACGTCCTCGCCACGGTCGACGAGATCGGCCAAGGCCACGACCCCGCGGTGGTCCTCGCGGCGATCCTCCACGACGTCATCTATGCGCCCGAGCGTGACGACAACGAGGAACGCAGCGCCGACTACGCGCGGCGCGTCCTTGTCGGTCATGACGCCGTCGAGCGGGTCGCCATGCTGATCGAAGCGACGAAGAGCCACGACGGTGCCGAAGGCGACGAAGGTCTCGACGCGCTGCTCGACGCTGACCTCTCGACCTTCGCCGACGACAACGAGGGAAGGAACGGCGACCTGATCCGTCGGGAGTATGCCGGGGTGCCGGTCGAAGCATTTCGAGCCGGACGCATGCGGATCCTGCAGGACTTCCTCGAGAGGGAGCCGCTGTATCGAACAGCGCTGATGCGCACCCGCTACGAAGCCGCGGCCAAGGCGAACATCCGGCGAGCAATCGACCGGATCGGATCAGACTGAGCCCACCGTCGCCGGCGCCGGCCGCCCGAGCAGGTACCCCTGGCCGAGGCCGACGCCGAGCGCGCCGAGAACGCGCCGCTCGCCCTCGGTCTCGATCCCCTCGGCGATGATCTCCGCGCCCGTCTGCGTCGCGAAGTGGCACAGGCCCGCGATCATCGCCCGCTTCGCCGGATCCGTGTCGACGTCCTCGACCCACGACCGGTCGAGCTTGATGAATGCGGGCTCGAGGCGCAGGATGTGTCGGAGCGAAGCGAACCCCGAGCCTGCATCGTCGATCGACCATCGGATCCCGTCGCCGGCGTATCGCAGCGCCCCGCGTACGGCGTCGTAGTCGGTCACCAACTGGCACTCGGAGAGCTCGAGCACGACGTCACGGTCTCGAAGGTCGAGAATGTCGCGGACGGCATCTCGCTCGCTCGACAACATGAGCTCCGGCGACACATTGAGCGACAGCCAGGCGATGTCCGGGAGCAGGCCTTGTGCCGCCGTCACCGCCGAGGCGAGCGTCGCCAGCTCGAGCTCCACCCCGAGCCCGATCGCCGACGCCTCACCGAACCTTGCTTCGGGACTCGAGCCGTCGTCGAACCTCGTCAATGCCTCGGCGCCGACGACGACGCCCGACCGGAGGTCGACGATCGGTTGGAAGTGGGGTCGGAAGGCGTGGGCGTCGAGCAGCGCCCGCAGTTCCACGCCCTCGGCCTCGGCGTCCCTCTCCTGTCGCAAGCGAGGTAGCAACAGGCCTGAGAGCGCCGCCGCACCGTCGATGGCCATCGTCAATCCCGCCGACGCCTCGACGAGCCGGCCGTCGAGCTCCACCACCAGCACACCGGCGGGGCGCCCATCGCCGAGGGGCTCCAATGGAGCGAACACCCGGAGAGGACGTGGCTCGACCCACGGCCCGACTCCCGCGCGGTCGAGCAAACCCACACCGGGTGTGTATCCGACGAGGTTGCCGGCGTTCGCGAGGCTGGCGGCGCGGCCGCCACCAGTGACTCGAACGAGCGCCGCACCGAGGACGCCGTCCTGGCCGGCGATCGCATCGCACAGCACGACACAGGCGTCCGCGAGGGTGCGGTGCGTGGCCGCGTCGGCGAGCGCCCTCGAGAGCGCCGCGCGGTGCCGTTCGTGAGCCGTGATCGTACGTCGCCACGCACCGTGGGCCCGCAGGGTCGTGCGCACGCGGGCCACGATCTCCTCGATGGCGAACGGCTTGGTGACGTAGTCGTCGGCACCCGCAGCGAGGCCGGCGACACGATCGGGGACGCTGTCGGCAGCCGTCACCATGATGATCGGCAGTGTCCGGGTCCGGTTCTTCGACCGGAGGCGCTGGACGACCTCACGTCCGGAGAGGTGGGGGAGCCGCCCGTCGAGGAGGACCAGGTCGACGTCCTCGTCGTCGATCACCTGAAGAGCCTCGTAGCCGTCGGAAGCCTCGGCGACGTCGTAGCCGGCCTCATACAGCGCGTCCCGGAGCACGGCACGAAGGAGTGCGTCGTCGTCGACGACGAGGACGCGCGGCAGTGCCGGCACTCGGGGTTTGACGTTCGGGGCGATGAGGGGCACCTGGATGGCGGTCACGGTCTGTTGGTCCTGCCACGCTCGCGCAGGGGGGAGGGGGACACATCCCCCGAATGGGTGGACATCGGTCCCCACAAAGGGGGACAATCGACGTAGCCAAGCGGATCGGAACGAAGGAGCAGCCGTCACCGAAGCGGAGCGGAAACCCCCGGCAACGTCGATGGGAGGTGAACCGCAACATGTCAAAGATCCGCCAGCTACGTCGCATCGCGATGACGCTCGCCCCACTGATCGGCCTGCTCATGGCCGGAGGCGCGAACGCCAACTGGAGGTAATCGATCCAGAGCTCGGGGACCCGGCCGCCGGCCGGGTCCCCGACGCGCCGACGTCGAGCGGAGACCGCCCGGCGTTCTGGGGGTACTTCGCCGGCATCGTCGTGTGCGTCGCGGCACTCATCGGGAACGGCATGGCGGCTGGTCCCTGGGAGGAGCTCGGGCTCGGCACCGTCATCGCGTGGTGCGCGCTGTGTGCCGCGGCCAACGTCCTTCCCGTTCCGGCAACTCGCCACATCTCTCTCAGCATCGGTGCACCCGTCAACGTCGCGATCGCGTACCTCTTCCCACCCGGGCTCGCCGCTGGGATCGTGCTGGTCTCCTCCACGAGCGAGTGGGAGTTGAGACGCGAGACGACCTTCGCCCACGCCTTGTTCAACCGCGTGCAGCTGGCTGCGTCGACCTCACTCGCATCGATCATCCTCACGCGAGGCCCGGGACGGGGCGAAGTTCCGCCGATCTGGCTCGTCGTCGGTGCCGTCGTCGTGTACCAGGCGAGCAACTGGACCTTCGTCGCGGTCGCCGAGCGGACCGCTCGGGCGACACCGCTTCGACGCGTGGTCCGCGGGCTGCTCCCGTCCGGACCGATCGCGGCAGCGACCTACCTGGTCCTCGGATTCACAGGGCTCGTCCTCGCGTTGACGTCGCTGCGGATCGGCACCTGGGCCGTCGCCCTCGTGATGTTGCCACTCCTCGGGGCACGCCATGCGTTGAACGTCTCCGGGCAGCTCCAACAAGCAGAACGCGAGCGGCGTGCCCTCGGCGATCGGCTGATCGACGAGCGTGAGCGAGAGCGTGTCAGGATCGCCAGCGACATCCACGATGTCGTCCTCCAACAGCTCGCCGCGCTCCAGCTCGACGCCGAGTCCGTCGCTGCCGCGTTCGAGCACGGGCAACCCGAGACCGCCGTGCGGCTCGCCGGTCAGCTCCGCTCGGGCGCGGATGCGGCCATCGCGGAGCTCCGAGGAACGATCGCATCACTGCGCAGAGCGACCATCGAAGACGGATTGACAGCCAGCCTGGAACGGTTCGCGCGCGCGTTCCGTGTTTCGTCCGGGATCGAGGTGAGCGTCGTGTCGTCGGGCGGCGCCGACGACCTCCCGCTGCCGGTCGCCATCCTCCTGTTCGAGTGCTGTCAGGAGGCGCTTGTGAACGCCGCGCGTCATGCTGATGCGTCCGCCATCGCGGTCGCGGTCGAACGAGGAGGCGAGATGGTGGAGCTTCGGGTGAGCGACGACGGCGTCGGGTTGTCGCCATCGCCCGGCGAAGGGCCCGATGATGGCAGCCGATCAGGTCTGCGTCTCGCTTCGGAGAAGGTGGAGCTCTCGGGCGGGGTGCTGTCGGTACGCGGTCGCCCCGGCGAAGGGACGACCGTGACAGTTCGCGTTCCACTCGGCCGATCGTGACGTCGGGCTTCGAACCCGCGGCAGCGGTCGGCGACCAGCACATCCGACTCGCGATCGCCGAGGACCACGCGGTCGTCGCCGACGCGCTCGCCACGATGCTCGGCTTCGCAGACCACATCGAGATCGTCGGCGTCGTCGCCTCCGGCTCCGCGATCGTCGACCTGGACGCAGCCCTGCTCCCCGATGTCACGCTGATGGACGTCACCCTGCAGGGGATCAACGGGATCGAGGCGACCCGCGCGATCGTCGCGGCGCGGCCGGAGGCGCGCGTCCTCGTGCTGACGATGCACGATGACGCCGACACGGTCACGAGTGCGATGGCGGCAGGCGCGGTGGGCTTCCTGCCGAAGAACGCCACACGGAGCGAACTGGTCACTGCCATCGGCGCCGTCGCCCGGGGTGAGGGCTACCTCCACTCGTCCGTCACGCGGACGTTCCTCGACCGCGTCGGTCCGCTCGCCGACCGATCGCTGTCCGCCGAGCGCCTCACGGATCGAGAGCACCAGGTCCTCGAGCACCTCGTGGAGGGGGCGTCGACGCGCGAGATCGCCGAGGCGCTGATCGTCAGCGAGGAGACCGTGAAGAGCCACCTCACCCACATCTACCAGAAGCTTCAGGCGCGAGATCGTGTCCACGCGGTCGCGTTGGCGCTCCGACGCGGCTTGGTGCAGTAGGGACCGCCGATCGTGGGGGCCGACGCGAACGGCGTCAGACCGTTCGGTCCTCGACCACGTCGAGGTTGTAGAAGGTCGGTGGTCCGTCAGCCAACGCCATCATCCGCTGGGCGAACTCGCCGGTGACGGGCAGGTCTGAGTTCGCCATCGCTTCCTCGTGGGAATCGAAGAAGACGATGTTGAAGTATCGGCCCGCCTGGTCGCGGTCCTGACACAGCACGCGTCGCCGCGCCTTCGCTTCACCGGCCGCCGCCTGCTCCCATTCCTCGCCGACCTTCCGCATCTCCTCTGCCTTCGACGTCGTGTACTCGATGATCTGTACGAATGCCATGGTCCGCTCCCTCGTCTTCGTCGGCTCGAGGGTACGCCGAACGTGGATGGCCGTGCTGGCCACGGACCCCATGACCTCGATGCCGTTGCGGGACTCGGTCCTCAGTGATGACCCGCTGCTGATGCAGAGCGGTGTCGGAGGTCGACGTCCGGCTCGACGGGCGCGCGTTCCTCCGTCGCCCGACCTCCGCTGGTCGTCAGCGCGAGGTGGTAACGGCTCGACAGCATCCGGAGGTCGGCGACACGGACGAGGCGCTCGGCGTCGAAGCCATCGATCACCGTGTTCGTCGAACCCCAGGAGAACGACGGCGCGCCGGACGCGAGGATGCGGTCGACGAGTGCCGTGACGTCGTCGTGATGTGTGTCCGGAAGGAGGGCGAGGAACTCGTCGCCACCGATGCGGTAGGCGGAGTCGCTCGACCGCGACGACCCGGCGAGCGCGGTGGCGAACGCGCGCAGCGCTTCGTCACCGGCGTGGTGGCCGTGTCGATCGTTGACCGCCTTCAGTCCGACGAGGTCGAAGTAGACGATTGCGAGTCCCTTGCCGGTTCGCTCGGCACGCGCGATGGCAGTCGGCAACGCTTCGTCCAGCGCGCGACGGTTGCCGAGCCCGGTGAGCGGGTCCGCGTGGGCGGTGCGCTTCGCCTCGGCGACCTCTCGCGCAACGAGATGGACGATCTCTCCGTCGAGGAGGGTGCCGATGACGGACGGGCCGAGCAGCGTGCGGAGGACGAGGAGGTGCGCCACGGCGCCCTCGATCGACGCGCACGCATCGGCGAAGCGGTGCGTCGCCAGGCGAATGGCCTCGCGCTCGGCGGAGTCGCATTCGATCACGGCGAGGAGGAAATCGGCCTCGGACCGCGGCAAGCACTGGGAGGTGAGGGAGGGCGCAGCCGCCCACTGGTGAAGCAGAGGGGTGGGATGGTTCACAAGGCGTCCTTGCTCGGTGGTCCACGCGGCGGGTGGCCGCCGTGCTCGGGAAGAGGGGTCAGGTCGTCGTCGTTCGAGGTGGCGGCGGTGACGGCGAGGCCGTGCCTGCCGACAGCAGATGTCGTGGAACCACTGGAGTCGGGCGCTCGTCTGGGCGCGGATGCACCGCCCTCGATGGCGGTTGCCGCACGATCGGTCGGGTCGTGTCGCGGGGATTCGCGCGGCGGTGCGATCGGCGGTGCAAGGCGATCTGAACCTGGCGTCGGAATGGTTGCCGCGACGCGATCGGGAACGGGCGTCGCGATCGGCGCGGTCACAGGAATGGAGGGGATCGTCGGCGGGTCAGCGGAGGTCGCCGAAGGAGCCGGGGTGGCATCGACCTCGACGGCGGACGATCGGGGCGTGGCGGCGGCAAGGACCACCGCGGCGGCTGGCGACGCTGGAGGCGTGACCTCGTCGGGGAGCTCGGACGCCACGTCGGGGACGATGGCCTCGACGACGGACGGGACGACATCGGTGATCGTCGGCGCGGCCACGTCGACGACCTCGGTGACGGTCTTCGCGACGGCGCCGCTGGTCGGCGAGCGGTCGAGCAGTGCAGGAGGCGGCGGCACTTCGGTCGCCGCGGCGTGGGCCGACCACGCCAGCAGCGCGAGCGCGAACGAGCCCAGCCCGACGGCAACTCTCGTCGCGAACCGCCTTCTGTGCACCCGCAGCACCGATCTCTCGTTCAGCGGCACGGTTGTCCAATCCCAGAATCGGGCGCGCCGGAGAGCAACCACAAGCCTACCGGGCAGTCCGCCTCGTGTGAAGTTGCCCGCCGGCCGCGTCGACCCGGATGGAGGCCCCGGTCAGCCGTTCTTGGGGAGCTCGTTGAACGGAACCTTCGAGAGGTCGCCTGGCTCCTTCGGCAGGCCGAGTGCCCGCTCGCCGACGATGTTGCGCTGGATCTGGTCGGTGCCGCCATAAATCGGCAACGCCTGAGCCGACAGCGCCTGGGCGGTCACGCCAGCCGCGGCCGCGCCGCCGGGCAGCTTCGCCAGCGCTTCGTTGGCGGCGCCGTCGTAGGAGTGCAGCGTGCCGCGCGCCCCGAGGATCTGCAGGCCGAGATCGCGATTGAGCCGCACGATGTCGGCCATCAGGAGCTTGGAGAAGTTGGCCACGCCGGCGATGTCGCCGCCCTGGGAACGCACCGCCTTGTGTCGTTCCGTCGTGTAGCCGGCGATGGCCCCCAGGATGTGGGCCTGCACGAGCCGCTGGCGGATGACGGGATCGTCGAGCTTCCCGAGCTCGCGAGCGAGGTTGATCAGGCCCTGCGCCGGGGAGCCCACGGTCCGCGGCCCCTTCTCCGTCGGAGCGGCCTCCTTCGTGGCGGTCTTGGCGCGCGGCTTTGCCGTGAAGTCGCCGGCGCGCTTGTCGAGGTCGCCGGCGACCCCACCCGCCCGCGCCATCCGACCTCCCATGCGGCCGCCGCCGCCACCACGGGCGCCCATGCCCGAGCGCTCGTGGAGCAGCGTGGTGTTCGCGGCCGCCCACCCGTTGTTCACGTCGCCGATGCGGTTGTCGTCGTGGACCTCCGCGGCCGTGAGGAACACCTCGTTGAACATCGCGTGGCCGGTCATCTCCTTGAGGGGCCGGATGTCGACGCCGGGCTGGTGCATGTCGATCGCGAACCACGTGATGCCTTGGTGCTTGGGAGCCTCCGGGTTCGTCCGGGCGAGCAGCATCCCCATGTCCGCGTGCTGACCGCCGGACGTCCAGACCTTCTGGCCGTCGACGTGCCAGACGTCGCCGTCGCGCACGGCCTTGCACGTGAGCCCCGCGAGGTCGGAGCCGGCGCCCGGCTCGCTGAAGAGCTGGCAGTAGGCGACCTTGCCCGTCACGGCCGGAGGGATGAGGCGGTCGATCTGCTCGCGCGTGCCATGGGTCGTGATCGTCGGGGACGCCAGCCCGATCGACATGCCCATCGGTGCGGAGAGCGCACCGAAGGAGGCGATCGTCGACGCGACGATCAGCGCGTCGCCGCGCGACAACCCGCGGCCGTAGGAATCGGCGGGCAGCATCGGAGCCGCCCACCCGGCCATTCCCAGCCGCTCCCACCACTCGCCGACGGTGAGGTCGGGATCCCAGTTCTCCTCGAGCCAAGAACGCAGCTCTTCGGCGACGGTCATGCGAAAGTCCTCCCTCTTCGGCCGAGCAGTTGACGGCGCCGTCACCCTACCGTCGGGGCGGCGCTCCGCAGGTCGAGACGAAGGCCTCCGGCGGGAACCTTCGACGTTCACCGACCGCAGTCGCCTGACGCCTACGCTGCGTCCCCGATGGGCACGTGGGATCGCATCGCAGCCGCACTCCGGCGGGAGAAGCGCGACGTGGCCGAGGCCGTCGACGAGTTCACCCAACGGTCGAACGCCGCGCTCGACGAGCGCGAGCGCGACCTCGGTGCCACGCCCGAGGAGAAGCTCGCCCGGGAGCAGCGCCGCGGTGAAGAGATCGACGACGAGCTCGAGGCGGTGCGGCGTCGGATCGAAGGCGGCCGACCCGACTCGACGTGACCGAGCGGAGCCCCGGCGAGGACGGGTCCGTCCCGGCCGGTGCGCTCGGGTCGAGGTGTCGCGCGTGACGCCCGCGCCGAAGGAGTCCCGCGAGGGCGTGGACCTCTCGAACCTCGACCAACCGCTGTTCGAAGGTGCCGACGCCACCAAGCGCGAGCTGATCGACTACCTCGACGGCGTCAGTGATCGGATCCTGCCCGCACTGCAGGGTCGGCCATTGTCGGTCATCCGCGTCCACCGCGGTGACGAGCCGTTCATGCAGAAGAACCTCCCGAAGTACACGCCCGAGTGGGTGCCGAGGATGACGACGTGGGCGGAGTCGTCGAAGCGGGACGTGACCTACGCGGTGTGCGACGATCGGCGGACGCTGATCTGGTTCGGCAACCAACGCGCGATCGAGTACCACCCGTCGCTCTCCTCGGTGGATCGTCGCGACCGCATCAGCCACCTGGTCCTCGACCTCGACCCGCCGCCGGGCGCGCCGTTCTCGGCGGCGGTGGAGGGGGCCCGGCTCGTTCGCCAGGTGCTCGACGACGTCGGGCTGGGCGGCGCGCTCAAGACGAGCGGCGCGAAGGGGCTCCACGTGTTCGTCCCTATCGACCTCGACACGCCGCCGGCGGACGCGGCAGCGGCGACGAGAGCCATTGCGGAGCGGGCGGCCGCGATCGACCCGTCGGTCGCCACGACGGCGTTCCTCAAGGAAGACCGCGAGGGCAAGGTCTTCGTGGACGCGACGCGCGTGGCGGGCGCGACGGTGGTTGCCGCCTACAGCCCTCGGGCGCGACCGGGCACGCCGGTGTCGTGCCCGGTGACGTGGGAAGAGCTCGCCGACCTCGTCCCGTCGTCGATCACGATCCGCAACGCCCTCGACCGGCTCGGCGACGAGGATCCGTGGGCGGACCAGATGCCTTCGCCCCAGACGCTGCCGGCAGAGCTCGTCGAGGAGGGACGCTCGGTCGCAGCGCCGCGCGTCGAAGCGATGCACGAGGGACGCCGTCGCGCCGCGCGCGCCCGCAAGAAGCCTTCATAGGATCTGGGTCGCGCCCTCGATCTGGGCGGGGTCAACCACCGCACCGGTGGTTCAACCCGCCCAGAAACGTGGCGACCGCCGATCACCCCTCCTTCAGCACCCTGCTACGCGGAGGCCGTGCCCGACAACGCGAAGCCTCGGTACCCATCGGCGGCGACCTCGTCGCAGATCTCGCGATAGCGGCCGACGCCGCCCGTGTAGGGAAGGATCACTCGCGTCTTGCCGTCGATGTTGGCGCCGACGTACCAGGAGTTGCAGCTCGGCGCGGTGTAGGGCGTTCCGATCGACGCCTCCTGCACGTGGTCGAGCCACTCTTCCTCCGCATCCGGCATGGGCTCCATCGTCGTGACGCCGGCGGTGCGGTGGGCAGCGATGGCGTCGGCGATCCAGTCCACGTGCTGCTCGATCGACACGACCATGTTCGACAGGACGCTCGGACTGCCGGGTCCCGTGATCATGAAGAGGTTCGGGAACCCGCTGGCCATCAGCCCCAGGTAGGCGCGCGGCCCGTCTCGCCACTCGTCCGCGAGCAGTCGACCTTCGCGGCCGCGCACGGCGATCCGGGTCAGCGGCCCGGTCAGCGCGTCGAAGCCTGTCGCCAGGACGAGGACGTCGACCTCGAAGTCGCCCTGCTCGGTCCGGACCGAGGTCGGGCTGATCTCGGTGATCGGACCCTTCCGGAGGTCGACGAGGGTCACGTTGTCGCGGTTGTAGGTCTCGAAGTAGTCGATCTCGACGACGAGGCGCTTGCACCCCATCCGATAGTCCTTTGGGATCAGCGACTCCGCCGTCTCGGCGTCGTGGACGCGCTTGCGGACCATGCGGGCGAAGCCCTCTTCCATCTTCTCGAGGACGGCGGCCATCGCAGCTCGGTCAGGCGGCCCGGATGCCGCGGAGCTCGCACCGCCGGTTGCGCCGGCGGCGAGGCCGAACGCGCCGGCACCGACGGCGCGGGCGGTGCCATCGGCGGCGGGCGGCATCGCCATGCCGGAGATGCCCGCCCCCGAGGCGCGCTGCATCCGCCGCAGCTCCCGGTAGTTGGCCTTGACGTACGCCTGGAGATCGTCGTCGACGGGCGCCACCTGGCCGGGGAAGCTGTAGTTGGGCGTCCGCTGGAAGACCGTGAGGTGCTTGGCCTCGCGCGCGAGGTGGGGGATCGACTGCATCCCCGAGGAGCCTGTCCCGATGATGCCGACGCGCTTGCCGGCGACGTCGAGCCCCTCGCGTGGCCACAGTCCGGTGTGGGCGACGCGGCCGGCGAACGAGTCGATTCCGGGGATGGGCGGCAGGTTGGGCGCCGAGAGCGAGCCCGTGGCCATGACGCACCAGGGAGCGGTCAGGCGCTCGCCTCGGTCGGTCTCGACGGTCCACGTCGACGTGGCTTCGTCGAACGTGGCCGCGGCGACGCGGGTGGAGAAGCGGAACGATCGGCGGAGGTCGAACCGATCGGCGACGTGGTTCAGGTAGTCCTCGATTTCCGGCTGCGCCGACATCACCTCGCTGAACGACCATTCCTGCTCGAGGTCCTCGTCGAAGCTGTAGGAGTACTCGATCGTCGGGACGTCGCAGCGACAACCGGGGTACCGGTTCCAGAACCAGGTCCCCCCGACGCCATCGGCGGCCTCGATTCCGACGACGTCGAGACCGAGCCCCCGCAGCTTGTGCATCGCGTACAGCCCGGCCACCCCCGCACCGACGACGATGGCGTCGACGCGCTCGGCGTTCTGCTCAATCACTTCCGCTCACCGGCCCCCCTGGCTCCTTCGATGGCTCATTGTCGCCGAAGCGACGACCCGTCGGTCGAGGACGGCGACATCTTCCCATTCGTGGCTGCTTCACTTGGACGATGCCTGCGTACATCGCCGTTTCTGCCGAGGAGCTCGCCACCCTGGAGGGGCTCGAAGGCTGGCGTCTGGTGCTCGACGCGCTGCACGCGCAGTTCCGGGCACCGTCGTTCTCGGCGGCGGCCACACTCACCTCGGCCATCGCCGACGCCGCCGACGCCGCCGACCACCACCCCGACATCGACCTCCGTCACCCGGGGATCGTTCGGGTGTCGGCACGGACCCACGCCGCCGATGCCGTGACGATGCACGACGTCGAGCTCGCCCGGACGATCTCGAAGATGGCGGCTCGCGCGGCGGCGGTGCCCGAGCCGGCAGCGCCGCAGGCCGTCGAGATCTGCATCGACACCATGGACGCGGCCCGCATCCGTCCGTTCTGGGCGGCGGTGCTCGGGTACCGCGAGTCCGGGGGCGCGCTCGTCGATCCATTGCGGATCGGGCCGCCCGTGTGGTTCCAGGACATGTCCGAGCCGCGGAGCGACCGCGACCGGTTCCACATCGACGTGTCCGTGCCCCACGACCAAGCGCACGCGCGGCTGGCGGCGACACTCTCGGCGGGCGGTGTGCTCGTGACCGATCGGTTCGCCCGCTCGTGGTGGATCGTCGCCGATGCCGATGGAAACGAGGCGTGCATCTGCACGTGGCAGGACCGCAAGTGAGGCCGACTGTTGACGATCGGGCCGCGACCCCCACTTCTCCGTCGCACCAACCCGTCTACCGCGCGGCCCACCCGGGCCCAACAGGCGCTGGACCGACATGACCGGTGCTGGGCGCGTGCCACCCCCGTCCGTGCCCGCGCCGTCGACGCTCCGCTCCGTGTCCGTCCTCGTCGGCGCCGTGACCGTCGGGTCGTCGGTGGCATCCTCTGGGCGCCGATGGTGGCCGTTGTCATCGGGCATCGGGCATCGGCGCGGCCGTCTTCATCCGTCGGGGCAGTTCGTCGTCCAACGACCCGCGGTGGAGGTCGAGGAGGTGCTGCGGAACTACGTGCCCGTCACCAACTGACCGAGGCCGTCGTTCGACACCCAGCCGGCCGCCGACCAGACGGTCGCCTGCACCCGGCCGAGGTAGTCGTCGCGTGTGCTCATAGGGGGTTCGGCGGTAGGCGGAGCGTCGTGAGCCCGGGACCGGTGTGCGACGGGGCGAGCTCGGGTCGGAGCGACCGAGCGAAGTCGGCGGCGCTCCGGGGGCGGCGGCGGGCGTCGGGCTCGAGCGCCCGCTGGAGGACGGGGTGGAGGGGGAAGGCGGCGGCGATGTCCTCGCGGCTCGGAGTGATGCTGGCCGTCGGGACCTGCCCGGTGACGGCGAAGAGCATCGTCAGGGCGAGGCTGAACACATCGGCCAGCGGCGTGGGCGGGCCGCCCCGCCACACCTCGGGCGCGGCGTAGGGCGGGGTCAGCGTCGCCGCTGGGCCTCGGGAAGCCCGCAGCCACGCCGAGCCGAGGTCGCCGAGGACCCAACCCTCTCGGCCGGAGAAGACGTTCTCCGGCTTCACGTCGGCGTGGACGACGCCGAGCTGGTGGAGCGTGGACAGGGCGACGGCGAGGTCAGCGCCGATGCGGACGACCTCGGCCTCCGTCATCGGGCCCCCCCGTCGGACGCGGTCGAGCAAGGTGCCGCCGTCGTGGAGGCTCGAGATGAGATACGGCCGTTGCGTCGTCGGGGTGATGCCGGCGTCGTGGACGACGGGCAGGTGCGCCAACCCGGACACCGTCTTGGCGATCCGGACCTCCCAGTCGAACCGGTGCAGGTCGAAGCCGACGTCGCCCGGGCCGTACCGGAAGACCTTGACGGCGACTGGCTCGCGGGTGCCGTCGAGGAACCCGCGGAACACGGTGCCGGTCGAACCCTCGCCGATCCGGGCGGCGACGGTGACGTTGGGGATGTCGGTGGGGGTGGCCCTCGCGGTCAACAGCGACGTGTCCGGGAGCTCGCCCCGCCACCGGTGGCGTCGGCGGGCGACGTCGCGGGTGCTGCGGACTCGCTCGCGCATCCGCCCGGGATGGCGCAGCGGTGCGGTGCGCACGGCGCCGCTCGAGGGCAAACGATCGAGGACGGCCTCCGCGTGCGCCCACGCGAGGCGTGCCTCGTCGTGGGTGGACGGGGCCCCGCTGTAGCGGGCGCGGTCGACGATCGGCGCCATCGCCTCGAGGAGGCGGGGAACGACGACCGGCACGTGCCCGGCGGCGATCCGCGTGACCTCCTTCGGCGTGTGGGCGGGGTCGACGCTGAGGTCGCGGTCGACGAGGGCATCCACGACCGCGGACCATGCCCGGGCGACGGCGAGGGTCGGATCGGCGCATCGGCGTCGCCGCCCCAGGACGACGCGCGGCGCCACCATGGTCCAGGCGGTGCCGAGCCCGAGGATGCCCAGGACGAGGGCGGCGAGCACGAGGGCCGCGAAGGGCGCATGGCGCTCCACGTCGACGGGCTCGACCCTTCGTGGGGAACGGACGGGTGGCGGGTCGTCGGGCGGCGGCGGCGGCGGCGGGGTCTGGCGTGCCAGCTGCGCTTGCTGGCGTTGCTCGTCGGGCGTCGGCAAGGGGTCGAAGGTCGTCCACCCGCTGCGGACGAGCGGCGTCTCGATCCACGCCGTCAGGTCGCGATCGGTGTACGTCACCTCGGCCGCGATCGGCTCGGGAAGGCCGATGACGACTCGCACGGGCACGCCGGCGCACCGCGCCAGGAGGGCGTGCGCGGTGACGAACACCTCGAGGTTGCCGCGCGCGTAGTCCTGTTCGAGGAACCGTTCTACGGCGCCGAGGGTTTGGCCGCCAGGGGCGCCGGGGTCGTAGACGCGGCGCACCTTCAGGAAGTTCTCGATGCGCGAGAGCCGCTCGATGGCGCGCGTCGTGCCTGCGCCGAGCTGGCCGGAGACGGCTTCGAGCGTGGGCGACTTCGGGCAGCGGGCGAGCTCGGCTGGATGGCGTCCGACGGTGACGTCGTGGGCGACGTCCGCCGCGGGGGGTGACACATCGGTCCGGTACTCGACGCCGAGCGTGGGGTCGTCGGCGAGGAGAACGCCGGCCGCCGGAGCGAAGCGAACGGCTTCCGGATCGACGACCGTACGAGGGCGGCCGGCGGTCGGGACGGCGTGGAGCTCGGAGGAGGACCCGATGCCGGTGACGGTGACGGAGGACTGCGCGGGGGCGAGGTCGGCGCCGTCGTCTTCGACGACGCGGTAGAGGGGGTCGACGGCAAGGGTGCCGCCGGTGATCGAGAAGTCCGCCGACTGGTGCCAACCGGTTCCGGTGTAGTCGTCCAGCACGGCGACGCGGAGGCGCCCGGGTGCGGGTCCGTCAACGGCGATCCGGGCGAGCGGTCGGGCGTCCTCCGGAGTGGTGCGCGGTGCCCGTCCGGCGACGGCGAGGGGGTTGGCGTCGGCGAAGCGCTCGGTGCGGGGGTGGACGAAGCGGCGGACGTCGACGGTGCGGTTGTGGGGGAGCGCCGTCGTGAGACCGACGACGGCGACGACCGCGGGCAGGAACTGGATGAGCGGTCGCCAAAACACGACCTGGCGGCCGGCCTCGGTGTCGGTGCCGGCGAGCGGTGGCATCGACGACACGTCCGTCCTCGCGTCGAGGAGCAGGACCGTCGACGCGGCGACGCCGAAGACGAGCGGGACGGCCCATCCGAACCCGACCGGGAGGACGAGGAGTGAGCCGAGGGCGAGGACGGCGAACGGCCCGGCGATCGACAAAAGCGTGGCCCGTCGCGCCGATGAGGCGACGGCCGAGGCGGCGGCGACGGTTCCGAGCACGAAGGGCACGACGAGGAGCTGGCGGAGGCCGTGCGCGGGGAGACCGACCGTGAGGAACAGCACGAAGGCGTTGGGGACGAGGTCGACATGCGGGACCTCGCCGGAGATCACGCCGGAGGCGGCTGGGACGGCGAGGAGGAGGGCGGCGACGCCGGCCGGCCAGGGGATCCAGGTCGCGGCGAACCCCAGTCCGACGAGGCCGCCGACGACGATCGCGCCCAGCGCCGCCAGCGCGAGGTCGCCGGGCGTGTACGCGCGGTGGAACACGGCCAGGCCGGCGCCGACGAGCAGCGACGGGACGAGCAGCGTCCGACCCGGCCTCATCGCAGGGCACCCCACCGGAACGTGAAGTCGACGGCGCTGGAACAGGAAAGGCCGGTGACCCCGGGCGGAGGAACGAACGGTGACCGACGGTCCCCCACGACGGACACGACGTAGGCGGGCGAGAAACCGCTGGCGATCCTGGCCACCAACGTGAGGTCGGGGCCGGACAGCTCGCCGGTGATGAACACCAGGCTGCGGCCACGTGCCCGCAGGGCCTCGGCGAGCTCGAGCATCGAGTCGGCGTCCGTCGGCTGGACGTCGGTCAGGCGCTCCAGGTGCGACAACGACACCGAGTCAGCGTTCACCTCGTTGTTGCCATCGGCGAACACGAGCTGCGCCGGGAAGCCGTCCTGGTCCGCGGCGTGGAGGACGGACGCGGCGACCTCGACGATCTCCTCGAAGTCGCTTGGGGTGCGCACGGCCACGGTGCGGTTGTCGACGATGACGACGATCTCCGGCTTGGTCGTGTCGACGAGCTGCTTGACGACGAGGGTGCCAGTGCGAGCGGACGTCCTCCAGTGGATGTGTCGGAGGTCGTCGCCGGGCACGTATTCGCGGAGCTGGTGGAACGACGCCGATCCCTCGGACACCTCTCGTGTCGGCCCTTCGAGGTCGCGCTGCCGGCCGGTCGGGAGCATCCGGAGGTGGTGGCGGCGGGGACGCACGGCGATGGACAAGGAGCCGCTCACGCTGCGATCGGCGACGACGAGTCCGAAGGGGTCCATGCGCCGCAAGAGCATCGGCCCGGCCGTGAGGGTGCCCCGGTGGCTGGTGTCGAGCTCGTAGGTCAGCGAGGTCACTTGTCCCCCGTTCAGCGCGGGCATGGCGGCGGCGCGGGCGACCCCGGCGACGGTCTCGATGACGGTGAACGGCCGCTGCTTGCGCCGGGGCGCGGGGGTGAACTGGAGCGTGACCTCGGCCGGCGCGTCGCGCTCGACCTCGCGCGGCGAGGCCGTCCGGCACACCCCGATGGCGGGGGACTCGACGACCGCGGTGATGGCGAGGAGGACCAGAGCGAGACCGGCGATGGCCAGAGCGACGACGGCGGTCAGGCCGAGCCCCAGGCCGCCGGCGAACAGCACGACGCAGGTGACGACGAACGACGTCCCCAGCCTGGTGAGGTGCACTCCGGTGGCCCGCTATCGGGTGACGCCGCCGGGGACGGCGAACGTCGCCAGGAGCTCGGTGATGACGCGCTCGGCCGTGATCCCCCGCAGCTGCGCCTCGGGCGCGATCAGGAGGCGGTGGCCGAGGACGGGCACGGCGAGCCGCTTGACGTCGTCGGCGATCGCATAGGTCCGTCCTTCGGCGGCGGCCAAGGATTGCGACGCCCGGAGAAGGCCGAGGCTGCCACGCGGGCTGGCGCCGAGGCGCACGTCGGCCGACTGACGAGTCGCCTGCACGAGGCCGACGGCGTAGTGGACGAGCTCGGGGTCGAGGCGGACCTTGGCCGTGACCGCGACCATCCGGGTGACCTCGTCGAGGCTGACGACGGGATCGAGGACGGGCGGCGGTCCGCCATGACGCGAGATGACGATGTCGGACTCCGCCGCGAGGTCCGGGTAGCCGATCATCATCTTGAGGAGGAACCGGTCGAGCTGTGCCTCGGGGAGGTTGTAGGTGCCCTCCATCTCGATGGGGTTCTGCGTGGCGACGACGACGAACGGCCGGGGCACGGCGTGGGCCACGCCGTCGATCGTCACCTGCCGCTCCTCCATGACCTCGAGCAGCGCCGACTGCGTCTTCGGCGAGGCGCGGTTGATCTCGTCTCCGACGACGATGTTCGAGAACACCGGACCGGGCTTGAACTCGAAGTCGCTGCGTCCCTGGTTCCAGATCGAGATGCCCGTGACGTCGGAGGGGAGGAGGTCGGGAGTGAACTGGATGCGGTGCCACGAGCCGGAGATCGATTCTGCGAGTGCGCGGGCGAGGCTCGTCTTGCCGACACCGGGCACGTCCTCGAGGAGGAGGTGGCCTTCGGAGACGAGCCCGAGGAGGGCGAGGTTGACCTGATCATCCTTGCCTCGGAGTGCTCGGCCGAGGTTGTCGACGAGGCGGGAGAAGGTCTCGGCGAACCACGCGATGTCGGCTTCGCTGGCGACCCCCGCAGGTGCGTCGCCCCGCATGGCGCCATCGGCCGCGGTCCGGTAGGACGGTGGGTTCGGGAGCCTTCGTTGGAAGCCAGAGGTCGAGCCTTCGCTCACGGCGTTTCGTCCTCCTGTCGCGTCCGGAACATGGTGAGGCTCGTCATGGTGACCCGGCGGAGGCGGCGCCGCGGGTCGTCGTGGTCGGGCGGGTCGTGGTCGTCATCGGCGGGACGGATGTGGTCGGGAGCGTCGGAGGCGGCGTGGTCGGTGGGGTCGTGGTCGACGTCGGGGGGGAAGTGGTCGTCGTGGTCGACGTCGGGAGGCCGCGCACGGTCGCCGACCGGGTTGCGGTCACCCCGCAGACGGCCGCGGTGACGGTGAGGTCGCCGGCGTCGGCGACGATCGTGGCCGAGGACTCGTCGCTGCGATCGGCCTCGTCGCGCCACACGACGAGGAGCTCACGGCTGCCCTGGTCGGCGCCCTCCCACGTGAGCGTCGCCGTCGTCGTGCCCCCGGTGGCGCCGCACTCGTCGGCGGTGCCGAGGACCCGGAGGATCGCCTCGGCGTATCCGGCCCGGCCGATCACGTCGAAGTTGAGGCCGACGGGTTCGGGTGCCGGCTCCGTCGTCGGCTCGGTGGTCGGCTCGGTCGTCGGCTCGGTCGTCGGCTCGGTCGTCGGCTCGGTGGTCGGGTCCGGCTGCGTCGTCGGCGGGACCGTCTCGGCGGTGGTCGTCGTCAGCGGGGGCGGGCGGAGGGACGGCGCTGGTCCCGGGTCGAGGTCCCTCGGGTCCTTGCGATCGGTCCTCGGCTCGGTGCTCGACGTCGCCGGCGGAAGCGGCACGGTCGAGCTCGAAGCGTCGGTGGACGCGGTGGTCGGTGCCGACGTGGTCGACGGGGCCGCCGCGGCCGGCGCAGTCGTCGTCGGGGCTGTCGTGGAAGCGGTCGAGGCCCTTGCCGGCACCGTCGTGGGAGGCACGGTCTCCGCGGTGAGGCGGCGAAGCGGGGACGTGGTCGTCGTCGTGGACGGCGCGTTCGCAACGGAGGGCGGGGGGGTGGTGGTGGAAGGAGTCGACTGCTCGAGGAATGACGACGCCGCCGCCGGCGAGCAGTCGCCGACGCACAAGGAGAGGTCGACGTCGGCGATGCGCAACACCGTCCGTTCGTGGTTCGGCTGGATGGCGACGACGGTGTCCGGCGTGACCACCCAGAGCAGCCCCCCGTCGACGTGCAAGGTTGCGCCCGCGCCCACGTCCGGGATCGGCGTCAGCCCGCCAGGCCGTCCGGTGAGGACCCCGTCGGTGGTCACGGCGACGAGCTGTCCGTGCCAGACCGCGAGGTCGACGACGAGTGCGCCCGCATCGTCGGTCTGATCGGCCGGGACCGATGGTGTCGTCGTCCGGATGGTCGTCCCGACGGCCGACGCCCATCGTCCCCCGGTGGCGACGGCAACGGAGGGGTCGACGCGGTCAGGTCGGGGCTCGACGTCGAGGGCGCGCGCGGCATCGGCGACCGCGGTAATGCCCGCCGGGGCGACGGCGTGGACGGTTCCGTCGACAACGACAAGCCGTTCGGTCTCGGGGTCGACGGCGTGCTCCTCGGCGGCCCGACCGTCGTCGGGAACCTCGACGGCCGCGCCGGCGGCGAGGTACCACCCGTGGCCGCGGCCGTCGACGACGGGGATGGTCGCGACCTTCGGCGCCGGCGCGTCGGGAAGTGCCGTCGGGTTCGCGGGGGCCAGATGGGGATCACCCGGAAGCCAGGAGGCCTTCCCGCCGTCGAGGACGAGCAAGCGGTCGCCGACGAACGCGGCCGTCGCGGTCTCCGTGGCCCCGGTGACGAACGTGTGATCGGCGTCGTCGACGACGACGAGTCCGGTATCCGCGCGCAGAACGGTGTGCGCGCCGTCGTTGCCGTCGGCGAAGGCGGCCTCGCCGGGTGCTGCGACCGCGGCCTCGATGAGTCCGGAGATCCCATTGACGAGCAACAGCTGTGCGCCGCCGGGAGCCCCGACCCAGGTTCGCCCGTCGAGCTCCTCGGCGACGGCAGACCGTGGCGGCGATGCCACGCCGGCGCCGGCGCCGACGGCCAGCGCGCCGGCGGCAAAGCCCGCCAGAGCGCGCCGGCGCCCGCGACTCCCGATGCTCTTCATCTCGACCCCCATCCGGCGGCGCAGCCTACGGGCGCGCCGGCCCTCACAGCTCTGGCCGCTCGCCGTTGCGGATGCGCTCGACGGCCGAGCGGGCCGGGGAGAGGTAGGCGGGTGCGATCCTTCCGAGGTACGCGTAGATCGCCAGCACCCAGTGGAGGACGTGGTGCGCGACGCGCTCCGGTCCGTCGGGACCGAGGGATCCCGCGGCCTCGTGGTACGCCCTCGTGAACGCGGCAAAGCCCGGCGTCGTCCAGTCGAGGCCGAGGATCCGAAAGTCGGCGGCGCGGTCGCCGCCGCCCGCCGCTTCGAAGTCGAGGAGCGCCGTCACCCTGCCGCCGAGGACCAGTGCGTTTCGGGGCTGCACGTCGCGATGGGAGAGCACCGGCACCCGCACGGTGTCGAGGGTCTCGAGGGTGTCGGCGATGAGGTGCACGAGCGCGCTCAGCTCTGCGGCCGGGACGACGGCGGCGTCGACCGCCATCTTGGTGAGGTTCTCCAATCGGAGGCGCTCCTCGTCGAGGAGTGAACGGTCGCCGCTGGTGGCCCAGGTCCCGAAGCCCGGCGGGCGCACGGCCGCGTGCAGGCGAGCGGTGATCGCCCCGAGCTGCTCCGCGAGGCCCGCCGACAGCTCGTGCGCCGGCCAAGCCGCGTCCGGCGGCGGTTCGCCGGGCAAGCGCTCGAGGACGAGCCATGACCGATCGTCGCCGAAGTCGCCACCACCGAGCACCCTGGGCACGACGAGGTCGCTTCCGGCCAGGAGCTCCAACGCCGAGCGCTCTCGCAGCATCGCCTTCGTGCGAAACCGGTCGTCGCACTTCACGACGACGTCGTCGACGAGCCACACGTGCGTCCGACCTGGTGAGCCCAGGTCCGCCGGCGGCGCCGCCGGCATCGGGATCCCCATCGCGCGCAACACGCGCTCGAGGTCGGCCGGGCCGTCCCCGGCGTCGCCGGTCATGATCGACGTCAGGCGGGCGCGGTGAACGACGACGGCGACGAGAACACGCACATCACCCGCAGCTCGATCGAGAACCGCGGCGGCTGACCGGCCGGCACGTCCGGGTCGGGGAACGCCGAGTGGGGCGTGAACCACGTCGACCCCGCCGCCACCAGCGACGTGTCGTAGGTCCGGAAGGCGACGACCTCGTCCGCTGCGAGCGACGGGTACACGTACCAGCGGTGCCGAGCCGTCCCCTCCGGGGTCGCCACGATCGCCAACGCATCGAACGATCGCCCGCCGGCGACGTAGCCGGTGTAGTGGAACGGTCGGCCCTCGGCGGGCGTCACCGTGCGGGCATCGCAGAACGCCACGGGCAGGTCCATCTTCGGCGCGCCCAGGTTGCGCCAGAACTGCATCATCACGATTCGCGCCGCCGCCGAGACGTCCTCGGCTGATCGACCGCTGCGGGCCAAGGTGGCCGCGCCGCGTCCCCGCACGTCGACGTACGCGCCCCGCGCCACGTCCTCGTAGTCGGCGGCGAAGTCGGAGTGGACGAGCCGCACGGGCGACTGCTCCCGCGTCCGCTTGACGTTCTCCGCCGTCCGCTTCACGTGGTCGGAGACGAGGGCGAAGTCGCAACCCGTGAGCGAGCGGGCCAGCGCTTCGATCTCGGCGTAGTGCACCGAGGCGATCTCATCGTCGTCCGTCCAGTCCCGGACCGAAGACGCATGGGCCACGCGCTCGAAGCCGCACGCACGCCAACCCGGCAGGGACGTCGACGCCGCCCGGGCGTCGAACACATCGACCTCGACCGGCGCAGGGGCCATCGGATGCCCACCCGAAGCGGCCACGTAGTTGAGCGTCGTGCGGCAGAACACCTGCCGATCATGCCCCCTCGTCAGGTGGCGGTGTCGACCAGACCCCGACGCTGTCGCAGCCTGGCGTCGGCGACGCCGAAGACGGCGTCGATGACGATCCCGATGATGAGCACGACGATCATCATCGCCAGCAGCAGCGGCGCATCGGAGAACTCCCGCCCGGCCTGCAGCCGCGCCCCGATCGACGGCACGCCGAGCAGCACGATGAGCTCACCCGCCATCAGGCTCCGCCACGCGAACGCCCATCCCTGCTTCAGGCCGGCCAGACACGAGGGCATGGCCGCCGGGAGGATCACGTGGCGGAACAGCGTCGGCCCCTTGGCGCCGAGCATCCGTCCGGCGCGCACCAGGATCGGTGGGACGTGGTCGATGCCACCGATGAGCCCGTTGGCGATCGACGGAGCCGCCCCGAGCACCACCACGAACGTGATGGCGCTCTCGGAGAGCTTGAACAGCAGGATCGCCAGGGGAAACCACGCGATCGACGGCATCGTCTGCAACCCCGTGATCAGTGCGCCGACCGCGACCCGCAGCGGTCGCAGCGTCGCCACCAGTGCCCCCACGAGCCCGCCGACGAGGACGGCGAGGCCGAACCCCACGGCGGCGCGACGCGCCGTCACGCCGACGCCTTGCCAGAACGACCCGGTCGTGACGATCCCACCGAGCTCGGCGAACACCGTCGTCGGCGCCGGCAGGACGTATTCGGGGCGCCATCCGGTGGCCACGACAAGCTGCCACAGCGCCAGCGCGAGACCGAGCGCCGCCATCTTCGGCCACAGCTGGCGCCAGACGCCCCTGACCGTCGACGAGCGACCGTCGCCGGTGTCCTCGAGGGCATCGAGCCCCGCCAGCTGCTGGGTCAGGACCCGCTCGTCAACGGCCATGTCGGGCCACCTCCCGGCGCAGCGCGGCGGTCACGTCGCCGGCCAACGAAGACACCGCCGGCGACTCGATGCGGCGAGGTCGATCGATCCGGACGGGGAACGCGACGGCGACCCGACCAGGGCGGCTCGTCAGCAGCACGATGCGGTCACCGAGTCGCGCCGCCTCGCGCACGTTGTGGGTCACGAAGACGATCGTCTTGCCGCTCTCGGACCAGATCCGCTCGAGCTCGTCGTGCAGCAGGTCTCGCGTCATGGCGTCCAGCGCGCCGAACGGCTCGTCCATCAGGAGCACGTCGGGCTCCTGCGCCAGCGCACGCGCCAAGGCGACGCGCTGACGCATGCCGCCCGACAGCTCGTGGGGGCGCCGCTCGCCCATGCCGCCGAGGTGCACGAGCTCGAGGAGCTCCTGCGCGCGTGCGCGGCGCTCTGCCTTCCCCACGCCTCGCAACCGCAGCGCCAGTTCGACGTTGCCCGCCGCTGTCTGCCACGGGAGGAGCGCGGCCTCCTGGAACAGGAGCGTCGTCCGTCCGCCGGGCACCGACACCTCGCCGCTCGTCGGATGATCGAGCCCGGCGATGAGGTTCAACAGCGTGCTCTTGCCGCAACCCGATGCGCCGACGAGGCAGACGAACTCGCCCTTGGCGACCGTGAGATCGATGTCGTCGAGGGCGAGCACGCCCGTCGGATAGCGCTTCGAGACGTGGTCGATCCGGACGGCGATCGGCGTCCGGTTCGCGGCCGACGTGGGCACGCCGTCGCTCACGGTTGCCGTCATGGGTTGGGCACCTCTTTCTCACCGGCCTTCCTCAGGACGGCGTTGAGCGGACCGAGGTCGTAGATCCCGTCGAGGTCGACCTTCTCCAGCAAACCGATGTCCTCGGCGTGCTTGGCCGAGGTCGCCAGCGACGCCGCGATCGGGTCGTTGGTGAAGTGCAGGTTCTTCCAAGCGGCGGCGATCACGGAGTCGGCGAGTCGCTTCGACGTCACCTTCTCGATGCCGTGGTTCACGAGGGATTGCGCCTCGCCCACGTTGGCGGCGATGAAGGCGTTGGCCGCGACCTGGCCGTCGAGCAGCCTCGCGACAGCTCCGGGATGCTTCTGCAGGAACTTCGTGCGCACGACGAGGTGGGTCGTGACGAACTCGCCCTTCGGCCACAGCGTCGCCTCGTCCACGAGGACCTTGCCGCCGCCTTCGGACACGAGCCGCGTGGCCCAAGGCTCGGGCACCCACGCGCCCGCGATGTCGCGGCTCTTGAACGTCTCGACCGTCTGCGAGTTCTCCTGGGGCACGACCGACACGTCGCCGCCGCCTTCCGGCGTGGTCTTGAGCCCGTTGTCCTTGAGCCAGGAGCGGAGGGCCACGTCCTGCGTCCCACCGAGCTGCGGGCTCGCCACCTTCTTGCCCGCGAGGTCGGCTGCATCGGCGATCTCCGGCTGGACGACGAGGGCGGCGCCGCCGGACGTCGCGCCGGAGATGATCCGGATGGCCTCGCCCCTCGACTTCACGAAGGCGTTGATGGCCGGGTTCGGCCCGACGTAGGTGGCGTCGAGGGCCTCGGAGAACAGCGCCTCGACGGCGGCCGGTCCGGCGTTGAACGTCGACACCTCGAGCTTGTCCGTGCCCAGCTTCTCCTGGAAGATCCCCTTCTCGACGCCGACGATGGCCGTGGCGTGGGTGACATTCGGGAAGTAGCCGAGGCGGACCGTGACCGGTGCCGCGTCCTGGGCCGGGGTCCCGCCGCCGTCACCACTGCTGCCACCTCCCCCGCAGGCGCCCGTGACGAGGCCGACGAGCGTCAGCAGGGCGAGGAGGAAGAGGGAAGTGCGGCGGGAGGAGTCGGACGGCAAGAGGGGGTCCAGTCGTGCAGGGGGGAATCGAAAACCTGATCGAGTCCATCGGGTATATGGGTTTAGGGGACATTGGCAGGCCGGGGGTCGGTCGTCAAGTCGGGCGATAGCGTCGCCGGCGGCCGTTGTGACAGGGGGAGCGCCGATGCCGTACATCACCGACCGCGTCGTGCATGACGCGGACGCCCACGTGTTCGAGGCGCCGGGGTGGCTCGATCCCTGGGTCGACCCGGACATTCGGGACCGTCTCGAGGCGTACACCCGCAAGAGCCGGGGAGTGGTGGCCCACGTCGAGGCGGTGCGGGCCAACTACGACGACCCCGACTACCGCGCCAAGGACGAGGAGGAGATCCTCCTCCGCAAGGGATTCGCCGGGCTCGGCGCGTTCGTGAAGGAGGAGCGGCCGCGGGCCCTGGACCTCCTCGGCGTCGCCAGCCAACTGATCTTCACGACCGCCGGCCTCGGCCCACTCGCGGCCGCCGACCGCGGCGACGACCCGGATGTGGCCTACGGCGTCGCCCGCGCCCACAACCGCGCCATGGCCGACTTCTGCGCCGTGGACGCCCGGTTGCTGCCCGTCCTCCACGTCCCCCTCATGGACCTCCACCGCGCCGTCGCCTTCGCGGGCGAGGCGATCGCGATGGGAGCAGCCGCATTGATGCTCCCCTCCGCGTGTCCGCAGCGGCACTCGCCGAGCCACGTGGCGCTCGACCCGCTGTGGGCGCAGGCGGAGGAAGCCGGCGTCCCGATCGTGTTCCACGTCGGCGGGGGCAAGGCGATCAACCCGACCTACAAGGAGAACGGGCTTCCGCCGGTGAAGGACTTCACGGGAGGCGACGGCAACTTCACCTCGGTGTCGTTCATGGCCATTCCCGACGCACCGATGCACACGCTGTCCACGATGATCTTCGACGGCGTCCTCGACCGGTTCCCGTCGCTGCGCTTCGGCGTGATCGAGCAGGGTGCGTCGTGGGTGCCCGGCTGGATGCGCTCGATGGACTCGGCCGCCGACGCCTTCGTCAAGAACGAGGAGCGGCTGCGCAACCTGTCGATGCGGCCGAGCGAGTTCGTACGCCGCCAGATCCGCGTCACGCCGTACCCACACGAGCCCGCCGGCTGGGTCGTGCAGAACGCCGGGTCTGAGGTGTGCCTCTTCAGCTCTGACTACCCGCACACCGAGGGCGGCCGCAACCCGATGAAGCGCTTCGAGGCGAGCCTCGACGGCTGCACCGACGACGAGAAGGACCGCTTCTACCGCCGCAACTTCGAGGACCTCATGGGCCGCGCTCTCGACCGGGTGACCGCTCCTGCCTGACGCACCGCTCGCCGGGCTGCGGGTCCTCGACCTCACGACCGACCGAGCCGAGCTGTGCGGGCGGACGCTGGCCGAGCTCGGTGCCGACGTCGTCAAGGTCGAGTCGCCCCAGGGGTCGCCGAGCCGGAAGCGACCACCGTTCGGCCCCAACGGTTCGCTCTACTGGGACGCCGTCGCCTTCGGGAAGGCAAGCGTCGTCGCCGACCTCACCACCGACGAGGGACGGGCGGGCGTGCGCCGCCTGGCCCTCGCCGCCGACGTCCTCGTCGAGTCCTTCGACCCCGGCTTCCTGTCGTCGATCGGCCTCGGCCACGACGACCTCGCCCGCGAGAACCCAGGGCTCATCACGGTGTCGGTGACGCCGTACGGGCAGACGGGACCGAAGGCCGGTTGGGCGGCGAGCGAGCTCACGATCGAGGCGGCCGGCGGGCGCCTCGCGCTGCAGCGCGACGGCGACCGCCCACCCGTCCCGGTGGGGTTCCCGCAAGCGGCCTTCCACGCGGGCGTGCAGGCAGCGGCCGACGCCCTCGTCGCCGTCCACGAGCGTCGGCTCTCCGGTCTCGGGCAGCACCTCGACGTGTCGATGCAGGCGGTGATGGTCCACACGACGATGAGCCAGACGTCCGGCGCGCGGAACAACGACGCCGCTCGCGAGGCGGTCGGAACGATGGACGATCCGGACGCCGCCCGCGCCGCCCGCCTCCTCCTGCTTCCCGGGATCTGGGCCTGCGCCGATGGCTTCGTCGCCGCGCCGCTGACCGCCGGCGCACTGCCGCTGCTCGCGCACGTGATCGCCACCGGGGCCGACGTCGACGACGACCTGAAGGCCTACGACTGGACTCGCCTCGTGGCTGACGTGCTCCGGGGTCGCATCGATGACGACCTGGTCGAACGGGGCGTCGCCGTCCTCGCCGGGTTCCTTGCTGAGAGGACGAAGCGCGAGCTGTTCGCCCTGGCCTTCTCCGGCGACTTCCGGCTCGGCCCGCTGCAGACCACTCGGGACCTGCTCGACGACGACCACCTGCGTGCCCGCGGCTATTGGGTCGAGGTCGACGGGAGCGTCCGACCGGGACCGGCGGTGCGGTTCTCGGCGACGCCGATGCGCGACGACCGGCCGGCACCGGCGGTCATCGGGACCGAGACCGTCGACGAGGTCGCCGACCGATGGGCCGTGGACCTTCGCCCCGCGGAGCCGTCGGGCATCGATCGCGACGGTGAGGCCTTCCGTGGCCTCAAGGTGGCCGACTTCAGCTGGGTCGCCGTCGGCCCGACCATCGGTCGCGCCTTCGCCGATCACGGCGCCACCGTCGTGCGGGTCGAGTCCCGACGGCGGATGGACGTGGCCAGGACACTGGCACCCTGGAAGGGCACGGCCAAGGGCATCGACGACTCCATCTGGTACGCCCACCACAACGCTGGGAAGTTGGGGCTGTCCCTCGACCTCTCGATGGCCGCAGGGCGACAGGTCGCGCGGCGTCTCATCGATTGGGCCGACGTCGTCATCGAGAGCTTCTCGCCGGGCACGATGGCGCGACTCGGGCTCGACTACGCGACGGTCGCGGAGACCAACCCGGGCCTCGTCATGCTGAGCACGTCGCTGCTGGGTCAGACGGGACCGATGGCGTCGTTCGCGGGGTTCGGCCAGCAGGCCGTCGGGCTCTGTGGGATCTCGACCGTCACGGGATGGCCGGATCGACCGCCCATCCCGCCGATGGGCGCCTACACGGATGTGATCGCACCGAAGTACGGCATCGCGGCCGTCGCGGCCGCGCTGCTCGCCCGTGAACGTGACGGCGGACGCGGACAGCACATCGACCTCTCGCAGGTCGAGGCCTCGATCCGCTTCATCGAGCCCCTCGTCCTCGACGAGACCGTGAACCGACGCACGGCGGTGCGGCCCGGGGCGGTGTCGCAGACGGCGTGTCCGCACGGCGCGTTCGCGGTTGCCGTACCCGGTCGCTATGTGGCCGTCGCCGTCGAGACCGAGGACCAATGGCGAGCCCTGCGGCGCGTCTCCGGTGGGGCGCTCGCCGCGTTCGCCGACGACCTCGACCTCGACGCCCGCATCGCGCGGCGCGACGCCATCGATGCCGCGCTCGGCTCGTGGATCGCGTCGGCGAAGGGCGAGGCCGACGAGGTCGCCGAGCGCCTCGCCACGAGCGGTGTTCCGGCGGCGCGCGTCGCCAAGCCCGCGCAGGTCGCACGCGATCCCCAGTTGGAGCATCGCGAGTTCTTCGTGCCCTTCGACCATCCCGCCATGGGAAGGTGCGACTACGAGGGCTTGCCGACGCGGTTCTCCGCGAAGCGGCGGCAGCTCCACGGCCCCGCGCCGTGCCTCGGGCAACACACCGACGTCGTGCTGCGCGACCTCCTCTGCTGTGACGATGACGAGATCGCCGGGCTCCGGTCCGCCGATGTGCTGCAGTAGCCGGGCGCGTCACACTGGCCGCCATGACCGATGCGCACCGGATGGCAGAGGCGGCGGAAGCATGGTTGGCATCGCTCGACGAATCGCAGCGACGGCTGGGCGCGTGGCCGTTTTCGGCCGCCGACGAACGGGAGCGGTGGTTCTACACGCCGACTGACCACGGTGGCCTCGCGTTGCGCGAGATGCAGCCAGCCCAGCAGCAGGCCGCGATGCGGCTCCTGTCGACGGGATTGTCTCCTGCCGGGTATGGAACCGCCAGCACGATCATGGGCCTCGACAACGTCCTCGATCTGGTCGACGGGTGGCGCCCGCCACGCTTCCAGGGGCGCGAGCGGAACCGCGACCCCGGGCTCTACTGGTTTCGCGTGTTCGGCGATCCCTCGAGGGTCGATGGCGCGTGGGGATGGCGATGCGGCGGCCATCACCTGTCGGTGAACGTGACCCTCGCCGACGGCACGGTGATCTCCACCTCGCCGACGTTCTTCGGCGCGGATCCGGCGTCGTTCCCGCTCCTCGGCGGGCGCCACCTGCGTCCGTTGGCGGCGTTCGAGGACCTCGCCCGGGAGCTCCTGCAGTCCCTCGATCCCGACGAGCGGAACGCCGCCACCCTCACGCCGGCACCGCCGTCCGACATCGTCACCGCGAACCGGCCGCGCGTGACGCCGGGAGACGTGCCGCTCGCTTTGGCCGAGGTCTTCCGGGACGTGTTCACCGGGGACGCCGCCGAGACCTTCGAGGCCGCCCAACGCGGCGTCGACCAGCAGATCGGGTGGAGACCGGAGATGGCGCGTGAGATCGCGATCACTGCCGAGCCGCGGGGCGTTCGAGCCGCTGTCATGGGCGCGGCGTCCCGAGCACGGCTCCGCGCCCTGCTCCTGGCATATGTGGAGCGGTTGCCGCCGGCATTGGCCGAGGCCGCCGCCGAGGCGGTCGACCGCGGCCTCGACGGGTTCGGGTTCTCGTGGGCCGGAAGCGGAGAACCCGGCCGGCCCCACTACTACCGCGTCCAGGGCGACGACACGCTCGTCGAGTACGACAACACCCAGCGGTCCGCGAACCACGTGCACGCGGTGTGGCGCGACCTCGACGCCGACTTCGGGCGGGGCCCGCTCGCCCGTCACTACGAGGCATCCCACGGCGCCGCCCCCCTGGCACCGAAGTAGTTCATCGCCGTGCCGGCTCACCTCGACGCCGGAGGTTCGCGCCAAGCTGTGCCGATGCGATCGCTCGAGCTCCTGGTGGACGGCGTCGACTTCGGCGAAGGCCCAAGGTGGCACGAAGGGCGCTTGTGGTACTCCGACTTCTACCAGCGAGCCATCTACGCCGTGACGCCGGCGGGGGAGCGCGAGGCCGTGCACCCTCATCTCGACGACCGGCCGTCGGGGATGGGGTGGCTGCCCGACGGGAGCCTTCTCGTCGTTTCGATGACGGCGCGGAAGCTGCTCCGCACTGACGCGCACGGAGCGCTCGTCGAGCACGCCGACCTCGGCGAGGTCGCCACGGGCCACTGCAACGACATGGTCGTAGACCCCGACGGGAACGCCTACGTCGGCAACTTCGGGTTCGACTACGAGAACGGCGGGCGGTTCTCGACGGCCGACCTGGCGCTCGTTCGCGGCGACGGCACGGTCGAGGTGGCGGCCAGGGGGCTGCGCTTCCCCAACGGTTCGGTCATCACGGCGGACGGAGGAACCCTGATCGTCGGCGAGTCCTTCGGCGGAGGGTACGAGGCCTTCACCATCGCCGCTGATGCGACGCTGGGCGAGCGCCGACGTTGGGCGGACGTGCCCGGCGCCGCTCCGGACGGGTGCACGCTCGACGCCGACGGCGGCATCTGGTTCGCCGACGCCCTCGGCAGCCGGGTGATGCGGGTCATCGAGGGCGGGGAGATCACCGAGGAGATCCCGACGCCGATGCCGACGTTCGCGTGCGCGCTCGGGGGCGACGACGGACGTTCGCTGTTCGTCCTGTGCGCGCCGAGCAGTCGCCCCGCCGAGGTCGAGGGGCGAGCGGCCGGCGCCGTTCACGTCACGACCGTAGACGTCCCCCACGCCGGCCTTCCGTAACCCGTTCGACTCTCAAGGTCTCGCGACTTCTCGCCGAGTCAGTGATCGGCGGGTGACCTGCTGTCGAACTGACCGATCGAAAAGGCGGCCTCATTGCACTGCGACCCTGACCGCGCCGGTGAATCCCAGCCGGCCGATGCCCGGTACTCCCAGCGCCTTCGGCGGCTGGCCGAGCTGTGGCCGTCGCTCGACGCCGACGAGCGCCGCTTGCTCGAAGGTCGTCTCCACGGACTCCTTGAACGCGCCTCCGCCTGACTTCAGCGTTCACTGGTGAGTAGACCGCCACATGTGGCGGTCTACGTACCAGTCGACGGCAATGCGGGTGCTAGTCGACGGTGATGCCGCTGATGCGGGCCATCTCCTGATCGTCGAGCTCGAAGTCGAACACCTCGAAGTTCTGCGCCCGGTGCGCCGGGTTGGCCGACCGCGGGATCGGTGACACCTTCGGCTGCTGCAACAGCCAACGCAGGACCACCTGTTGCACGGTCTTGCCGTGCGCAGCCGCGATGTCCGCGAGGACCAACGACGCCATCCCGTCGCCCCGTAGCGGCGAGTACGCGGTGATGAGGACGTCGCGCTCCCGGGCCAGCTCCAACAGCGAGTTCTGCGTTCTCCCCGGTTGGTACGGGACCTGGTCGGCCAGGATGGTCGCGTGCTCCATGGCCTCGCGGAGCAGCGGCGCCTTGAAGTTGGACACGCCGAGGTGGCGCACCTTCCCCGCGTCCTGCACCGCCCGCATCGCCGCCAGCGTCTCGCCGAGCGGCACGTCCTCGTTCGGCCAATGGATGAGCAGCAGGTCGACATAGTCGGTGCCGAGCCTCCGAAGGCTCTCGTCGACCGCCGGACCGACCTTGTCGCCCGCGAGCGTCTCCTTGAACAGCTTCGTCGTGAGGAACACGTCCTCGCGCGTCACGCCGCTCTCGACGATGCCGCAACCGACCTCGTCCTCGTTGCCGTACATCTGCGCGGTGTCGATCTGGCGGTACCCGATCTCCAACGCGTGCCTTGTCGCCTCTCGGGCCTCGGCCCCGGACAACTGCCACGTCCCGAACCCGAGTGCCGGCACCGAGGTGCCCTGGACCTCCACGTCCAACATCAGCGGGCCTCGACCTCGATCGGGAGGACGCGCGGCCCGCGCACCTGTCCACCTGACCACCGCACCGCGTCGGGGTCGGCGAGGGAGAACGTCGGGAAGTTCTCGAGCCACACCTCGAGGGCGACGCGCAGCTCCATCCGGGCGAGGTGCGAGCCGGCGCAGCGGTGGACGCCGAGACCGAACGCGGCGTGGCGGTTGATCTTGCGGTCGATGATGACCTCGTCGGCCCGCTCGAACGCCTCGGGGTCGCGGTTGGCGGCCGGGAACGACAGGAGGATCCAGTCCTCGGCCTTCATCGGGCAGCCGTTGAAGTCCATGTCCTCCTTCACCAGGCGGGCCATGGTGACGGGCGCATACGCACGCAGCAGCTCCTCCATCGCCGTGGGAAGGAGCTCGGGGTCTTCGATGAGCCGCTGCAGGTCCGACGGCGTCTTCGCCAGGTGCCAGATGGAGGCACCGATGGCGCTCCATGTGGTGTCGATGCCGGCGATGAGCAGCAGGCCGATGGTGCGGGCGACATGGAACGGGCTGAGCTTCTCGCCGTTGAGCTCGGACTCGAGGAGGAACGTGATGAGGTCGTCACGCGGATTGGCGAGGTGGTCGTCGATGTGGCCCTGGAGGTACTGGAACAGACCCATGAACCCGGCGATCCGTTCCTCGAGCGGGAGGGCCACGCCTTCGAGGATGTCCTTGACGAAGCCACGGAACTGGTCGGCGTCCTCCTCGGGCAGACCGAGCATGTTGGCGATGACGCGCACCGGGATGTGCTGCGCGTAGTCCTCGGCCGCGTCGACGACGCCGGCGCCGCGCGCTCGGATCTCGCCGATGAGCTCCTGGCAGTAGGCGCGGGTCGACGGCTCGAGCTGGTCGATCTTCTGCGGAGAGAAGATCGGCAGCAGCATGCGGCGCGCGTCCATGTGGAACGGCGGATCGCTCGAGATGGGCGGAGCGATGCCCTCGGGCGCCAGCTCCATCGGCGGGCGGTGCTCGCTGACGATGATGCTCCGGGACGTGAAGCGCTCGGTGTCGTTGGCGATGGCGGCGACATCCTCGTGGCGGACGGGCATCCACACGCCGCCGAAGCGTTCGGTGTGCGGGACCGGGCAGCGCTGCCGGAGGTCCTCGATGATCGGGTAGGGGTCGGCGGCCCACGTTTCGTCCGTGTGATCGAAGTCGGTGGCCCAGTCGATGACCGGCGGGTGCTGTTCCATTTCTGCGCAGCGTAGGGACCGCACGCGTACGGTGGCGAAATGAGCGACGACGACCTCGCCTGGGTGGACGCGACTGGCCAGGCCCAGCTCGTGCGGGACAAGGAGGTCACCGCGTCCGAGTTGGTCGAGGCTGCCATCGGTCGCATCGAGCGGACGGATCCACACATCCACGCCGTCATCCACCCGCGGTTCGACAAGGCGATCGAGGAGGCGAAGGTGGGTGGCCTGCCGGACGGCCCGTTCACCGGCGTCCCCTTCCTCGTGAAGGACCTCTCCGCGCCGACCGCCGGCGACCCGCAGCACAACGGCATGAAGGCCCTCAAGGAGGCCGGCTACATCGCCCCCGCGGACAGCTGGCTCAACGCCCGGTACCGGAGCGCCGGCTTCGTGTTCGTCGGCCGGACGAACACGCCGGAGCTGGGACTGGTTCCGACGACCGAGCCCGAGGCCCACGGTGCGACCCACAACCCCTGGTCTCTCGACCACACGCCCGGCGGTTCGAGCGGCGGGAGCGCGGCCGCGGTGGCCGCCGGCATGGTGCCGGCGGCGCACGCCAGCGACGGCGGAGGGTCCATCCGCATCCCGGCGAGCATGTGCGGCCTGGTCGGGCTGAAGGTGTCGCGAGGCCGCATCACGATGGGACCTGACCGCGACGAGAGCGCTCTCAGCGTCAATCACGTGGTGACACGGTCCGTTCGCGATTGCGCAGGGATCCTCGATGCGACGGCAGGGCCCGGTCCCGGGGACATGGCGATGGCACCACCGCCGCGACGACCGTACGTCGAGGAGGTCGGTGCCGATCCGGGGCGGTTGCACATCGGGCTGCTCGCGGCGCGCCCGGGCGACGCCGGCCCCGTGCACGCCAACTGCGAGGCCGCGGCGCGGCATGCCGCCTCGCTGCTCGAAGGGCTCGGGCACCACGTGGAGGAATCCCATCCGGCGATCCTCGACGACGCTGCGGTGACAGGTGCGTTCGGGGCGCGCTGGTGCGTGAACGCCCGGATGGGGCTCATCGGCACGGGCAACGTCCTCGGGCGCGAACTCACGGCCGACGACGTCGAGCCGCTCACGTGGGCCATGGCCGAGATCGGTCGAAGCGTCAGCGGCGTCGACTACGCGAAGGGACTGGCGGCTGGCGTGCAGCTCACCCGCGGCCTTGGGCTGTGGTGGGCCGAGGGCTGGGACGTGCTCGTGACGCCGACGCTGGGCGAGCCGCCGCCCCGGCTCGGTGCGGTGAGCGGTCCCGAGGGCAGCGCCAGGACGGGGGCGCTCGTGCCGTTCACGACGCACTTCAACGTCAGCGGGCAGCCGGCGATCTCGCTGCCCTTGTGGTGGAACGACGAGGGTCTCCCGATCGGGGTCCAGCTCGTCGCCGACTACGGACGGGAGGACGTGCTGTTGCGCGTCGCCGCCCAGCTCGAGGTGGCACAGCCGTGGGCCGACCGCCGCCCCCCGACGCCCGCCTGACCCCCCACCGCCACCGACCCCACCGCTTTTGTCAGCGGGACCCCGCCGAGGACGGCGGGATCCCGCTGACAAAACGCAGGATTCAGGTCTGCTTGGAGGCGATGAGGACGGGGATGACGCGGTCGGTCTTCGTCTGGTACTCGGCGTAGGGCGGGAAGGCGGCGACGGCCCGCTCCCACCACGCGGCCCGTTCGTCTCCCTCGACCTCGCGGACGACGGCGTCCCACGGCTCGGGCCCGTCCTGGATCATCACCGCCGTCGGATCCGCAACGAGGTTGTGGTACCAGACCGGGTGCTTCGGGGCGCCGCCCATCGAGGCCACCAGCGCGTACTCGCCCTCGTGCTCCACGCGCATCAGTGCCGTCTTGCGGAGCTTGCCGGTCTTGTTGCCCCGCGTCGTCACGATGATGATCGGCAGGCCGGTGTCGCGCAGCGTGTTCGCCTCGCGCCCACCGGTGCGCTCATAGGTCTCGACCTGATCGCGCACCCATTGCCACGTGCTCGGTTCGTACTCGCCTTCGAGGGTCATGGCGACGAACCCTACGACGCCACGGATCGGTACACGGACGCGGTGCGCTCCGCGACCGCGGACCAGGCGAACCGCTCCACTGCGACCCGCCTTCCCGCTTCGCCCATCCGTCGCGCGCGCGCGGCATCACCGAGCACGTCGTTGATGGCGGCCGCGAGACCGGCGACGAAGCGGGCCTCGTCCGCCGGCTCGCCCGTGCCGTCGTACCGAGGCTCGATCGGCACGAGCACGCCCGTCTCGCCGTCGACGACGACCTCGGGGATGCCGCCCGTCGCCGTCGCCACGACCGCGGTCTCGCACGCCATCGCCTCGAGGTTCACGATGCCCATCGGCTCGTAGATCGATGGGCACACGAACACCGACGCGTGCGACAGCACCTGCACGACGTCGGGCCGCGGCAGCATCGCCGGCTCCCAGAGCACGCGGCCGGGACGCTCCAACTGCAGCGACTCGATGAGCCCGCGGACCTCGGCCTCGATCTCGGGAGTGTCCGGCGCACCGGCCAACAGCACGAGCTGCACGTTGCCGGGGAGCGCCGCCGCGGCCCGCAACAGGTAGGGGAGGCCCTTCTGTCGCGTGATCCGTCCGACGAATACGACCGACGGATACGACGGGTCCATGCCGATGCGCTCGATCACATCGGTAGCCGTCGACGGCGCGTACTCGTCGGTGTCGATTCCGTTGTGCACGACCACGACCTTGGAGGGTTCGACGTCGGGATAGGCCCGCAGCACGTCGTCCCGCATCCCCGACGAGACGGCGATGACGGCATCGGCGCCTTCGATCGCCACCCGCTCACACCACGACGACAGTGCATACCCGCCGCCGAGCTGCTCGGCCTTCCACGGGCGCAACGGCTCGAGGCTGTGGGTGGTGACCACATGGGGGACGCCGTGGAGGAGCTTGGCGGTGTGGCCTGCGAGGTTGGCGTACCAGGTGTGGCTGTGGACGAGATCCGTCCCCGCGCAGGCCGCCGCCATCTCGAGGTCGATGCCCATCGTCCGCAGCGCGGCGTTGGCGCGGGCCAGTGCCGGCGGGTCTTCGTAAGCCACGACGCCGGGCTCGTCGCGCGGCGACCCGAAGCAGTGGACCCGCACGTCCTCGACCACGCGGCGAAGCTCCTTCGCCAGGTACTCGACGTGGACGCCGGCACCCCCGTAGACCTCGGGCGGGTACTCGCGCGTCAGGAGGTCGGCTCGGTGCATGCAGGCGAGACGTTAGGTTGCGACGATGGCGACGAAGGTCCTGGGCATCGTCCTGGCGGGCGGCGAAGGGAAGCGGCTCATGCCGCTGACGGCCGACCGCGCCAAGCCCGCCGTCCCGTTCGGCGGCATGTACCGGATGATCGACTTCGTGCTCTCGAACCTCGTCAACGGTGGCTATCTCAAGCTCGTCGTGCTCACGCAGTACAAGAGCCACTCACTCGACCGCCACATCGCCAAGACGTGGCGCATGTCGACGCTCCTCGGCAACTACGTGGCGCCAGTCCCTGCGCAGCAGCGCCTCGGGCCGCACTGGTACGCCGGGTCGGCCGACGCCATCCACCAGAGCCTCAACCTCATCTATGACGAGTGCCCGGACCACGTCCTCGTCTTCGGCGCCGACCACATCTATCGCATGGACCCTCGGCAGATGGTCGAGCAGCACATCGCCTCGGGCGCGGGCGTCACCGTCGCCGGCATCCGCCAGCCCCGCTCCCAGTCCGACCAGTTCGGCGTCATCGAGGTGGCACCCGACGGTCGCCGGATCACCTCCTTCCGCGAGAAGCCGACGGACGTCGAAGGACTGGCCGACTCGCCCGACGAGATCTACGCATCGATGGGCAACTACGTGTTCTCCCGCGAGGTCCTCATCGAGGCGGTACGGGCCGACGCCCTCGATGACCACAGCAACCATGACATGGGCGGCAACATCATCCCTGCGCTCGTTGCGCGCGGCGAGGCCGCGGTCTACGACTTCCGCGACAACGTCGTTCCGGGAGGCACGGACCGCGACCGCGGCTACTGGCGCGACGTGGGGACGCTCGACTCGTTCTACGACGCCCACCTCGACCTGATGTCGACGCACCCGGTGTTCAACCTCTACAACCGGGAGTGGCCGATCTTCACGGACCAGCCGCCGCTTCCGCCCGCCAAGACGGTGCACGCGTCGGAGGGTCGCCTCGGTGTCGCCCTCGACAGCCTCCTGTCGCCCGGAGTCATCGTCTCCGGAGGGACGGTGAACCGCTCCGTCCTCTCGCCGGGCGTGCGCGTGCACTCATGGGCGCGGGTGGAGAACTCCGTCCTGTTCGAGGGCGTGGAGGTCGGCCAGCACGCGGTGGTGCGCAACGCCATCGTCGACAAGTACGTCGTGATCCCCGACGGCGCCGAGATCGGCGTCCACCCTGAGGCCGACCGGGCCCGGTTCCGGGTGTCGGACGGCGGGGTGGTGGTGATCGGCAAAGGCGAGGTGCTGGAGTCGTGAGAGCCGCGGCCAACGTGCCCGCGGCCGAGGTCGACATCGACGACGACCTCGGCAGCACCTGATCGTCGAAAGGTGGCGGTCGGCGAACCGGCGCCGCTACCAGGCGTCGATCCAGCGGACCTTCTTCTCGGTGCGGGGTGGGAGGGGCGGGAGCGAGCGGAGCCCGGCGGCGATCCAGCGGCGGGTGTCGGCGGGATCGATCACGTCGTCGAGCGCCGGCCCCGACGCCCGCACGATCGCCTTGCCGGCGGCGTACGCCGCCGCCACCATCCGGTCGAACGTCGCCTTGCGCTCCGCCGGATCCTCGATGGCCGCCAGCTCGTTGCGGTAGCCGAGCTTCACCGACCCCTCGAGCCCCATCCCGCCGAACTCGCCGGTCGGCCACGACACGCAGAACATCGACGCCTGGTACGACCCCCCGGTCATGGCGATGGCGCCGAGGCCGTAGGACTTGCGCAGGATCACCGAGAAGATGGGGACGGTCAGGTTGGCGCCGATCAGGAACATGCGGGAGCAGTGCCGGATCAGCGCCGTCTTCTCGGCCTCGGGTCCGACCATGTTCCCCGGAGTGTCCGACAGCGACACGATCGGCAGGTCGAAGGCCTCGCACAGCTGGAAGAACCGCGCGGCCTTGTCCGATGCATCGGCGTCGATGGCGCCGCCGAGGTGCGCCGGGTTGTTGGCGATGACGCCCACCGGACGACCCTCGACCCGCGCCAGCGCGGTGATCATCGCCCGCCCGAACTTCGGGCGCAGCTCGAGCACGGACCCCTCGTCGGCCAACAGCTCGAGGACCCGCCGCACGTCGTAGACGCGCACACGGCTCTCCGGGACGACGTGGCGCAGCCGCCGCTGGTCTGCGCACGTCCAGTCGTCGAGCGGCCCCTGGAAGTAGGACAGGTACTGCTTCGCGACCGCCACCGCTGCCGTCTCGTCGTCGACGAGCACATCGATCGTCCCGTTGGCCTGCATGACGTCGACGGGACCGATGTCCTCCGGACGGAACACGCCGAGCCCACCGCCTTCCACCATCGCCGGTCCGCCCATGCCGAGGGCCGAATCCGTTGTCGCGATGATGACGTCGCAGCAGCCGAGGATCGCCGCGTTCCCGGCGAAGCACCGCCCGGACGTGATCCCCACGAGCGGCACGGCTCCGCTGAGCTTCGGCCAGTACTCGAAGCCGCGGATGAACCCGCCGCCGCCTTCGGTGTCGCCCGGCCGCCCACCGCCGCCCTCGGTGAAGAAGACCGTCGGGAGCCGCCATCGCAGCGCCAGCTCCGCCATCCGGTCGAGCTTCACGTGGTTGTGCGCGCCCTGCGTTCCGGCGAGGACGGTGTAGTCGTAGGCCATCACGGCGCAGCGAGCGCGGTCCTCGCCGAAGCGGTCGCCGTTGATGGACGCAAGCCCCATGACGAGACCGTCCGCGGGCGTCTGGTCGATGAGCTCGTCGATGGTGTTGCGTCGCCTCCTGGCGGCGACCGTCATCGGTCCGTACTCGACGAACGTCCCGGGGTCGCAGAGGTCCTCGACGTTCTCTCGTGCGGTTCGCTGTCCGTGCTTGCGACGCCGCTCGACCGCCCACGGGCGTCCCTCGTCGCTCATCCGCCGATGCCGGTCGACCACCTCGGCGAGTTCGGGGCGCAGCTGATCGAGGTCCACGTCGTCGTCCGCCGCGACGGCCGTCCCCTCGGTCACCGCGATGTCGACCTCCACGAGGGCGAGGGTGTGCCCTTCGACGACCGTGTCGCCGACGGCGACGGTGACCGTCCGCACGGTGCCGGACACATCGGCCGACACGACGTGCTCCAACTTCATCGACTCCATCACCAGGATCGGCCCCCCGGCGACGACGGCATCTCCTTCGACGACGTCGATGTTCACGACCGTCCCCTGGATCGGCGCGACGACCGCGCGGGTGCCCTCCGACCGGAATCCCTCCTTTTGCCAGCGGGATCCCGCCGACGTCGGCGGGATCCCGCTGGCAAAAGCGGTGTCGACGGCGGTCTCCGGCTGGAACCAGCGGCGGGTCGGCTCGGAGGCCGGCGAGTCGACGAACTCGTCGACGAACGTGGTGTGGACATCGCCGGCGCGCACCTCGGGATCGGCCATCAGCCGCTGTAGGAAGGGGAGGTTCGTCGGGACACCCTCGAGCCGGAACTCCGACAGTGCCCGGCCCGCCTTGGCGAAGCCACCGTCGAGCCCCCCACGTCCGGCGTGCACGATCACCTTCGCCAGCAGCGGGTCGTACCGGGACGACGTCGCGTACCCGGCGTACCCGAAGCCGTCGACCCGCACGCCGTGCCCCGACGGCGGCTGGTAGGCGGCGAGCGTTCCCGCGCCTTCGAGGTTCACGCGGCACTGCACCGCGACCCCGCGCGGCGTCGGCACGCGTGCCTCGTCGACGCCGAGATCCACCAGGGACGCGCCGTCCGCCAGGTCCAACTGCAGCTGGACGAGGTCGAGCCCCAGCACCTCCTCGGTGACGGTGTGCTCGACCTGGAGGCGCGGGTTCACCTCGAGGAAGACGAACCTCCCGGTCGCCGGTTCGACCAGGAACTCGACGGTGCACAAGCCGACGACGCGCGCGGCCTCGGCCAACGACACCGCGGACGCGAGAAGCTGCGTGCGCACGTCGTCGTCGACGGCGAGTGCCGGTGCCACCTCGACGATCTTCTGCCGGTTGCGCTGGAGGCTGCACTCCCTGTCCCAGAGGTGCGAGACGTCGGTGCCGTCGCCGACGATCTGCACCTCCACGTGACGGGCACGCAGGACGAGCTCCTCGACGTACAGATCCCCACTTCCGAACGAGACCGACGCCTCCGACGCGCACCGCTCGAAGGCTGCCGACAGCTCGTCCGCGGACGCTGCCGGGCGCATGCCCCGCCCGCCGCCGCCCGCCACCGCCTTGACCATCACCGCGCCGCCCGGTCCGAGCGCGGCGAGGAACGATGTCGCCTCCGCGAGCGACGTCACGCCCCGCGTCCCCCGCAGCACGGGGACGCCGACCGACTCCGCCAAGGCGAGCGCCCGCACCTTGTCGCCGAACAGCTGCAGTGTCTCTGCGGTCGGGCCGACGAAGGTCATGCCGGCGTCGGCGACCGCGCGAGCGAACGCCCCATGCTCGGAGAGGAACCCGTACCCCGGGTGCACGGCGTCGCAGCCGGCGTCGACGCCCGCCCGCACGACCGCGGCCACGTCGAGGTAAGCCGCCGGTCCGGCACCGGTCAGGGCGACCGCGTCGTCCATCGCCCGCACGTGGAGGGAGGCAGCGTCGTCCGGCGCGTGGATGCCGACGGTGGTGATCCCGAGGTCGGCGGCAGTCCGGGCGATCCGGATCGCGATCTCGCCCCGGTTGGCGATCAGGAGCTTCCGCATCAGGCGACGGCAGCGACGAAGCGACGGATGGCGTCGACCGCAGGGCCGGCGCCGCGCGCCAGCACGCCGTTGTGGTGGAAGTCCGGCAGCTCCACGATGTCGACGTTCGGCCGCTCCTCGGCCAGATCCCGCAGCGCCCTGCTCAGCCCGCGGCGGTACGCGGACATGAACGGCGCCATCTCCGGTGGGAGCCCGGGAGCGTCCGCCGTGCAGTTGAAGATCTGCAGCGGGCACTCGACGCGGCGGTACAACGAGAAGAGGTCGAGATCACCCCGCAGTCCCTCGAACAGCGGCGGGCTCGGGTGGCGTCGCCAACGGCCGTGGCCGAGGTCGACGAACGTGCGGTCCGTCCACTCCTCGACCATCGTCGGCGGAACGCCCATCACCGAGGTCATCGCGCGGAACTCGTCCTTCGCCGCCGCCAACCAGGTCTCATCGCCTTCGTTGACGGATGCGACCGATGCCTCGTTGGTCTCCGCCAGCAGCACGCGGAAGCGTTCGTACTCCTCAGCGGTGACCCCGTCGTACAGCGACGCATCGCCGCTGCCGTGGCCGTCGAGGTTCACGACGGCCGGTGCGTCGGGGTGAGCGGCGCCGTAGTGGGCCGCGATCATGCCACCCCACGAGTGACCGACGACGACCGGATCGTCGAGGCCGAGCCCGTCGACGACCGCCTCGACGTCGTGCACGAGATCGTCCCACGAGTAGGTCGGCGAATCCCCCGACTGCCCCGACCAACGGGCGTCCATGGACACGACGCGGAACCCACCCTCGAGCTTGCGCGCCACGTTGAAGACCGACAGCAGATGGGTGCCGGCGCCGTGGAGCAGGACGAGGTCGCGACCGTCGCCGCCGTGGTCGCGCACGGCGATGCGGATGCCGTCGTGGGCGTCGACGAAGCGGTCCCCGTGCACACCCGAACCCTACGTGGCGAACGGCGGTGATTTCCCGGGCGAACGGGGTATGGCCGAGGCATGGACGTACTCGAGCTGTTGACCTCTGACCACAACCGAGTCCGGGGGTTGTTCACCCGGTTCAAGTCGGCGAAGGAGTCCGACGATCTCGGCGAGATGGCGACCCTGGCGACGATGATCCTGACGGAGCTCGAGGTCCACACGACCATCGAGGAGGAGATCTTCTATCCCGAGGTCCAGGGCCTCAGCGACGAGGTGAAGGACACGATCGCAGAGGGGTTCGAGGAGCACCACTCGGCCAAGGCCGTGATGGAGGAGATCGCCGCCTTGGAGCCGAACACCGAGAACTGGGCGGCCAAGGTCACCGTCCTCATCGAGCAGGTCGAGCACCACGCCGAGGAGGAGGAGTCGAACCTCTTCCCGCCCGTCCGGTCCAACACCAGCGCCGAGCAGCGCGAGTCGTTGGCCGAGCGTCTCGAGGCCCGCAAGGCCGAGCTCGGGGCACCGACGATGGCCGACAAGATCGATCTCACCGGTGCGCAGGTCACCCAGCTGGCGAAGGAGCAGGAGATCCCCGGTCGCTCGAAGATGTCGGCCGAAGAGCTCAGGATGACGGTCGCGCCCCAGTAGGTCCCGACCGCAACGTCGTCGTGTGGTGCAGGATCGGGGGGCGCCATGCGTCCCCGCCCTGCCACCACCGACGCGTTGCCCCCGCCGTGGTTGGATGAGCTCCAGCTGACCCCCGGTCCGCCGTGGCACCCGATGGGGACGCGCGCGCTCGACGAGTCGCAGTGGCTCATCGCCGACGAGGCCCGAACCGACGAGCTGCGGGCGAAGGCACGCTTGGTGCGTGAACGGCCCGACGCGGTGGTCGCGTCGTGTGGTGGCCCCGCCGTCCGAGCGGCCGAAGCGGAAGCCGCCGCGCTCGTCGGCGCCGCCGTCGGCGGCGCGCTCGGGAGCGCGCCGACGCCACTCATCGCCGCCGCATTGTCCGTCCAGGAGGACCGTTGCGTTCTCGTCCGGAACGACGACGACGGCGGGTGGGTCCTCGCCTCCGGGGTCGTGTGCTTCCCGTCGATGTGGCGGCTCTCGGACAAAGTCGGACTGCCACTGGCCGCCGTGCACGGTCCTGTTCCCGCATACGCCGAGGAGCTGGCGTTCCGGGTCGACCGCTTCGTCGATCGCCTGCGCGCCGACCGGCCGGTGTGGCGGCGCAACTGGCTGATCCACGACTCACCCGAGCTGCATCTCCCCGAACCGCCTCCGCCGCCGACGACGCCACGGACCGTTCCGGACGATCTGTGGCTCCGCTCGGAGCGCCAGACCCTGCGCCGGCTCCCCAGGACGGGCGCGGTCCTGTTCACGATCCGGACCCAGCAGGTTCCGCTGTCGGTCGTCGCAGCGCGGCCAGACATCGCCGCCGGGATGATGTCCGCCGTTCGGGCCTGGTCCGACGACCTGCTCGCCTACCGGAGCGCCGTTCGGTGGCAGCCATCGGTCGTCACGTGGCTCGAAGGGGCGGCCCTTTTGGGCCATGGACTCAATGGTCAGGGAACACCTGCCGATCACTGAGGCAAATGCGACGACTGGGCCGTGGCAGGCGCTCCAGCACGAAGGGTCAGCCGCCACCTTTCGAACGTTCCGATCGCAGAGGACTGCTCCCCGTCTCTGCCCTGCTGGCGGCGTGCGCCGCGCTCGCGCTCGTCCCGCTCGGCACGCTCGCCTACACGACCTCCTCGGCTTCGACGCGGGCCCTCCGTCAGGAGGTCGAGGGCCGGCTCGACACGACCGCGACCGTGGCCGCGAACGCGGTGGGGAATGAGCTCGACGGCCTGCTCGACCTCGTCGCGTCGTATGCCGCCCGACCCAGCCTTATCGACCAGATGACCGGCGGCGCGCCGGATGCGGCCACGATCGACCTGCACCTCATTGGCCTGCTGCGGGCCCGCCCCGGCATCCCCGCGACGTTCCTCACCGACGCTGACGGGGTCCTGGTGGCGGCTCGCCCGGAGACGCCCGGGATCGTGGGGACGAGCTTCGCCTTTCGCGACTGGTACCGGGGCGTCACCACGACCAACGGCCCCTATGTGTCCGAGGCGTACCGAACGGCCGTCACGGGGAACGCCGTCGTCGTCGCCGCCGCTGCGCCGATCGTGCACGATGGCCGGCGCGTGGGGATCATCGTGGCCACCTACGGGCTCGAGACCCTCGGTGAGTTCGCCTCCAACGTGACCTCCGACGACACCGACCTGCTCCTGACCGACCAGCGGGGCGTGCCCCTGCAGTCGACGGCCGGCGACGTGAGGGGAGGCGATCCGGTTCCGCTGCGGGACGACCCCCAGGTCGCCGCCGCCCTCGCCGGCGAGCGTGGGACGACCACGGTCGACGACGGCACCGTCGAGCGGATGCGGGCGTTTGCCCCCGTGCCCACCCTGGGGTGGGCCGTCGTCGCCGAGGTCCCCGCGAACAAGGCGCTCGCACCGATCCGCCGCTTGCAGGGGTTCGTCTTCGCGACCACCGGCGGCCTCGCCGCCCTGCTGTGCATCGGCTTGTTGCTGATCGGGCGCGTACTGGAGGACCGTCGGAGGGTGATGCTCGACCTGCGCGAGGCGACCGACGATGCCCTCGGCGCCGCCAGGGTGAAGTCCGAGTTCCTCGCGACGATGAGCCACGAGATCCGCACGCCGATGAACGGGGTGCTGGGGATGACGGAGCTGCTCCTCGACACCCGCCTCGATCCTGAGCAGCGGGAGTTCGCGACCACGGCGAAGGCGTCGGCCGAGGCGCTGCTGTCGGTGCTCAACGACATCCTCGACTTCTCCAAGATGGAGGCGGGTCGGCTCGAGATCGAGGCGATCGCGTTCGATCTGCCGTTCCTGGTCCACGGCGTCGCGGAGCTGTTGGCCGCGGCCGCCGACGCCAAGGGGCTCGAGTTGGTGGTCGACGTGGCCGACGACGTGCCCTCGTGGGCGGTGGGTGACCCAGGGCGACTCCGCCAGGTGCTGCTCAACCTCGCCAGCAACGCCGTCAAGTTCACGATGGCCGGCGAGGTCCTGCTCGGCGTGCGCGTCGACGAACCGGGGACCGTGACCTTCTGCGTACAGGACACGGGCATCGGCATTGCCGATGCCGATCTGGGCCGGCTCTTCCAGAGCTTCTCGCAGGCGGACGCGTCGACGACTCGGCGCTTCGGCGGCACGGGGCTCGGGCTCGCCATCTCGAAGCAGCTCGTCGAGCTGATGGGCGGGACGATCTCCGCGTCGAGCACGCGCGGAGCAGGCAGCACGTTCTCGGTGCGATTGCCGCTCGAGGTCGCCGACCCGGCCGCCGCCGGACCCGCAGACGCCGCTGCCGACCGGTCGGGCTTGCGCGGGCTGCGGGCGCTCGTCGTCGACGACAACGTCACCAATCGGAGGATCCTCGAGACCACACTGCGAGGATGGGGAGTCGTGACCGCCACGGCGGCACGGGCGCGAGACGCTCTCGAGATCCTCGAGCAGGCCGCCGCCGCCGGCGAGCCGTTCGACCTCGCACTGCTCGATTACCAGATGCCCGGCGTGGACGGTCTCGAACTGGCCGGCATCATCCGCGAGGAGCCGAGCCTGTCGACGACACGACTCGTGCTGTTGACCTCGTCATCGGCTCGCGTGGACGGGGAGCGGGCCCGGCGCGCCGGGATCACCGTGCACCTCACGAAGCCCGTGCGGCGGTCCGCGCTGCTCGACGCCATCAACGGCGTCATGGGCATGGCCCGCCGACGCCCGGCCGCCGCCGAGGTCGCGGACACCACCTCGCAGGTCTCCGATCGCACCGCGCGGATCCTCGTCGCGGAGGACAACGCCGTGAACAGCCGCCTGGCGGAGGCGATGCTCCGCCGCCACGGGTATGCGGTCGTGTTGGCGGCCAACGGGCGAGAGGCCGTCGACCTCGTCGACGCCGAGCGCTTCGCGGTCGTGCTCATGGACTGCCAGATGCCGGTGATGGACGGGTACGAGGCGTCGGCCGCCATCCGTCGCCGCGAGACTGAGACCGGGCGGGCTCGCGTTCCCATCGTCGCGATGACGGCGAGCGCCATGCATGGAGAGGTCGACCGGTGCCTGGCCGCCGGGATGGACGCCTTCGTGGCGAAGCCCGTGGTATGGGACGAGCTCCTGCGAGAGGTGGCGGCGCTGGTGGACGGCGCCTCGACCCCCCTCGAGGAGGCCGTCGCCGCGACGTCCACCTCGGGGGCGGCACTCGATGAGTCGATCGTCGAGGAGCTCGAAGCACTGGCAAGGGAGGCGCCCGAGACGGTCGCCGACCTCTTCGCGACCTTTCAATCGACGAGCCAGGACCGGTTGGTCGAGCTCCGCGCGGCCGTCGCCGAGGAGGACGGTCGTCGAGCAGCCCGGGTGGCGCACTCCTTCCGGGGGAGCGCCGGAAGCTTCGGAGTAATCGCGGCGCGAACCCTGACGGCGGAGATCGAAGCCGCGGCCGGGCAAGGCGAGTTCGACCGCGTGAGCGAGCTCGTCGAGGCGCTGGAGCACCATCTGGGCGTCGCCTCCGCCGAATTGCGCGTGCGCCTCGGCGCGACCACGTAAAGACTGATGGTGGTGAAGGACGCGGACGTTGCTGGGGCAACCCTTGGTCTGATCGGCAGCTGGTCGGTCGACCTGGAAACAGGGACGCCCGCCTGGTCCGACGACTTCTACCGCGTTCTCGGCCTCGACCCCGGGTCGGCCGAGCCGGGCGACGAGCTCTTCCTGTCGGTGATCCACGAGGACGACCGGCCGGGCATCCTCGAGGCGATGGCGAAGCTCCGCGAGGATCCGGCGCCGATCTCGATGCACTTCCGCATCCGGCACGCCGACGGCGGCACCCGCAGAGTCCGTGGCTATGCGCAGGTCGCCCATGACGCCGACGGGCGACTGACGAAGCTCCTCGGAGCGCTCGAGGACGTCAGCGCGACGATCGACGCCGCCCACGCCGTGGAGTCCTCCGAGCGCCAGCTGCGCGCGATCACGGCCTCGGCCCTCGACGCGATGGTGACGTTCCGCTTCGGCGGCGAGATCACGGGGTGGAACCCGGCGGCTTCGGCACTGTTCGGCTACGAGGAGGACCAGATCCTCGGTCGGGACATCGAGGTCCTGGTCCCGGAACGGTTGCGGGAGACGCTCGACCAGTCCGTCCGGCGCGTGCTCATGGCGTCGGCTTCGACGGCCGGCGGCATGGTCGTGGAGACGTCCGTCCTCCGGAGCGACGGCGCCGAGATCCCCGTCGAGGTGACCCTCAACACCTGGGACACCAACGGTGAGCCCTTCATCACCGGTTTCGTGCGGGATATCTCCAAACGTCGTCACGCCGAGCAGCGGCTCGAGCGGGAGCACCGCCTCCTCTCCCTTCTCGAGGCCGTCGCCGTGGCCGCCAACGCCAGCGACCGTCTCGATCGCGCCGCCGCCGACGTTCTCGGACTGGTGTGCCGGGCGACGGGATGGGAGCTCGGGCATGTGCTCCTCGTCGACGACGGCCGGCTGGTGCCATCCGGGATCTGGAATGTGGAGGTCGACCCCGACCGATGGGCGCCGCTGGTGGACGCGACCGCGGACGTCGTCATCGAGGCGGGTCAAGGCGTCTCCGGGCTCGCGCTGGCAACCCGAGCTGCCCAGTGGGTCGAGTCCGGGTCCGGGTCCGCGCTGTGCCCGGCGCGGGCCGCCGCCGCCCGGACGGTCGGGCTGCGGTCGGCGTTCGGAATGCCGGTCCTGGTCGGCGAGGAGGTGGCTGCCGTCCTCGAGCTGTTCTCGGCGACGCCTGGCGACCTGTCCGACGTCGACTTCATGTCGGTCATGGGTGCGGTCGGCACCCAGCTGGGTCGGGTCGTCGAGCGAGAACGGGCGGCGCTCCTGCTGCAGGAACGCACGTCGCTCGCGACCCTGTTGTCGGAGGTCCGCAACGCGTTCGTCGTGGCGGACCCCTGGGCGGACGCGTTGGACCACACCTGCGAAGCGATTGTCCGCGTGCTCGGAGCGGAGACGGCGCGCATCTGGCTGAGCGCGGACGCCAAAGGCGCCGAGCGAGGAGCGACCGGCGGTGAGGAGGGGCGGTCGCTCGTCCGCATGCCCCTGCTCGTCGGTGACGAGGTCGTTGGCGTCCTCGGGGTCGAGAGCGGCAGCCCCCTGTCGCCCGCGGCGTTCGAGACCCTGGAAGTCATCGGCCACGAGGTCGCGCAGGCCGTGGTGCGCCGCCGTGCCGTCGACGCGCAGGAGAAGAGCGAGAGTCGCTTCCGGGCCGTGGTGGAGAAAGCATCCGAGATCGTCTCCATCCACGGCCCCGACGCCGGTGTCCTCTACGTGAGTCCTTCGGTCGAGCAAATGCTCGGTCACCACCCCGACCGCTGGCTCGGCAGTGACGGGCTCGGCCTCATCCATCCGGCCGACCGCGCCACGGCTCGCCTGTGGTTCGTCGGTGTCCTTCAGGGCGGCGAAGGTCCCAGCGAGCTGTTCGAGTGCCGGCTGCAACACGCGGACGGTACATGGCGCAACGTGGAAGCGATCGCGTCGAACCTCCTCTCCGACCCCGCGGTGCTCGGCGTGGTCATGCACATCCGGGACGTCACGCGCCAACGCGCCGCCGAGGCCGAGCTGGCGCACGCGCGGATCCACGACCCCCTGACGGGTCTACCGATGCGCCGCATCTTCCACGAGCGGCTCGAGCGGGCGCTCACGAGGGCCGAACGCCAGCAGTGGAGCTCCGCGGTCCTGAGCATCGACGTCGACCAGCTCCGGGACATCAACGACCGCTTCGGGCACGACTGCGGTGACCGGGTCCTGGTCGAGGTCGCTCGCCGTCTGACGCAAACGATCGCGATCGCCGAGCGGGAGTCGGGGATCTTCGACGTCGTCGCGCGGGCCGGGAGCGACGAGTTCTACCTCCTGGTGGAGGACTTCGACATCGCTGCGGCGCAGGCGCTGGCGCGCCGGGTGCAGGAGGACGTCGGCGCGCCCCTGGAAATCGACGGCGAAATGGTGCACCTGACCATCGGTGTCGGTGTGGCCATCGTCGAACCGGGTGAGCGGGACGGCGAAGCCATCGTCGCCGCCGCGGACACCGCGCTGCGGATCGGCAAGGAGCACGGCGTCGGCACGTCGACGCTGTTCGAGGACAAGATGCGCACAGCGTCGTCCCTGCGGACGGCGCGCGAGACGGCCCTGCGGTTCGCCATCGACCGCGGCGAGTTCCGGCTCCTCTACCAGCCGAAGGTGTCGCTGCTTCGCGATCAGGTCACCGGCGTCGAGGCACTGCTCCGGTGGGAGCATCCCCAGGACGGGCCCATCCCTCCGCTCGACTTCATCCCCCACGCCGAGGCGAGCGGCCTCATCGTGCCCATCGGCTCGTGGATCCTCCGCGAGGCGTGTGCGCAAGCCGCGACGTGGGCGGCGCTTCGCCCCGACGACCCGATCTCCGTGTCGGTCAACGTGTCGGCGAGGCAGTTCGACGCCGCCATCGTCGCCGTGGTGGACCAGGCGATCCAGTCGACGGGCGTCGACCCGCGACTGCTGTGCCTCGAGGTCACGGAGAGCGTGCTCATGACGGATACGAGTTCGGCGCTGAGGGTACTTCGCGAGCTGAAGGTGCTCGGCATCTCGATCTCCGTCGACGACTTCGGCACCGGATACTCGTCGCTCGCCTACCTGAAGCGGTTCCCGATCGACGAGCTCAAGATCGATCGAGCCTTCGTGAGCGGCCTCGGCGTCGATCCCGAGGACACGGCGATCGTCGCCGCCGTGGTCGCCATGGCCCACGCCCTCGACATCGAGGTGGTCGCCGAGGGTGTCGAGACGTCCGACCAGCTCCGCCGCCTGCGAAGCCTCGGGAGCGACATGGCGCAGGGGTTCCTGTTCGCCAGGGCACAGCCGTCGGCCGCCATCGACGCGCTGCTCGACGGAGCGATCGCTCTGGAGGACCTCGGTGGCCGTCGCGAGCCGACGACGGCATCGTCCGCGCCCGTCGACGTCGCCCGCGTGCTCATCGTCGACGACAGCGAGGAGTTGCGGGGCCTGGCCAGGCTGAACCTCTCGGTGGCCGGATTCGAGACGGAGGAGGCGGGTTCGGTGGCGGAGGCGCTGGACGCGGCCCGCCGGACGCGCCCGACCTGTGTGCTCGTGGACATCGACCTCGGAGCCGCCGACGGCAACGACGGGCTCGACCTCTGCCGGGCGCTCCGGGGAGACCCGGCGACGGCGGAGGTGACGATCGTGGTCGTCACCTCCTCCATCGATCGGGCCGATCGTGTCCGCGCGTTCGCGTTGGGTGCCGATGACTACATCGTCAAGCCCTTCTCGCCCCGCGACCTGCTCGGACGGGTGCGGGCGGCGATGGCGCGCAGCGCCGCCTCATAGCCGCGCACGCTCGTTCTGGGTGGGCTCAACCACCGCACCGGTGGTTCAACCCGCCCAGAACCGCCGGGGGTTTCCAACGTCATGCGGGGCCGGCGTTGCCTGCCTTGGCCCAGCCGAAGTGGGTGCGGCCGTGGTCGGCGTTGGCGGCCATGATCCCGCCGACGGTCCCGTCGGCCCACGGCGCTCCAGGGATCTTCGAGGACAGCTGCTCGTCGTCGAGCGATGCCAGCAGCGCCAACGTCTCGGCCCGGACCTCGAGCCCGACGCGGACCAGCTCGTCGAGCGGCTTGCCCTGGTGCTCGGCCTTCCACTCCTCGGTCCAGCGGTGGATGCCGGCCATGACCTCCTCGCGGCTCTGGCGGGTGCCGTCCTCGTTGGCGCCGAGGGTCATGCCCTGCTTGCCCTCGAGGTGGCGGCGGAACATGTTGTTCCAGTTCCGTTCAATCAGCGTCGTGTGGACGAAGTGGTCGGCGTAGGACCAGGTGGACGAGGGGTCGTGCTCGCTCGGCGTGCGCGGTGCGTAGAGGTCCTCCTCGCTCATCGTGGAGAGGGTCTCGAGCAGCCACGCCCGGTCACGGTTCAGCTTCACTTCGATCTCGATGCGGTTCACGGACGCTCCTCGACGCAGAACTCATTGCCCTCAGGGTCGGCGAGGACCTTACGCCTCTCGAACGACGCGAGCACCGAGGCCCCGAGGGCGACGAGTCGCCGGACCTCGGCGGCCAGGTCGTCGCACCGGAGGTCGAGGTGGAGCCGATTCTTCTCCGCCACCCGCGGCTCGGTGACCTGCTGGAAGTACAACCGCGGAACACCCGAGTCGAGGCGCTCGACGACGACCCCAGGGTCGTCCTCCGGACCGGCGATGCCAAGCGACTGCAGCCGCGCGATCTCCTCGTCGTCGTATGGCGCGACTGCGTAACCATCGACCGCCGCCGCCCAGAAGCGAGCAAGCGAGGCCGCGTGGCGGCAATCGAACACGACGTCTCCGAGGCGGGCCATGCGCGAAAGCTACGTCTCGGGAGCGAGACTGCCCGCGTGCTGTTCGAACCCGCGCTGTCCGTTGTCGCCGCCACCGCGGCCACCCTTCTCCGTCGTCGGGGTGAGACCGTCGGCGTCGCCGAGGGCTCCTGCGGGGGGATCGTCTCGGCGTCCCTTCTCGCTCTCCCGGGCGCGTCCGCGTACTTCGTCGGCGGCGCCGTCGTGTACACGGCCGCCGCGTCCCGCTCGTTCTTCAGCGGCGCCGTGCCGGCGCCGCCGGGGATGCGGGGCGCCACCCAGGAGTTCGCCCACTACCTCGCCGCCTCGGCCGTCGTGCGTCTCGGGTCGACGTGGGGGATCGGCGAAGGCGGTGCCGCCGGACCTTCGGGCAATCCCTATGGCGACCCTGCGGGCCACGCGTGGGTCGCGGTCAGCGGCCCACGGGAGCAGACGCGGCACGTGCTCACCGGGTCGGCCGACCGCGAGGCGAACATGGTCGCCTTCGCCGTCGCCGCGCTGGCCCTGCTCGTCGAGGAGCTCGAAGCCGCGGCCTGAGATCGGTCGAATCACCGCCGCGCGCGCTGCGCGCCCACCTCAGCAGGGACGGCGCGGTACAGCACGAGCAGCAAGAGGTCGTAGGTGATCTTCACCGTGCCGGCGATGATCAAGGGCCACCCGAACACGCTCTTCGTCAGGAGGAACCCGGCGATCAGCGGCGTCACGGCAGACGCGAGGCTGCGGGGCACGTTGGTGACGCTGGCCGCGGCCGCGCGCTCGTTCGGCGGGACGACCGCCATGACGAAGGACTGGCGCGCCGGCACATCCATCTGGGACAGCAGCGCCCGCACGAGGAGCAGTGGGATGGCGACCGTCGCGGAAGGCGCGAAGGCGGACAGGACGAGGAACACGTTTGCCGGGATGTGGGTCACGACCATCGTCTGGACCAGCCCGATGCGACGCGCCATCGGCCCGGCGAGCAGCTGCGAGGTCGCGGCGAGGACGCTCGCCGCGAAGAACACCTCGGCCGTGTGCGAGGCCGACAGCTCGAAGCGAAGGTGCAACCAGAGGACGAGCATCGACTGGACCGCGAACCCGCTTCCCGCCGAGTCGAGGCTGAACAGCGCCGCCAGCTCGAGGACGATGCGGCGCGACTGCTCGAGCGGACGGCGCCGCTTCGCCGCTTCCTCGCCGTCGGACAACGCGACGTCGGTGCTGGCGCCGGGGAGGCCTCGGTACACGACGCCGACGGCGACGGCGAGGGCGGCGTAGACGACGAAGCCGAGCTGTTCGGCGTGGAGGAGGTCCCACCCGCGCCGCTCGTGGAGGAGGACCGGGAGCGCGGAGGCCAGCGCACCGAAGGCCGCGGCGAGCGTCCCGGCGAGGTTGTAGAACGCATAGAGGTGTGGTCGTCGCTCCTCCGACACCTCGCCCGCGAGCACCGACTGCTCCGTGGGGAGGAACACGCTGACGTCGCCCCCCGACGGGTTGAGGGTGCCGACGGCGGCGATCAGCACGATCGGCCAGAACCGCGTGGCGACGAAGAACCCCGTTCCCGTCGCCACCATCAACGCCGCCGCGCCGAGCAGGATCGGCCGTACCCGGAGGCGGTCCCCGAGCAGCCCCACGACGAGCGTGAGCCCTGCGGACCCGATGAGCGTCGACGTGACGATGGCGCCGACCTGGAACGGCGAGAAGCCGCGCCGGCTGAGATAGCCGGCCAACAGCACGCTGACGAGGCCGTCGGCGAAGCCCCGAATGGCCCGGGCGACCACGAGGCGTCGCGCGGTGGACGTCATGCCGTCACCTCACGCGGACGAGGCGGAGCGTGTCGGTCGTGGGCGACGGGTCCTTCGGCGACCCGACGAGCACGGCCACGAGGTCGCCCGAGCGGACGTGACGGCGCTGCACCGCCGTCTGCACGGCGAACCACACGATGTCGTCGGTTGTCGCGTGGCGGTCGGTGAGCATGGGCGTGATGCCCCAGGCCACCGAGAGCTGGTGCGCCGTTCGCACCGACGGCGTCGCCGCGATCACGGGCACGCGCGGTCGGAAGCGGGAGATGGCGCGCGCCGTCGCACCGGTGTTGGTGCAGGCGATGATGGCCGCCACGTCGGCATCGACCGAAGCGCGCCAGGCGGCGGCCGAGACGGCGGCGGTGATGCGGACCTCCGCCGAACCGCTCGTCGCCGTCGCCGTCTGGAGGCGGCCGAGGGCGCGGCCCCACCCCTGGTAGTCGAAGTCCGCCTCCGCCCGTTCGGCGACACGGGCCATCGTCTCGACCGCCTCGACCGCGTACTCGCCTACGGCCGTCTCGCCCGAGAGCATCAGGGCCGACGTCCCGTCGAACACGGCGTTGGCGACGTCGGTCACCTCGGCGCGCGTCGGTGTCGCCGCGTGGATCATCGATTCGAGCATCTGCGTCGCCGTGATGACGGGGCGGCCAAAGGCGACGCCCGTGCGGATGATCCGCTTCTGGTGGTGGGGCACGTCCTCGAGGGCGCAACGCAGACCGAGGTCGCCCCGGGCGACCATCACGCCGTCGGCGGCGGCGATGATGGCGTCGAGGTCGGCGACAGCCTCGGCCGTCTCGATCTTGGCGATGAGCATCGCGTCGGGACGGACGACCCGCGCCGCGTCGATGTCCTCTCCCGACCGCACGAAGGAGATGGCGACGGCGTCGACACCGGCATCGGCGAGTGTCGCCAGCAACAGCAGGTCCTCGGGGGTCGGCGCCGACAGCGACGACCGCTCCGGCGGCAGCGAGACCCCCGGCTTTCCCTGCACCCGCCCGCCGGTCAGCACGGTGCAGACCGCGTGGCGCGAGGTGACCTCGTCGACCCGCAGCAGGATCCCCCCGTCCCCGATGGCGACCGCGTCGCCTGGCTCGATCTCGTGGAGGAGAGCGGCGTGGTGGACGACGATCGTCTTCGCCGACGACGACCCGCTGCCGTCTGCCCGAGAACCCGGCTCGAGGCGGAGGCGGTCACCGGCATCGAGGTCGATGCCGCCCTCGGGGAAGGCCGCCGCCCGCACCTTGGGTCCGGGGAGGTCTGCCAGCACGCCCACGAAGCGGCCCGCGGCTTCGCCCACTTCCCGCACGAGCGCCATCCGCTCGAGAGCCTGGTCGAGGGGTCCGTGCGAGAGCGACACGCGCGCCATGTCCATGCCCGCGTCGACGAGCGCCCGTAGCTGTTCGGGCCGTTCGGTCGCCGGGCCGATGGTGGCGACGATCTTCGTGCGGCGCGTCACCCGGCCCACACCGCGTCATGGGTGCCGTGGGGCGCCGGCGGAAGGTCCCAGCGCGGCGGCGTCTTCGACATCGTGACCGCCGGGCGGAGGTAGGAGATTCGGCCGACGGCGGGCGTGTCCATCCCGTCGAGGAACGGGGTCACGTCGATGCTGCTGGAGGCAGCGGGGTCGACGTCGTCGCCGAGCGACTGGTACCACGTCGACGTCTGGCTCAACGAGACCTGCACGTGCCACGAGCCGCCTTCGGTGGCCCGCTTGGCCAGCGCGGTCAGCGCTCCGTAGGCGGCGAAGAACCCGGTCGTGTAGTCGTTGACGGCGGCTGGGGCGAGCTGCGGCGTGCCCGCCGGCGTCGCCCGTCCTTCGCGGTGCGACATCCCCGTCGCCGCCTGCCCGAGTTGCTCCCAACCCGGCCGCTCGGCCCATGGTCCGACGTGGCCGTAGCAGTTCTCCGACACGTACACGATGCCGGGACGGATGGCTGCGAGCTGCTCCGGCGAGAGTCCCTTCCTCGCCAGCGCGCCGAGGCGGTAGCCCTGGGAGAACACGTCCGCGCCAGCCAGGAGCTCGTGCAACCGCGCGGCGTCCGCCTCGTCGCGGAGGTCGAGGTGAGCCTGGCGCTTGCCGATCCCGGTCTCGACCTCGAACGGCCCGTTGCGCTCGAAGCCGGGGGCCGTGACGTGGAGGACGTCGGCGCCGTGCTCGGCCAGCGTCTTGGCGCATGTCGGCCCAGCGAGGACGCGAGTGAGGTCGAGGACGCGCACGCCGCTGAGCGGGCGAGGTCCCTCCCGCAGCTGCTCCACCGGCGCGTCCGCGATCCTCGTGATCGAGACCACGGGCAGCCCGTCGATCGCCTGGCCCTGCGGATGGGTGGCCCACTCGTCCTTGGTGAGGACCACGCCCCCGCACATCCGCCGCTCGACGAGCTCGGCTTCGAGCTCGAAGCCGTCGCGGCGGGCGACGGCGTCGTCGACGTGCTCGGACGTGGCCGTGTCGTCGAGACCGAGGACGTCGAGCAGCTTGGGGCCGTCCTGGAACGACGGATGGAGCTGGATGTGGCGTCCGTCGCGTGTGGCGAAGATCCGGCCGAGGCGGGCGTTGATCCCCGCGCGGTCGAGCGTCGGTCGCTTCGTCTCGTCGTGGTATCGGACGTGGGCAAAAGAGGTGAGCGAAGCGGCGGCGTGCGCAGCATCGACGGTCACCCGTTGCGCGTGGCCGGTCCGGAGACGCCACAGCTCAGCGGCTGCGAGCCCGGTGAGGAGCCGGGCGACGGCCGCGCCCTCACCGAGGTGATGGGGCGAGGGAAGCAGGGGATCGGAGCCGACCACCTCGAAGTCCGCGTCGGCGGGGAGCGTGAGGCCGGCGAGGGCGACGGCCCGGTCGACGTCGGCGCGGTTCATCCGAGCGCGGGCCCGTCGAAGGTGTCGACGGTGGTGAACTCGTCGACCGACTTGCGGGTCAGCCGGGTCGGCTGGTGCAACGGATGGCCGAGGGCGAGGAGTCCGGCGACGGCGAACTCCGCCGGCACACCGAGGAGCTCCTTGACGGCGTCCTCCCGATACACCGGCATCGTGGTGATGACGCCGCCGAGCCCCTCGGCGCGCGCCGCGAGGAGCAGCGACCAGGCGAACGGGTAGACGGACGCGCCCCCGATGAACGTGTACCGGTCGAGGTCGCGATCGACGGCGGCCAGGAGTCGGAGGTCGGCGAGGAGGAGCAGCAGGACGGGCGCCTCGTCGAGGTGCTCGGGGAACTCGCCGAGGAACGGGCGTCCGTTGGCATCGTCATCGACGCGAGCCTGCGCCACGGCCTCTGCCTCCTTCGAGCGGTCCGTGACCGGAGCCCACGGGCGGAGGCCCGCAGCCCGCATCGCCAGGTACAGGCGCCAGCCCTCGAGGTAGAGGTCGCGCATCGCCCGCCGCTTCTCCGGGTCCCGGAGCACGACGACCCGCCAGGACTGCGCGTTCCCGCCGTTGGGGGCGAACCGCGCCGTGTCGAGGATCCGGCGCAGCGTGGTGTCGTCGACGGGCGTGTCCTCGAACTCGCGGATGGCCGCGGTCGAGCGGAGCGTGTCGAGCAGGTCGACCGACGGAGGAAGGTCGGTCACCGCGCGAGGAACTCGCGCGCAGCTCGGGCCTGCGGGGGAGTAGCCATTCGCACAGTGTTGCCCGAACGCGAAGGAAGGCGGTGACCGGGTCACCGCCTTCCTCCCGGGCGCCGGGCGCGGAGGCGCTACGCCTCGAGCACCGCCCGAGCGGCGCCGTCATCGCGCGCGTCATCGGGCGCGTCGTGGTGCCCGCCGTCGGGGCCTTCGTGGTGGCCGCGGTCGCGCGGACGACCAGCGTGGTTGACGAGGTCGGTGATCCGCTCGGTCAGGTGGGCGGTCCGCTCGTCGGCCTGGGCCTGGGTCAGCCTGCCGTCCGTGACCGCCTGCTCGAGCCTGGCGTTGGCGTCGGCCACGAGGGCCTCGACGACCTTGCCCACGGCGACGTTGTGCTCACCGGCGATCGTGGCGAGGGACTTGCCTGCCTCGAGCTCGGTGCGAAGCTCGTCGGGGGACAGTCCGAGCACCGAAGCAGCCGCCTCGAGGTTCGGCTTGGCGCCGTCACGGCGACCGTCCCCGGGCCGACCGGGACCGCCCTTGCGGACTCCGTCGCCGGGCCGACCGGGACCGCCCTTGTGGTCTCCGTCGCCGGGGCCGTCGAGCGGGCGGGCGTGATTCACGAGCTCCGTGATCCGCTCGGGCAGCTTGGCCGCCCGGGCATCGGCCTCAGCCTGCGTGAGGTCGCCCGCGGCCACCTCCTCGGCGAGGTGAACCTTGGCGTCGGCGACGAGGGAATCGATGACCTTCTGCAGGTCCACGCCATGGGCGGCGGCAACATCTGCGATCGACTTCCCGGGAGTGAGCTCGGTCTTGAGCTCCGCCACGGTCAGGCCGAGCGCCTTGGCGACGGCCTCGATCCGCGGTCCGTGCCCGTGGCAACGATGGTGCCTGGCGCCATCGCCCTCGCCGTCGGCCGGGGCGGGCGTCGACGTCGACGGCGGTGTGGTGTCGTCGGTCTGCGCGTTGGCGATGCCGAGTCCAGCGAGGGTCATGGCGAGGGCGGCGCCGCCGGCGATGATGGCGGACGAGAGGCGCTTGCCCTTCAGGAACGGCGTCTTCTCGGGTGCGGGTGGTGCGGTGATGGGTTCCATCGGATGCTCCTTGTGTGGATGGTATGGGTGAGTGTCGGCCCCGAACCTTGGAAACCCCTGTGGGTTCGGTGGGGAGCCGTTGGCATGCCCCAGAGCGGATGAGGTCAGAAGGCCACGATGCGGGGTAGAGCTGTGCGATCCCTGCGAGGCGGATGCGGGCTTGTCAGGAACCGGAGGCGCGGAGCTCGACCACGAAGCGACTCCCCTTGCCCGGCGAGGACTCGACCCGCACGCGCCCGCCGTGGGCGGTCACGACACCTTCCACGATCGCCAGGCCGAGGCCAGTCCCGCCCGCGGCGCGGGCTCGGGACGCGTCGACGCGGAAGAACCGGTCGAACACCTTCTCCGCCACCGCGGGCTCCATCCCCGGCCCCTCGTCGGCCACTTCGAGGACGGCCGTCGCTCCGCGCTTGGCCACCCGGACGTGCACCGGCGTCCCGGGGGGAGTGTGGAGGCGAGCGTTGGACAGGAGGTTGCCGAGGACCTGGCGCAGCTGCGCGCTGTCCGCCTCGACGGCGACCGGCGCCAACTCGCTGGTGATCGGACGGTCCGGCTCCACCGCTCTCGCGTCGCGCACCGCGTCTTCGGCGAGCTCGTCGAGCTGCACGTGCACCCGCTCCGGCTCTCGGTGCTGGTCGAGTCGGGCCAGCTGCAGGAGGTCCTCGACGAGTGCCGCCATGCGGTGGCCCTCCTGCTCCATCCGGGCCATGGCGCCGCCCAGCTCGTCCTTGGCCCGCAGCCCTCCCGCCCGGTACAGCTCGGCGTATCCGAGGATCGAGGTGAGCGGCGTCCGCAGCTCGTGCGATGCGTCGGCGGCGAAGCGCCGGACCCGTTCCTCGGACGCCTCCCGTTCGCGGAACGCCTGTTGGATCCGCTCGAGCATGGCGTTGAAGGCGACGGCGAGACGCCCCGCCTCGGTCCCGGCGCTCGGCGGGGTGACTCGGCGGGACAGGTCGCCGGCGGCGATGGCGTCGGCGGCAACCGCCATGTCCTCGAGGGGGTGGAGGCCGAGGCGCAGGACCCACCACGACACGAGCCCGAGCGTGGCCAGGACGGCGAGGGTGCCGAGCGCCTGGACCGCTCGCATCCGGTCCATCGTCGCGGCGATCTCGCTCAGGCTGAGGCCAACGACGGTGACGTCGCCGAAGCGCGGGTTCTGGACGGCGATCAACCGCCACGTCCCGCTGCCTGACTGGGCGCCGGCGTTGAACGGCTCCGGCTGCAGCTGCTGCGCCCGCGTGGTGATGTCGGCCGCGACGAGCTTCGGTGGCGGACGCCTCTCGTCGGCGAACGCCGAGGGCGCGGTGTGCATCTCTCCCGACAAGGGGTTGCCGACGGCGATGAAGTACTCGGACAGGGTCTCCTCGTCCGGTCCACGACGGCCCGGTCCACGCTCGCCGCGGAAGACGGGCCGAGAGGCGACGTCGATCAGCTGGCGGTCGACGCGATCGAGGAGGAACGACTCGTAGCGGTTGGCCAGCGTGAGGTTGGTGACGACGAGGACGGCGGCGATGGTGACGAGACCGAGCAGCAGCCGCCGACGCAGGGACATCTACGTCGTCCGCAGCGAGTAACCGACGCCCCGCACCGTCTGGATGAGCGGCGGACCGAGGATGTCGATCTTCTTGCGGAGGTAGCTGATGTAGGTCTCCACGACGGTCGCGTGGCCGCCGAAGTCGTACTGCCACACGTGGTCCAGGATCTGGTTGCGGCTGAGGACCTTGCCGGCGTTCACGAGCAGGAAGCGCAGCAGGTTGTACTCGGTGGGCGACAGGTCGATGACCTGCCCCGACCGGCGGACGATGTGGGCCTCGTCGTCCATCTCCAGGTCGGCGAGCGCCAATCTGCTCTGGGCCTGCGCGACGCCCTGCCGCCGGAGGATCACCTGGATGCGGGCGACGACCTCCTCGAGGCTGAACGGCTTGGTGACGTAGTCGTCGCCGCCAAGGGTGAGCCCCCGCACCTTGTCGTCGACCGCGTCCCGAGCCGTGAGGAACAGGACCGGCACCTTCTCCCCGTCGTTGCGGAGCCGGCGCATGATCTCGAAGCCATCGAGGTCCGGGAGCATGACGTCGAGGAGCACGACGTCAGGGTTGAAGGTGGGGACCGCCTTGAGGGCGTCACGGCCGTTGGTGGCGACCTGCACGTCGAACCCGAAGTGACGGAGGGCCGAGTCGAGGAGGAACGTGATGTTCTCCTCGTCGTCCACGACGAGGACTCGCCCGTGGCGTTCGTTCATGGCCCCAGATTCGACCACGTTCCTGGGATCTTCCTGTGATCTTCCTGCGAGCCGCTCACAGAACGGTGGCAACGGCTTCTCAGCCCACCCCCAGGAATGTCCGGCATCCTGAACCCTGTGACGATCCCCAAGCGCCGCCCCGCCGCCGAGTCCCCCGCCACCCAGGACGACGTCGACCCCACGCTGTCGAGCCGGGACGCCAAGAGCGTTCTCGAGCACGCGCTGTTCGAGGTGAAGCGCATCGTCGTCGGGCAGGACCGGATGATCGAGCGCCTCTTCGTCTGCCTCCTCGCCCGCGGTCACTGCCTCCTCGAGGGCGCCCCGGGCCTCGCGAAGACGCTGGCCGCCGAGACCGTTGCGACCGTCAGCGGCGGCGACTTCGCCCGCATCCAGTTCACGCCGGACCTCGTCCCCGCCGACCTCGTCGGCACCCGCATCTACCGCCCGAGCCAGGAGGCGTTCGACGTCGAGCTCGGACCGGTCTTCGCCAACGTCGTCCTCGCCGACGAGATCAACCGGGCGCCGGCCAAGGTCCAGTCCGCCCTCCTCGAGGTGATGGCCGAGCGCCACGTCTCCATCGGCGGCATCACCTACGACGTCCCTGAGCCCTTCCTCGTCCTGGCCACCCAGAACCCCATCGAGAGCGAGGGCGTCTACCCCCTCCCCGAGGCGCAGCGCGACCGCTTCCTCATGAAGGTCCTGGTCGACTACCCGACGGCACGGGAGGAGGTCGAGATCGTCCACCGCATGAGCGTCGACCGTCCGGCGGCCGAGGCCGTCCTGAACTCCGCCGGACTGCTCGAGCTGCAGCGGGCCGCCGATCAGGTCTTCGTCCACGAGGCGGTCGTCGACTACGCCGTGCGCCTCGTCCTCGCCACCCGCCACCCACACGAGCACGACCTCCCCGACCTCACGCCGTTGATCGCCCACGGTGCCAGCCCACGCGCCACCCTGGGGCTCGTCGCCGCCTCGAGGGCCCTCGCGCTGATGCGCGGCCGCGACTACGTCCTCCCCCAGGAGGTCTACGACGTGGCCGGCGACATCCTGCGCCACCGCGTGATCCTCTCCTACGAGGCCCTCGCCGACGGCGTCGACGCCGAGGACGTCGTCAACCGCGTCCTGCGCACGGTGATCGCCCCGCGCGTCGCGCCCGGACAGGACGGCGACTACGGGACGCAGATGGAGAACGCCGCGTCGTGATCGGCAGCACCCGCGAGGTCGTCCGCCGCGAGGACCGCCTCCGCCAGCTCGAGGTCACCGTCACCCGCAGGCTCGACGGCCTCCTCCAGGGCGACTACCGAGGCCTCGTGCCCGCCGGTGGCACCGAGGCGGGAGACGGACGGACCTACGCGCCCGGCGACGACGTCCGCCACATGGACTGGAACCTGACGGCGCGCGCCAACGCTCCCCACATCCGCACGACGATCGCCGACCGCGAGCTCGAGACGTGGCTGGTCGTCGACGCCAGCGCCAGCCTCGACTTCGGTACGACGATCCAGGAGAAGCGCGACCTGGCGATGGCCGCAGCCGCGGCGTTCGCCTTCCTCACCGACCGCAGCGGCAACCGCCTCGGCGCCGTCGTCTTCGGGCCGGACGGCGTGTCGACGATCCCTCCGCGCGGCGGTCGCACGAACATCCTCGGGCTGCTGCGCCGCATCGAGCGCCGTCAGCGCGCCGGCGCCGGCACGTTCTCACTCGCCGATGCCCTCCGCCGCGTGCGACTCCTCGCGACCCGCCGCGGCCTCGTCGTCGTCATCACCGACCTCCTCGACGAGGGCCCGTGGTCCAAGGAGCTCCGGGCCCTCGCCATCAGGCACGAGGTCGTCGTCGTGGCCGTCGGCGATCCCCGCGATCGAGAGCTCCCCAAGGTGGGCCTCCTGACCCTCGTCGATCCCGAGACCGGTGCCCTCCTCGAGGTGCAGACATCGGACCGGCGCATCCGCGAGCGCTTCGCCGCCGCCGCACGCGAGCAGGCCCTGGCGCAATCGACGGCCGTCCGTCGGGCCGGCGCCGGCCTGCTCGTCCTCTCCACCGACCGCGACTGGCTCCGCGACATCGTCGGCTTCGTCGTGGCCAAGCACCGGAGGCGGTGACGGCCGTGCACGTCGACGACTTCCTCGCCCCCGAGCGCCTCTGGTTGCTCGCGTTCGTCCCCGTGCTCGCGGCCGCGTACGTCTGGCAGCAGCGCCGCAACCGTCCGGCGGCCGTGCGCTTCGCCAACCTGTCGCTGTTGGCGTCGGTCGCTCCGAAGCGTTCGTCGTGGCGGCGCCACGCGCCCGCCGTTGCCACCGCCGTCGCCCTCACGGGGCTGCTCGTCGGCTTCGCCCGCCCGAGCGGTGCCGTCAAGGTGCCGAAGGAAGCCGCAACGGTGATGCTCGTCATCGACACCTCTGCCTCCATGCAGGCGACCGACGTGGCGCCCAACCGCCTTGCAGCGGCCGTCAGGGCGGCCGAGAACTTCGTCGACGACCTCCCGCCGCAGATCGAGGTGGGGCTCGTGTCCTTCGATCGCTCGGCACGCGTGCAGTCGATGCCGACGACCGACCACGCCGCGGTGCAGGACGCGATCGCCAACCTCACTCTCGGCCCGGGCACTGCGGCTGGCGAGGCCCTCGCTGTCGCGCTCGGCGCCATCGAGGACGCCGCCGCCACCGGCAGCGCGCCGCACGAGGCTGCCGCCATCGTCCTGCTCTCCGACGGGGTCACGACGGTCGGCCGGCCGGTCGTCGGCGTGGCCGAGCTCGCCGCCGACCGCGGCATCCCCGTGTCGACGATCGCCTTCGGGACCCCCGACGGCATCGTGGAGGTCATGGGCAACACCATCGCCGTGCCCTCCGACCCCGACACCATGGCCGCCGTCGCCGAGGTCACCTCCGGACGGTTCTTCGAGGCCGGTTCCGGCGACGAGCTCGAGAAGGTCTACGAGGACATCGGCACGCGCGTGGGGTTCGAGACGCAAACGCGCGAGCAGAGCGGTCCGGTGCTGGCGAGCGCCACGATCCTGCTGGTCGCGGCTCTCGGCCTCGGGCTCCTCTGGAACGGACGGCTCCGTTGATCCCCGACGGCCTCGCCTTCAGCTCCCCGCACCGCCTCTGGCTCCTCGCCGGCGCCGCCGGTCTGGCCGCCGCGTACGTCGTGGTGCAGATCCGCCGCCGTCGGCTCGCCGCCCGCTTCGCCGAGCCGGCGATGTTGCCGCTGCTGGCGCCGACGTCCCGCCACCGGGCGACCAACGCCGTCCGTCACGCACTCGCCATCGTGTTCGTCGGCGCCGTGGTCGCGGCCTCGCTCGGCGCCGCGCAACCGACGCTGCCCGGAACCGAGGAGCGGGAGACGGCGACCGTCATCGTCGCCATCGACGTGTCGGACTCGATGGGTGCGACCGACGTCCGGCCTACCCGCATCGCCGCCGCCGTGCGCGCGGCGCGCGACTTCGTCGCCGACCTGCCGTCCGGCTTCGACGTCGGCCTCGTCACCGCGGGCTCGACCCCCGCGGTGATGGTGGCCCCGACGAAGGCCCACGGCGACGTGCTCGACGCCCTCGAACGGCTCCGGCTCAGCCCAGGCACGGCGCTCGGCGATGCCATCTTCACGTCGCTGGCCGCCCTCCCGAAGGTGACGGCTGCCGAACGGGCGAGTGGCCAACCGCGAGCCGCCCGGATCGTGCTGCTCTCCGACGGTGTCACCACCACGGGACGACCCGACCGCGAAGCGATCGCGGCCGCCAAGGAGGCGGGCGTGCCCGTGTCGACGATCGCCTTCGGGACCGATGACGCCACCGTGCGGAGCGCCGGGCAGATGGTCGAGGTGCCCGTCGACACGTCCGCCCTCGAGGCCATCGCAAAGGGGACCGACGGGACGTTCTTCGAGGCCGCCACGGCGGGCGAGCTCAGGTCGATCTACGACGAGGTCGACGCCGAGATCACGGTGGTCGAGGGCGAGCGCGACGTCGCCGAGTGGTTCGCCGGCGCCGCCGTCGTCTTGTTGCTGGTCGCGGTGGCGACCTCGCTCGTCACGACGTCGAGGGCCGTCTGGGCATGAGGCCCCGAGTCGCCGTGCTCGGGACCTTCGACGTCGACAACTACGGCGACCACCTCTTTCCCCGCATCGCCGTGGCCGAGCTGACCCGGCGGCTTCCTGGGGCCACCGTCGACTGCTATGGCCCGTTCGGGCCGCTCCACCCGACACGCTTCACCGGCGGCCCACCGATCCGCCCGCTGGGGCCGTGGGAGGACGGCCGCCTCGACCGCTTCGCGGACACGTACCACGGCATGGTCGTCGGTGGGGGCGAGCTGCTCCACCTCGACGACCTGCTGCTCGCCGGCTTCTACGGCGTCGAGCCCGCCGAGGTCGAGCTCGTGCAGCCGAGTCGGTGGTTCCTCGAGGGAGTGGGCGCCGCGAGGGAGGAGCGTTGCCCGGTGCTGTGGCACGCCATCGGGGTGCCCTACGACCTGTCGTGCACGCAGGCGGCCCGGGTGCGGTCGGCGCTGGCCCATCGCGCCCCGCCGGTCGTGCGCGACGCGTTCTCCCGCGACCGCCTCCTCGCCGCTGGCGTCCTCCCGCCCGTCGTCGTGGCGCCGGACTCCGGGCTCCTCGTCGACCGCCTGTGGGACGGGGACGAGCTCGAGGATCGGTTGCGCCGGCTGCGGGCGCGGGGACGCCACCCGGAGGAGTCCGCGCTGGTCGTGCAGGGGTGCGACCTGCTCGTGCCGTGGGCGGACGCGATCGCCGGCGCGGCGCGCCGATTGGCACGCGCCCATGCCATGCACCTCGTCCTCCTCGAGACCGGATGCTGCCGCGGAGACGCCGTGTTCGCCGACGCCGTCGCCCGCCGCCTCGGTCAGGAACCGCACCATCGGATCCCGGCGGACGCCGACCTGGCCGATGTCGCCGCCGTGCTGGCCACGGCCGGGCTGTTCGTGGGCAGCTCGCTGCACGGCGCCATCACCGCGCTCGTCCACGGCCGACCGTTCGTCGTCATGAACCTGGGGATCGAATCGAAGCTGCGCGGGTTCGCCCGGTCGGCCGGACTCCACCACCGCGTGGTCGAGGACATCGACGCCATCGGTCCGGTTGCCACGGCGGCCTTGCGCGAACCCCCGCTGGTCGAGCTCGTCGCCGACCTCCAGGCTCAGGTCGATCGCCACTTCGACGCGCTGGCATCGGCCATCGTGGAGGCCATGGAGATGCGCCCGCCGACCGAACGCGCGCCCGCACCTGGCGACCTCGAACGGACGGCGCTGCTCGCCCACGTCGACACGCTGCGCTCCGAGCTGGCCGAAGCGCGAGCCGTCGCCGCCGACGCCGGCTCCGAGGTCGAGCGCCTCCGTGCGACCCGCACGTTCCGGTATGCCGCGCCTCTGCGGGCCGCGCGCCGGAGCTGGCTGGCCCTGGCGGAGCGCCGTCGCACGTAGTAAGACTGATTCTCATTATGAGGCTCGCACTCGTGGTGCTGGCGCTGGCTGCCGCTGGGGCGTGCGGCCCTCACCGGTCCTTTCCCGACGACGGGCGCGTGCATGTGGTCGCTGCCTTCGGGCCGCTCTTCGAGGCGGTGACGCGCGTCGGAGGCGACCGCGTGACAGCCGTCAACCTCACCCCGGCGGGAGCCGAGCCCCACGACGTCGAGCTCGCGAGCGACGACGTCGATCGGGTGGAGGACGCCGATGTCGTCGTCTATCTCGGCGGCGGGTTCCAACCGGCCGTCGCCGAGGTCGCCGAACGGACGTCGGGGCGGGCCGTCGACGTGGTGGGGCCCGACGCGGCCGGCGACCCCCACGTGTGGCTCGACCCCGTCCGGTTCGTGGGCGTGATCGACGCCATCCGCGACGCCCTCGTCGCGGCCGATCCGATGGGGGCGGGGGCGTATCGCAGCAACGCCGCGACCTACGTGGACGAGGCGCGGGCGGTCGACGCGGCCTACGCCACGGGCTTGCGGACGTGCCGCCAGCGCGAGATCATCAGCGCCCACGACGCCTTCGGCCTTCTCGGCGCCCGCTACGGCCTCGACGTCCGCGCCATCGCCGGGCGCTCGCCCGAGATCGAACCCGACCCGGAGCGGCTGGCGCACCTCGCCGACGAGGCCAAGGAGACCGGCGTCCGCACGATCTTCACGGAGGCCCTCGTCGCGCCGGACATCGCCGAGACGCTGGCCAAGGAGGCGGGGGTGACGACCGCCGTCCTGGATCCGGTCGAGGGCTTCCGGCACGGAGACACGTACGCCACGGTGATGCGCAAGAACCTCACGGTCCTGCGCGACGCTCTGGGGTGCACGTGAGCTCGCCGCCGCCCGTCCTGGCGGCCGCCGACCTCACGTTCTCCTACGGGAGCACCCGCGTCCTCGACGGCGTGAGCCTGGCCGTCGCCCCGGGCGAGTTCGTGGCGCTCGCCGGCCCCAACGGATCGGGCAAGTCGACGTTGTTGCGGCTCCTGCTCGGCTTGACGACGCCCGAGTCCGGCTCCGTCGAGCTGCTCGGCGCCCCGCCCACTCGCCTCGCCGAGCGCTGGCGCCTCGGATACGTACCGCAGCGGGCGATCGTCCCCGAGCACCTTCCGGCGACGGTCGAGGAGGTCGTGGCCGCCGGATGCCTGTCACGGCGTGGGTGGCGGCGGGGACTGCGGGCCGGTGATCGAGTCGATGTCGCCCACGCCCTCGAGTCGGTGGCCCTGACCGAGCGCGCCGGGGACCCGTTGCGCGAGCTGTCCGGCGGGCAGCAGCAGCGGGTCCTCATCGCCAAGGCGCTCGTCTCCCGGCCCGACCTGCTGATCCTCGACGAACCCGTCGCCGGGGTCGACACCGAGTCACAGCGCCAGTTCCGCGACGCGCTCGTCCACCTCGTGCACGACCACGGATCCGCCGTCCTCCTCGTGTCCCACGAGCTCGGCGCAGTGGCGACCGACCTCGACCGGGTGCTCGTCCTGCGGCGCGGCCGGATCGTGTTCGATGGACCGCCCGCGGATCTGGAGTCGCGCGGTGTCAGCCTCGGCGTGCACCGCGACGACCTCCCGCTGTGGTTGGAGGGCTGATGCCCCTCCCGTTGCCGTGGCCCTTCGACCGCGAATACATGCAGCTGGCGCTCGTGGCCGGCGTGGTCGTCGGCGCGGGCGCGCCGCTGATCGGGACGTTCCTCGTCCAGAAGCGCCTGTCGCTGCTCGGCGACGGCATCGGCCACGTCGCCTTCGCCGGGGTCGCCGCCGGGCTGCTGTTGGGGGTCTGGCCGGTGTGGACGGCGCTCGTCGCCGCCGTCGGCGGCGCCGTCGGCATCGAGTGGTTGCGGACGCGGGGCAGGGCGTCGGGCGACCTCGCGCTGGCGCTGTTCTTCTACACGGGCATCGCCGGCGGCATCGTCCTCTCGGGCTTGGCGGGGAGCCTCAACGCCGGGATCCTGTCGTATCTGTTCGGGTCGATCCTCACCGTGTCGGTGGGGGACGCGTGGACCATCGTCGTCCTCGGGCTCGTCATCCTCGCCGTCGTCGCCCGCACATGGCGGGCGCTGTTCTCGATCGTCCTCGACGAGGAGGCGGCCCGCGTGGCCGGGTTGCCCGTCGATCGGTTGAACCTGTTGCTGGCGGCGCTCGCGGCGGTGACGGTCGTGGCCGGCATGCGGGTCGTCGGCGTCCTGTTGGTGGCGGCGCTCATGGTGCTGCCGGTCGGCGCGGCGCAGCGGCTGACGTCGTCGTTCCGCTCGACGTTGATGGTGGGGGCGGCGCTCGGAGGCTTCGCCTCCGTCGCCGGCCTCGCCGCCGCCCGCGTGTGGGGACTGGCGCCCGGCGGCACGATCGTGCTCGTCGCCGCCGCCGTGTTCGCCGCCGCGTCGGCGGTCCGCTGATCCCCGACCCCCACGCGAGGGTCAGCGGCAGGACGAGCAGACGCCGACGAGGTCGATGCGGTGCTCGGTCACCTCGAAGCCGACCTCTTCGGCGGCGAGGCGCGCCGCCTCGCTCAGCGCTCGTTCGAGCTTCGGCGCCGCCCGGACGTCGCTGACGGCGCCACACGTCGAGCACAGCAGGTGGTGGTGGTGACCAGCGAGGTCCTCGGCCAGCTCGAACCGTGCCAGCTCGTCGGTTCCGAGGAGCCGGCGGACGACCCCTGCCTCCACGAGGACGGTGAGGTTCCGGTAGACCGACGACTGGGGCAGCGACGACGGCGCCGCCGAGACGATGTCGGGCACGGTCAGCGGACGGTCGGCCTGTTCGAGCACATCGACGAGCTCGCGGCGCCCGCTGGTGAAGCGCTGTTCGACGTCGCGCAGCCGGCGGGCCACCTCCGTCTGCAGCTCGGACGTCGCGCGCACGCCCCCATCATGCTTCGTCGACGACGCGTTCGGGCACGCTCAGTTCGGCATTTCGAACTGAGCGCGCCCAGACGTGGTGGGACGTTCGCCACTCGATGGCGCGATCGGAGCGAGAAGTTCGGCAGACTCCTCGCGTGATCGTCGACTGCGCCATCTACGAGGCGGGCGAGCGTCATGGCGGACGCGTCTCCCTCAGCGAGGCGCTGTCCACCGTTCGCGCGCACGCCGAGGGATTCGTGTGGATCGGGTTGCGGGAGCCGACGGCCGAGGAGTTCCACGAGATCACCGAGGAGTTCGGGCTTCACCCACTCGCCGTCGAGGACGCGGTGCACGCTCATCAGCGCCCGAAGCTCGAGGTCTACGGCGACACCCTCTTCGTCGTCCTCAAAGCGGCGCGCTACGTGGACTCCAGCGAGATCATCGAGCTCGCCCAGATCCTCGTGTTCGTCGGTCCCGGCTTCCTGATCACCGTTCGCCACGGCGAAACCGAGGTCCTCGCCGACGTGCGGCGAGAGATCGTCGACGCCCCCGAAGAGCTCAAGTGCGGACCGATCGGCGTCCTCCATGCCATCCTCGATCGCGTCGTCGACCACTACTCCGACGTCCTCGTCGACCTCGACGTCGACATCGACGACGTCGAGAAGCAGGTCTTCTCGAACACCCGCGACAACCTCGCAGAGCGCATCTACATGCTCAAGCGCGAGACCGTCGAGTTCCGCCATGCCGTCCTTCCGCTCGCCGACCCCCTCGAGCTCCTCGCCTCCGGCGACCTGCCCCAGACCGACGGCGTGCCCAAGGAGTACTTCCGCGACGTCCACGACCACCTCCTGCGCACCCGCGACCGCATCGAGGCCATCGACTCACTGCTGACGAGCGTGCTCAGCGCCAACCTCGCGCAGGTCGGCGTACGTCAGAACGAGGACATGCGCAAGATGAGCGCGTGGGTCGCGATCATCGCCGTGCCAACGATGATCGCCGGGATCTACGGCATGAACTTCGACCACATGCCGGAGCTGCGGTGGCGGCTCGGCTACCCGTTCGCGCTCTTGGTGATGGCGGTGTCCTGCCTGTCCCTGTACCGGCTGTTCCGGCGGCGTGGATGGCTCTGAGCGAAGGTTGGTCGAAGGAGCTCGACGAGGCCGTTCGCGGGCTGTCGGCCGGGATGCTGTTCGGGATTCCGCTCCTCTACACCATGGAGGTGTGGTGGATCGGCAGTATCACGAATCCGGCGCGGATGCTCGTCGTCCTCGCCGTCACGTTCTTCGTCGTCCTCCTCCTGAACCGGACCGGCGGGTTTCGCTCGACCAAGGACGTCCGTCTGTCCGACGCCGCGCGGGACTCCGTCGAGGCCATGGCCATCGCCCTCCTGAGCGCGTTCGGCCTCCTGTTGATCCTGCGGGAGATCGATGCTGCGACGCCGATGCGCGAAGGGCTCGGCAAGGTCATCTACGAGGCGACACCTTTCGCCTTCGGGGTCGGACTGGCCCGCCACTTCCTGCAGCGAGGACGGACGGAGGGTGACGGTGACGACGACAGCGAGGGTGGTGGTGGGGGCGGGGACGACCGCGGCAACGCCACGGTGGCAGACGTCGGGGCGACGCTGCTCGGCGCAGTGTTCGTGGCCTTCAACATCGCCCCGACCGATGAGGTCCCGACGATCGCCGCCGCCGCCTCGCCGATGTGGCTCATCGTGCTGATCGCCGCCAGCCTCGCCATCTCGTACTGCATCGTCTTCGAGGCTGGCTTCTCCGACCAGCAGAAGCGACGCAAGCAGACGGGGATCATCCAGGACCCCCTCACCGAGACGTTGTCGTGCTACCTGCTTGCGGTGATCGCGTCGGGTGCCATGCTGGCGTTCTTTCGGCGCTTCACTCTCGACCAGCCCCCGATCGACATCGCCGCGCAGATGATCGTGCTCGGGCTGCCTGCCGCCGTCGGCGGCGCCGCGGGTCGGCTCGCGGTATGAGTTCCGAGAAGAAGCACCCCGCGGAGCGGGTCAGCTTCGGCATCGCCCTGGTCGTCGTCCTCGCCGTCGTCGGTGCGGTCCTCGCCCAGGTCCCGGGGAGCAAGGAGCCTGCGGCGCCGCGGGTCGTGGTCGGCCGGAGCCAGGAGCGGGACGGGCGGTTCTTCGTCCCCGTGGCGGTGAAGAACGAGGGGGACCAGACGGCGGAGAACGTGCAGGTGAACGCGACGCTTACCATCGACGGCGAGGAGCACACGGCCGACCAGGTCGTCATGTTCCTCGCCGGGGGCGAGACGGAGGACCTGCAGTTCGTGTTCGAGGACGACCCCGCCGAGGGTGAGCTCGTCGTCGAGGTCGCCGGCTTTGCCCTGCCGTGATGTGGTGAACGTGCTCTACTCGTCTCGCCGACTCGCCTACTCGGCTACGTCATCCCTTTGCGAGCGGACGCGTGTGCCGCTTCGACCTCCCGAGCCCGGAGCGCTGAATGCATCGACTCGACCAGTTCTCCATCGACGACCTCATCGGGTGTCGCGACGCCTTTCGGGAGATCCGCGAGCGGGCCACGTCGATGGAGGGCGCGGCGCAGGAGATGGCCTCGTACCTCCACCAGCACCTGGTGGACGCCGAGGAGCGACCGGCCTGTCGGCTCGTGCGCGTCTACAAGTCGCACCGCGTGGGGATCCTGCCCCGCGACCTGCTCGACTCCGTGCGCGCGGACCACGGCGACATCGATGACCGGACGCGCTGCCTGACGCTCCTCGGCACCGCCGGCGTGGAGGCCGCGTGGAACGACCGGCACGCTTCGCAGGGTCACAAGGCGATTCCCCTCATGACGGCCGACGCCGTCGAACGGTCGCCGATGATCCTCGGGCTCATCGAGCAGCTCGGCCTCGACGTCGCCACGGTTGTCGACCCCGATCAGCAGCGCGAGCTGATGGGGATGCACCACAAGGACTACGACGTGTTCTTCGTCCCCGATGCGCACGGGAGCCCGCTGGTGCCCGCGCAGGACGGGTTCGTCGTGCCCTACGACGTGCGCTCGGTGGTCGGGTGCGGCGGCGTGCTCCCGTCGGGCGACCTGTTCGCTCTGATCCTGTTCGTGGGGCTGCGCCTCGACGCGAAGACGGCCGACCTGTTCCGCACCCTCGCCCTGAGTGTGAAGGCGACGCTCGTGCCCTTCACCTTCCGCGTCTTCGACGACGCGGTCGCCGCGGGTTAAGGGACGACGTTCGTCATGACGAGGGTGCCCGACGCGGCGAACATGCCGCCGACCCCATGGGCGACCGAGATCTCGACGCCCGGGACCTGGGCCGGCGCGGTGCCCCGGAGCTGGCGCACCGACTCCTGGATGGCGAACATCCCGTACATCCCGGTGTGGGTGTAGGAGAGGCCGCCGCCATTGGTGTTCAAGGGGAGCGATCCACCAGGAGCCGTGTTCCCGTCGGAGATGAAGGCGCCCGCCTCGCCCCGCCCGACGAATCCGAGGTCCTCGAGCCCGTAGATCGGAAGGTGGGCGAAGGCGTCGTAGATCATCAGGTGGTCGACATCGGCGGGGCGGATGCCGGCCTCCGCGAAGGCCTTGGCGCCCGACACGCGAAACGCCTTCGAGGTCGTGAAGTCCTCCATCTGTGACACCATCGGCGTCTCCGAGGACTCCCCGGTACCCAACAGGTACACCGGCTCGTGAGGCAGCTCACCGGACATCGCCTTCGCCCGCTCGGCCGACGTCACGATCAGCGCACCGCCGCCGTCGGTGACGAGGCAGCACTCCAGCAGGTGCATCGGGTACGCCACCATCCGGCTGTCGAGGACGTCATCGACCGTGATGAGGTCCCGCATCATCGCCCGCGGGTTCTGCGACGACCACTGCCGCTGCACGACCGCCACCATCGCCAGCTGCTCGTGCGTGAGACCGGTCTCCTTCATGTAGCGGAGCACGCCTATCGGGAACATCGTCGGCGGTCCCGTCGGGCCGAAGGGCATCTCGAACTGGCCGGCCAGCGACCCGTCGCCACCCCCGCCCCAGCCGCCCGCGCCGACCCGCGACTTCCCCGATTCGCCGTGCGTCACGAGCACGACATCGCACATCCCCGCGGCGATGGCCGCGGCCGCATGGCGCACGTGGAGCATGAACGAGCACCCGCCCACGCCCGTGCCGTCGACGTACGTCGGAGTGATGCCGAGGTACTGGGCGACCGCGACCGGACTCTGCCCCGCGCAGGCGATGCCGTCGATCTCCGACGGGTCGATGCCGCAGTCGGCGATGGCGTTGCGGGCCGCATCCGCATGCAGCCCGATGGTGGACAGCCCCGGGATCCGTCCGAGCTCCGTCGTCTCGGCGGCACCGACGATGGCGATGCGGTTCTTGATCGTCCCGCTCATGACGCGGGCTCCCACACGGGAACGGCCATGGCGCCGCGCTGCTCGAAGGTGATCTGCAGCGGCATGTCGAGTGACAGCGCCTCCGGCGTCTGATCGACCCCCACGATGTTGCCCATCATCCGAGGGCCCTCGTCGAGCTCGATGACGGCGATGGCGTAGGGCGGTTCGAAGCCCGGTGCCGCCCGGTGGTTGATGACGTAGGTGTGCAGCGTGCCCCGTCCGCTCACCGTCTCCCATGACACCGCGTCGGAGAGGCACCGCGGGCAGAACGGTCGCGGTGGGAAGAAGTGGGCATCGCAGGGGATACAGCGCTGGATCCGCAGCTCGCCGGCGGCGGTGCCCTCCCAGAAGGGCTCCGTCTCGGGCGTCGACCGCGGCTCGATCTTCGACATGGGCATCGTCATGGAGGCCGCAGACTCCCAATCCCTTGACCGCAAGGTCAAGTCAGAGGCCGGCGACCTCAGCGAGCACCCGCGCCTGGCCCATCGTGCGCAAAGGATCCTCGCCACGCGAGACGTGCCAGAGCGCCGACTCGACCAGCCGCGCCACCGACCACGCGAGCAGCCGCTCGACCGGCTCCGCGAGGACCTCCGCAACCAGGGTGTAGCGGGGGAGCACCAGCCCATCGGCGACCGGGTCGCCGACCTGGAGGACGAGCGACAGCGGGTCGTACCCGGGGTCGCCGATCATCGGCTTGGCGTCGATGGCGAGCCAGGGCTCCCGCTCGGACCGCAGGAGGTTGGTCGGGTTGAAGTCGCCATGGACCAGCACCGATCTGGTTGCCGACGCCGGCAACGACTCCAACAGCGTGGCCCCGACCTCGACGAGTCCTGAGTCGAGCGGCGGTCGGTGCTCCTCCATCCGCCGGCGAACCAGCTCGGCCCAATCGGCGCACACGTCGGCGACTCGCTCGAAGGGCGCGTCGTTCGGCACGGGGACCGACCACAGCCGGCGAAGCACGCCGGCGGCGAGGGCGAGGCGCTCCTCTGGCGGTGCCGGATGGTCCAACAGCGTCGACCCGGGCAGGCACTCCTCGATGAGCAGCGCGAAGTCGTCGTCGTGGGCGTCGATGAGGCGAACAGCGCCCTCGCCGCCCCACAGGGCCAGGCCGGCGCCCTCGAAGCGGGCTTCGCGATGGGGGAGCGTCACCTTGAGCACGCATCGGAGCCCGTCGGTGCGGCGACGCACGGGCCCGGCCCACGCCGCGCTACCGCCGCGGAACGGCGGGCCGAGCTCGAGATCCCACCGAGTCGCGGCGGCGCCGAGCAGCGACGGCAGGCGCTCGAGCCAGCGCCGTCCCTCCTCGTGCCTTCGCTGCTCGACGACGACCGGCAGGTCGTCGGGGATGTCGATCGTCAACGGCGACCGGTCGGAACCCAGTAGCGCAGCTTCACGGAGTTCGGGACGTCGGGCTCACCGCCATTCGCCTCGATGACCTTCCTCGACCCGATGTTGTCGTGGTCGCAGGTGACCAGCGCGCTCTCGATGCCGAGCTCCCGGGCGATCGGGAGGGACGCGGCGAGCATGGCCGTCGCGTGCCCCCGGCGCCGCGCCGATGGCCGCACGTCGTACCCGATGTGCCCGCCGAACCGGAGGAGCGGCTCGCTGAGCCGATGGCGGATCGCCACCCGACCGAGGTACTCCTCGCCCTCGATCCACCAGAGCGTCGTCTGCGGGACCCACCCCTCGAAACGGGGCTTGGCGTCGGGGCGACCCTCATCGGCGAGCACCAGGAGCCACTCGTCGAAGCTCGGCCGGTCTCGCAGCTCGGCTCGGTAGTGGTCGGGATTGACGCCCTCGGCCAGGAACTCCGCGACGGCCTCCGAGAAGGACGGGTGCAGCGCCGGGTCGGGCGGGACGAGCGCGGGCATCGTCACTAGCTTGCTGGAGATGATCGTGAACCGCGTCACCGAGCTGCTGGGCGTCGACCTGCCGATCGTGCAGGCGCCGATGGGATGGATCGCGCGAGCACAGCTGGCGTCGGCGGTCTCCGAAGCGGGCGGGCTCGGCATCATCGAGACGTCGTCCGGCGAGCTCGACGCGGTGCGCGAGGAGATCCGCAAGATGCGGGAGCTCACGTCGAAGCCCTTCGGCGTGAACGTCGCGCAGGCATTCGTGCGCGACCCGAAGATCGTCGACTTCGTGATCGCGCAGGGCGTGCGCTTCGTGACGACGTCTGCCGGCGATCCGACCCGCTACACGAAGCAGCTCAAGGACGCAGGTCTGATCGTGTTCCACGTCGTGCCGACCCTGAGGGGTGCGCTCAAGGCGGTCGACGCGGGAGTCGACGGACTCGTCGTCGAGGGCGGCGAGGGCGGAGGCTTCAAGAATCCCCAGGACGTCTCGACGATGGTGCTCCTCCCGCTCGTCCGGTCAAAGGTCGACGTGCCGATCATCGCCGCCGGCGGCATCGTGGATGGCCCCTCGATGGCGGCCGCGTTCGCGCTCGGAGCCGAGGGCGTGCAGATGGGGACCCGCATGGTGTCGGCGCTGGAGTCGCCGGTGCACGACAACTGGAAGCAGGCCATCGTGAACGCCGCCGAGACCGACACCGTCTTCCTCAACCGGCACTCCAAGCCGGGACTGCGGGCACTGCGCACCGAGCGGTCGAGCCGTCTCGAGCGAGAGGAGAGCGTGAGCATGGGGGAGTTCGGCACCGTGCGCGACCTCTACTTCGGCGGCGACCTCGAAGCGTCGATCGCCCTGACGGGTCAGGTCGCGGGACGGATCGAGTCGGTGCGCCCCGTCGCCGAGATCCTCGCCGACACGATGGCCGGATTCGAGGCGACGATCGCCGAGCTCACGAAGCGCTACGGAGCCTGATCAGGTCGTCGCCCACGTCGGCGACGCGCGCCCACGTCACGAGCTCGTCGCCGCGGTGCAACCAGCGGAACGCCGAACGGACGAGCGCCGGGCCGCGGGCGTCCTCGCGCTCGTAGCCGAAGAAGTTCCCGGACCTCTTCGACACGCGGAGGCCGGCGACGACGTAGGCCGGACCGAATCCCGTCAGCTCCGGCCCCGTGCGGGCCAGAGGGACGTCGGTGACGGTGCCGAGCGCGTGACCATCGGCGTCCACGACGCGCTTGCCGAGCAGATCACTCAGCCGCACGGTCCGCTCCCGGGATGTGGCCGATGACGTGATCTCGCGCCCAACGCTCGGCGTCGTGAGTGCCGAGATCGTCGGCCGACACGATGAGCTCGACGTCGGAGCCGATGCCGCGCACGAGCGAGAAGTCGATGCGGTGGACGGCCGTGAGCCAACGCCCCCATCCGCCCCACCGACGACTCAGCCGCGGCCCGATGGCGCCGCCTCCCGAGAGGATGGCGGAGACGTAGGGCGCGCCGTCGGCCCGTTCGGTGAGCTCGAGGTCGTCGACCTTGCCAGCGGGCGTGCCGTCGACGTCGACGATCTGACGGTCCAGGAGGTGGAAGGCGGCGTCGATCTCTCGGGCGCGTGCCATCACGCACCGGCCTTGGTGGCGATCATCAGGGGGATCGTGACGATGGCGACGACGCTCAGGACGACGAGGTACACGGTGGCGACGCCGTTGACGAACCGACCGTTCACCTGGTCGCCCATGTAGTCGCGGTCGTTGGCCACCACGAGCAACGGGAAGTACGTCAGGGGCAGCGCGGCCGCCGACAGCACGATCGAGTACTCCGTCACCTTGATCGGATCGACGGCGGTGAGCCCGAGGGCGGCGGCGAGGACCACCGAGATGAGCACGACCAGGTGGAAGCGCGATGCCTCGGTCGGTCGGCGCATCTTCCCCCACGGCCACCCGAAGAACTGCGCCACCGCGTATCCGGCCGAGAGGCCGGTCTCCAGCGCGGCACCGAAGGTCGCGGCGAAGAGGCCGACGCACAACAGCGCCAGGCCGATCTTCCCGGCGCCGAGCACCACCGGGAGCGCCACTTGTGAGAGGTGGCTGACCGACACGTGGAGCGGACCGAGGACGATGGCCGCGCCCGCCATGATGAACAGCGAGAGCGCGCCGCCGAGCGGAAACCCGATGTACACGTTGGCGCGGTTGATCCTGAGGTCCTTGTCGCTCCATCGCTCCTCGACGGCACCCGACGAGAAGAAGAACACCTCGTAGGGCGTCATCGCCGCGCCGAACAGCGCGATGGCGAAGAAGACCCACGTCGGGTGGCCGTCGCCGGAGGGGACCGTCGGCCGCACCGCCTGGTGGAACAGCTCGGTCCAGTCGGGGCTCAGCTTCCACACGGCGAAGCCGAACACGAGCAGCGACAGGCCGAGGATGCCGAAGATCTCCTCCATGCGTTCGAACTTCACGCGCCAGATCACGAGCCAGACGGCGAAGGCGGCGAACGGCAGCAGAAGGAGGTAGTTGATCCTCGTCAGCAGCAGGATGGCGAGGGCGATGCCTGCGATCTCCGCGGTGAGCGTGAGGAAGTTGATGAAGAACGAGGCGAGGAGGTTCACGAACGCCGCGCGTGCGCCGAGACGCTCACGGATGAGGTCGAAGGTCGGCCGGCCGGACACGGCCGCGACACGTCCCGCCATCTCGGCGTAGAGCACGATCCCGATGACGCCGACGACGACGACCCACGCGAGCGACAGACCGAATCGCGCGCCGCTCTCGGCGTTGGCCACCAGGTCGCCGATGTCGACGAACCCACCGATGGCGCTCAGCACGCCCAGGAAGATCGGGAGGATCTTCTTCACGTCAGCCGACATCCTCGATGAAGGCCTCGAGGGCATCGGCGATCTTGGCGAGGACGGTCGTGGCGCTGTGCAGCTCCTCGGCGTCGCCCCGTCGAACGGCGATGCGGACGTCGGCCAGCGTTGCCGTCGCGTCGCCGAGGAGCGAGGCGAGCTCGTGGCGCGTGTCGTCGGCGTGCGGTCCCTTCGGGTCGATGGCGAGGAACGTCTTGGCGGCTCCACCGGCGTCGCCTTCGGCCTCTGTCACGAGCACGTCGAGCGTCCTGGAGAACACCCGTCCGTCGCCGTCCGCCCGCAGCGCCACGCGGGCCGTCTCGACGGCGGAGCGCACCTCCTCGGCGGTGTGCGCCGCCTTGCGGTCGTAGTCGGCCCCCGAGCGCGCGGTCGGGACGGGCGCCGTGCACGCACTCGTCGTGAGCGTCGTCGCCGCCCACAGGCAAGCGGCCGCGACGGTGAGACAACTCCGCGAGGACGCCATGTCGGGTGTTTACCCCTTCGGCCTAGTGTCGACCCCATGAGAGCTGCAGTGATGCGCGGGACGAAGCTGGCGGTTGAGGACGTGCCGGACCCGGCGCCCGGCCAGGGGGAGATCCTCGTCAAGACGCTCGCCTGCGGCATCTGCGGATCCGACCTCCACACGCTGCAGCACGGCGACCGGATGGTGGAGCTGTCGGTGGAGTCCGGCGCACCGTTCGTGATGGACCTCGACCGGCCGGTGGTGATGGGCCACGAGTTCTGTGCCGAGGTCCTCGAGCTCGGCGAGAACGCGGGGACGGGCGTGGCGCCGGGGGACCGCATCGTTTCGATTCCCGTCGTCATCGGCCAGGGCGGCATGCAGTCCGTCGGCTACTCCAACGACTACCCCGGTGGCTACGGCGAGCTGATGGCGCTCTCGTCGATGCTCGCCATCAAGGTGCCGAACGGCCTGTCGAGCGAGCTGGCAGCGCTGACCGAACCGATGGCCGTCGGACGGCACGCCGTGAGCCGGTCCGGGATCACGCCGGGGAAGGCGGCGGTGGTGATCGGGTGCGGACCGGTCGGGCTGGCGGTCATCGCCGACCTGAAGCTGCGGGGGATCGAGCCGATCGTGGCCGCCGATCATTCGCCCGCGCGGCGCGCGCTGGCGGCGACGATGGGTGCGACGGAGGTCGTCGATCCTGCGGTCGAGCCCGTCGCCGACGCGTGGAAGCGGGTCGACGGAACGAAGTCGCTGGTGATGTTCGAGGCGGTTGGCGTGCCCGGGCTGATCGACTCGGCCATGGCGGCGGCGCCGCGTGGCGCCCGAGTCGTCGTGGTCGGCGTGTGCATGGAGCCGGACTCGATCCGGCCGATGCTCGGCATCGCCAAGGAGCTCGACGTGTCGTTCGCCCTCGGCTACTCGTACGAGGAGTTCGCCGGCACGCTCCGCTCGATCGCCGAGGGCGAGCTCGACGTGGCGCCGTTGATCACGGGGAGGGTGGGCGTCGACGGCGTCCCCCAGGCCTTCGCCGACCTCGCCAACCCCGACGCGCACTGCAAGATCCTCGTCACGCCGAACCCCTGATCGCTTTCGAGCACGGAAGGCCGCTCCGCAGCGCCCTGGTGCTCGAAAGCGGTTACAAGGGGTTGGCCGAACCCCGGGCGACGATCGATCCGTCGGCGGTGACCAGCCAGTAGCCGTCGCCGTTGGCGGTTCGGTGCATCGCCACCACGGGCTGTGCCAGCGCACGGTCGGCACCGGATCCGAAGAACCCGGCATCGCCGAAGGTGAAGATGCCGCCGTCGGCGCCGACAAGCCAGTAGCCCCTGCCCGAGGGCGTCGCCGCCATCCCGACGATCGGCGAGCTCAGCCGGAGGTCACCCGTCGAACCGAAGAACGTTGCGTTGCCGAACGTGAAGATCCCGCCGTCCGCCGCGACCAGCCAGTAGCCGCCGCCATCCGCCGTCGGCGTCATCCCGACCACCGGGGAGTTCAACTTCATCGACCCGCTCGAGCCGAAGAAGCCGGCGTTCCCGAACGTGAACATCCCGCCGTCACCCGCCGCCAACCAGTACCCGCCACCGTCGGGCGTCGGCGCCATCGTCACGACCGGGCGGTTCAGCCTCCGGTCGCCCGTCGACCCGAAGAACGACGCGTCGCCGTACGAGAAGATCCCGCCGTCGGCGCCGAGCAGCCAATAGCCCGACCGGGAAGGCGTGTTGGCGGCTCCGACGATCACCCAGTTCAGCGGAACGCCGATGGCGGAGCCGAGGCTCTTCGCCGACGCTCGCGGCTGCACGTCGCCGAGCGCCGTCACCACGTTCACGCCCTTTTCGTCGGCCGACGGGAGCACCGAGACCACGTCCGAGCGAACGGAGTCCAGCCGCATCGTCCCGCCGTCGCCGACCCACTCCCAGTGCCACGGCTCGGCGCACGGCTGCCCCGGCTCGGCCCAACCTGGGTGGTTCCAGCCCACGCGCGCCGCATGCGACTTCAGGAAGCGATAGCCGACGGACGAGAAGTTCAGTGGCCCGCCCGTGTTCCCGAAGTCGATGGCCTTGCCCCACCCATGGTTCGAGGTGCCCCGGGGCCGGCCGTCGGGGTAGTAGGTCGGCTGAGCCGTGCACGGCCCGCCGGTCGACGTGTTCCGCGCGTAGAGGGTCACCTGGTCGTCGAGGGGCCGGTAGCAGTCGTTGCCGAACAGCGGCACGTTCAACGCGGCTGCCTGCCGGAACAGCAGCGCGCCCGACGGCGCCGCCTCGCGGACCGTGCGGCACCCCGGCAGGACGGTGATCAACCGGCTCGCCGGGAGTCGCCCGTTCTCGTAGCCCTCGACCGGCGTCGGCTTGTTGTCCGGCCGCACGGGCGACTCCGCGGTGGCCGGTGCGGCGGCGAGAAGCACGAGAGCGGTTGCGAGGAGGACGATGCGGCGCAGCATCCGGAGAGTCTCGCACCGCCACCCACCCGTTCTGGGCGGGTTGGTCGACCGCCCAGGTCGTTCAGACCGCCCAGAACGAAGAGGTGGTCAACCCAGGAACTTCTCGACGGCCTCGGCCACGGCGTCGGGTTGCTCGACCGGTGCCATGTGGCCCGCGCCGGCGACGGTGACGAGCGATGCGTGGGGCACGAGCTCCTGCCACCGGGCCGAGTAGGGCGCGGTCGGGAGCAGCTTGTCCTCGGATCCCCATACCAGCAGCGTCTCGGCCCGCAACCGATACAGCCGCTTGGACAGCCGCCGGTTCGGGATCGGGAACAGGATCTTGCCCGCGGTGCCGAGCCGCTTGGCGTTGCCGATGAAGAAGTCGAGCAACGCCTGCTGGTCGGTGAAGTCCGCACCCCGAGTGAGCGACGCCGCGCCCTTCTCCGGATCGGCGAACAGCACCGCCGGCAGGTGATGGGGGAGCATGCCGAACACGTCGGGCACCGGGTGCTCGTCGATCCACAGTCCCGCAGGGGCCAGGAGCGCCAACTTCGCCGGACGTTCGTTGGCGACGCACGCCATCTCCGCCGCGATCATCCCGCCCATCGAGTGGGCGACGAGGCTCGGTCGCTCGAGCCCGAGAGCGTCGCACACGTCCCACCCGTGGAGCGTGAAGTCCAGCATGTCCTCGAGGCGTTCCTCGCCGGTCGACTCGCCGTAGCCGGGCAGCTCCGGCGCGTGCACTCGATAGCGCTCGGCCAACCTCGTGAGGAAGGGGTCGCCATCGTCGAGGCCACCCATGCCGTGGAAGTAGACGACGTCGTTGTCGAGGCCCTCGGGCCCCTGCTGCAGGACGCGGCAGCGGGCGCCGCGTCCGGTCTCGATCCAGGTCCACGCGCCGTTCATGCGGACGCGACCTCCGAGCGGGGACGGCCGCCGATGGTCTCCGTGGGGTCGACGCGTGACGCCATGGGCTTGCACCACCAGCGGTCGTCGCCCTCGTGATCCGGCCACATGTCCTGCAGCTTCGGCATGACCTTCGACGCGAAGAGCTCGGTCGAGTAGCGCGTCTTCCAGTCCGGCTGGTTGCCGTTGTGGAGGAGGCAGAACACCGTGCCGACACGCAGGTTCGTGATCATGTCCTTCATGCGGTCGACGACCGTCTCCGGCGATCCGGCGATGATGTTGCCGTTCTCGACGAGGTTCTCCCAGGTGAGCTCGCTGAAGCGACGTTGTGCGGCGGCCGTGAGCTGGTTCATGGCTCCGGCCTGCATCGTCTTGATCGTGCGGTACCCGGGCGCGTCAGCGAACCCCGGATAGACGTGGAGGCACCGGTTGTAGAAGTAGAGGACGTGCTCCTCGTAGAGCTCCTTGGCCTCGGCGTCCGTGTCGGCCACGCAGATGATCTGGGCGAAAGCCGCGCGGTACGGGCTGTCGTCGACACCCCTCGCCGCCACCTGCTCCCAGTAGCCGTCCATCAGCCGCTTGCCGGCGAGGTATCCGCTGAAGGAGAGGTACGAGTAGTTGTACTCGTTGTCGATGCAGAAGTCCCACGTCTCGACGGATCCGCCGCCGGGGATGTAGATCGGTGGCGTCGGCTTCTGGATCGGCTTCGGCCAGCAGTTGACGTAGCGCAGCTGGTTGTACTTGCCGTCGAAGGCAAACGGCTCATCCTCCGTCCAGGCCCGCTTGATGAGCTCGTGGGCCTCGGCGTACTTGTCGCGCGTGAGCGCCGGGATCTGGCCGTAGCAGTAGTTCGTGTCCATCGACGTCCCGACGGGGAATCCGCACAGGAGCCGCCCGCCGCTGATGACGTCGAGCATCGCGAACTCCTCCGCGACCCGGATCGGCGGGTTGTAGAGGGCGATGCTGTTGCCGATCACCGCGATGGCCGCCTTGCTGGTGCGCCGTGCGAGACCGGCGGCGATGATGTTCGGGGACGGCATCAACCCGTAGCCGTTCTGGTGGTGCTCGTTCACCCCGATGCCGTCGAACCCGAGGCTGTCCGCGTACTCCAACTGGTCCATGTACTCGTGGTACACGTGGTGGCCGCGCTCGGGGTCATAGAGCCTCGAGTCGATGTCGACCCAGACGCTGCGGTTGTTCTCCCGGAAGTCGTCTGGGAGGTCCGGCCAAGGCATGAGGTTGAAGAAGACGAACTTCACGTGGTTCCCCCGAGGTAGGCGCTTGTCCCCTGTCTAGCTGCGTGAGCGGTCGCGACATCCCGTTCTGGGTGGGCCCAGCGACCTCAGAGGGCGTTGACCCCGCCCAGAAGGCGCAGATGGCCGCCGTCGGCGGTGGATGGGGCCGAAGGTCGATGATGGTGGCCGTGGAGACCGACGAGGACGACCCCACGCCGACCGAGTTCGCCGCCGAGGCGGCGGCGTGGCTGGCGGCCAACCGCCGGCGCGCGCCCCGCGACTACGGCGCCATCCTCCCGGCGGACCTGCGCGACGAGGGCGTCGCGTGGCAGCGTCGGATCTTCGACGCCGGGTACGCCGGGATCCACTGGCCCACCGAACACGGCGGCCGGGGGCTCACGCCCGAGCACACGGCCGCGTGGATCGAGGCCTGCGCCCGGGCCGAGGTCCCGCCGTTCATCAACATGGTCGGCGTCGTCCTCACCGGCGGCTCGATCCTCCTCTTCGGCACGCCCGAGCAACGGACCGAGCACCTGCGACCGATCCTCACCGGCGAGCGCATCTGGTGCCAGCTCTTCAGCGAACCGGGCGCAGGCTCGGACCTCGCCTCCCTGGCGACGACCGCGCGCCGCGACGGCGACGAGTACGTCCTCTCGGGCCGGAAGGTGTGGTGCTCGAACGGGAGGATCAGCGACCGCGGCATCTGCCTCGCCCGCACCGACGCCGATCCCGCGACGCCCAAACACAGGGGCATCTCGTTCTTCCTCGTCGACATGCACGCGCCCGGCGTCGAGGTCCGTCCGTTGCGCCAGATGACGGGAGGCTCGGAGTTCGACGAGGTCTTCCTCGACGACGTGCGGGTGCCCACCACCGACCTCCTCGGCGCCGAGCACGACGGGTGGAACGTGGCCATGGCGACGCTCACCAACGAGCGCGGGCACATCGGGGCGTCTGCCATCTCCCTGCAGCGGCGCCTCGACGCCATGTCCTCGACGGGCCTGCCCGCCGACGAGCTCGGTCGCCTCCTGGCCCGGGGCCACGCCCACCTGGCGCTCGCCGGCCGCCAGGGGCCGGTCGCATCGGTCGCCGCCTCGCTGATGAAGCTCGGCGTCACCGAGCTCCTCTTCGACGCCGCCATGGCCCGCGCCCGCCAGGCCGGCCCCTACGCCATGCTCGTCGGGGACGAGTCCGCCGGCGTGCTCGGCGCACCTGCCGGCCGCATCGCCGGCGGCACGACCGAGGTCCAGCGCAACATCATCGGTGAGCGCATCCTCGGCCTGCCGAAGGAACCTCGGGGATAATCGGGTGATGGCCACCGCCAGCGACGGCTCCAGGCAGTTCCGCGGCGAGTACGCCCACGTGTTCGACGTCGTCTGCGCGGCCGCTGAGGCCGAGAGGATGCACGTCCGCTTCACCGATCCCGTCAACGGAGTCATCAGCGTGAGCAGCGAGATGACCGCCTTCTCCTGGGGCGAGAACGCCGACATCCGCGTCTGGCCGACGGGCGACGGGCTCGTTGGCGTGGCCATCGGGTCCAAGCTCAAGTTCGGCCTCGTGGACTGGGGCAAGAACAAGCGCAACGTCGAGCGGCTCTTCGGTCGCATCGACGCGTTCCTCCTCGACCCGCCGCCGCCCCGACCGCCGCCCCCCGGCGGCTGGTACCCGGACCCGCACCGCCGCCACGAGTCGCGCTACTGGGACGGCGCCGCCTGGACGGAGCACGTCGCCGACGCCGGCGTGTCCGGCACCGACCCGGCATGATCCCGGCGGGCCTCGACGACCGCTCGCTCGGGTGGCTGCGTTACCTGTATCGCAAGGCGACCACGGCTGACGACTGGAGCCGCACCGGCCACCCCCATCCGCACTGGGACGACCGGACCGGCGACCCGATGACGTCGTGGAAGCGCTTCGACCTCATCGATTCGAGCTACGCCGTCGCCCTGATGTGCGCCCGCACTCCGGCGTGGCGCGAGGTCTACGCGCGGATCCTCGACGAGCTCGTGTCGCGGCACACGCAATGGTGGGCGGCCGAGGACTGGCTCACCCAGTTCGGCCACGATCCCGACCGGGGGAACTATCCCGAGGCCTACCGCATGCTCGTGCCGCAGTCGTTGTGGGGCGACTACGACGTGCCCGGCTGGACGGCCAACGGCATCGAGCCCTACGGCGTGCAGATGGACCCGATCGCCGCCGACGGGATGCTGTTCTTCAAAGGCTTCTTCGCGCTGCTGCTCGGTCTGCACCGCTCCGTGTCGGGCGATGACAAGTGGGACCGCCCGTTCACCATGATCGACGACGGTCCGAACACGTTCACCTGGACGCACTCCGGCGTCGCCGCCCACCTCGCCGACCAGTGGCACAACCGCCAGATCGGCTGCCACTGCGAGAACACCAAGATCTGGCCCTACTGACTGAGCGGCGCCGGCCTCGGTCTGAGGCTCCACGACCAGCTCTTCGGCACCGACCACCACGCCCGCTCCTTCGACCCGTGGTGGGAGCATGCCAAGAGCAACTACATCAGCTGGACGCCCGATGGCACGACGCCGACCGGCATCGACCTCTACTTCGATCCCGTCGTCGACGAGCACGTCGGCCACGGTCCGGTCGGACTGATCGCACCCGCCTGGTACCTCGCGCCACAGCGCCGAGACGTGGCCGAGGCCGCATGGAGGCTCGGTTCGATGTTGACGGGCGCCGCGGGCGGTGGACCGGTCGGTGGCCTCGACAACCCGGTGCTCGGCGTGATGCTCGTGCAGCTGGCCGGCGAGTTCGCCGACGAGACGACGAAGGCGCGCATCTGGGCGGCTGCCGACGAGCACTTCGAGCCGACGTGGGACTTCGACCGCGGTGAGTTCACCCTGGGGTTCGGCCTCGGCGAGGACCATCCCCGCGGCCAGTGGAACGCCCGCGCCATGGCCGGGTGGGTGTGTGGCCCTGGCGCGTGGTCCGACGTGTGCAACCGACCCGACCTCGCCAAGTTCGACGAGCCGACGGTCGTCGGCGTCGACTTCCCACGGGTCGCGATGCGCGAGGCACGGTGGGACGGTGCGGCGCTGCACCTCTCGGCGACACCGCAGAACGCCTCCGTTCGCGGCACCCGCACGTTCGTGCGCATCGTCGGCCTCGACCCGGCGTCGACCTCGACGCTCGTCCGCCCCGACGGGGAGGTTCGACCGCTCGCGTCCGACACGATCGAGCTCGTCGTCGATGGATCGGACTGGCGCATCGAGCAGATGGTGCGCCCTTGACACCTCGCGTTCCGAGGCCTACCGTCGCGAGGTATGCGGGCCGAGACGCTCAAGGGACATCTGGACCTGCTGTTGCTCGCCGTCGTGCAGGACGGACCGATGCACGGGTACTCGGTGATCGAGGAACTGCGGCGCCGCAGCGGTGACGCCCTCGACCTGCCGGAGGGGACGATCTACCCGGCCCTCCACCGCCTCGAGAAGGCCAAGCTGTTGCGGTCGAGGTGGAGCGAGGTCGGCGGGCGGCGCCGGCGCGTGTACTCGCTGACGAAGGACGGGCGCGGCGCCGTCGAGGAGAAGCGACGCGACTGGCAGGCCTTCGCGCAGGTCGTGCAGCAGGTGCTCGGACCACAGACGGATCCATGGCCGAACCCGGCCTGATCGCCGCCTACCTGCGAGAGCTGCGGTACTCGACCGCGCGCCTGCACGACGTCGACGACATCGTCGACGAGGTGGAGGACCACCTCACCGAGCACGCCCACGCCCTCGTGGCGCGCGGCGTCTCCCGAGCCGAGGCCGAGGCCGCGGCGATCGCGCGGTTCGGCTCGGCCGAGCTCGTCGCCCGCGTGTTCATCGAAGAACGCAAACGAGGAGGAGCCGTGTCCACGACCTCGACGCGCCGCGCCGGCTTGGCGGCGATGCTCGCCCCGCTGCTGACCATCGTCGGCGCCATCGGCAACGAGGCGATCGACCGCGGCGCCCTGCACGGTGTCGCTGTCGGCATGATCCTCGCGGGGTGCGTCGCCTTCGCCATCGCCCTCTGGGGCCTGCGGGTCCGCCACGGCGGGCTCGGTGGCATCGGAACGGCTGCCCTCGTCGTGTTCGTGGCCGCGCCGTTCGTGTCCATCCCTTTCCTCTGGGCGGCGGCGGCCGCCTTCGCCTTCATGCAGCTCATCGTGCTCGTGCTCCTCGGCGTCGGCATGCTCCACGCCCGCGTGTTGCCGCCGGTGCCCGTCGCCCTCGTCGGCTTCGGTCCCTTCGCCAGCGTGATGCTCACGCCGGCGTTGTTCCTCGTGGGCGTCGAGTCCCCGGTTCCCACGCTCGCGGGACTGGCGGCGTCGGCAGGCGGGCTCATGTGGCTCGGCTACGTGCTCTGGCGGGAGCCCGCCCTCGACGTGGGGGTCACATCCGCCGACCCCGGACCGCTCGCCACCGCCTGACCGCCGACTTCACCCCCGGCGCATGCCGGCGGCGCATGAACGCGCCGGGGTGGCGGGGTCAGGCGTCCACCGGGTTGCGGGCGGGGACGTAGCGGTCGAGGAACAGCAGCATCTCGGCCGCGACCTGGCGTCCGAACGGCGGCTGGGCATCGAAGGCGTGCGGCTGCTCCGCATACAGGTGCATCTCGACGGGAACGCCGGCGGCCACCAACTCGGTGTACATGCGCATCGACGCACTCACCGGCACCGTCGTGTCCGTCGTCCCGTGGATGAGCAACGTCGGCGGGAACGATGGCGACACGTGGGCCGCCGGCGACGCCAGGGCGGCGGCGTCGGCGTCGCCGCCGGCCTCGACCAACGCCATGAACGGCAACGCGCCCGACGTCCGCTCCGTTCCTTCGGCATAGAACAACGTCGGCGCGTAGATGGCGGCGACGGCGGCGACCGCCGAGGACACGCCTTCGTTCCCGCCCGACCCCTCGAGCGCCGGGAGGTCCGGTGTGCCAGCGGCGAGCAGCGCGAGGTGGGCGCCCGCCGAGTTCCCCTCGATGCAGATGCGACCAGGGTCGATCCCGAGCGACGATGCCGACGACCGCACCCAGCGGATGGCCGCCTTCACGTCCTCGACCGCCGCCGGCCATGGCGCCTCGCCCAGCAAGCGGTACTCCGGCGCCACGCACACGTAGCCCGACCGCCCGAGCAGGATGCCGTAGCCCCGAAGTTGCGTCCGATCGCCCTGCCGCCACGAGCCGCCGTGCACGAGCAGCACCGCCGGCCGCCCACCGTCCGGGGTCTCGCCCGGCGGCGTGTACACGTCGCACTTGAGCTCACGACCGCCGACCCCGGCCGTTCCGTACACCACGTCCTGCTCGACGGTCACCCGTCCCTCATCCCTAGCCATGGCTGCCGACGATAACGTCCCGCCCGACGTGACGACCTGTCCCATCCCCACCGGCATGGACGACCTCACCCCGGAGTGGCTCACCTGCGCCCTCGAACGGACGGTCACCGCCCTCGACAAGCAACAGATCGGCACGGGCCAGATCGCCGACAGCGTGCGCCTCGCCATCACCTTCGACGACGGCGCGACGACGAGCCTCGTCGCCAAGGTCACGAGCGCGGATGAGTCCAGCCGGCGCGCCGCCCTCATGACCCGCACGTACGAGAAGGAGGTCGGGTTCTACGCCGACCTGGCGGCCACCCTCCCGGTGCGCACGCCGCGCTGCTACTGGACGGGGTTCGACGAGTCGCAGGCGGCGTACGGCGTCGTCCTCGAGGACCTGGCGCCCGCGCACCAGGGCGACCAGATGGAGGGGTGCTCGGTTGACGACGCCGCCAAGGCCGTGGACGAGCTCGCCCTGCTGCACGGGCCGCTCTGGAACGCCAAACACCTCGACGGCCTCAGCTGGATCACGCGGGGGAGCGGCACGTCGGATCCCGGCACGGGCTCACTCGTCGAGATGCTGCTGACCGGCTTCCTCGAGCGCTACGAGCCGAGGCTCCCGCCGGACGTCGTCGAGCTGGCGCAGCGGGCCGTCCCCAAGCTGTCCAAGACGGCGCCGCCAAACGGCCCCCGTACGCTCGTCCACGGCGATTTCCGCAACGACAACCTCATGTTCGGGGGGACCGACGGGCGGGTCTGCGTCCTCGACTGGCAGACGCCCGCCATCGGCCACGCGGTGTCCGACCTCAGCTACTTTCTCGGCGGCAGCCTCCTCGTCGAGCACCGCCGCGCCCACGAGCGGGCGCTCCTCGAGCGCTACCGCGCGGGATTGGCCGAGCACGGCGTCGAGCTGGCCGAGGACGATTGCTGGAGGGCATACCGCCGCTACGCCTTCGCCGGTCTCAACATGGCCGTGATCGCGTCGATGCTCGTCGGCCGCACCGACCGCGGCGACGACATGTTCATGGCCATGGCGACGCGCGCCGCGCAGCACGCCATCGATCTCGATTCGGAGGCGCTCCTCTAGATGCCCAAGCTGACGGCGATGGACGAGTTCTTCCTCCATCAGATCCCCGAACCACTGCCGAACGTCGTCACCCACCACCAGCACTGGCGCGAGAGCCTCTTCTTCATCCTCCATCCGCGCGACGAGCTCGGCGACTGCCTCATCCTGACGATGGCGACGTTCCCGGCGCGCCAGGAGATGGACGTGCTGCAGCTCGGCCACATCGGTACCACGCCGACGATCGGCCGCCACGCCCGCCACTACGACGGCGACCCGCACACGCTCTCCGTCGGGCCGGTCACCATCGACATCGCGGAGCCCTTCAAGCGCATCGAGCTCCACGTCGCGCCCGACCCCGCGGCCCCCGTCGCGTTCGACCTCACGTTCACGGCCCGCACGCCGGCCTACGGGTTGCGCCGCGGGACGATGAAGGCGGGTCACGAGACCATCTGGGACCAGAGCCACATGGTGCAGTCCGGGAACTTCACCGGCAGCGTCGTCCACGCCGCCACTGGCAACATCGTCGAGATCGACGACTGGTGGGGCCAGCGCGATCACTCGTGGGGGATCCGCGACCACGGCCGCTGCCCGTTCTGGATGTGGCTCGCCATCCAGCTGCCCGACGGCATGCTCGCCGTGTGGTGCTGGGAGCTCCCGAACGGCGCCCGCATCTACACCGACGGTTGCTGGTCGCCGGCCGACGGGTCCGAGCCGACGCCCGTCATTGGCTTCACCCACGACCTCCACTGGACGGGCTCTGACGGCAACGAGGTCTCCTACGAGCGCGACGGTGGAGACGTGACCGGGATCGCCGGCCACGTCGAGTTCACCCTCGAAGGGGGCAACAGGGTCGGGCTCGACGCCGAGGGCCGCTGGGCCCAGCGGTACGGACCGGTCGGCGGCGGCCTCAGCCAGGTCGTCGTCACCACCGACGACGGCCGCCGCGGCACCGCCATCTACGAGCTCACCGGCGCCCACCACCACCGCTACTTCCCCGTCCCGCGGGGCGAGAACCTGCCCTCCTGAATCCGCTTACGCACAGCTGAGCCCGCCAGGGCCTGTGGAAGTGTGCGAAAGCGACTAAGTTCGACCCTCGAACGAAACTGCTTCCGGGGGGTAGCGATGAAGAAGTTCCTGCCGGTCACCGAACTGGCCCGAGACGACCGGTTCAGCTGGGTGTCCGAGGGCGAACGGTTCAAGGACCCGCGCCAGGGCCAACAGGGCACGGGCAGCTTCGGCCGGGCGCCCAAGATGACCCGCACGAGCGAGGACGCGCCTGAACGCAGCCGCAGCCTGATGCACGGCATCTTCATGGGCGAGGTCCAGGCCCTCGAGGCCGCCGGCCGCACCTGCTGGGACTTCGAGGTCGGCGACGGCGAGGCCGAAGCGCCGTTCGCGCTGAAGCTCGACATGGCTCGCCAGTGCTGGGACGAGTCCCGTCACGTCGAGATCAGCGTGAAGCTCAGCGACTGGATGGGCACGGAGCTCGGGGAGTTCGCCGAGGGACGCGGCCTCTACCAGGCAGGCTGCAACCCGGATCCGGCGCTGCGCCTCACGGCCGTCAACCGCGGTATCGAGGGCCTCGCCATCGACGTGTTCGCCAACATGAAGGCCTTCGGCCAGGACTGCGGCGACCCCGTCATGGAGTTCTGCGAGGACTGGATGCTGGCCGACGAGGTCACGCACGTGAAGATGGGGAGCGACTGGCTGCGCCGCCTCACGGAGAAGGACCCCGAGCGCCGGAAGCGGGCCCTCGAGTTCCAGCGCCTCGTCGACAAGATCTTCAGCGCCGCCGGCCGCGGCGGCGACGTCGAGGGCGCCCGGAACTACCGCAAGCTCGCGGGCTTCACCGACGAGGAGATCGACGAGGCCCACGTCTCGCTCGACCAGGAAGCGGACAAGGCCGCCCGCCGCCGCCTCATCGAGGGCTCGCTTCCGGACAAGCCCCGCACCAACGCATGACCGACACGCAGGCAGGTCGCCAAGGAGCGCCAGCGACGCAAGGCGACATCGCCGAGCGGCAAGGAGCGCCAGCGACGCAGAGCGAGGTCGAAGACACAGACGCGAAGGCGCGGCGACGGGAAGCACGGATCCACGCCGCGCAGACCGGCATGACGCTGGCGTGGTGGGCCCGCCAGCAGCCCGAGCGGCCGGCCATCATCAGCGACGCGGGCGACCGAACGTTCGGCGAGCTCAACGCCAACGCCAACCGTGCGGCGCAAGCCCTGCGCGCCCGGGGACTCGGCGCCGGCGACAGCCTGTCGCTCATCTGCTCGAACCGGCCCGAGTTCGCCGAGACGCTCGCCGCCTGCCAGCGCATCGGTGTGCGCCTCACGACCGTCAACTGGCACCTCACCGGTCCCGAGATGGCGTACATCATCGAGGACAGCGAGGCCAAGGCCGTCGTCGGCGACGCCCGCTTCGCGCCGGCCATAGAAGCCGCCATCGCCGAAGTGGCGACCTCGCCCCCGATCCTGTTCGCCGTCGGCGGTCCGATCGACGGGTTCGAGGACTACGCCACTGCCATCGCCCCCCAGGACGGCGCCGACATCGACGATCCGGTCGTCGGCCGCACGATGCTCTACACGTCGGGCACGACCGGCCGGCCGAAGGGCGTCGATCGTCCCGTCACCGCCGCGGCCGCTGCCGAGGCCGCCCGCACGCCGACGGCGACGCAGGCGGCGAGCCGCTACAACCCGGCGACGGACATGCACCTGTGCACCGGTCCGCTGTACCACGCCGCCCCGCTCGCCTTCAGCCTCAGCGGACCGCTGGCCGCCGGCGTCGGCGTCGTGGTGATGGACGGGTGGGATGCGCGCCTCGCCCTCGAGCTCATCGAACGCCACGGCATCACCCACACGCACATGGTCCCGACGATGTTCCACCGGTTGTTGGCGATCCCCGAGGACGAGCGGAACAAGCGCGACCTGTCGAAGCTCCGTTACGTGATCCACGGCGCCGCGCCCTGTCCCGTCCAGGTGAAGAAGGCGCTCATCGACTGGCTCGGACCGGTCGTCTACGAGTACTACGCCGCCACCGAGGGGTCGGGTTCGTTCGTCGACTCCGAGACGTGGCTCACGAAGCCCGGGACGGTCGGCAAGCCGGCGACCGACGACCACGTCCGCATCCTCGACGAGGACAAGCAGGAGCTGCCCCGCAACGAAGTCGGCACCGTCTACCTCAAGGCGCCGGCGACGGGACGGTTCCGCTACTACAAGGACGACGCCAAGACGACGAGCAGCTACCTCGGCGACGAGGGCTACTTCACCCTCGGCGATCACGGGTATCTCGACGACGACGGCTACCTCTTCCTCACCGGGCGCAGCGCCGAGCTCATCATCTCGGGCGGCGTGAACATCTACCCGGCGGAGGTCGACGCCGTCCTGCTGACCCATCCCGCGGTCGGCGACGTCGGCGTCATCGGCATCCCGTCGGGGGACTGGGGCGAAGAGGTCAAGGCCGTCGTCGAGCTCAAGGCGGGCATCGAGCCGTCCCTCGAGCTGGCCGGCGAGCTCGTCGAGTTCTGCCGCCAGCGCCTCGCCCACTTCAAGTGCCCCCGCACCGTCGACTTCCTCGACGAGCTGCCCCGCCACGACAACGGGAAGCTCTATCGTCGCAAGCTCCGCGAGCTCTACGTCACCGACGAAGACCCCACCGGGCACCGCACCGCCCAAGCCTGACAACCGGCTTTTGGCAGGCACAGCCCGCCTCAGAAGGCGGGCTGCGCCTGCCAAAACGCTCAGGTGGGCCGGAAGCCGACGGTGAGGTCGGGCCCGCGACGCAAGGTGTGGCCGCCGTCGATGCCGAGGCACTGCCCGGTCACCCACGAGGACTCGGGACCCGCGAGGTAGCGGACACCGTTGGCGATGTCGTCGACCTCACCGAGCCGCGAGATCGGCATCTGCGCGAGGTAGTCCCGGACGACCGCCTCGTTGGTCGTGAGCCCGGCCGCGAGATCGGTCGGCACGAGTCCGGGACGGACCGCGTTGACCCGCACGTCGGCGGCGCCGAGCTCGTCGGCGGCGTTGCGCACGAGCGACTCGAGCGCCGCCTTGGACACGCAGTACGGCGCCATCAGACGATGCGTCAGCGGCGCCGCGATCGACGAGATGGCGACGATGGATCCGCCGCCGGACGCCGCCATCGCTCCGCCCGCGTGCTTGATCGTCAGGAACGCCCCGTCGAGGTTCACCGCCATGACGCGGCGCCACGTGTCGAGGTCGGTCATCAACAGCGGTCCGCCGCTGCCCGTCCCGGCGCCGGCGACGGCGATGTCGAGCCCCTCCGAGCCGCCGACCTCGACCGCCTTCTCCACCGCCCGGCGCACGTCGTGCTCGTCGGCCACGTCGCACACCGACCACCCGACGGCCCCACCGCCACCCGACGAGAGCTCGGCGCAGGCCGCCTCCAGACGGGCCTGCGTGCGGCCGGCGATCGTGACGGACGCGCCGTCCCGCAGGAACGCCCGCGCGCACGCCAGCCCGATCCCGCTCCCGCCGCCCGTGATCACCGCGACCTTGCCCTCCAATGCGCCGCTCATGCCGCAGTCCTCCCGTTTTGGCAGCCGGCAGCCGCCTTCCAAGGCGGCGTCTGGCTGCCAAAAGCCGTCGGCGAGCCAGTCATGCCGGCAACACCCCCGCCTGGCGCAGCGACGCCACCCGTTCCGGCGAGACGCCGAACTGCGCCAACACCTCATCGGTGTGCTCCCCGATGAACGGCGCCCGCCCGCGCGCGCGGACCTCGCTGGCGGACATGGCGAAGGGTGCGGCCAGCGTCTCGAACGACCCGAGCTCATCGTGGTCGATGGGCGTGAACATGCCCATGTGCCGGGCCGCGGGATCGACGATGAGGTCGGGCAGCTGCGCCACCTTCCCCCAGATGATCCCGGTCTCGTCGAGCCGCGGCGCCCAGTGCGCATACGGCTGCGAGGCGAACAGCTCGTCGAGCAACCCCACGATCTCGGTGTTGTTCCGGAAGCGGTCGACCGGTGTCGCGAAGCGCGGATCGTCGGCCAGCTCGGGAACGCCGAGCGCCTTGCAGAACCGACCCCACGCGCCCTGGTCGAGCGTCGACAGGTTCACCCACACGTCGTCGGCGCACCGATAGCGCGTGTTCATCGGACTGATCGCTTCCGCCCGGGACCTCTTGGTGGGTTGCACGCCGTCAACGAGCGCCACCGACACGTCGCACCCGATCGTCCAGGCCGCCGAACGGATCAGCGCCGTCTCGACGACCTGGCCCTCCCCGGTTCGGTCCCGCACCCGCAACGCCGCCAGGATCGCCGTCAACAGCGCCAGCCCGGTCGGGTGGTCGCCCTGTCCTGGACGGAACGCCGGCGGCGGCTCACCCGGCTCGCCGATCAGCGACATGATCGCTCCGCGCCCGAAGAAGGCGGTGAGGTCGAAGGCGATGCGGTCGGCGTCATCGCCCGTCGACCCGTAGCCGGTGACCAGCGCGTAGACCAGCCCCGGGTTGTCGGCCCGCAACCTCGAAGCATCGAGCCCGAACCTCGCCAGTCGACCCGGTAACAGGTTCGTGATGACGACGTCGGCGCTGGCCGCCAGCTCGCGCACCAGCGCGCCGCCGTCGGGATGCGCGAGGTCGACGGCCAGCCCGCGCTTGCCGCGGTTGGAGAAGTGGAACGGGACGTCGTGTTCGGCCGCGCCCTCCGGCGACGCCGGCTGGCGCAACTTGCCCCGCATCGAGTCGCCGCCGAGCGGCTCGATCTTTATGACGTCGGCGCCCATGTCCGCCATGAGCGCCGCGCACGACGGCCCGGCAACCCAGTTGGCGAGCTCCAGCACCGTGATGTCGTCGAGGGCTCCAGGCATCCCGTGTACCTAGCATGCGCGTCCGTGATCCCGCTCCCGCCCCAGCCCGACGGCGTCCCGTGGCCCACCGACGAGTGGCCGCGGGGTGAACCGCCGGCTGCGCTCGCGCCGCTCCTCGACGCCATGTTCGACCCGGACGGCGACCTCACTCGCGCCTTCGCCGTCGTCGTCGTGCACCGTGGACGGCTCGTCGCCGAGCGTTACGCCGACGTGATCGAGCACTTCGACGCTCCCGACGAGCCGATCACGGCCGCCACGCCGCTGCTGAGCTGGTCGATGGCCAAGTCGGTGCTGCACGCCCTCGTCGGCATGCTCGTCGAGGAGGACCGCCTCGAGCTCCAGGCGCCCGCCGACGTGCCGACGTGGCGGGCCCCGGACGACCCGCGTCGCCGCATCACCCTCGACGATCTCCTCGCGATGCGCGACGGCCTCGACTTCATCGAGGACTACGTCGACGCCAGTCGCAGCGACGTGATCGAGATGCTCTTCGCAAGGGGCAAGGACGACGTCGCCCGCTTCGCCGCCGATCGCGCGCTGGCAGCGAAACCGGGGGAGCGCTTCAACTACTCGAGCGGGACGACGAACGTCGTCTCGGGCATCGTCGCCCGCGTCGTCGGTCCGGGCCGGCCGTACGAGGAGTTCCTCCAGTCCCGCCTCTTCGACGCCATCGGCATGCGCAGCGCGCGCGCGACCTTCGACGACGCCGGAACGTTCATCGCCTCGTCGTTCGTCTACTGCACCGCCCAGGACTTCGTCCGCTTCGGCACCCTTTACCTCCGCGACGGCGTGTGGGACGGACGGCGACTGCTGCCGGAGGGGTGGGTCGACATCGCCCGACGCCTCCGCTCCACCGACGCGGACACCGGCAACGGCTACGGCTCGCACTGGTGGGTGGACGCCGACGACGTCGACGGCTTCGGCACGTTCTGGGCCAGCGGCTACGAGGGGCAGTCGATCATGGTCGTACCGGGCCTCGACCTCGTCGTCGTCCGTCTCGGCAAGACCGAGGCCGCACGTGGTCCGTTGCTCCGGCAATGGCGCCGCGACGTCCGCGCCGTGTTCGCTGGTGTCTCATGAGCGACCAACGGATCGGTGTGATGGGTGCGGGCGTGATGGGGTCGGGCATCGCCCAGGTCATGGCCATCGCCGGACACGAGGTCGTCTGCTACGACGTTGCCGACGAGGCCCTCGCCAAGGGACGGGTCATCGTCGACACCGGGCGCTTCGGGGTTCGCAGCGCCGTCGACCGAGGCAAGCTCACCGCGGACGAGGCCGACGCCGCGCTCGCGCGGCTGACGTTCTCGTCCGACCTCGATGCCGTGGCCACGACCGACGTGATCATCGAGGCCGTGCCCGAGCGGCTCGACCTCAAGATCCGCGTCTTCCGCGACCTCGACGCCCGTTGCCGCGAGGCGACGATCCTTGCGTCGAACTCGAGCGGCTTTCCGATCTCGGCCATCGCGGCGGCGACCGACCGTCCGGAGAACGTCGTGGGCTGGCACTGGGCGTCGCCGGCGCCGGTCATGAAGCTGGCCGAGATCGTGCGGGCGCCGCAGACCTCCGACGCCACCATCGAGACCGTCACCCGCCTCGCCGCCGGCGCCGGCAAGAACCCGATCGTCGTCAAGGACACGGCCCGCCACTGGGGCTACGTCGCCAACCGGGTCTACGGCGCCATGGGCCGCGAAGCCCGGCAGGTCGTGGCCGAGGGCATCGCCACCGCCGAGGAGGTCGACCAGCTCATGGTCGACTGCTTCCGCTGGCCCACCGGTCCCTTCGGCATGGGCCGCGGCGCCGGCTCCGGCTGGTCCTGAAAACCCGTTTGGGCGCGCTCAGTTCGCCATTCCGAACTGAGCGCGCCCAGAACGGCGGGGACGTGGAAACCTGTGCCCATGGACATCAGCACCGAGACCGCCGAGCGGGGCGTCACCGAGCGCCGCTTCGACCTGAAGGTCGACACCGACGTCGTCCCCGGCATCCTGTGGGAGCCGACGGACGACCTCGCCGCCGGCACGCCCCGCCCGACGATCCTCATCGGCCACGGCGGCACCCAGCACAAGCGGGTCGACGGCGTCCTCAGCTTCGCCCGCCGGTTCGTCCGCCACCTCGGCGTGTCGGTCGCGGCCCTCGATGCACCGGGGCACGGCGACCGCGTCACGCCGGAGATGAAGGCCGCGGCCGAGGCCGCCCGCGAGCGCCTCGGCGGACGCATCGCGCAGGGCCAGCGCGAGGGGCGCGCCGTCCCCATGGAGATGTCGGCCGAGGAGGGACGGGCCTGGGTCGAGCGCACGACCAAGGGGGTGGCCGAGTGGAAGGCGCTCCTCGACGACCTGCAGGCGAACCGTCCGGACCTCGCCGCCGGCGGGTTCGGGTACTGGGGCGTCTCGATGGGGACGGCGATCGGACTGCCCTTCGTCGCCGCCGAGCCCCGCATCACCGCCGCCGTCCTCGGACTCGCCGGTGCCTCGAACGACCGTCCCGGCTCCGAGCGGTTCCTCGCCTCGGCGCAGAAGCTGACGATCCCGCTGCTCTTCCTCTTCCAGGCCAACGACGAGCTGATGAGCCTCGAGTCGGGCATCGAGCTCTGGAAGGCGTTCGGGTCCGAGCAGAAGACGATGCACCTCAACCCCGGAGGCCACGTGCAGACCCCGCCGTTCGAGCGTCAGGCCGCCGAGGACTTCTTCCGCCGACACGGCATCGTCCGGCCGACCTGAACGTCAGTCGGGGAGCGGTCCGGTCAGTGACGCCCGCTGCGACACCTCGATCCAACTGCCGCCGGCATCGCGCACGAACGAGATGTACGCCGTCTCGCCGAGCTTCACCGGTGCCCTTCCCTCGGACCAGCCGACGTCGAGCAGGTGGGCGTGTGCCGCCTTCACGTCACGCACCTGGACGGTGAGGTAGCGCAACCCGCGTGCGAACATCCCGCCGATCTCCGGCACCGACGGGTCGTGCACGATCCGGAGCGACGACGTCCCGATGCGCCCGTCGACGGCTCCGAACCCGTCGGCCAACAGCCTTGCCAGCCCGGCAACGTCGCCAGTCACCCACTCGACGGCGAGGTCGTCGACGCCCTCGTGGCCCGGCGGGACGAGCTCGACCTCCGTCCCGTCCGGGTCGACGAGCACCTCCGGCGACACCACGCCTTCGCGGGCCACGACCAGCCGACGGAACGCCGTGGGCGCCGGAGGAAGATCCGCACGGGCGGCGTTGATCTTGCACACCGATCCCCGTAGTCCGTACCGGTGCTGGTGGACGCCGCCGCCGACCTTCAGCAGCTCCTCGTACGGCAGCCCGACGACCCCGCCGTAGAACGACGCCATCTCCTCGTAGCGGTTCGTGTAGAGCCCGACGTCGATGCGGTCCTTGGCGAGCTCGACGTCAGCCACGCGATGCCACCGCGTCCCAGATCATCCCTTCCGCAGGCACCGCGCCCAGCAACGTCGCCGGCGACGTCTTGTCGATGTGTCCCATCAACCCGTTGTAGATCCCATAACCCACCAGCGTCTGCAACCGCGGCGAGAACCTCCGCACGACATCGGCGGGGATGCCGAGCTGTTGGTTCTCCTGCTGGCGGATGTAGCCGGCGCAGTAGTTCATGGCGATGCCGTAACGTCGCTCGTCCGTCTGGTTGGCGCCGCCGCCGTGCCACAGCGACCCGTGCCACACGAGCACCGATCCCTTGGCCATCTCCGCCGGCACCGTCTCGTAGGTCGTGGCGAAGTCGGGGTTCGAGTGGGACCGGTGCGTCCCGGGCATCAGCCGCGTGGCGCCGTTCGCCTCGGTGAAGTCCGTGATCGCCCACATCGTGTTGCAGACGGTGGGCGGATGGGGCTTGGGAATGGGGATCAGCTGATCGTCGGCGTGGATCGGCTGGGCCAGCTCGCCGGGACAGATGGCGATCGACGACAGTGACGAGACGAGGCACCCCGGATCGAGCACGCGATCGACGACCGGCAGCACCGACGGCGCCTCGGCGACCTGCTCGTAGAGCGACCCGTGCACGAGCAGGTTGTAGATGCGGACCGTCCTCGAACCCTCGAAGCGGTTGTCGGCGGGCACGATCCCGAGGGTGTCCTCGAGCCGCTCCAGGTCGGCCCGCACCTCGTCGGCCAACGAGGGGGGAAAGGCGTCCTCGATGATCGTGTATCCCTGCTCTGCCACCTCGGTCACGTGTCGTTCGAGGTCGGTGCCACCCAGGGTTCGCATGGTCTCCGGTGTAGTCGAGCGGGTAGACAGGACGCCACCATGACCCTGAGCTACGAGGAAGCCGCCGCCGCCGTCACCGCCGCCGGCGAGCGCTTCGAGATGGAAGAGATCGACGTCTTCGGCAGCCCGACCCGGGTCTTCAAGAACGCCCCGGGGAGCCTGCGGGAGATCTTCGACACCGCCCGCGGCCGCGGCGACGACACGTTCCTCGTCTACGAGGACGAGCGCTGGAGCTTCGTCGGCGTCATGGCCGCCGTCGATGGTCTGGCGGCCGCCCTCGTCGACCGCTACGGCGTGGCCAAGGGCGACCGCGTGTCCATCGGCATGCGCAACTACCCCGAATGGGTGATCGCCTTCGCCGCCATCACCTCAATCGGCGCCGTCTCGGTGTCGCTGAACGCGTGGTGGACGGAGGACGAGCTCGACTACGCCCTCGAGGACTCCGGCACCAACGTGCTCATCGCGGATGTCGAACGGGTCGAGCGCTCCCGTTCGTCGGCCACTCGACTCGGGTTCTCCACCATCGGCGTGCGCCTGCCGTCGGGCTCGCCGTCCTTCGACGGGACCGACGCGTGGGAGGACGTCGTCGTCGCCGGCGCTTCGATGCCGTCTGTCGACGTCGGCCCCGACGACGACGCGACGATCCTGTACACGTCGGGGACGACGGGCCGCCCCAAGGGAGCGGTGTCGACGCACCGGGCCATCGTCCAGTCGCTGACGGCCTTCGGCTGTCGCACCGCCATCGATCGGCTGCGCAAGCCGGACGCCCCGCGGCCCGATGGTGCACCGTCGTTCATCCTCATCGTCCCGCTGTTCCACGTGACGGGGTGCGTGCCGGTGATGCTCTCGTGCTTCTCCGCCGGGATCAAGCTCGTGATCATGTACAAGTGGGATCCGGAGCGGGCTCTCGAGCTGATCGAGCGCGAGCGCGTCACGAACTTCGTGGGCGTGCCGACGCAGTCGTGGGACCTGCTCGAGTCCCCCTCGTTCTCGAAGCGCGACACGTCGTCGCTGATGTCGGTCGGTGGCGGCGGCGCACCGGCGCCGCCGAAGCTCGTGGCCCGAGTGGACTCGTCGTTCTCCAAGGCCCGTCCGTCGCTGGGCTACGGGATGACGGAGACCAACGCCTACGGACCAGGCAACAACGGCGACGACTACGTCGCCCGTCCGACGTCGACGGGCCGGGTGGTGCCGGTCATGCAGATCGAGGTGCGCGACCCGGAGGGCAACTCGCTCCCGACCGGTTCCTCCGGCGAGATCTGGTTTAAGGGGCCGATGCTGATCCGTGGGTACTGGAACAAGCCGGAGGCCACGGCGGAGACGATCGTCGACGGGTGGCTCCGAACGGGTGACCTCGGACGGGTCGACGACGAGGGGTTCGTCTTCCTCGAGGACCGCGCCAAGGACATGGTGCTGCGGGCCGGCGAGAACGTGTACTGCGCCGAGGTCGAGGCCGCGATCTACGAACATCCCGCGGTGTACGAGGCGGCGGTGTTCGGCGTGCCCCACGAGCGCCTCGGCGAGGAGGTGGCGGCGGCCGTCTACGTCCGTCCCGGCGAGACGTTGTCGGTCGAGGCGCTCCAAGCCCACGTGCGCGAGCGCCTGGCGCCGTTCAAGGTCCCGTCGCGGGTGTCGATCGTCGACGAGGCCCTGCCCCGAAACCCCGCTGGCAAGATCCTCAAGCGCGAGCTCCGCGATGCCTTCACGGCATGACGTCCGGGCGCGCTGACACCGGTATGGCGTGAGCGCGCCCAAGGCCGTGGGGGTCGGCGTCATCGCCCTCGCGTCCTTGCTCGCAGTGGTCGTCGTCCAACACGCGGGACGGGCGGTGTACGACCTGCCGACCTCGGCAGTCGTGGTCGGCGTGGGTGGTGCGGCCGTCGCGGCGGTCGGCGGCGGGCTGCTCGTCCGGTCCGGCGACTGGCTCGTCGTCGGCGCCGCAGGGCTCGGCCTGCTGCTCGTCGGCGGCGTGGCCGCGCTGATGAGCATCGGGATCCTGCTGCTGCTGCTGGGAGCGGGGGTCGGCGTCGCGCTCGGGAGAGCCGCCAGTCGCCGCCGGGCCGCGGGGCAGAGCTTGCCGGGGCGGGCCATGGCCGTCGCCGCCGCGACGGTCGGGCTCGGCCTGCCGTTCGCGGCGCTCGCCGCCGCCGACGGACCCGTCGTCCGGTGCCTGCGCAACGGCGTGACCACGAGCTCGAGCGTGTTCCGCTCGGGCTCGGGTTCCTCGTCCGCAACCGGGCACGCGCCTTCGGGCGAGTCGTCCTCCGGCGTCATCACGCAAGGCGGACGCACCTACCGCTATCGGTGCGCAGGCACCGACCTCGTCGAGTTCGAGTTCGAGGCGACCGGCTGATCGCAGGCACCGGTACGGTTCGGGCCATGGACACGGCGCCGATCCGAACCCGAGGCATCAACCACATCGCCCTCGTCTGCCGCGACATGGCGAGGACCGTGGACTTCTACACGAACGTCCTCGGCATGCCCCTCGTCAAGACCGTGCAGCTCCCGCAGGGACAGGGGCAGCACTTCTTCTTCGACTGCGGCGGTGGCGCCACCATCGCCTTCTTCAACTTCCCGGACGCGCCCGACGCCGTCGCCGGCATCTCCCAACCCGAGGGCCTGCCGGACCGGGCCTCGCTGCTGACGTCGCTCGGCTCGATGAACCACCTCGCCTTCGCGGTGCAGCCGGACGAGATCGAGGGCTTCCGCGAACGCCTCATCGAACACGGCCTCGAGGTCACCGACATCTGGAACCACGACGACTCGGAATGGGGCCTCGCGCGTTCGCCCGACGACCCCGGCGTGTTCGTCCGCAGCGTCTACTTCCGCGACCCCGACGGCATCCTCCTCGAGTTCGCGGCGTGGACCCGCGCCCTCACGCCCGACGACGTGCGCCACGAACCCGCGTCCCGGTCGGCGGCGACGGCGTGACCCGCCTCCGCCAGGTCCCACGCTCCGAAGCCGAACAGCACCCCGGCACCAAGTTCGCCTACGACCTCGTCTTCGGGCCCGACCGCGACCCGGTCGACGATCCGGGATCGCCAGACGGCACGCCCGGCGACTGGTGGACGACGTTCGCGGCGGTGCCCGACATCATGGACCACTGCCTCGCGGGATTCGCCGTCTACCGCAACCCGCAACGCAAGCTCCCGCCCCGCCTGCGCGAGCTCGGCCAGGCGCGCGCCGGTTGGCTGCGCAGCAGCGCCTTCGTGTTCTCCCAGCACTGCCGTGCGCTCCGCGACGCCGGCTACTCCGACGGACACGTGACTGCGATCCCATCGTGGTCGGTGGCGACGTGCTTCACCGACGAGGAGCGGGCCGTGCTCGCCTACACCGACGGACTGGTCGGGGAGAACGGGCGCGTCCCCGACGGCGTGTTCGCCGCCCTCCAGCAGCACCTCGACGACGAGCAGATCCTCGAGCTCACCTACATCACGGCGCTGTACGAGATGCACGCCATCATGAGCCGCGCCCTGCGCACCGAGATGGACGACGTCCCCGATCCGATGGACCTGGTCGACGGCTACCAGCCCGGCGCCGGCGGCCTCAAGGTCGGCCGCTGAGATCCGTTTTGTCACCAAAATCCCGCCTCTCGCGGCGGGATCCCGCTGTCAAAACGGCCTGGCCAGGGCTACGGGCCGGCGCTAGCCAGCCGACCGGGAGTTCTCCGCCTCGGCCGACGGCTCCTTCGGCAGACCCAACGCCCGCTCGCCGACGATGTTGCGCTGGATCTCCGCCGTTCCACCCCAGATCGTCCCCGAGCGCGACCCGAGGAACGACGACTGGAACTCGTTCAACCGGTACCCGTCGCCGTCGGGCCGGACCAACGACTTCATGCCGGCGACGTTCATGGCGATCTCACCGAAGCGCCGCACGTACTCCGACCAGAGCATCTTCCCGACCGACGCCTCGGGCCCGGGCTCGAGCCCCTTGGCCGCCAGCGCGTCCATCCGCTCGGACTGGTACCGGATGATCTCGATCTTGGTGTAGGCCCACGCCAGGTCCTGGCGCACGTTCGCATCCGCGATCTTCCCGTTCGAACGGGCCTCCTCGACCACGCCGTCCCACTGCTTCTTGAAGCCGTTGTGCCGCCCGCCACCACCCCGCCGCTCGTTGCCGAGGGTCGTGTTCGTCACCCGCCACCCGTCGTGCAACCCGCCGATGACGTTGGTGATCGGGGCCCGAGCGCCGTCGATGAACACCTCGCTGAAGCCCGACCCGCCAGTCATCTGCCGCAGCCCGCGGATGTCGAACCCGTTGTCCTTCATCGGCACCAGCACGTAGGAGATGCCCTTGTGCTTCGGCGCCTCGGGGTTCGTCCGGCACAGACAGAACATCATGTTGGCGAACTGCGCCCCCGAGGTCCACACCTTCTGGCCGGTGATGATCAGCTCGTCGCCGTCGACGATGCCCTTGGTCTGCAGGCCGGCGAGGTCCGACCCGGCGCCGGGCTCCGAGAACCCCTGGCAGTAGCGGTGCGTGCCGTCGAGGATCTTCGGTAGGAACTCCTTCTTCTGCTCCTCGGTGCCCCACACGATGATGGCGGGGGAGACGAGCGATTCGCCCATGCCCCGGTTCGTCCGCGGGTAGCCCGCACGACCGAACTCCTCCGACACGATCCCGTTCTGGAACGAGTCGAGGCCCCGCCCGCCATACTCCTCGGGCCAGTGCGAGCAGATCCAGTGGCCCTCGATGAGCCGCCGCTCCCACTCCTTGGTGGCCTGCTTCTGCTCGTCGGTGAGGATCGCGCCGATGCCCGCTCGCGCCATCGGCGACAGGCCCTTGACCTCCTCGACGGCGTTGTCCTGGATCCACGCCCGCACTTCCTGGCGCAGCTTCTCGTCCGCGATGACCGACATCCCGTTCCCCCTCGGTGGTGATCTCGGAGGAGGAGGTTAATGCACGCGCACCAATCGGGCTACTTCTGGGCGGACGGGAGCGGGATCTGCCGGGTCTGGACGGCAACCCAGAACGCCGCCCTCGTCTTGTCGCCCAGGAAGCGATAGCACCGGGACAACGGCAGGCCGAGCTCGAGCGCCGGAGCGCGGCGGAACACCTCTTCCAGCATGCCGACCGCAATCCAGTTTTCGTTCCTGTCGGTGGTCGCCGCCCACTTCGACCCCTCCGACCGCAGCTGGGCGAGGTCCCACTTGTACTCGTTCGGGTGGTCAGGATCGGTCGGCGGGTACTTCTCGCCGTAGGTGACGTGGGGCTTCGTCGGAAAGAAGGACTCGGGCGCCTTCTCCCCCTTCTTCGAACCCTTGCCGCCGCCCTTGGCGGGCTTGATCTTGATGGCGTCCTTCATGTTCGTCGAGGCCGCCCCGAGCGTCCGGTGCGGCTTGGATTTGGGCTCCCGCTGGACGACGACACCCGTCACCGCGGTGTTGCCGTAGTCGCGCTGCAGCGACAGCACGTGGTCCCGCAGGTTCCTGCCCGCCGCTCCCGAACGGAGGGCGACGCCTGCGCCGGCGCCGCTGATCTGCTCATCCCGCTCCCGGACCCGGCCCTGACGACGTCCCATGACGCCGAAGGTACACCGGAGAGACGTTCAGCCGACGGTCACCGGCAACGCTGCCAATCCCCGCAGGACGAAGTGGTCGCGGTACGGCGGCGAGTCGTCGGCCAGCGCCATCGTCGGGAAGCGCTGCGCCATCGCCGAGAAGGCGATCTGTCCCTCCAAGCGGGCCAGCGGAGCACCGAGGCAGTAGTGCATGCCGTTGCTGAACGACACGTGGTTCGGCGTTCCCCGCTCCAGCCGCAGCACCTCGGGCTCGTCGACGAAGCCGGGATCCCGGTTCGCCGCCGCCAGCCCGCAGATGACGCTCTCGCCCTTGGCCAGCTCGAGCCCGTTCAGCGAGAGGTCGACGGTCGCCGTCCGCGCCGTCACCTGGACGGGCGAGTCGTAGCGCAGCAGCTCCTCGGTGGCCGCGACCGCCAGCGACGGGTCCTCCCGCAACCGAGCCAGCTCAGCGGGGTTCCGGAGCAGCGCCAGCGTCCCGTTGCCGATGAGGTTCGTCGTCGTCTCGTGCCCGGCGATGAACAGCAGGATGATCATGGCGAACAGCTCCTGCTGCGTGAGCTTCTCGCCCTCGGACTCGGCCGCGATCAGCGCCGACAGCAGGTCGGCGCGCGGTGCCGCCCGTCGCTCCTCGATGAGCGTGGAGAAGTACTGGACGAACCCGAGCACCGCCGGCACCGCCTGCCCGAGCGCCGCCGCGTCGACGTCCGGATCGAGCATGCGGGCGATCGCCTCCGACCACGGCTTGAACTGGTCCTGGTCCTCGATGGGCACGCCGAGCAGGTCGCAGATCACCATGACGGGAAGCGGCGCCGCCAGGCCCTCCATCAGGTCCCACGTGCCGCCGCCCGCGGTCGCCTCGATGGCCTGGTCGAGCATCCCGTCCACCAGCTCGACGATGCGTGGCCGCAACGCCTCCACGGCCCGCGGCGTGAACGCCTTGTTCGCCAGCCGCCGCAAGCGCGTGTGGTCGGGCGCGTCGGCCAGCAGCATGATCTCGATGGTCCCGTCGCCGATGAGCGGGATGGGCTCGCCCGCCGCCTCGCGGCGCCGGGTGGGGGAGTGCCGGGGATGGCTCGACAGCGCCGGGTCCCGCACCGCCGCCAGCACGTCCTCGTAGCGGGTCAGCACCCACAGGCCATCGGGCGTGCGGTGGAGCTCGTCGTCGTCCCGCAGCTCGGCATAGCGCGGGTACGGGTCGCGCCGGAAGCCCGGGTCGCTCGTCTCGAAGGCCGTGCGGGCCGCCGCCTCGCCACCCGCCGGCTTCTGCTGCCTGGTCCTCAACATGTTACCGACGGTAACGCGTCCCGCCACCTCGACGACCTCGAACCCGCCTTTGCTGGCAGGATCGTCGGATGGGCTCGCCGGTCGCCGACTCGATCCTGCGGCTCCAGCGCGACGTCGGGAACCGCGCCGTCACCGAGGTCCTCCTCCAGCGCGACGCCAAGCCGCCTCGGAAGGCCCTCGAGGAGACCGTGGTGCCGCCGGCACCCGCCGTGCCGACGATCGGACCGACGCCGGTCGCGGTGAACCACCTGCCGAAGGCCGACGCCAACGGCGGCGCCCAGCCCCTCGGTGAGACGGTCGTGACATCGTCGACGGTGCCGAGCCTCGCCATCGAACGCGTGGGAGAGACGAGGAAGGACGGGACCTACACGTCGAAGGTCAAGCCCGCCGGCCCGGTCGACATCCACCTCGATGCCATCTATCCCGCGCCGAACACCTACACCCTCGACAAGCTCCTCCTTCTCATCGAGCCTGCCGTCGCCGATCACATCAAGGCCGGAGAGCAGGAGCACTCGAACGACCACTACCTCGCCGTCCACCAGGTCCAGGGCGCGGTCGGCGCCGCCATCGGTCGCCTCGCCGCACAGCCACCCCGCACCACGAAGGACCTCCGGGCGGCGTGGGCCTGCTGGCGGGCCAGGCTCGACGCCGAGCTCCCGACCGAGCTGCGCGGCGGGCAGGCCAACAAGGTCGTCGACACCCTCCACGCCCTGAGCAACGAGCGCGACACCAAGGGGTGGCACAACATGATCTTTCGCGGACCGCTCCAGAAGCAGGTACGGGCGACGAAGATCCCGAAGGGCCTCGAGCTCAAGCGGGTCTACCCGTCGGGCAACATCGGCGTCGAGGGCTCCCAGGAGCGCATCGACAAGGCCGTCCCGGGACTCAGGAAGGCGAAGCGCCGGTAGTCAGTCGAGGGCGCCGATGAGCTCGAGGATCCGCAGCGGCGGCAGGTGCTGCTCCTCGACCTTGACGCCGAACGGGGTGAGCGCGTCCTCGATGGCGTTGCAGAGCGTCGCCGGCGACACCACCATCCCGCCCTCGCCGACGCCGCGGAAGTTCACGTCGGGATCGAGCGGCACCGTCTCGAGGTGGTGCACCTCGATGTGGGGCACCTCGGTGGTCGTGGGCAGCAGGTAGTCCATGAACGTGCCGGCGAGGAACTGCCCGCTGTCCGGGTCGTAAGCCGACCGCTCCAACAGCACGGCGCCGATGCCCTGGGCCACGCCGCCCCGCACCTGGCCGTCGACGATCGCCGGGTTGATGAGCTTGCCGCAGTCCTCGACGACGACGTAGCGCTCGATCTCGACGAGCCCCGTCTCGACGTCGACCTCGACGATGGCGCAGTGCGTGCCCCCCGACCAGCCGCCCTGGCCGCCGTCGTAGTTCTTCGTCACTTCGAGCGTGGCGTCGACGCCCTCGGGCAACGCGCCCGGCGCGGCGGCGTCTGCGGCGATCTGCGCCAACGGACGGGCCGACACGGGCACGCCCCGCACGCCGACGGCGCCTTCGACGATCTCGAGGTCGTCGACGTTCGCCTCCATCAGGTGCGACGCCACCTCGAGGACCTTCTCCCGCAGTGCCCGCGCCGTGTGCAGCGCCGCGCCGCCGGCCATCGTCGCCGAGCGGGAGCCGCCGGTGAACCCGAACGGCACCTGGTCGCTGTCGCCCACGACGATCTTCACCTGGTCCATCCCGACGCCGAACTCGTCGGCCGCGATCTGCGCCAGCGTCGTCTCGTGCCCCTGGCCGTGCGGCATCTGCGCGGTGAACACCTTGACGATCCCGTCGTCGTCGAGCCGCATGCGCATCTGCTCGTTGCCGAGGCCGCCCGACGGACCCCGGGGCCCGGGCGCCGCCTCGATGTAGGTGGCCATGCCGAGCCCGAGGTAGCGGCCTTCGGCTCGGGCCGCCTCCTGGCGCTTGCGGAACTCTGCGATGTCGACGTGCTCGGCGACCGCCTCGAGCGACTCACGCGCCGTCGCGCTCTTCAGCGAACGGCCGGTGATCATCGTCCCTGGCTCGTCCCCCTGGAAGGCGATGTTGCGGCGCCGCACCTCGAGCGGCTCCATGCCCAGCTCCTTGGCGACGAGGTCGACGATCCGTTCGCGGCAAAACGTCTCCGATGCCCACGGTCCTCGGTAGGCGACATACTGCGCCTTGTTGGTGGCGACGGCCTGGAACGTGAACTCGAGGGCGCCGAGCGAGTACGGCCCGGGCATCATCCCCTCGACCATCCCACCGAGCATCGCCCCCATTCCGGGGTAGGCGCCGGTGTCGACGACCATGCTGACCTTCAGCCCGAGGATGTCGCCCTCGTCGGTGACGGCGCACTCGGCATCGAGGGTCTCCTCGCGGGCGTGTCCGGAGAAGGCGAGGTGCTCGTTGCGGTCCTCGATCCACTTCACGGGACGACCGAGCGTCTTCGACAGCGCGGCCGTGGCGATCTCCTCGCGGCCGGTCCCGATCTTCAGGCCGAACGAACCGCCGATGTCGCCGCACAGCACGCGGATGCTGCTCGCCTCCATGCCCAGCTGCCCGGACAGGACCATCTTGGCGATGCCGACGCCCTGGTTGGATCCGTGGAGGACGAGCGTGCCCGCGTCCGCGTCGTAGTCGGCGACGCAGCCGCGGCACTCCATGGGGACGTTCTGGTGGCGGTGGACCTTGAGCTTGGCGCTGACCACGCGGTCGGCCTTGGCGAACGCCGCCTCGACGTCGCCGTGGGTGTTGGTGTTCGGGCCGGTGATGACGTTCGATCCGAGGTCGGCGAAGATCGGCGTGCTCGTGGGGTCGAGCGCCTGTGCGGCGGTGGCGACCGGCGGCAGGTCGTCGTAGTCGACCTGGATGAGCTCGAGCGCGTCCTCGGCGACGTAGCGGCTCTCGGCCACGACGACGGCGACGGGGTCGCCGACAAGGCGGACCTTGTCCGTCGCCAGCAAGGTGAAGTTCACGGGCGCCGGCCCGAACAGTCCGGGCGCCTTGGCGTTCTCGCTCAGCAGCGTCTGCATGCCGGCTCCGTCGTAGACGGCGACGACGCCGGGCAGTTGCTCGGCCTCGCGGATGTCGATCGACGTGATCGTGCCGTGGGCGAGGGGACTGCGCAGGAACGCCGCGTGGAGCATGCCGGGCAACTGGACGTCGTCGACGTAGTTGCCGGTGCCGGTGAGGATGCGCTTGTCCTCGGAGCGCTTGACGCTCTCGCCGACGAAGCGCTGGGCGAGCGGTTGGTTGACGACGTCGGTCATCGGGTGGCCTCCATCGCCTTGCGCACGCCGTTGAGGATCGACTCGTAGCCGGTGCAGCGACAGATGTTGCCGCCGAGGGTCTCCCGGATCTCCTGCTCGTCGGGGTTCGGGTTGTTCTCGAGCAGCGCCGTGATCTGCATCATGAAGCCCGGGGTGCAGAAGCCGCACTGGAAGCCGTGCGAGGCCTCCATCGCTTCCTGCAGCGGATTCATGGTTCCGGCGTTGCCGCCGTTGAGCCCCTCGATCGTGCGGATCGTCGTGCCCTGTGCCTGGACGGCGAGCATGAGGCACGCTCGCACGGGATCGCCGTCGACGATCACGGTGCAGGCGCCGCACACCCCGTGCTCGCACCCGAGGTGCGTCCCTGTCAGACCGAGGTCCTCTCGGAGGAAGTCGGCCAGCGTCTTGCGGGGTTCGGTCTCGGCCTGGCGTGCCGTGCCGTTGACGGTGAGCTCGACGTTCACTTGCTTCGTCCTTCCATGGCGCGGGTGAGTGCTCGCTTGACGCACACGCCCGCCACCTTCTTCCGATAGGTCGTCGACGCATGCAGGTCGCCGGAGGGTTCGAGATCGTTGCTGGCCAGCGCCGCCACCTCGTCGATGGACGCGCCCTGGTTGAGCGCTTGTTCGGCGGCGGTCGCCCGGACTGGCACCTCGGCGACGTTGATGAGGGCGATGCGGGCGTCGCCCTCGGCGACGGCTGCGACCGCGCCGACCATGGCGAAGTCGCCATGCCGTCGCGCCACCTCCTCGACGGCGAAGGAGGCGCCGTCGAGGACGGGGAAGTCGATCGACGTGAGGATCTCGTCGGGCTCGAGCGCCGTGGTGAAGTACCCGCCGAAGAAGTCCTCGGCGGCGATCTGCCGCTGGCCCCGGGCCTTCGACGCCGCCGTGAACGTGGCGCCGAGCGCCAGCGCCACCGCCGGCAGCTCCGCCGCGGGATCGGCGTGGGCGAGGGACCCGCCGAGCGTGCCCCGTGACCGGATGGCGGCATGCCCGATGTAGGGCATCACGAGGCTGATGAGCGGCACGTTCGCCTCGACCTCCGCCGACCGCTCGGCGGTCCGGTGCCGCACCAGTGCCCCGATGCGGAACGACCCGTTGACCCGCTCCATGGTGGCCAGCTCGTCCACGTGGTTGAGGTCGATCAGCAGCGCCGGATGCGCCAATCGCATCGACATCAGCGGGATCAGGCTCTGCCCACCGGCGAGCACCTTGGCCTCGTCACCCCCCTCGGCCAGCGCGGTCAGCGCCTCTTCGAGCGACGTGGCAGCGATGTAGTCAAACGGGGGCGGCTTCACTGACGGCGCACACTAACGACCCCCAACCCTCCTCTGCGTTCTGGGCGGGCTCAACGCCCGCAGAGGTCGTTCGGCCCACCCAGAACCGGTCGCTCAGGACGTCGTCGGACCGACCGCACGCGGAGCTTCAACGCGGCGATCGCGGCGTGTGAGCGCGCCGTCGTGGGCGATCGATGCCTTGTTGGCGGCAGCACGGCCGGCGTGGGCACCGGCGGCGTTCGACATCGCGACCCGCAGTGGTGACCGGTGGGGGAAGGCGGCGTTCCGCGCCGCTTCGACGGCGTCCTCCCGAGCCGCGAGGACGGGCAGGAACGTGCTCGCCGAGGCCTGCGGCGCCGCGGCCATCGCGGACGCCGTCGCCTCGCGCAGGCGCTGGCCGATCCTATGGGCGAAGGAGAGCAGGAAGGCGTGACGGAACGAGCGGGAACGCTCCTGCTCCCGCTGCACGGCGACGGCCGCCTGCACGAGCAGCGACGTGTACAGCAGATCCACGGCCCAGAGATCGCTCGCCGTGCCGAACACCGTGGCGAAGCCGAACTCGTCGAGCCAGACCGATCGACATCGGTTGTTCCGGGCGACGGCCGACAACAGGATCACCTTCGGGCGGACATGGGGCGCCTCGACGATCGTGCGCATCGAGGTCGGCGTCGCCTGCTTCGCACCACCAGCCCCGATGGTGGCGTCGTCGATGGCATACCTCTCCATGAGCTCCTGCGCCTTCGCCGTGCAGGCCTCCGCCTCGGCCTCGAACGGTGTCGACTCGGCTTTGGCGAGGAGCGCCCGCACCTTGCCGCCGACGCGCGTCTCCACATCGTCGACGACGTCCGTCGGCGGGTGTGTCGGGGGGAGGTTCGGCAGGCGCCGCAGGAAGCCCAGCATCCGCACGAGGTCGAAGATGAGCTCGAACCGGTGGTGCCAGCCCGAATGCAGTCGCCTCGAGACCTCGTCTGATCTCGCCAGCACCGCCTCGAGCGTCGCCCGTGACGAGGCGGAGAAGCCCTGCTTCGAGAACGCCGCCACCACGTCGGCCGCGGGCCAGCCCTTGGTATCGAGCGTTTCGGCGGCCTCGGCGGCGAGCAACCTCGCCCCTGCATCGATCACGACCGAGCGGTCTGCGCCCTCGAGCGCTCGGAGGTGATCGAGGTGCTCGTCGCCGCCGCTCAGGATCGCCGACATCCCCTGCATCGCTTCTTCGATCGTGGTCACTCGCACCAGGCGAACGTACCGATGAGGTGAGACACGTTTGCCCCCTCCCGTCCCCCTCCCGTTCTGGGCGGGCTGAACGACCTCATGGGTGGACGAGCCCACCCAGAACGGGGGAAGCGCAGAACGTGTCGCACCCGGATGCGAGGGTGCGGAGGTGGATGGTGAGGTCCGGCTCGACCGGCGCATCCTCGCAGCGGTTACGCGTCGCGGCCGCCGCCTTCTGACCCATGCCGAGCTCGTCGAGGAGGGAGCGACCAACCGACAGATCGAAGGACGCTGCGATCGGGGCACGCTCCAGCGCGTCCACGACGAGGTGTACCTGGTCGGCGCCGGCGAGCTCTCTTGGGAGGAGCGGCTCCTCGCCGGCGTGCTGGCCGGCGGCGACACCGCCGCCGCACACAGCTTCTCGGCCGTCGCCATATGGGGCCTGCCCAACTACTCGCCGGGCTCGGTCCACGTCGAGGTCGCCCACGGGACCGAGCTCGTGGCCAGAGGCATCACGGTGCACCGCACCCGCCGAACCGTGCCGACGGCGGTCATCGCCGGCATCCGCGTCGTGTGCCTCGAGGAGGCGCTGTTGCAGGTTGCGGCGCGGGTGTCCACGCGATCGGTCCATCGGCTGCTGACGACGGCGTGGCGGATGAAAAGACGACGCCTCGCAAGGTGCTCCTCCACCTCGAGGTGCACGGCGGCCGCGGCGTGCGGGGCGTGTGCCGGCTACGCGAGGTCGCGGAGCTCTATGACGGCACGCGTCGTGGCCCGGGAAGCGAGGCCGAGGCCGACTTCCTCCACGACTTCCTCGCCGCCCTCAACGCCGCCGGCATCGAGCGCCCGGAGCTGCAACACGCGATCCCGGTGCGGGGCGGCATCGAGAAGCTCGTCCCCGACTTCACCTGGCCGGGTCGCGGCAAGGTCATCGAGATGAAGGGCCTCTCCGCCCACGGCGACTACCTCATCCAGGACGAGGACAACGAGCGCGAGTCGGCCATCCGCGCCGCCGGTTGGCAGCTCGACACCGTCACGCCCCGTTCGATGCGGGAGCGCCCGGGGGCGACCATCACCCGCCTCCTCCGCTTTCTGGGCGGGCCGAACGACCCCGGAGGTCGTTGAGCCCACCCAGAACGGAAAGGTGGGGACTAGGGGACGAGCGGCGCCGGCAGCAACGTCGAGCCCATGAGGTGCTTGTCGACCGACGCGGCGCACGAACGACCCTCGGCGATGGCCCACACGATCAGCGACTGGCCACGACCCATGTCGCCGCACACGAACACGCCGTCGACGTCCGTCGCCCATGAAGACGAACGGGCGACGTTGCCCCGATCCGTCATCGTCACGCCCAACGACTCCAACAGCCCGCCCCGCTCCGGACCGACGAAGCCCATCGCCAGGAACACCCGCTCGCACTCGAGCTCGAAGTCCGACCCCTCGACCTTCACGAAGCGCCCGTCGACCATCTCGACCTCGTGCGCCCGCAGCCCCCGCACGTTCCCGTCGTCGTCGCCGAGGAAGCACTCGGTGTTGACGGAGAACACCCGCTCGCACCCTTCCTCGTGGGCCGACGAGACCCGGAACATCAGCGGCCACGTCGGCCACGGCGTCGAGTCGGCCCGACCGTCCGGCGGCCTCGGCATGATCTCGAACTGGTGGATGGACGTGGCGCCTTGGCGGATCGCCGTCCCCAGGCAGTCAGCACCCGTGTCGCCGCCGCCGATGATCACGACCCGCTTGCCCTCCGACGTCACCGGCGGCTCGGCGATGTCGCCCTCCTGCACCTTGTTCGACCCCGGCAGGTACTCCATCGCCTGGTAGATGCCGGTGAACTCGCGCCCCGGGATCGGCAGGTCCCGCCACGCCGTCGCGCCGCCGGCCAACACGATGGCGTCGAACTCGGACCGCAACGACTCCACGGTCACGTCGACGCCGACGTTCACGCCCGTCCGGAACTCCGTCCCCTCGGCCGCCATCTGCTCCAGCCGCCGATCCAAAAAGCGCTTCTCCATCTTGAACTCGGGGATCCCGTACCGCATCAACCCGCCGATGCGATCGGCCCGCTCGAACACGACCACGTCGTGCCCCGCACGCGTGAGCTGCTGCGCCGCCGCCAGACCCGAAGGACCGGACCCGACGACCGCCACCCGCTTGCCGGTACGAACCTCGGCGATCACGGGCTTGACCCAGCCCGCCGACCACGCCTTCTCGATGATCTCGACCTCGACCTGCTTGATCGTCACCGGGTCCTGGTTGATCCCCAGCACGCACGCCGACTCGCACGGGGCCGGGCACAGCCGCCCCGTGAACTCGGGGACGTTGTTGGTGGCGTGGAGGCGCTCGATGGCGTCCTCCCAGTTGTCCCGCCACACCAGGTCGTTCCAGTCGGGGATGAGGTTCCCGAGAGGACACCCGTTGTTGCAGAACGGGATGCCGCAGTCCATGCACCGCGACGCCTGCGTCCGCAACGTCGAGGACGGGAACGGCTCGTAGACCTCGTTCCAGTCCATGATCCGCACCGGCACCGGCCGGCGGGTGGGCGTCTGGCGCCCGTGCTTGAGGAACCCCGTGACGTCAGCCACGGCACGAAGAAGCACAGGAGATCACAGCGGTCGACGTCCTCTCGGGTGTGACGAAACAGTGCTGGCTGCCCGGGACGTCATTGGCCCTGCAGTGCGGCTCCAGTGTAGCGGCGCGAATCCCGCTCAGACCAAGGCGTCGGCCCCGACCGGACGGAGGTCGTCGAGGGGGACGCGCCCGCACACCGACGTCCCCGTCCCCGCACCAACGAGGAACTCCAGCGTGCCGCCGAGCGCCTCGATCCGGTCCACCATGTTCTGCAGCCCCGAGCCCCGCACCACCGTCGCCGGATCGAACCCCGGTCCCTGGTCGGTGACCGAAAACGACAGCTCGCCGCCACCGTCGTCGACGGCCAGGCGCATGGTGACGGGTCGACCGGGCGCGTGCTTCGACGCGTTCTGCAGCGCCTCCCGCATGCAGAAGTAGATGGCGGCCTCAGCGTTGAGATCGAAGCGCAGGTCGGTCGGCCCCTCGTCCTCGACGGTCACCGGGAGCCCGGTCTTGGCCACGTGGGCCTGCAGCGCCGCGAGCAGGCCCCGCTCGGCGAGCGTGGGCGGGAACAGGCCGCGCGCCAGGTCCCGCAGCGTCTCGAGGGCCTCGGCCGATTCGGCCTGCAGCTCGGAGAGCAGCGCCACGGCCGCATCGGTGTCCTCGGCGACGAGGATCTTGGCCAGGCCGAGCTTGATCCGGATGGCCACGAGCTGCTGCTGCGCGCCGTCGTGGATGTCGCGCTCCATGCGCCGGCGCTCCTCGTTCTGCGCTTCCACCAACCGCTGGCGGGAAGCCCGCAGTTCGACCAGCTTCTGTTGCAGCTCGCTCGTCAGGCGCAGGTTGCGCAAGGCCACGCCCGCGTGGGCCGCGAGGTCGTCGAGCATCTCCAGTTCCGCAGGCCCCGGTGGGTCGTCCTCGCGCGGTTCCACCGAGATCTCGCCGATGGCCTCCCCGCCGTGGATCACCGTCCGGCCGATCGGGAACATCGGCGCCGGGCCCATCGCGAGCGCGGGGTCCGACCACGTCGCCTCGTCGGCCGACGCCGCGCCGGTGGCGAACAGCTGCACGCGGGCGGCGCGACTGCGCAGGCCGCGTGCCGTTACCTCGGCCAGCTCGGCCAGCGTCTGGTCCGGCGTCATCGCACTTGCGATGCGCCGGCTCATGCCGGCCATGAGGTCGTACGGACTGGTCACGTTGCCGTACACCAGCCGGTTGGCGACCCGTTCGAGCCGGCTGCGCGCCGGCTGGAACGCGATGGCCACGAGGGCGGTGGCCACGATCGAGAGCACCAGGTCCTCGGAGGAACCGGCGCCGATGATCCGGCCGAGTCCGACCACCACGGCGATGTACGCCAGGGTGATGAACGCGGCCAGCGAACCGTAGAGCAGCGTGCGCCGGATGACGACGCGGATGTCGAAGAGCTGATGGCGCAGCACGGCGATGCCGAGCCCGACCATCAACAGCAGCGGCGCGACCGACGCGATGAGGAGACACACCTCACGCCCCATGCCGTCGACGGCGTTGGCGAGGTTGGAGGTGGCCATGCCGGTCACGATCGTCATCACCGCCGCGTAGACGATCCACCGCAGCTGGTCGCGCTCGACGCCGCGGCTGCGGCGGTAGCGCACGACGAGCGATCCGACGGCGAGGAATGTGGCCAGGAACAGCGCCAGGATCCCCACGCCGAAGGCGACCCTGGCGACGGGAGCGAACCCGGGGATGCCGATCGGGTTCGACACGCCCGCCAGATCGATGAACACCTCGTCGTCGTCGAAGGCATCGGGGTGGAAGATCTCGATCCCGCAGAGGACGGCCGACGCCGTCGCCAGGCGCGACACCCACCGCCACCTCGCCGACAGCAGCCTGCCGGTGGGGAAGCGGAGGGCCACATGGGCGCCGAGGATCGCCCACGACGAGAACAGCGCCACGCTCGACACCAGAAGGGCGATCGTGCCTCCGGGCGCGGCGCCGGGTTCGACCTCGAGCATGAGGGCGGCGTACTGGTCGGCCACCGGACCGAGGCAGCCGCTCACACCGCCGGCGGCCAGCCACCGGGCCAGGCCGTTGTCGGGCTGCCTGCGGACGAGGACGCTGCCGATCACGCCCGCAGACAGCACGAGGGCGAACCAGACGAGCGACTGGCCGGCGCTTTCCCACGTGCCCGAGCGCGGACGGCCACCGATGACGGCGTACTGGACGAACGTGAGGATGGTCATGACGCCGCCCGCCGCCAGGGCGGCGTCGATCAGCCGCCGAGTGCGCCGTTCCGAGTCCGTCGTCGGCCGGCTTTCCGCTCGCGCGGTGTCGGCCTCAGCCCCCGCCATGACGTCATGCTACGGAGGCGGGCCGGCTCGGGGCGGGGTTTGAGGGGTCGCGCCGATCCCCGCCTGGACGGGCGGGGCGTGGTGGAGTGTGGAGGTGAACCTCGAGCGGAGCGATCCCGCGCCGGGTCCCGATCGCCCCGACGGTGCGCCCGCTCGCGACCGCTGGCTCGACCTGCTCCGCGCCGGAAGCCTCAGCGTCGTCGTGCTGTGGCACTAGAAGCCTTGGATCGGCGAAGCCGATCGAGATGAGTCAAGTTTTTGACCGGCCGCGTCGGGTTGGCTGAAGGCGGTCACGCGGCCAGCTTCGCGCGGTTTGCGAGGCGGTCCATCTCGGCTTCAACTCTGGCGAAGGCGTGGCGGAGCGGGGTGGATGCCGCCGGGTCGTTGAGCTCGGCGATGCCGGGGCGGATGAGTCTGTTGTAGGCGCGGGTGAAGAAGACGGCGGCCTTGAGGCCGTCATCGGTGACTTGGTAGCGGTGGGTCTTGGGGATGCGTTCGATGAGGCCGTGGAGTTTGAGGCGCCTCAGGTCGTAGGTCATCCGGCCGGCGCTGAGCTGGTCGGGCGAGAGGCCGAGGAGGGGCGCGAGGTGAGCGCGTAGGTCGCGGTTCGCGAAACCGTCGGGTTGGAGGCGGAACACGACAATGGCGGCGAGCAGGGCGTGGGCTCGGGGATCGCCGAAGCGGAGTGCGGGGGCTCGTTGGCCGGCGACGACGGCGGGTCGGGCGAGGTCACCGAAGACGGTGTCGCCGATGATCGGGTCGTGGCTGATTCGTTGGACGTCGAGGAGACGTCGGTTGGCGCGGTAGCCGACCTCCCGGAGTGCGGGCAGGTTGTGCAGCCGTTTCCCGATGCCGAAATCTTTGGCGTTGTTGATGGTCGTCTCGGTCCGAAGAGCGACTCCTTCCTTGTGGTATTGCTTCACGCGGGTCGACTTGTATTCGACGTGGAGCGACGGGGTGACGCCGTCGGTGAAGACCCGGGTCCGGAACCGGCCGGGTGTCGGCTTGCGTCTCCCTCGCTGGATGCGGCGGTCGAAGATGAGCGACACCCGGTCGGGTCGGCCGATGTCGAGGTTGTCGCGGATGACCTCCTCGAAGAACACGCGCCCCGACAGGGGCCGGTCGAGAACCTGGGTGAGGGAGAACTCGGCTTGGAGGATCGACAGGTCATAGCGGTAACCGGCGCGGCGGTCCGCCGCGGTGAACGGGTGCGGCAGCCGGGCCAGCCACTTGCGGACGAACCTCTCGATCTTGGTGTGGTCGAGGCGGTCGCAGATCTTCTGCAACCGGCGCGGGTCCGCACACGACGCGAAGCCGTTGTCGAGGGCTTCGAAGGCGACGCCGGCTTTGGTGGCTTGGCGTTTGGCCCACTCGTTGCCGTTGATGCACACCTTCGCGGTGTAGGGGAAGTAGGTGCAGAACTTGATGAAGAACGGCCCGAAGTCGTCGTCGAGACCGTAGAAGTAGAAGTGGTTCACGATCGCTGTGCGCTTCACGATCCACGGGTAGGTGGCGCCCGTGATGGGGTTGCGGCGCTTCTCCGTGCGGAATACGCCCGTCTTCTCCTGGGCTCGGCCGACGAACAACACCCCCTCGGTCGCGTCGAAACCGGCCAGGTAGTCGTGGGCGATGTCGTCCTTGCGTTCCCCGGGGCGGAAGTCGACCAGGTCGACGCCATGATCGGCGACGAAACCGTGGATGCCGGCGGTGAAGGCCCGCGAGATCGGGTCCATCAACGCCGAGGACACGAACGGGAACCCCCGGTGCAACTTGAAGAACCCGACCACCCCCAACTCGTGCTGCAACTTCGGCTGGTAGAGGTTCAAGTACATCCGGTCGATGCACTCGACCTCGAGGGTGACGTGGTCGGCGAGAACGTCGGCGACGCTGCGCGGTAGCGTCATCGTGGGCTCCGGTCGTCGTTGGCCTTCATCGGCCACCAACCGCTTCGAGCGGTTCAACGGCGAGGTCTACACCCCGCTAACGCAGTGCGCTCGACCGGAGCCCACACGCCCCGAAGAGGGGACTTCGGCCCAGCCCCACCCTGAGCCGCACCCGACGTGAGTCACGACGAACACCGCCTCGTCGGGCTGGGGCGAAGCCCCGTTAGGTGTTCACGATCATCCGGTGGGCGCCCGACGGCCCGCACGCCACCAACCCGATCGGCACGACGGAGGGGATGTGGCTGGCGACCTGGCTCCTCCAGGTGATGCCGGTGTTCTTCGCCGTCGGCGGCGCCGTGCACGCGCGGTCCTTGGTCAAGGAACCGCGCTGGGGCGCCTTCGTCGGCCGGCGCCTGATGTCGCTTCTGCCGGGAGCCCTCGTGCTGGCGGGGATCGCGCTGGCCGTGCACCGGGCCTTCGCCATCGTCGACGAACCTCCGCGGTGGCTCGCTCGAGCGCTCATCCTGGTGCTCTCGCCGTTGTGGTTCCTGGCCGTTTACTCGTTGCTGGTTGTCCTGGCGCCGTTGGCCTGGAAGCTGCACAAGCGGTTCGACTACCTCGTGCCGATCGTGCTCGGGGGGCTGGCGATGATGGTCGACGTCGCCCGGTTCAGCTGGGACATGCGCTGGGTCGAGTGGTTGAACTGGGTCTTCGTCTGGGCCCTCATCCATCAGGTCGGGTTCCACTGGGACAAGCTCACGGCGGCGCCTCGACGGTTCGCCTGGACGCTCACTTGGATCGGCGGGTTCGCCCTCGTCGGCCTGACGAACATGAACTTCTATCCCCGGTCCGCGGTCGGCGTCCCCGGTGAGCGGTTCTCGAACCTCGGGCCGCCGACCATCGTCATCGTGGCGCTGGCGTGCTTCCAGTTCGGCGTCGTCACGCTGATCCGGGAGCGGGCGCTGGCCCTCACCGAGGACGGATGGCTCGGCCGCGCCTCGAGGTGGATCACCACGAACGCCCAGTCGCTGTACCTCGCGCACGCCTTCGCTTATGCCGCCGTGTACATCGCCGTCACCGAGCTCATCGGACGTCCCGGCACGGCGACGACGTGGCAGTGGTGGCTCAGCCGCGCGTTCTGGTTCATCGCCCCGGCCCTCGTCCTCGGCGCGGGCTTCCGCATCACCAGACTCTTCCGTCGGCGCCCACGGACCGTCCGGACCGCCGCCCCCGTCCTCGACGCCTGAAAGGCCCGCCGGTCCCCATGCCGTTCTGGGTGGGCTGAACGACCTCACGGGTCGCTGACCCCGCCCAGAACCGGAGGGGCCACGGCGTCGGCGACGGCCGGCAGCGCCTCGAAGGCATGGGAGGCCCGACGCGACCTGCCGCCGATCACTCATCACAGATTTTGTGAACAGTGAAGAGTCGGCGTAAGCTTGCTCCATGGAGGCGATCTTGGGAGTGCCCGTCCCGGACACCCGCAACCCCTTCGCCGGCAAGGGGTTGGCCGTCACCACCGCGTTGCTGTTGGGCCGAGGTCGACCATCGACGCTGGCGCAGCTGGCGACGGTGGCCGATGTGTCCCGTCCGTTGGTCTCCATGGTCGTGCGCAAGCTGGTCCAACTCGAACTGGTGCGGGGCGAGGTGAAGCAGGGTCGACGAGCCAGGGTCGGGGCGCACCCCGACCTGGTCCACCAGACCGCGCTCCATTGGCCCGCGCCCGTGGCCTCGATGCAGGGCGGGACTGTGCCACCCGATGTCGTCCGCGGTGGAGGCGCGCTCGCCCAAGAGGAGCTCGGCGTGCTGTGGGACGCACGTCCACGCATCTACGTGCGCACCCTCGATGACGCCCGCCGCCTGATAGCCCTCGCCGGAGGGGCGGTGGTCAGCGAGCCGGTCGCCGAGTGGGAGATCGCGGTCGTGCACTTCCCCTTCGTTCCAGGACCCGTTCCCACCCTCGTAGCCGCCCTCGAGCTCGGCCGCACGCCCCGCGGCCGTGAGGTGCTCGCCGGCGTCCACGATCGACTGTTCGCCGGATGGGACGGCGCGTGACCGACATCGTCATCCGCGTGCCCGAGCCGGTGGCCGAGACACTGGCCACCCTGAGCTCGGCGGTCGGCGGCGGCGTCGTGCTCGTCGGCGGTTGGGCGGTGCAGTGTCGGCTGCGGATGGCCCGTCGTCAGATCCGTCCGACGAGCGACCTCGACGTCATCCTCGGCCCGGCAACCAGGCCCGCACGCTCCGCCCTCGAGGCGGCGTCGGCCATCCAGGACGATCCCGAGCACCCGTGCCGCATCTCAGGCCTCCCGCTGCTCGTCGATCTCCTCGCCGAACGGCCCGACGCCGCCGTCGTCGGCGCCGACGACACCGTTACCGACCACGACGGTCTCCGGCTGCTCGTCCCGCCCTTCGCCTCGTTGTTGGCGAGAGCCACCGAGCCGGTGCGGCTCGAGGGGGAGCCGAGCCAGGTGATCGTGTGCCTGCCGCTCGCGGGCGCCCTGTTCGCAGGCAAGACCGCCAACATCGGCCTCGAGCATCGGCCGGCGGAGAAGGTCGCCTCCGACGGCGAGGACGCCGTCCGTCTCGTCGAAGCCTTCGGCGCGCTGGCGCTTGCCCACGATCTCCGGCAGGCGACGCCCGGCGAACGCCGCGATGTCGTCGCCCGGCTCGAGCAGATCGGCGGGAGCGCGCTGGCCGCGCAGGCCCGGGTCTCGGGCTACGACGCCGATCCGGGGAGGATCCGGGTGGTCGTCGACGAGCTGCTGCGCGCGCTGCGCCGCTGACTACACCCGGGCCGACGCCATGATCGCTTCGTCCACGGACATGCCCTTCTCCTCAGCCGACGCGGCTGCTTCCAGCACCCGCTTGTAGTCCTTCGGCATCACCTTGGCGAAGTGCCGCAATTCCTCGTGCCAACGCGTCAGCAGTCGCTCGGCCACCAGCGAACCGGTCTCCCGCTCGTGGGCCCGCACCGTCGAACGCAGCCACTCCCGGTCCTCGTCGTCGAGCGGGTCGAGGTCGACCATCTCGCGGTTGAGGTTGTTGGCCAGCTCGTCGTCCGGATCCCACACGTAGGCGATCCCACCGGACATGCCGGCCCCGAAGTTGCGCCCCGTCGGCCCGAGCACCACGACCCGTCCACCCGTCATGTACTCACACCCGTGGTCGCCCACGCCCTCGACGACGGCCGTAGCGCCGGAGTTGCGAACGCAGAACCGTTCGCCCACGACGCCCCGCAGGTACGCCTCGCCACCAGTCGCGCCGTAGAGGATCACGTTGCCGGCGATGATGTTCTCCTCCGCCACGAACGATTCGTGGGCATCCAAAGGCGGACGCAGCACCAGCCGCCCACCGGACAGTCCCTTGCCGACGTAGTCGTTGGCGTCGCCCTGCAACCGCAGCGTGATGCCCTTCGGCACGAACGCCCCGAACGACTGGCCCGCCGACCCCGTCATGTTGAACACGATGGTGTTGTCCGGCAGCCCCGCACCCTTGTACCGCTTGGTGAGCTCGTAGCCGAGCATTGTGCCGACGGTGCGGTTGGTGTTGTGCACCTCGATGTCGGTCTCCACCGGCTCGCCCCGCTCCAGCGCAGCCACCGCCAGCTCGATCAGCTTGTTGTCGAGCGCGCGGTCGAGCCCGTGGTCCTGCGGCACCGACTGATACGCGGTGGTCCCCTCGGGCACCGGCGGCATGGCCAGGATCGGCGACAGGTCGAGCCCCGCCGCCTTCCAGTGGTCGACCGCCTTCTCCGTCGAGATGACCTCGGCGTGCCCGATGGCCTCGGCCACCGAACGGAAGCCCAGCGACGCCAGGATCTCCCGCACCTCCTCGGCGATGTACTCCATGAACGTCACGACGAACTCGGGCTTGCCGCTGTAGCGCTTGCGCAGCTCCTCGTTCTGGGTGGCGATGCCGACCGGACAGGTGTCGAGGTGGCAGACCCGCATCATCACGCATCCGCTCACCACCAACGGGGCCGTGGCGAACCCGAACTCCTCGGCGCCCAGCAGCGCCGCGATTACCACGTCCCGCCCCGTCTTCAGCTGCCCGTCGACCTGCACGACGATCCGGTCGCGCAACCCGTTGAGCAACAGCGTCTGCTGCGTCTCCGCCAGCCCGAGCTCCCACGGCGCGCCCGCATGCTTCAACGACGTCAGCGGCGACGCGCCCGTCCCGCCGTCGTGGCCGGAGATGAGCACCACGTCGGCGTGCGCCTTGGACACACCGGCGGCCACCGTTCCCACACCAACCTCGGCCACGAGCTTCACGTGGATTCGGGCGGACGGGTTGGAGTTCTTGAGGTCGTGGATGAGCTGCGCCAGGTCCTCGATCGAATAGATGTCGTGGTGGGGCGGGGGAGAGATGAGCCCCACGCCCGGCGTCGACCCGCGGGTCTTGGCGATGGTCGGGTTGATCTTGTATCCCGCCAACTGGCCGCCCTCGCCGGGCTTGGCGCCCTGGGCCATCTTGATTTGCAGGTCGTCGGAGTTGACGAGGTACTCGCTCGTCACCCCGAACCGTCCCGACGCCACCTGCTTGATGGCCGACCGGCGCTGCGGATCGTGCAGGCGCTCGGGATCCTCGCCGCCCTCGCTGGTGTTCGAACGTCCGCCGATCGAGTTCATGGCGATGGCCAGCGTCTGGTGCGCCTCCATGCTGATGCTGCCGTAGGACATGGCGCCGGTGTTGAACCGCTTGACGATCTCGCTCACCGGCTCGACCTCGTCGATCGACACCGCGGGGCGCTCGCCCGTCTTCAGCTGGAAGAGGCCTCGCAGCGTCGCCAGCTTCTGGGCTTGGCCGTCGACGAGGGCCGTGTACTCCTTGAAGATCTTGTACTGCTTCGTGCGGGTCGAGTGCTGCAGGCGGAACACCGTCTCGGGGTTGAAGAGGTGGTACTCGCCCTCGCGCCGCCACTGGTATTCGCCGCCGACCTGCAGCTCGCGATGGGCGAGCTCGGACGGGCGGTCGGGCCACGCCAGCCGGTGCCGCGCCGCAACCTCCTCGGCCAGCTCGTCGAGGCCGACGCCGCCGAGCCTCGACACGGTGCCGGTGAAGTACTCGTCGACCAGGTCGGTGCCGAGCCCGATGGCCTCGAACACCTGGGCGCCGGTGTAACTGGCGACCGTCGAGATGCCCATCTTCGACATCACCTTGAGCACGCCCTTGCCGCACGCCTTGATGTAGTTGCGGACGGCCTTGCGCTCGTTGACGCCGACCATGTCCTGGTTGCGGATCTCGTTGGTGATCGTGTCGAACGCCAGGTACGGGTTGACCGCCGCCGCGCCGTAACCGATGAGCAAGGCCATGTGATGGACCTCGCGCGCGTCGCCGCACTCGACGACTAGTCCGACCTTCGTCCGCGTCTTCTCCCGGATGAGGTGGTGGTGCACCGCGCTGGTGAGCAGCAGGCTCGGAATCGGCGCGTGGGTGGCGCTCGAGTGGCGGTCGCTGAGGATGATGATGCTGGCGCCGAGGTTGACGGCCTCATTGACCTTGTCCCGGATGGACTCGATCGCCTTCTTCATTCCCTCGCCGCCCTCGGCCACGGGATAGAGGCCGTCGATGGCGTAGGACGACCAGCCCGGCTGCTCGCCGTTCTCGTTGATGTAGAGGAGCTTGGCCAGCTCGTCGTTGCTGAGGATCGGATAGGGGATGGCGATCTGCTTGGCCGACTCGGGCGTCGGCTCGAGCAGGTTGCGCTCGGGGCCGAGCCGGTTGCCGAGGCTCGTGACGAGCTCCTCGCGGATGGCATCGAGCGGCGGGTTCGTGACCTGCGCGAACAGCTGGCTGAAGTAGTCGAAGAGCAGCCGTGGCCGGTCGCTGAGGACCGCGATCGGCGTGTCCGTGCCCATGGAGCCGAGGGCCTCGCCGCCGGTCTTGGCCATCGGGGTGAGGAGGATCTTGAGGTCCTCGGTCGTGTACCCGAACAGGCGCTGATGGGTGACGACGCTCGAGTGCTGCGGCGTCAGGAAGTCCTTGGGCGCGAGGTCGTCGAGGTGGACGAGGTTGTCGTGCAGCCATTGCCCGTACGGGTTCTGGCGGGCGACGGTGGACTTGATCTCCTCGTCCTCGACGATGCGCCCCTGGCTGGTGTCGACGAGGAACATCTTTCCCGGCTGCAGACGGCCCTTGCGGACGACGGTGCTGACGTCGATGTCGAGCACGCCGACCTCGGAGGCCATGACGACGAGCCCGTCCTCGGTGACCCAGAATCTGCTCGGGCGAAGTCCGTTGCGATCGAGTACCGCCCCGATGACCGTGCCGTCGGTGAAGGCGACCGAGGCGGGCCCGTCCCAAGGCTCCATGAGGCTCGCGTGGAACTGGTAGAACGCCCGCTTCTCCTCGGACATCGTCTCGTGGTTCTCCCAGGCCTCCGGGATCATCATGAGGACGGCGTGAGGGAGGCTTCGTCCCCCGAGGTGGAGGAGCTCTAAGACTTCGTCGAAGCGCGCCGTGTCGGACCCGCCGGGTGTGCAGATCGGGTAGATCCGCTCGAGGTCGCCGGGCAGCAGGTCGGACTCGAGCAGCGCTTCCCGCGCCCGCATCCAGTTCTGGTTGCCCTGCACCGTGTTGATCTCGCCGTTGTGGGCGACGTAGCGATACGGATGGGCGAGGGGCCAGCTCGGGAACGTGTTCGTGCTGAACCGGGAGTGGACGAGGGCGAGCGCGGAGGTCACCCGCTCGTCGGTGAGGTCGGGGAAGAACTCGGGCAGCTGCGGGACGGTCAGCATCCCCTTGTAGATGAGTGTCCTCGCCGAGAAGCTCGGGAAGTAGACGCCCGATACCTCGTGCTCCATACGCTTGCGCAGGATGAACGCCCGCCGCTCGAGGTCCATGTCGGTGTAGGCGTTGCCGTCGCTGCCGACGAAGAGCTGCGTGAACGTGGGCTCGACGTCGGCCGCCCCCTTGCCGAGCATGTCGTCGACGACCGGCACGTCCCGCCACCCGAGGACGGTCAGCCCCTCGTCGATGACGACCTTCTCGATCGCCGATTGGGCGTTGGAGACCTCGTCGGCGTCGCGGGGGAGGAAGGCGATCCCCGTGGCGTAGGCGCCGAGCGGCGGCAGCTCGAACCCGACGGTGGCCCGCAGGAAGGCGTCGGGCATCTGGATGAGGATCCCGGCGCCGTCGCCGGTGTTCACCTCAGCGCCGGCGGCGCCCCGGTGCTCGAGGTTGCAGAGTGCCTCGATGCCCCGCTTGACGATGGTGTGGCTCTTGCGGCCTTGCATGTCGGCGACGAAGGCGACGCCGCAGGCGTCGTGCTCGAAGGCGGGGTCGTAGAGACCCTGGGGGCCAGGGAGATCTCGGTTCACAGTCGTCCTCTTGGGCTTGGTGAGGTGGCGCTACCTGCCCGGGACGACGTTGGCCCTCGCAGATCTGGGGACGGATTATAGCGGACACCGCGCGGCGGCCGAGAGCCAGCAACTCGAACGGGGCGTCGCCGCTCAGGAGCAGGCTCCGCTCGAACCGTGCGGCCAGGGGGCGCGCCACCGGGACTTCTCCGCCCTCAGGCGGACCGGTCCAGGATCGTCATCGCGCCCGTGTTCTCACCGGCGCCACTAATCGACTCTTTCTGGCGCGACGCTCCCGTGGATCACCCGGGGCTGAAGGCGAGCCGGGGCACCGTCCCGAGGGACGGGACCACACCCCGTAGCCAGTCGCGCATCTCCTCCCGCAAGGGCGGTGGTCGGGTGTCGAGGGTGCCTCCGTTGGGACGGATGAAATGCAGCTCGCTGGCCGGGTCGCCCTCGATGTTCCAGCCGCCCTCGTGGACCGCCCGATGGTGGCGGCGACACAGCAGCACGAGGTTCGAGATCACGGTTGGCCCGCCCTTGGAGTACCACACGATGTGATGAGCGTGGACGCCCCGCGTGCGCCGGCATCCGTGCCAACGGCACCCGCCGTCACGTCGGCGAAGTTGGCGGCGCAACCAGAACGGCACGGTGTGCTCCATGGCACTCCGGGCTATCGCCGCGTGGCCGGGCCCTTCGGCGACGAGCTGCACGCGAGCGTCACACGCGAGGCGGCGAAGCGTCTCCGTGGCCAGCGGTACCCCGGAGTCGAGGGCGGCGGCAATGGCGTTATCGAGGTCGGCGTCGGCCTTTACATCGAACCACTCGGCCGGCACGTGGACGACGATCGTCGCCCGGTCGGGGTCGGCGTCGTCGGCCAGACATGCTCCGGCGAGCTCGACGAGGGCATCGGCACAGCGGCTCTCGAAGGGGTCGTAGAGCTTCGTGCCGGGATCGGGGCCGGCTTGTTCCGCCATTCGGGTGAGGGCCGCGGCCAGGGTGGCCCCTTCTTCGACGGGGAGCTGTCCCGAGAGGCGCACGCTCGACCCGTCCGGGCTCTCGCGCCACCGGAACGATCGCTGCCGGTCGGCCTCGTTCGCCTCCTTCTCAGTCGGCGGCTTGGTCAGGCGGACCATGGTCTCGAGCTCGGCCGCCGAGCGACCCACGGCATCTGCGGCGACGGCGGCGTCGGTCTCGGGGCTGGCTAGGCGGATGGCCGAGCGGGCCTGGTCGATCGACAGTCGCCCGGTGGCCACCGCGTCAGCGACTGCCGGCAATTCCTCGAAGGCGTGGGAGGCGCGCACCCAGTCGTTGGCCGTCCGCCGGGCCAGGCCGTAGCGGGCCACCAGCCAGTCGGCCATCGATGTCATACCATCGGCGCGGTAGGCCTCGGAGTGGTCGTACTCGGCGACGAACACCAAGAGCTCGCGCCACGTCGTCATCGACAGTGCGTGCAGCTGGTCCATGGCGGCAGTCATCTCTTCTGCCGACATCAACTGCTCTTCCGCCACGCCGTTCGGCACGGACCCGGAATCGACCACGGTCACACCTTGGAAAGCACATCGCCGCACGAGGCAGGCGAACCAGCCGGTCGTAGGAGAGCCGTCGCACCCGGCTGCTCGAGGTGTCCTGCGCACCGGAGCTTGCCGGTGTATCCCCATCATAGACGAACACACGTTCGAGCGCAAGGCGCTTTTTGATCAAGACTTCCAAGCTTCAGCCGGCGAGGACGCCCGCTTCGTGGAACCACTCGAACGGCAACCGGTGGTCGAGGAGCCAAGTAATGGCGATCGGATTTGTTCCCTCGTGTCGGACATAGCTGGCAGGACCAAGGAACAGGAACGGCGCGGTCCCGAACTCGTTCTTCTCGGTGAGTCGCCCGAAGAGAAGCACGTGGCTGCCGCGGTCCGCATGCTCGATGTAGCGCCGGCCCGTCGGGCTGGTGACCGATGTCGTGCTTTGCGACTCCCAGTGCACCAGCTCAGGGCTCATCGGATAGTCCCGATACATCGTCGTCGGGGAGTAGTCGCTCTCGGCCTTCTGCACGGTGAAGGTGAAGACATCAGCTGGCAGGTGAGGCATGTAACGAACGCCCTGCATATCCGAGGTCGGCACCTTGCTCAGCGATGCATGTCCCAGTCCGGCCAGCAGTTCGTCTCGGCTGTAACGGGCGTGCACTGACATTGGGACGTCTTCAAGTCCCGGCGGGAGCGGCAGACCAACGTGGTCGATGCGGTCTTCAGCGATCGCCAGAAGCTCAACTGCCTCATCTCGAACGGCGGGTTCCGTCCAGAGCCGTTGGAGACCTTCGCCGTAGGACTCGAACCCGCCGCCGTTCGGCCACAACAGGAAGAACAGCATTGCGACGAGGCGCTGGTCGCGAACCGGCAGGGAGTCGACGGCCGGCGGTTCGTTCGCGGTGAGCCACCGGCGCCACGTCTGCGACCGTTCCAGATCATCGACCGCCGCGAACCGGAAGAGCCTCTTCAGCAGGGCAGCTTCCGCAGGACCGCCAGAGAGTGTCGGCCGCCCTGCGAGTCGCCGGAGGCTCGTCCACGACCGCCCGCTTCGGTAGACGTCGCTAAGCCTCGATCCACCGTTGTGGATCTGATTGCGGGGCTTCCTGGGGTTGAGGCTTCCGCGCCGATCGCAGCTCTCGGTCGTCGAGGTTGGGTCGCGTTGAAGCAGGCGGGTCTTGGTCGGTTGAGTTCCTGACGCCGT
>DATLED010000082.1:0-21961 GCA_035525495.1 Acidimicrobiales bacterium | reverse complement strand
GAATCTCGGCATGAGCGCGCCCAAACGGGTCAGAGGAGGGTCTCGTCCATCACGAGGCCGCGGCCGGCGCAGGTGGGACAGGTCTCGCTGAAGGACTCCACCAGTCCCTCGGACACGCGCTTTCGGGTCATCTCCACCAAGCCGAGCTCCGAGATCTCGAAGACCTGGGTGCGGGTCTTGTCCCGCGCGAGTGCCTCGCGGAACTGGCGCATGACCTCCGTGCGGTTCTCCCGGATCTCCATGTCGATGAAGTCGATGACGATGATCCCGCCGACGTCCCGCAGCCGGAGCTGGCGGGCGACCTCGGCCGCCGCCTCGAGGTTGTTGCGGAAGACGGTCTCCTCCAGGTTGGTCGTGCCCACGTTCTTTCCGGTGTTGACGTCGATGACCGTGAGGGCCTCGGTCCGTTCGATGATGAGCGAGCCGCCCGAGGGAAGCCAGACCTTCCGGTCGAGGGCCTTGTGGAGCTGCTCGTGGACGTGGAAGCGCTCGAAGATCTGCAGTCCGTCGGCCGCGGCGTCGTAGAGCTCGACCCGGTCGGCGAGCTCAGGCGTGATCGACGAGACGTAGTCCTTGACCTCCTCGTACAGCGCGGCGTCGTCGATCACGACGCCCCGGTACTCCTTGTTGAACTCCTCGCGGATGACCCGCACCGCCAGGTCCGGCTCCTTGTAGAGGAGGGTCGCCGGCTTCGAGCGGGAGGCCAGCGCCTCGATCTGCTCCCACTGCTTCAGCAGGCGGAGCACGTCGCGGCGGAGCTCGTCCTCCGTCGTCCCCTCGGCGGCCGTGCGGACGATCACCCCGTGCTCGGCCGGCTTCACGGCGTCGAGGATCCGGCGGAGCCGCTTGCGCTCGTCGTCGCTGAGGCGCTTGGAGATGCCGTAGGTGTCGGAGTTCGGGATCAGCACGACGAACCGCCCGGGGAGGCTGACCTCCTGGGTGAGGCGCGCGCCCTTGGTGCCGATCGGGTTCTTCGTGACCTGGCACATGATCGTCTGGCCGGGTCGCAGCATCTGCTCGATCTTCAGGTTCTGCTGCTGCTTCCTCGACGTGCCGGCGCTCTCGACGTCCTCGGCGTCGTAGCGGACGTCGCCCCGGTAGAGCACGGCGTTCTTCGGCGTCCCGATGTCGACGAAGGCGGCCTCCATGCCGGGCAGGACGTTCTGGACCTTCGCGAGATAGATGTTCCCGTCGATCTGGTTGGCGTCGTCGGTGGGTCGGGACACGTAGTGCTCGATGAGTGAGCGCCCCTCGAGCACGCCGATCTGGGTGGCGTGGGGACGGACGTGCACGGCCATCAGGTACCGGCCCAACGGGCGCCCGTTGCGCTCCTTGCCCCGGCGGCGCTCGAGCGTCTCCTCGTCGAGCTCGATCGGCTCCCCGAGGTCGTCGTCGGCGCCGAACCCGGCCCGCACGGCGTCCCCGCCGCCCGAGCCGTTCCGCCGGGCGCCACCGTTGCCGTTGTTGACGCCCCCGAGACCCGCGCCCTTGCCCCGCCCGCCGCGGCGCCGCTTCTTCTTGGCGGCGCCCTCCGACGAATCGGCCGCCGGCTCGGTGGCGTTCGGCCGCGGCCCTGGAGGCGGCGGGATCGACCCGAACGCCGGGCGCGTGTCCCCGACCCTCGGCTTCGCCGGGGCGTCCATCGGTGCGTTGGCCGCCACATCCGGCGGCGTACTCACCACTGAACGATCGGAGGCTCCCCCGCTACGTCCTCGGCCGCCACGGCTCCCGCGGCGGCGCTTCTTGCGGGCAGCGGCCTCAGGCGACTCGTTGGCCTCCGACGCAACAGCGGGAGGAGCGGACGGACGATCCGGGTGGAGCTCCGGGTCGGACATGGGCGAGGTCCCTTCTCATGACACCGGCTCCAACTGCAGCGGAGCCGGCGGCTCGCCAAAGGCGTCGGGCGGGTCGAGCTCGGACAACGGCTCGACCCGCGCGCCGTCGGCGCGCGAAATCCATTGGTGGGTACGGCGCACCCGGACCTCCTCGAGCTCGGGGCTCAAGGCGGTCAGGAGCTCCGCCGGACGCAGGCCACGCGGCTGGGTGGCGAGCTCCGCGGTGAAGCGCACGCACGGGCGGTCGTCCACGCCCTCGACGAGCACCTCGTCGAGCACGGTGACGGACAGGATGGCCGGCCGCACGTCGTCCTCGGCGGGCCGTCCCTTGCGTGTGCGGGTGATGATGATCGCGTCCGCGGCCAGCGCGGCGGCCACGAGGTCCTGCATCTGGCCGAGCGCCGCGCCGGCGGCCACGACCTCGAAGGTCGTCGACGTGACCTCGTGCTGGAGCGAGTCGTGGCGATCTTCGATGGTGTGGGCGTCGAGCACCTCGATGCCGTCCGGAAGCGCCGCCGACAGCCGCGACGGCAGCACGGCGATGTCGAGCCCGTCGACGCGATCGGGGTCGAGCTCGAGGTCGAGGTACTCGGCCACCGACTCGTGACCGGTGGACAGGGCGAGCCCGAAGCTCACCTTGGGGCGCGGCGAGAAGCCGACGGAATACGCCAGTGGCAGGTCGGTCCGGCGAAAGGCCCGCTCCCACATGCGGGCGACGTCGCGGTGTGAGGTCCACCGGATCTTGCCCGTCTTGGAGAACTTGATCCGGATCCTCACGCCCGCGATCCCGTCAGCAACGACACGGGGACGAACCCTCCGGACGCCAGGTCCTGCCCGGTGCCCTGGGAGCCGCCGGCCGGCGGCGTGGCGGACGCCACCCGGTGCTCGATGCCGTAGCCCGTGCACGCGCCGCAGTCGTAGCAGGGCGTCCAGCGGCAGTCCTCGACGCCGGAGGCCGCCAGCGCATCCTGCCAGTCGCCCCAGAGGAAGTCCTTGTGGAGACCGGCCGAGATGTGGTCCCACGGAAGGACCTCGCCCTCGGTGCGGTGGCGGTGCACGTACCAGTCGATGTCGAGGCCGTGCTTGGCCATGGCGTTCTTCCAGAGCTCGACGTCGAAGAACTCGGACCACTCCTGGAAGATCCCGCCGTTGCGCCAGACCTCCTCGATGACCGCACCGATCCGGCGATCGCCGCGGGAGGCGATGCCCTCTGCCAGCGTGGCCTTGGGGTCGTGCCACTTCAGCTGGACGCCGTGCTGCTTTTTGGTGACGTCCCGCAACAGGTTGATCTTGCGGCGCAGCTCGTCCTCGGTGTTCTGGCCGAACCACTGGAACGGTGTCTGCGGCTTGGGGACGAACCCGCCGATGCTGGCGCTGACCGTCACGCGGTTCGTGTGCTTCTTGCCGATGGCCACGCAGTTCTTCGCCAGCTCCGCGATGCCGAGGGTGTCCTCGTCGGTCTCGGTCGGGAGGCCGATCAGGAAGTAGAGCTTCACCCGCTGCCAGCCCTGGCTGAAAGCCGAGTCGACGGCCCCGTACAGGTCCTCTTCCCGGATGAGCTTGGAGATGACCTGGCGGATGCGCCAGGTGCCACCTTCGGGAGCGAACGTGAGGCCGGTGCGGCGCACCTTGGCGATCTCGGCCGCGAGGCCCACGGTGTAGGCGTCAACGCGCAGCGACGGAAGGCTGACGCCGACCTGGCCACTGCACGCTGGGTCGTCGATGACGCCCTTCACGACCTCGTCGATTCCGGAGTAGTCGGCGCTCGACAGCGACGTGAGCGCCACCTCGTCGTAGCCCGTGCGCTTGAGGCCGTCCGAGATCATCTGCTTCACCTGGGCGACGGGCCGCTCGCGGACGGGGCGGGTGATCATGCCGGCCTGGCAGAACCGGCAACCCCGGGTGCAGCCACGGAAGATCTCGACGTTGAGCCGGTCGTGGACGACCTCGGTCAGCGGGATGAGCTGGGACCTCGGGTAGGGCCACGCGCCGAGGTCGGCGATCGTGCGCTTCTCGACCCGTTCGGGCACGTCGGCGTGCTTCGGCGTCACGCTCGCGAGCCGCTGGCCGTCGTACTCGACGTCGTACATCGACGGCACGTACACGCCGGGCACCCCGGCAAGGGTGCGAAGGACCCGCTCCCGTGAGCCGGGGGTCCGTCCGCCCCGCTTCCATTCGGCCACGATCTCGGTGACCTCGGCGATGACCTCCTCGCCGTCGCCGATCACGAACAGGTCGACGAAGTCCGCCAGGGGCTCGGGGTTGTAAGTGCAGTGACCGCCGGCCACGACCAGCGGGTGCTCCGGGGTGCGCTCGTGGCTGCGGACGGGGACCCCCGCGAGGTCGACGCAGTTCAGGAGGTTCGTGAAGACCAGCTCGGCGCTGAGATTGAACGCCAGGAGGTCGAAGTCCTGAGCCGCGCGGTGGGTGTCGACGCTGAAGAGCGGCAGACCGCGGCTGCGGAGCTGTCCCTCCATGTCGGCCCATGGTGCGTACGCCCGTTCGGCGACGGCGTCGTCCCGTTCGTTGAGGAGCTCGTAGAGGATCTGGAGGCCCTGGTTCGGAAGGCCGACCTCGTAGGAGTCGGGGTAGATGAGCAGCCATGCCGCCTTGTGGGGGGCGTGGACGGGCGTCTGCGCGCCCTCCTCGCAACCGATGTAGCGGGCCGGCTTCTGCACCTTGGCCAGGAGGGGCTCGATCCTCGGCCACAGAGAACTCATCGCCGGCCCAGCCTACCGCTGGACCGGCCGAAGCTCCTGTTCGGGCAGGTCAGCGGCTATGTGACGGGATCGGGACCATCCTCCTTCCGCGTCGTGCACCGGCTACGGGAACGGCGGTCCAGTGCGATTCAGGTGAACCTCCGCATGTGGACGTTCAGCACCAGTCCCATGGCGGCGAAGGTGGCGAGGGTCGACGAGCCGCCGTAGCTGAGGAACGGGAGAGGGATTCCGGTGATCGGCATGATGCCCATCGTCATCCCGACGTTCTCGAAGATCTGAAACGTGAGCATGGCGAGGACTCCCACGCAGATGAGGGTGCCGGCGGCGTCCTTGGCCAGAGCGGCGGATCGCCAGGTGCGCCAAGCGACCAGGGCGAAGAGGGCGAGCAGCAGGGCACTGCCGATGAGGCCGAGCTGCTCCCCCACGGCCGTGAAGATGAAGTCCGTGTGCTGCGCGGGGACGTAGCTGAGGTTGGTCTGCGTCCCTTTGAACAGACCCTTGCCTGCGATGCCGCCGCTGCCGATGGCCGTCTTGGACTGGGCGAGGTTGTAGGCACTGCGGCCGGTGTCGGACTCGGGCTCGAGGAAGCTGGTGAGCCGCTGGTACTGGTAGTCCTTGAGGACACCGAGGTTCACCACCGCGACCACGGCGATGACGGCGACGACGAGGAGGGCGACGAGGTGTCTCGCCTTGGCGCCGCTGACGAGCAGCATGCCGAGGAGGATGGCGCCGAACACGAGGCTGGTGCCGAGGTCGGGCTGCAGGTAGATCAGGCCCATGGGGACGCCGGCAAGGCCGAGGATGACGAGGAGGCGCCGTCCGTCCATCTCGCCCCGGATCGAGCTGCCGTAGGCGGCGAGGCAGACGATGAGGGAGACCTTCGCGAACTCCGACGGCTGCAGCTGGAACGGCCCGAGGTCGAAGCTCGCCTGCTGTCCCTTGTGCTCGGCGCCGAGAACGAGGACGAGCAGCAGCAGACCGACCGTGCCGGCGTAGATGACCGGGGCGAAGTCGCGGAACGCCCGGTAGTCGATGACGGAGCTGGCGAACATGACGCCGATGCCGATGGCGACGAACATGGCTTGGCGCTGCAGGTAGTACTGCGGGTCGACGCCGGCCTCGTCGAGGCGGCTGCGGGTCGCGCTGTAGATCATCAGCAACCCGAAGCTCGCGAGGACGAGGACCGACGCCGCGAGGCTCAGGTCGACGTGCCGCCACGGCGACGCCATGTTGTTCCTGCCGACGGAGGACGAGACGACCGCACTCACGACCCCACCTCAGTCCCCCGCCCGGCACCTCCGGCGGAGAGCGGCAAGCCCCCTCGCGCCAGGCGCCCCGAGGCGCAGAGCGAGACAATCAGTTCAGTCATTGCCGGTCCCCAGCTGGATCGGCTCGGCGGGCGCCTGGCCCTGGTTGACGATGCCCTGGTAGATGCGGCGGGCGACGGGCGCCGCCGTCGTCCCACCGAAGCCGGCCTCCTCCATCACGACGGAGATGGCGTACTGCGGGTTGTCCGCAGGTCCGAACGACGCGAACAAGGCCGTGTCGTGCTTCTTCGCCACCTGGGCGGTCCCCGTCTTTCCGGCGATCGGGAAGATGGCGTTCGGAAACCCGGCGAAGGCGTAGTACGCCGTCCCCTCGGAACTCGCCACCACGCCTTTCAGCCCGTCGAGGATCGGCTGGCGCATCGCCGGACCGATGTCGAGGTGGTGCACCGCCCGAGGCGCCTCGCCCAAGCCCAACCGGGGCTCGTACAACGTGCCGCCGTTGGCGAAGGTCGCATAGGCGTTCGCCAGCTGCAGGGGCGTGAGCAGCACCTCGCCCTGTCCGATCGCCATGTTGATCGAGTCACCCGTCCGCCACCCGGCGTCCACGCACTTGATCTGCTCGCAGAAGCGCTTCTTCCAGTCGGGGTCGGGGATCACACCGCCCTTGTCGCTCGGGAGCGGGATGCCGCTCGGCTCGTCCAAGCCGAAGGCCGTCCGGGCGGTCTGTTGGAGGCTGCCCGTCAACGAGCTACGCCGCAGCCAGAAGTCGGCACCCAACCCGTAGAAGTAGACGTCGCTCGAAACCGTGAGCGCGCGCCGCAGGTTGACGTTGCCCCACGCCCTCTTGCCGGAGTTCGAGAACGTGCACTTCTCGCCTTTGCAGTTCGGTACCTTGTACACGCCGCCGTCGGCGATCGATCGGTTCGGTGGGATCATTCCCGTCTCCAGAGCCGCCACCGCGGTCACGAGCTTGAACGTCGACCCCGGCGCGTACTGACCCTGCAGCGCGCGGTTGTTCAGTGGGAAGTGGGAAGCCGGCTCGTTGAAGGCGGCGAACACGTCACGCTTGATGCCGTTGACGAACTCGGCGGGGTTGTACCAGGGGTACGACGCCATCGCCAGCACCGACCCGTCACGCGGGTCCAACACGACGACGCTGCCAGCCGGCGCCTCGAAGTGACGCCCGTCGCCGTTCCGGTCGACGGCCTGCCGGGCCGCCTCGAGTCCCTGGACCAACGAGTCCTCCGCCAGCCGTTGGACCTCGAGGTTCAACGTGAGCACGACATCCTTGCCCGGCTTCGGGGCGACGACGGCGAGCGGCTCCCCCTTCACGACCTCGCCCGCCGAGTTCACCTGCAGCTTCGTCACGCCCGGCTCGCCCCGCAGCTGGTCCTCGTAGACGAGCTCGACCCCGGACTTCCCGAGCGAGTCGCCCAAGCGGTAGCCGTCCTTCTTCCGATCCGCCAGCTCGCGGTCGTTGATCTCGCCGACGTACCCGAGGACGTGCGCGGCGGTCGAAGGCGGGTCGCTCGGATACGTTCGCTCCGACACGATCGTCGCCTCGATCGACGGAAAGTCCTGCTGGTGCTCCTTGACGTAGATGTAGAGCTCCTCCGGGACGGCGTCGCCCTCAGCCACCGGGACCGGCTTGTACTGGCTGTAGCGGACGTCGGCGATCCGCTTGTCGAGATCGTCGCGGGACAGGTTGAGCAGCGCCGCCAGTCGCCCCTTCACCTCGTCTGCGTTGCCCAGCTTGTCCAGCTCGCTGCGGTTGACGGTGATGGCCTGCGTCCGCCGGTTGTCGACGAGAACCTGTCCGTTGCGGTCGAGGATCCGCCCGCGCGGCGCGTCGGCGTAGACGAGTCGGATCTGGTTCGTGGTCGCCGCCGCGACGAACGAGCGGGAGTCGAGTACTTGGAGGTACCAGAGCCGCGCGAACAGCGCGCTGAACAACGACACCACCACGATGCCGACGACCGCGAGGCGCAGGCGTGGGCTCTCGCTCACGCGAACGCCCAAGCAACCGCCCGCGACGCGGCCGGGGCCAACGCGGCGTTCATGAAGGCGACGATGGCGGCGATCACGGCGAGGTGCGGGGACACGAACTGTGACTGGCCGACCGTCGCGCCGAGGATCCCGTAGAGGACGGTCCCTGCCGCGGACGCGCCCGCCGCCGTCGCTACGGGGATCCACCACGTCGCCCGCAGGATCCCGGATTGCAGCGAACCGACGGCGAACCCGACGAGGCAGTACGCCAGCGCCGACAATCCGAACGGCGACTGGAGGAACAGGTCGGCGAGCAACCCCGCGCAGAACCCGACGACCGCGCCGCGCTCGGGTCCAGCCGTCAGCCCCGCCATGAGCGCCACCAGCAACAGCGCGTCGGGACGAACGTCATCGATGCGCAGCCGGCTCAGCAGCGTCAGGTGGACGATGAGCGTCGCCGCGAGGACGATCGTGACGCGCAACCGGATCGACTTCACCATCACCGGGGGCTCCACTGCAGGACCGTCAGGAACGTCAGCCGCCGGAGGTCGACGACCGGCTCGATGGTCACGTCCTGTTGCAGCGCGTTCAGCGGCAACGATGCGGCCTTCACCTTGCCGACCGGGATGCCCGCGGGGAACTGGCTCTGCTGCAGCCCGCTGGTCACGACGACGTCGCCCTTCTTCACCGTCGTCGTCGGGTCGATGAGATCGAGGTCGACCCGATTGAGCGACCCGGTGCCGTTGGCCACCCCGATGTCCCCGGTCGCGGCGTGGCGAATGCCGACGCTGAAGCGCTTGTCGGTGACGAGCTGGACGACGGCGCGGCTGCGGCTGGCGTCCGTGATCCTGCCGACGAGACCGGCGCCGGTGACGACGGGCATGCCAGCCGCGAGGCCGGCACTCGTCCCCTTGTCGATCTCGACGGTGAACGCGAAGTTGCTCGGGTTGGTGGACACGACGCGTGCATCGACGCGCGGGATGTCCTCTGGCGTGGGGAGGTCGAGGTTGTCGAGGAGCGCGCGCCGTTCCCGTTCGGCGTCGTCGGCGCGGTAGAGGCCGCCTCGGATGTCGGCGATCTCCCGTCGGAGCCGGTCGTTCTCGGACTCGAGGTCGCCGTAGTGGACGATGCCGCCGACGAAGTTTCCGGCGGGCTCGAAGGCGCGGTCGCTGACCCGCTGGACGGGGGCGAACGCATCGCGGACGGCATCCTTGACGAGGCCGATCGCGCCGGTACCCGACCCCCGGTAGTCGAGGGTGAGAAGGGTGATCGAGGTCAGGACCAGCAGCAGCAACGTGAAGCGCGAACGGGCGGGTCGCCGGTAGACAGCCAACCGGGCTCAGCCGTCGAGGAACGAGGCGCCGTGAGCGAAGCCAGCAACACCGGCGGAGCGAACCATCAACACCGCGCCCCGAACACGAGCGCCGAGGAACGAGGCGCCGTGAGCGAAGCCAGCAACACCGGCGGAGCGAACCATCATCACGAGTAATGGGGAGGCAAGAGGACGTCCTTCAGCGCCTCGAACTCCTCGAGGAACTGGCCGCCGCCGATGGCCACGCTCAGCAGCGGGTTGTCGGCGACGACGATCGGCATGCCCGTCTCGGTGCTGAGCCGGGAGTCGAGGCCGGTGAGCAACGCTCCGCCGCCGGTGAGGACGATGCCCTGCTCCATGATGTCCGCGGCGAGCTCGGGCGGGGTCTTGTCCAGTGTCACCTTGACGGCGTCGACGATGGCGGCCAGTGGCTCCTCGATCGCCTCGCGGATCTCGTCCGTCGTGACGATGATCGTCTTGGGGAGGCCGGTGATCAGGTCCCGTCCGCGGATCTCGGCGTGGATCTCCTCCTCGAGCTCACACGCGCTGCCGAGGACGATCTTGATCTCCTCGGCCGTCCGCTCGCCGAGGGCGAGGCTGTACTCCTTCTTGATGTACTGGATGATCGCCTCGTCCAGCTCGTCGCCGCCGATGCGGATCGACTGGCTGGTGACGATGCCACCGAGGGAGATGACGGCGACCTCCGTCGTACCTCCCCCGATGTCCACGACCATGTTGCCGGTGGGCTCGTGGACGGGCAGACCGGCGCCGATGGCCGCGGCCATGGGCTCCTCGATGATGTAGGCGGGCTTGCGCGCGCCCGCGTACTCGGCCGCCTCCTGGACCGCCCGCTTCTCGACTCCGGTGATGCCCGACGGGACGCAGATGACCATCCGGGGCTTGGCGAACCGTCTCGGGTGAACCTTCTGGATGAAGTAGCGGAGCATCTTCTCGCAGATCTCGAAATCTGCGATGACGCCGTCCTTCAGCGGCCGGATGGCCTGGATGTGGCTCGGCGTGCGCCCGATCATCCGCTTGGCCTCGTGCCCGACGGCGAGCGGGCGCATGTCCTTGGTGTTGACGGCCACGACCGAGGGCTCGTTCAGGACGATGCCGCGTCCCCGTACGTAGACGAGGGTGTTGGCCGTCCCGAGATCGATGGCCATGTCACGGCCCATGAGGGAGGAGAAGAAGTTGTCGGACATGGTGTGCGGGCGGGTCCCGTCCCCTGGAGGCGCGACCGGAGGCCGCAGACCAGGCTACGAGAGGTGGCCGCCATGCGCCACCCGCGCCCGCCGCCGCTGCTTCCGCCGCTTTCGAGCACGGATGGTCGCCAGGACCTCTGGTGCTCGAAAGCGGTCTTGGTCAGAGGTTGGGGAAGAAGATGCCGATCTCTCGCTCGGCGGACTCGGGGCCGTCCGAGCCGTGCACGAGGTTCTCGGTCATGAGGATGCCGAGATCACCGCGGATGGTGCCCGGAGCGGCATCCTTGGGATTGGTGGCGCCCATGAGGGTCCGGACGACCTTCCAGGTGTCGCCGGGTCCCTCGAGCACGCAGAGCATCGCCGGAGCTCGGGTGATGAAGTCGACCAGCTCGCCGAAGAACGGCTTGGACGCATGCTCCTCGTAGTGCTTCTCCGCCGTCGCACGGTCGATGGTGCGCAGCTCGGCGGCTACCAGCTTGAGCCCTTTGCGCTCGAAGCGGGCGATGATCTCGCCCGCCAGCCCCCGCTCGACGGCATCGGGTTTGCAAGCGACGAAGGTGCGATCCATGGCCATAGGACCGGGCACCGTAGTGCGCTACCCCACACCGTTCCACACCCGCCTCAACCCACCCCTCGTCGAACCGCCGCCCGGGCCTCGCCGACGACGTACAGCGACCCCGTCACCAGCACGCCGTCCTCCGCCGACGCACCCGCCAACGCTCGTGCGACCGCCTCGGCCACCCCGCTCCCGACCTCGGCGTACAGGCCCCGCGCCTCGGCGGCCTTCGCCACCTCGGCCGATGGGATCGCCCGAGGCGAGCGGGCCTCACACGTGACCACCCGCACCACGTCGCCGATGTCGAGCGCCTCGAGAAACGCCAACGGGTCGTGCGGCGTGAGCGACCCCAGCACGATCGTCCACCGCTGCACCTCGCCGAACTCCTCCTCGATCGCGGTGGCCAGCACGTGCGCACCCGCCTCGTTGTGGGCGCCGTCCAGCAGCAGCAACGGCTGCCGGCCGAGCACCTCCAACCGTCCCGGGGACCGCACCGTGTCGAACGCCTCGAGGATGAGCTCCTGGTCGAGCGGACCTCCGAGGAACGCCTCGCACGCCGCCAGCGCGATCGACGCGTTCTCTCCTTGGTAGGAACCGTGCAGCCGCAGGAACAGCTCGTCGTACATCGACGTCGGGGTCCGCAACGTCAGCAACCGCCCACCCACCGCCAGGTCGTTCTCGACGACGGCGAAGTCTTCGTCCCGCCGCCACACGGCCTCCGCCGGCGTGTCGGCGAAGTAAGGCGCCAGCTCCTCGCTCTTCTCTCCCAGTACGAAGATCGAACCGGGCTTCACGATCCCCGCCTTCTCGAAAGCGATGTTCTCGACCGACCCCGCGTAGTCGAGGTGATCGGCGCCGACGTTCGTCAGCACGGCGACCTGGCCGTCGGCCACGTTCGTCGCGTCCCATCGCCCGAGCAGCCCGACCTCCACGACTGCGGCGTGGACGGCGACGTCCGCGAACCACCAGAACCCCGCCGCCGTCAACGACTCGAACCGCGACGGACGGTCCTCCATCAGCTCCGCCACTGCGGCCACGGACGAGATCGCCCCGGCGAAGTCCTCCTCTGAGATCGGTTCGCCGTTGCGACTGATCCGCTCGCGCACGGACTCGAGATCGGGGCTGGTGTAGGTGCCGACCGTCAGCCCCGCGACCTCCAACAGGCGGGTCAGGATGCGGGAGGTCGACGTCTTCCCGTTCGTCCCCGTCACATGGATGATCGGAAACGCCGTCTGCGGGTCGCCGAGCAGTCCGACGAGTTCCTGCATCTTTGCCAGCGACGGCACCGACAACCGCGTCGGCGACACCGTCTTCTCCAGGTCGATGCGGTCCTCGAGCCATCGCAGGGCCTCGGCGTAATCCACGTCAGTCCCCCAGGATCGGCAGGGCGAGCGCCCGCAGTCGGTCGGCGGCGTCAGCAGGCACGCCCGCCGACAACGCCGAGGCCAGCAGTGCCGCCGCCTGCGCGGGCGAGCACTCGTCGAGGGCGGCCACGCCGGCAGCCGCCGCCTCCGCCGCCTCGGCCGGATCGATGTCCTCGGCATAGGGACGGTCCAGCGCGTCGACGGCCGCCGCCGCCACGTCGAGCTCGGGCGTGCCCGCGACAAGCGCCAGCCGCAACACGCGGGCGTCCCAACCGGTGTCCTCGACGAACGGACGATCGTCGGGAGCAGGATCGACCTGTGGCCACGGATGCACCACCGCTCCGCCGAACGGCGCCACACCGACGAGGCGCAAGGCCAGCGCCACGGCGGGCAGCACCCATCCGACGAGGTCGGCGGCGGAGACGACGGCGACGGTCTCCTCGGGCGGGTACCCCGTAGGCCTCCGCCCGGGCCACCCCCCCAGCACCAGCGGCCACACCGCGGCGATGAAGCGGGCATCGAGCGCGAGCGGCTCGGCCACCATCGTCCCCATGCACTTCCCACACGACGACGAGGGGGTCAGGTCCACGGCGAGCTTCCCACACTCCAGGCACGTCGCCGCGGGGAGCGGCGTCCCTCCTGGGACGCGGGAGCTGATGCACCAGTCCCGCCGCGCCCCCGCACCCGCCAGGAAGGCGTCGCGCGCCTCGGGCGGCGAGAAGGCGACGAGTCCGTTGCGCACCGCATCGGCCGCCGCGATCTCGATGGCCGCGGCCCGAAGGAACCAGTGGCGTCCGAGCTGAGAGACGAGGACGCTCCCGCAGCAGCGGCACCGCCACACGTCGTCGACCGCCGGGTCGGCGGCCAGGAGGACGCCCTCGGCCTCGAGCAGCGCCTTCGCAGCCGCCCGCGCCGCGTACCGGCCGAGTCCATGCAGCGGCCCCTCGCCCACGACGGCGCCATCGGCATCGAGGACGGGGACCGAGCGCAGCCCGTGCGCCAGCGCCAGCGCGTGGTCGTCGCCGTCGTGGCCAGGCACCACGACACTCGCCGCGGGCCGCAACGCGTACACGAGGATGGGCACCTCGCGATCGGCGATGGGGACGATGACGGTCGCCCCCGTCACCGGGGATCCTTCCGGCACGCCGACGGCGACGGCACCAGGCAGCAGCTCGGGCTCCCGCACGACGACGTCGAGGTCGGCACCGGACGACGTCCGCAATCGGAGCGTCAGCACCTCACCGTCGAGCTCGCCCCTCTCGGCGTCGGCGGCGTCGACGGCGGTCCGGCATCGCGGGCACGTCGCGACGACGCGGTCGGCCTCCTCGACGAGGCCCTCCTCGTGCAGACGGACGAAGGCCGTCTGCGCGGCCGCCGTCACGGCCGCCGTGTCCGTCGTCACCATCCCGAGGTCTGCCGTGACCGACAGTCGGGCGAACTGCTCGGCTGCGACCACCCGACGTTCCTCCTCGAACGCGGCCGCCCTCGCAGCGAGCTCGTCGGGCTTCACGCTCGTCCGGTCCTGTCCCTCGCGCGCCAGCTCCTTGTCGAAGGCGTAGTGGCTCGACAGGTCGCCGGTCAGCGTGGGCACGACGAGTTCGGCGGCGCGCCCCACGGCCCAGGCGCGCCGAACGAGCGCGTCGCCGGCGACGACCGTCGCCAGCTCGCCGAAGCCGAGGCCGCGCGTCACCGGCAGCGGAGCGGTGACGATGCAGCGAGGGTCGGCCACGACCGACCCACGCTAGCGGCGGGGCCGGCGCCGCCGACCCCGCTGATCAAGCAGCCCGGCGGGCCGACTCCGCAACCTCGGTGGCCCGCTCACGGGCGACCTTGGCGGCGTGCTCGACGTGGGGGCGGGCTGATTCGGCGGCCTCGATCGCCCGATCCTTGGCGAGCTTGGCCGCATGCTCGACGTGGGGCCGAGCCGACTCGTAGGCCTGCTCGACCTTCGGCCGTGCGACCTCGTAGGCGTGTTCCACCTTCGGGCGGGTCGCCTCGGCAGCCGCAGCCGCGACCTCGAGGGCGTGCTCCAGTGCCGGTCGGGCCGCACGGGCGGCCTCGACGAGACCGCCGGTCGCCAGCGCGCCACCGAAACGGGCCTTGTTGGCCAGCTTCTTGCGGCGCTTCTTGTCGCGCCGATCGAGGACGAGTCCGACCAGAGCGCCGACGGCGGCGGCCTCGCCGGCACCCTTCATGGCCTTCTGGGCGATGACCTCGGTGGACTCGTCCTTCCGAAAGGCCTGAGCAGCACCGGCAGCAGCTCCGGCGGCCCCGGCCACGAACGCGACTTTTACGAGCTTGCGCATACCAATGACCCTACCCATCGGCCTGCCATCGTTCACCTAGCTTGCGTGGATGCCGCTGATCGACGCCGTCCGGGAGTACTTCTCGAGCGAGGACTGGCCGGTGATGGAGACCGAGGACGGCGTCCTGGAGACGGCGTTCGAGGGCACCACGACGGCGTGGCCCGTTCGCATCCACGTGTTCGACGAAGACGCCCGGGTCGTCTTCATCAGCGCGTTCCCCGCCCCCGTCGACGACGACCTCCGCTCGGCCGTCGGCGAGTTCTGCCACCGGGCGAACTTCGGTCTCGCCATCGGCAACTTCGAGCTCGACTACGACGGAGGCGAGGTTCGCTTCCGTACGTCGATCGATGTCGAGGGCTCCACGGCCGACCAGGCGATGGTCCGCAACGTCATGGTCGCGAACGTGCTCACGATGGACCGCTACGTGCCCGGGCTGCTCGCCGTCCTGGCCGGCTCCGACCCCGCCGACGCCATCGAAGATGTGGAAGAAGCGCCTGAACCGGACGACTCGGCCGACTGACGCCGACGCCAGGACCGCCCGCGACCGGAGCGGCTTCTCTGCGGAGCGAACCTAAGACGCGGCGCGCCTCGGGCGGTCGGTCTTGGCCGGCGCCTCCGTTCGGGGCACGAGCGTCGGGTTGACCCGCTCGAGCACGACCTTCTGGTCGATCACGCACTGGCCGATGTCGGTGCGCGACGGCAGGTCGTACATCACGTCGAGCAACACCTCTTCCAGGATGGCCCGCAGGCCGCGTGCACCGGTTCCCCGAAGCAGCGCCTGATCGGCGACCGCGTGCAGCGCGTCCTCGGTGAACTCGAGTTCGATGTTGTCGAGGGCGAACGTCCGCTTGTACTGCTTCACGAGCGCGTTCTTCGGCTCCACGAGGATCTGGATCAGCGCCTCGTGGTCGAGGTTCTGCACTGCACCGATGACGGGAAGGCGCCCGACGAACTCGGGAATCAGGCCGAACTTCAGCAGGTCCTCGGGGAGCACGTTGGCGAACGCCTCGGAGACGTCCTTCGCACCTTTGTCGATCTCGGTGCGGAACCCGATCGACTTCCGGCCGACACGGCCCTCGATGATCGTGTCGAGCCCGGCGAACGCCCCGCCGCAGATGAAGAGGATGTTCGTGGTGTCGATCTGGATGAACTCCTGATGCGGATGCTTGCGCCCCCCCTGCGGAGGCACCGACGCGGTCGTGCCCTCGAGGATCTTCAGGAGCGCCTGCTGCACGCCCTCACCGGACACGTCGCGCGTGATCGACGGGTTCTCGCTCTTGCGGGCGATCTTGTCGATCTCGTCGATGTAGATGATCCCCGTCTCGGCCTTCTTGACGTCGTAGTCGGCGGCCTGGATCAGCTTGAGAAGGATGTTCTCGACGTCCTCGCCGACGTAGCCGGCCTCGGTGAGCGCGGTGGCGTCTGCGATGGCGAAGGGCACGTTGAGCATCCGGGCCAGCGTCTGCGCGAGCAACGTTTTGCCGCAGCCCGTCGGACCGAGCAGCAGGATGTTCGACTTCGCCAGCTCGATGTCGTTGTCGTTCGACCCCGCCTGCACCCGCTTGTAGTGGTTGTAGACGGCGACCGAGAGGATCTTCTTGGCACGGTCCTGACCGATGACGTAGTCGTTGAGGAACGAGTAGATCTCGCGCGGCTTCGGCAGCTCGTCGAAGCGGACCTCCGAGTCTCCCGACAGCTCCTCCTCGATGATGTCGTTGCAGAGATCGATGCACTCGTCGCAGATGTAGACCCCCGGGCCTGCGATGAGCTTCTTCACCTGCTTCTGCGACTTGCCGCAGAAACTGCACTTCACGAGGTCTCCCCCGTCGCCGAGCCTGGCCATCCGTCGGTCCCCCCGCTTCTTGCCTAGGCCACGCCGGCGGCTTGAGGCACCGCCGCCAGGTCCCGGTTCGAGATCACTTCGTCGATGATGCCGTACTCCTTGGCCTCATCGGCGGACAAGTAGAAGTCGCGGTTGGTGTCCTTGCTGATCCGCTCCATCGGCTGGCCGGTGTGGTGGGCCAGCACGCGGTCGATCTCCTCACGCATGCGGAGGATCTCCTTCGCCTGGATCTCGATGTCGCTGGCTTGGCCGGCGACGCCACCGTAGGGCTGGTGCAGCATGATCCGGCTGTGCGGCAGCGCGTAGCGGAGGCCGGGCGTGCCCGCCGAGAGCAGGACAGCGGCGGCCGACGCCGCCTGGCCGAGGCACACCACGCTGATGTCGTTCTTGACGTACTGCATCGTGTCGTAGATGGCGAACAGCGCCGTGATGTCGCCGCCGGGACTGTTGATGTAGAGGTTGATGGCGCGGTCCGCGTTCTTGAACTCGAGCCAGATCAGCTGCAGGCAGATGGCGGCGGCGACCTGGTCGTCGATCGGCGTCTGCAGGAAGACGATGTGCTCGTCGAGCAGTCGCGTCGGGAGGTCGATGCTGCGCTGCTGCAGCCCCTGCCCCTCGATGCCGTTGGGTAGCCAGGTCACTCCGCGTCCTCTGTTTCTTCGTCTGCGTTCGCAGTGGTCACTGTTTCGTCGTCCTCGACGGGATCGGGCGAGAGATCAGCGCGATCGATGGGGTTGCCCTCTTCGTCCACGATCTCGACGTGCTCCATGAGCCACCCCAGAGCCTTCGCCTTCCGGATGTCCGAGCGTACCGCTGGTATCTGGTCCGCACGCTCGAGTTGCTCGCGCAACGCTTCGGGCGCCTGTTTCATGCGCCCGGCCAGCTGCACGATCTCGGCGTCGAGGTCCTCGTCGGACACGTCGAGCCCTTCGGCATCGGCGAGGGCCCGAAGCGCGAGGTCGGCCTTGACGGCGTCGATGCCGGTCGAGCGCAGGTCGTCGACGAGTTGCTCCTGGGGCTGACCGGTCGCCTCGAGGTACTGCTGGATGGTGGCGCCCTGCGCCTCGAGTCGATGCGCGAGGTCGTGGAGGCGACGCTCCATCTCGGCGTTCACGAGGGCGTCGGGCACCTCGTCCTCAACGAGGTCGACGAGTGCTTTGACGGCCTCATCCCGCACCGCCATGTTCGCCTGGACCTTCCTGACCATGCCCATGCGCGTCCGCAGGTCGGCCTCGAGCTCGGCGACCGTCTCGAACTCCGACGCCTCTCCGGCCCAGTCGTCGGTGACCTCAGGGAGGATCATCTCCTTGACGTCCTTGACGACGAGGCTGATCGTGACCGTCTGCGCTTCGCCGTCGACTTCGCCGAAGGGCGACTCGAACTCGAGCGCCGCTCCCTTGGCTGCTCCCCGCAGGCGGTCGTCGGCGCCGGGAACGAGGGAGTCGGTGCCGACCTCGTAGAGGTAGTCCTCGGCGGACAGGCCGGGGACGGGTTCGCCCTCTCGGACGCCCTCGAGGTCGATGGTGACGTGGTCGCCGTCCTGGATCGGGCGCTCGACCTCCTTCAGCTCGCCGAAGGGCGTGCGGAGGCGGTCGATCTGCTTCCGCAGCTCCTCGTCCGAGACCACCGGCGACGGCACGGTCACCTGGAGCCCCTGGTACCCGACGAGCGTGATCTGCGGGCGGACCTCGACGACGGCGTCGAAGGCGAGCGGGCCGTCCTCCTGACCCGCAGTCACGTCGATCTCCGGCGGGGCGATCGCATCGACCTCGGTGAGTCGCAGCGCTTCGGCGTAGTAGTCGGGCAGGGCCTCGCGCATCGCCTCCTGCCGCAGGCCTTCCTTGCCCATGCGGGCCTCGAGCAACTTGCGCGGCGCCTTGCCCGGACGGAACCCGGGGATGCGGACGTCGCGGGCGATCTTGCGCAGCGCGGCGTCGACGGCCTTCTCGAACTCGAGCTCTTCGACCTCCACCGACAACTTCACCTTGTTGCCCTCGAGGGGCTCGACCGAGGTCTTCATGTGGGGAAGGAGCTTACCGGTCGGTCCGGGCTACCCGACGATGCTCAGGAACACGCCGAGGGTGGCAGCCACCCCGATGGTCACGCTCACGGCGCGCACCGTCGCAGGCGCGACCGGCGCCTCGGCACCGGCGGCGTAGGCGAGGCCGCCGATGGCGACGAGGAGTCCCGCGAGGACGAGGCCGAGGACGTGTCCGCCCCAGAACGCCTTGAGGCAGACCGCGGCGGCGGCCACGCTGGACAGACCCGTCCGCTGCCACGCCAGCGTCGTCCGCTCCGGGGCCAGACCCGGATCGGGTGTGGTCACCGCCACACCGCGTGCGAGGCGCTCACTTCGGACCGACCAGCGCGAGCACGACGGCCAACAGCGCACCCACGCCGATGACGACGCCCAGCATCTGGTTCAGCCAGTGGCCGGGCAGCGGCTGGCCGAGGCGAAGCGCTCGCTGGTTCGCCGCCCACCGTCCATAGGAGGTGAAAGCGATCAATCCGCCGAGCGCGATCATCGGCACGCCGAGCATGCGCCGTCCACCGGGGAGGTCGAACGGCGGGAGGATCGACGTGACCGCGATGCCACCGCCGATGAGCGCGAGCGCCGTCCGCTGCCACGCCAGGAACGTGCGCTCGTTGGCAAACGTGAACCGGGGATCGGGTTCGACGCCCCGGTCCTCCTCGTCCTCCTCGTGGTGGAAGCTCACTCGAGCAGCTCCACGGGATCGCCGGTCGAGAGGCGGCCCTCCGTCTGCGGGTCGAGGTACACGCCGAGGTCGCCTCCCCGATCGCGGACCAGCGCGCGATGGATGTCGCTGTCCTTGGGAAGGCCGGGTTGCGCGCGGGTGACGAGGACGCACCGGCTCGTCCGCTTCCGCACCGTGGCCTCGACCCCCCCGCCGAGGCGAAGCCTTCGGCCGACCCATTCATCCTCCGGGAAGGCACCGGCGCCGTCGGTCTCGACGAGGAGGTTCGGGCGGAACCGTCGGACGTCGGCTCGGCCGAGGCTCGCGACGGTCAGGAGGTGCAGCGTCGAGCGGCTGTCGAAGAACACGCCCGGCGGTGTCCGCAGCTCCAGGACCTCGTCGGCGCGATCGGGATCGACATCCATGTCGAAGATCGCCTGCTCCCCGACGACCGGAGCAGCAAGACGGACGGGCCGGCCGAGGAATGAGGTCAGCTCGGCGGAATCCCAGCTCGTGGACGCCGACAGGAGCGCCGGGACCGTCTTCGCCGACAGGACCTTGCCCGTGACCTCGTCGACGACGGCGCGGACGCGGTCTCCCTCGATGCCTTCGGGCCCGACGGCGACGGGACCCTCGAGCCGCTCGCCCGGCATGGACTTGACCGGGTAGCGCCACAGCTCCCGGATCGTCCCGAGCCTCTTCACGTTCCCGGCTGGCATCGACCGTCACGCTAAGCCTGCGAGCCGCTCCTCGTCTTGCGTTCGCCGCCTCGACGGTACGCTCCGATCGTTGACGGGGAGTGGCGCAGTGGTAGCGCACGTGCTTTGGGGGCACGCGGTCGGGGGTTCAAATCCCCCCTCCCCGACGGGTAGCGTGCGAGGATTCCCGCGGGTGTAGCTCAATGGCCAGAGTTCCTGCCTTCCAAGCAGGCCATGCGGGTTCGATTCCCGTCACCCGCTCTCTTCCCCGACGTCGAACGGAGTCGCCTCCCTTGTCCGAACTGTCCGCCTCGGCGCGCAACCTGCTGATCGCGCTGATCGTGCTCCTGTTCGGCGGTGCGGTCGTCGCCGCGCTGACCGTCGGGAACGGGTCGGAGGGAGGCTCCGCGCTCGGCACCCGCTCGGGGACGAGCACCTCGACGACCGACGCCTCGATCGGTGGCGCGGCCACGACTCTCGTGCCGGGCGGCGGGACGGCCACGACGGCCGAGCCCTCGACGACCACGGTCGGCGGGTCGCCGGCGACGACCACGGTCGGCGGGTCGACGGCGACGACCACGTTGGGCTCGGGCCCCGGTTCCTCCGGCGCGGGCTCCGGTTCGTCCGGTTCCGGTTCGTCCAGCTCGGGCTCCGGCTCGGGAAGCGGGCTGGGTGCAGGCGGCACGGGGAGCACGGCGGCGGGGCCATCGAGCAACCCGGAGACGGGTGGCGCGGACCTTCTCCTCCCCGGACTGGCCCTCCTGCTCGCGGGCACGACCGTCCGGCGCGTGCGTCGCCGCTGACAAACGGGTCAACCCCGAGCCCGCCGACGCCGATGAAGCAGACGTCGGGTCCGCCGCATCATTCGTAGGCGCGCCGGGACCGGCGCAGGGAAGCGTTGATCCGAGTGGTCCCCACCGACCGCAGCAGCAAGCGGCACGGAGAAGCATCGGTCGCCCAGACCGCTCGGGGAGTCAGTGGCGAGACCGGCCCGCCCAGCAGCGGGGCGTCCCAGATCGGGGCGTCCTCTACCGGACGGGAGTGGAAGTGAACCTCAAGCGCACCATCGTCGGATCTCTCGGCTCGTTCGGAGTGGCCCTTGTCCTGATCAGCACCGCTGGAGCAGCATCGGCGCAGGAGGCACCGCCCGCGACGTCCTCGGACGACGCCGGGATCGGTGACCCCGTGTACGTCGAGCGTCCGGCCCCACGACCGGACCCGGCGAACGAGCTGGGGGCGGACGTGGCCCCGGTCGCCTCGACCCCTGCAGCGCCCACGTCGACTCCAGCCCCCGCACCCGTGGCCGCTCCCCGGAGCGGCAGTCCCGTCGTCCCTGTGCCCACCCCTGTGGTGGTCCGGGCGACACCGGGGCCGGCGGCGAGCGCATCTCCTCGGGCGACCGAGGTCCAGGGAATCCAGATCGACCGGTCGGCCCAGCCGGCCCTCGTTCCGGGCACCCCCCTGGCCATCACCGGGGCCGACCACAACACCGGCCTCACCGTCCTCGCACTCGTGCTCGTCTCCCTCGGGTGGGCGCTGGTCCGGCTCAGCCGGTCCCCCCGAACGCTCTGACGATCCTCGCCGAACGACTCGCGGCCGCCCTGAAGGGGCGGCCGCCGTCGCGTTCGGTACCCTCTTGCACAGGAGGTGGGACCGATGGACCTGTACTGCATCCACTGTTCTGAACGGGTGGCCGACTACTCGACCCCGTGCAAGGCCTGCGGAGGCGACCCGCGGGTGCGCGGTGATGCCGAACTGATCGACCTGCGGATCAGCGACGACGCCGCCGCCGCCGCCGACCTGCTGGCCAGCCTCGTGGCCGGCTACATCGACGAAGCACCGCACGCGCGGCCGCGCTGGGGCGCCGGCACGAGCACGCCGCTCGAGCTCGAGCTCACACCGATCCGCATCGGTTCGTCGGTCGCCGCCGATGTCCTCCCGGCGCCGGTGGCCAGGCCACGGCGCGCCTGGCGCCGGGGCTGACCCCCGGCTAGCAGGGTGCTGAAAAACCTCGTGTAGGTGCTCGCGATTTGATCGCGGGTTCGTCATGCTTCGAGCATGCGAGGGAAGCCGGAGCAGCAAATGGCGATGCTCATGTCGTTGAGCACCGAGGATCTCATTCCGAAGGACCATCCGATTCGGAGGATCCGCCGGATCGTGGAAGACGTTCTC
>DATLED010000060.1:0-2852 GCA_035525495.1 Acidimicrobiales bacterium | reverse complement strand
GAATGCCCGGCGCGTTCGTGAACGTGGCAGAGGCGACGCTGCGTCAGTCGTCCTCGTGCCCGTCCTCGTCGTCGTCGCTGTCGCCGCCGTCGTCGCCGTCGTCATCGTCGGCCTCGTCCCCGTCGTCGTCGTCCGAGTCGTTCTCGTCGGCGTCGTCCCCGTCGTTCTCGTCGGCGTCGTCGCCCTGGTCGTCTTCATCCTCGCCCTGGGCGTCTTCGTCCTCGCCCTGGTCGTCCTCGTCGGCGCCCTCGTCCTGCGTGTCCTCGTCAGCCGACTCGGTCTCGCCTTCGTCGACGACCTCGGTATCGCCCGAGTCGACGTCCTCGTTGGCGTCTTCATCGACGTCCTGGAGGTCCGCCTCGTCCGCGGCGGCATTCACGCCGAAGGTCGCGAAGTTGGGCACGAAGCCCTGGCGCGGAGCCCGCTCGGCCTTGATGGCGGACTGGGCGTCCTTGGCGAGGGCCTGCCCCACGGAGAGCGTCAGCAGGCCCGCGATCGCGAGCAGGGTCGCGAGGGTGTGGGCCTTGCGGCGGATGCGGGTTCGTTCTGACATGGTTGCTCCTCACCTCATTTGCGCCACTTGGGGCGTTTGGCGGAGTCTGCATCGATCCGACCTGCAATCCCACTGGGAAACGTGGCGGTCCGGCGATCGGCGGAGGGCCTGTGCAAACCGGCAACGGCATAGCCCGATCGGCGGCTCAGGAGCGGAGCTCGGCCTCGAAGTCGCGGCGCCAGGCCTCGGTCGACTCAACGTTGTTGAAGGTGTAGACATGGAGGCCCGCGACCGCCGTCGCGGGGTCAGCGATGAGCGGGGCGAGCTGGCGCAGGAGCCGGGACGGCTTGTAGGCGCCGCCGGACTTGAGCAGCTGGCCGACGAAGCGGTAGTTGCGCAGGACGAACTTCGAGGCGTCCTTCACCCCGATCCGGGCGCTGATCGAGAGCAGCTTCGGAATCTCCGCGACGCCGGGCATGCCGAGCTTGAGCGGGTTCGCGATCCCCTCGGCGCGACGCGCCGCGATGAACGACGCGATCGCCTTTGGGTCGAAGCACAGCTGGGTCGTGATGTAGCTGACGAGCGGCGATTTGTCGCGGAGGGCTTGCGCCAGCGCGTCGTCCGGGATGTCGGGGTGGCCCTGCGGGTAGCACGGGCAGCCGAGCTCCTTCGGCGAACGCCCCAGGTCCGCCATCGCCCGCAGGAGCGAGAGCCCATCGAGGAACTCCCCGGGCTCGTCCGCGTCGCCGCCGACGACGAATGCGCGATCGATGCCCGCGTCCTCCAGGCGCGTCAGCAGCTCGGCGAGGTGCGCGCGGTCGCGGACCATCCGGGCCGAGAGGTGCGGGATCGCGCGCAGGCCGGTGGCCTCGAGCTCGATCGCGAGATCGACGGTCGTCTCGATCGTCTTCCCCGGCGACGCGGTCACGGAGATCGTGGCGCCACGGGGCAGCGACGCGGCCTGGTCGCGGACGTTCCTGAGCGGGATCAGCTCGAACGTGGGATCAGCCAGGACCCGGGTGAGCGCCGCACGGCCGACGTCGTCGAGCTGTCCACCGCGGCGGCCGAGGAGGGCGACCACGGCTAGACGTCCGAGTCGGGGAAGTCGGCCTTGCGCCTCGCCACGTACTCCAGCAGGGCCTCGTCGACGCCCGGATCGATCGGGGGCGCCTCGTACTCGGCGAGCATTCGCTTCCAGATCTTGTTCGCCCGCTGCGGCGACTCGAGCGCGCCGTCCTCGAGCCACTGCTCGAACGAGTTGTTGTCGGCGGTCTCCGATCGATAGAAGGCCGTCTCGAAGTTGGCGAGGGTGTGGGAGTTGCCGAGGAAGTGCATCCCCGGCCCGTTCTCGCGGATCGCGTCGAGCGCCTGGCCGTTCTCGGAGAGATCCACGCCCTTGACGAACACGCCGGCCATACCGCACTGATCGAGGTCGAGGATGAACTTCTCGTAGCCGACCGCGAGCCCGCCCTCCAGCCAGCCGGCCGAATGGAGCACGAAGTTGGTGCCGGCGAGGATCGTCGGGATGAAGGTCGCAGCGCTCTCGTACGCGGCCTGCGCGTCCGCGGTCTTGGCCGCGCAGAGGTTCCCGCCGGAGCGGAACGGCACGCCGAGCCGCCGAGCGAGCGCGGCCATGAGGTACAGGACCAGCGCCGGCTCGGGGGTGCCGAAGGTGGGCGCTCCCGATTGCATCGAGATCGATGACGCGAAGGAGCCCAGGATCACCGGCGCGCCCGGCCGCACCAGCTGGACGAAGGCCATGCCCGCGAGCGCTTCGGCGAGCGTCTGCGCCGCGGTCCCCGCGACGGTCACCGGCGACATCGCGCCGGCGAGGATGAACGGCGTGATCAGGTTGGCCTGGTTCGCCTCCGCGTAGACCCGTGCGACCCCGAGCATCGTCGAGTCCCAGACGAGGGGTGAGTTGGCGTTGATGAGGCTCGTGATGACCGTGTGGTCGTCGAGGTAGTCCGGCCCGAACCCGGAGAAAGCGATCTTCGCCAGCTCGACCGTGTCGCGGGCCCGGTCCGGGTGCGTCACCGAGCCCATGAACGGCTTGTCGCTGTAGCGGATGTGGGAATAGACCATGTCCAGGTGGCGCTTGTTGACCGCGATGTCCACAGGCTCGCAGACCGTCCCGCCCGAGTGGTGGAGGTGCGGCGTCATGTACGTCAGCTTCACGAAGTTCCTGAAGTCCTCGATCGTGCCGTAGCGCCGGCCGTTGTCGAGGTCACGGACGAAGGGGCTGCCGTAGTTGGGCGCCAGGACCGTGTAGGGATCACCGATCTGGACGCTTCGCTCCGGGTTCCGGGCGAACTGGGTGTAGGTGCGCGGCGCGCTCGCCTGGACGATCTGCCGTGCC
>DATLED010000059.1:0-62884 GCA_035525495.1 Acidimicrobiales bacterium | reverse complement strand
CCGATGTCGAAGCCGGCGGGGCCGTCGGCGCAGATATCGGCCATCTCCCCCATCTCGGCGTCCGAGAGGGCGGTGCAGTCCTTGGTCTCGACGGAAATCGCCATGCAGTCCGGGCTCCCCTAACTTGACCGTTCGGTCGGAAAGTTTAGGCGAACACCAGAAATTGGTCGAACGGACCGCGGCGGAGCGGCGAGCGCCACCGTCGCAGCCTCCCCATACGATCGCCGGCATGCCCGTCCCCGGACCCATCGCCCTCGCTCGGGGCGTGGTCGTGGCCGCCGGCGACGACGTGCCGTCGGCATGGGCGGGCGCGCCCGTCCGTGAGGTGGACGAGGCGGCGCTGGCGTCGCCCGAGGCGATGGTCTCGGCCCTCCACGACGCCTGGATGCACCGCCGGCCGGTGGTGATCCGGCTGCTCGTCGAGGCGGACCGGGTCCGGACGCCGGAGTCGGTCGCCGGCGACGTCTGGCGCCTCTCACCCCGCTTGGAGCTGTGGAACGACCGGCTCCACTTCCTCCTCTGGGCCAACACCTACGACGCCCGCGACGGGATCGAACCCGTGTGGTGGTGGGGGCGCAAAGCGGCCCGGCTGGGGGCCGTGGAGGGCGGCGGAGCGGACGTCGTGCTGGCGGACGGACGGCCGGCCTGGGTCGATGGCGGGCCCCGCCGACCATTCGACGCCGACACCCTCGACGGCGCGGTCGTCGTCCATCGCGAGGTCGTCGACCTCGGGCACCTCCGACCGGACCCGCCCCCTCGACCGGTGCGGGCCGAACTGGCCCCCGACCAGTTGGAAGCGGTGGCCCACGGGAGCGGCCCGGCGCGCATCGTCGCGCCCGCAGGTTCGGGAAAGACCCGGGTGCTGACCGAGCGCCTGCGCCACCTCGTCGTCGACCGTGGCTTCGATCGGGAGAGCGTCCTCGCGGTCGCCTACAACAAGCGGGCACAGCTGGAGCTCGAGGGACGTACCGCCGACTTCGCACCGCGCGTCGCCACCCTCAACGCCCTCGGCCACCAGCTCCTCGGCCGGCCCCGCGTGCTCGACGAGCGCGAGGTCCGGCGCATCATCGACGAGCTCGTCCCGCCCCGACAGCGCCGCGCCAACACCGACCCGATCGCGCCGTACCTCGAGGGCCTGAGCGCCATCCGTCTCGGCCTGCGCGACCCCGAGGAGGTTGAGGCCGAGCGCGACGACGTGCCCGGACTGTCGGCGGCCTTCGATCCCTACCGCGCCGCATTGCGACGAGCCCGCGCGGTCGACTTCGACGAACAGATCTACGCCGCTGTGGAACTCCTGTTGGCCGACGGCGAGTTCCGTCGCCGCACGCAACAGGCGCACCGCCACCTCCTCGTCGACGAGCTGCAGGACCTCACCCCCGCGCACGTGCTGCTCGTCCGGTTGCTGGCGGCCCCCGGCCTGGAGGTGTTCGGCGTCGGCGACGACGACCAGGTCATCTATGGACACGCCGGTGCCGATCCGGCGTTCCTCATCGACTTCGCGCAGCTGTTCCCGGGCGCCACCGACCATCCCCTGCAGGTCAACTACCGCTGCCCGGTCGCCGTCGTCGACGCCGCCCGCCACCTCCTCGGCTACAACCGCCGACGAGTCCCGAAGGAGATCCACGCCGGTCCCCTCGCCGACGACCACCCGTCGGCGCTGGTCGTCGAGCGCCACCCGCCCGAGCTCGGCGCTTCGACGATGACGGCCCGGGTGCGGGCCTGGCTCGACGAGGACGTCGAGCCCGCCGCGATCGCCGTGCTGACGCGGGTCAACTCGCTGTTGCTCGCGCCCCACGTCGCACTCACCGAAGCGGGCGTGCCCCTCTCCTCGACGCTGCCCACCGATGTCCTGTCGCGCACCGGCATGCGCGCCGCACTCGCCTACCTGCGCCTCGGCGCCGCGCCCGACCGTATGCAGCCCGACGACCTCCAGGAGGTGCTGCGCCGGCCGAGTCGGGGCTTCCCCAACTGGATCGGCAAGTGGATGTCACGGACGATGTCGCTCGGGGACATCCGCTCGCTGCCGGACCGCATCGACGACGCGAAGGTGGGCATGAAGCTCGCCGACTTCGCCGAGGACCTGACGCGGGTGGCAGCAGCCGTCGCCGCGCCCGGTGCGACGACGCGCTCGGTGCTCGCCGTCATCGCCGACGACGTCGGGCTGGCCGGGGCGATGTCGATGCTCGACGGTTCGAAGGGCGGGCAATCGGGGTCGCAGCTCGACGACCTCGACGCCCTCGCCCAGGTGGCCGACCTCCATCCGACGCCCGCCACGTTCGAGACCTGGTTGCGGGGCGTGCTGGCGAAGCGCGGCCGCGAAGGCGGCGTGACGCTCTCGACGGTCCACCGCGTGAAGGGCATGGAGTGGGACCGCGTCGTCGTCGCCGGCGTGACCGACGGCGTCCTCCCCCACCGGCTGTCGGAGAACGAGGAGGAGGAGCGGCGGGTCCTCCACGTCGCCATCACCCGCGGGCGCCACCGCGTCGCCGTGCTGGCCGACGTCACGAGGCCATCGCCGTTCCTCGGCGAGCTCGACGGCACCGCCCCGGTGCGGGTGGCGCGCACCCTGACCACGAGGCCGACCGAGGTCACGCCCATCCCCAAGCGGGAGCGGGGCGCCAAGGCGCCGCTCGGCGATCCGTCCTCGCCCGAAGCGGCGGCCGCCGAGGAGGCGCTCCGGGCGTGGCGAACCGAGCGGGCCCGCACCGACGGCATGCCCGCCTACATCGTCGCCTCCAACGCCCTCATCCGAGCCATCGCCGAGCGCCGCCCGTCGTCCGCCAAGGACCTCTTCGCCGTTCACGGCATGGGTCCGTCGAAGCTCGAGCTCTATGGCGACGAGATCCTCGCCATCCTCGACTCCCTCTCCCCTAGCCCCAACACACGGGGGGCCTAACGGACGGCGTTCGGCCCGAGGAGCACCCGCACCTCCGCCAGCAACCCGTTGCGGGCATCGACACAGAACTCGTCGGGCAGCTTCAGCACCTTCTCGCCGACGTGGAGGTACACCGGCGAGTCGCCGGGGTGGTCGAGCAGCACGGACTTGAGGAAGTCGACGGTGGCATCCGTCAGCGTCGCCAGAGGCAGCTCGAGGTGCACGGGCGGGCCGAAATCGGGATGGAGCTCGACGGCCCGCACCTCCATCACGATCAACTTGGCGGGCTCCTCGCGCTTGTCGAGCCGGCCCTTCACGCACACGACCGCGTCGTCGCGCAGCAGCGCCCCGTACTCGAGGTGGGTGCGGGGGAAGACGAACGCCTCGATGGCCGCCTCGAGGTCCTCGAGCACGAAGGTCGCCATCAGGTCGCCCTTCTTCGTGTACTTGCGCACCAAGGACGTGACGACGCCGCCGACGGTCTTCATCTCGCCCTCGGCGCCGTCGCGGATGTCGTTGATCGAGCAGTCGACGAGCTTGCGCAGGGCCGCCTCCGCGCCCATCAGCGGATGGTCCGAGACGTAGAGTCCGAGCATCTCCTTCTCGAACGAGAGGCGCTGCATCTTCTCGAACTCCTCGACCGGGATGGTGATGCGGTCCATGGCCGCAGGCTTCGTGGCGCCGCTGTCGTCGTCGCCGATCGAGAACAGGTCGAACTGTCCCTCGGCCTCCTTCTTCCGGCGCTGCAGCGTCCGGTCGATGATCTGCTCGTGAACGAGGCACAACCCCTTCCGGGAGTGGCCGAGGGAGTCGAAGCCGCCGCCCTTGATGAGCGACTCGATCGTCCGCTTGTTGAGCACGGACGTGTCGACGCGATCGCAGAAGTCGAAGAAGTCGGTGTACGGACCGTTGGCATCGCGCTCGTCGACGATCAACCCGACGAGTCCGGCGCCGACGTTGCGGATGGCGGACATGCCGAAGGGGATCGACCCGTTCTTGACGGTGAAGTTCGACTCGGACACGTTGACGTCGGGGACGAGCACGGGGATGCCCATCGAACGGCACTCGGCGAGGTACTTGGCGGTCGCGTCCTTGTCGTCCTTGACCGATGTCAACAGCGCCGCCAGGTAGGCGACCGGGTGATGCGCCTTCAGCCACGCCGTCTGGTAGCTGACGAACCCGTAGCCGTAGGAGTGCGACTTGTTGAAGGCGTAGTCGGCGAAGGGCTCGATGATGTCGAAGAGCTGCTTGCCGAGGACCTTGCCGTAACCCGTCGTCTCGCAACCGTCCTCGAACTTGGCTCGCTCGAGGGCCATGACCGAGCGGTCCTTCTTGCCTGCGGCCTTGCGGATCGAGTCCGCCTCGGCCAGCGAGTAGCCCGCGAACTTCTGGGCGACCCGCATGACCGACTCCTGGTAGATCATGAGGCCGTAGGTGTCGCCGAGGATCGGTTCGAGATCCGGGTGCAGGTAGGCGATCGGCTTGCGCCCGTTCTTTCGGTCGGCGAAGTCGTTGTGCATGTTCGCCGCCATCGGTCCGGGCCGGTACAGCGCCACGAGAGCGGCCACGTCGTCGAAGGACGTCGGCGCCAGCGAACGCATCAACGCCCGCATGGGTCCGCCTTCGAGCTGGAACACCCCCATCGAGTCACCCCTTCGCAGAAGGGCAAGCGTCTCGTCGTCGTCGAGGGGGATGTCGTCGATGTCGGGGCGTTCGCCCGTCTCGGACTGGACGAGGTCGAGCGCCCGCTCGATCACCGAGAGGTTGCGCAACCCGAGGAAGTCCATCTTCAGGAGTCCGAGCTCCTCGACCCCGTGCATCTCGTACTGCGTGACGATCGGCGCCTGGTCGGGCTTCTCTCCGGGGCCGGGCTTGCGCTGGATCGGCAGGTACTCGGTGAGCGGCTCCTTGGTGATCACCACGGCGGCCGCGTGGATGCCGTCCTGGCGCCGCAGCCCTTCGAGACCGGTGGCGACGTCGACCACCTTCTTCACGTCGGGGTCGAGCTGGTACATGTCGCGCAGCTCCTGCGCCGCTTTGTACCCGTCCTCGTACTTCGGGTGCTTCTCGAGGCACGCGTAGAGCGGCGTGTCGCGACCCATCACCAGCGGCGGCATCGCCTTGGCCACCTTGTCGCCGACGGCATAGGGATAACCGAGCACGCGGGCGGCGTCGCGCACGGCGGCCCGAGCCTTGATCGTCGAGAACGTGACGATCTGGGCCACGTGGTCGAAGCCGTATCGCTCGGCGGCGTACTTGATCATCTCGCCGCGGTAGCGCTCGTCGAAGTCCATGTCGATGTCGGGCATCGACTTGCGGCCCGGGTTGAGGAAGCGCTCGAAGATCAGGTCGTAGCGGATCGGGTCGAGGTCGACGATGCGGAGGCAGTAGGCGACGCAGCAGCCGGCGGCGCTGCCGCGGCCAGGACCGACGCGGATGCCCCGGTCCTTGGCGTACTTGATGAGGTCCCACACGACGAGGAAGTAGGCGCTGAAGCCCATGTCGGCGATGACGCCGAGCTCGTACTCGATGCGCTCGGTGACGACCGTCGGGAGCTCGGCCCCGTACCGGTCTCGCGCCCCCTCGAAGGTGAGGTGCCGGAGGTACTCGCCTTGGGTCTCGAAGCCCTCGGGAAGGGGGAAGTTCGGGAGCTGTGGGTTGCCGAACTCGATCTCGACCTTGGCCCGCTCGGCGATCCACAACGAGTTGTCGCACGCCACCTCGTAGTGCGAGAACAGCGCCCGCATCTCCGCCGCCGTCTTCAGGTAGTGCTGGTCGCCGGTGAACTTGAAGCGGTTCGGATCGTCGATGCTGCTGCCGGTCTGGACGCAGAGCAGGGCGTCGTGGGCGACCGCGTCCTCGCGATGGGTGTAGTGGCTGTCGTTCGTGGCGAGCAGCGGGGCCTGGATCTTCCGGGCGATCTCGATGAGCGCGGGGTTCGTCCGTCGTTGCTCGGGGAGGCCATGGTCCTGCAGCTCGACGAAGAGGTTGTCGCGTCCGAAGATGTCCTGCAGTCGCGCCGCCAGGGCCGTCGCCTTGTCCAGCTGGTCGTTGAGGAGCGCCTGGAGGACGACGCCACCGAGGCACCCGGTCGTGGCGATGACGCCTTCGTGATGCTGCTCGAGGAGCTCCCAGTCGAGGCGCGGCTTGTAGAAGTAGCCCTCGAGGTACGCCTTGCTCGAAAGGTGCATCAAGTTGCGGTAGCCCTGGTTCGACTCCGCCAGCAGGATCAGGTGGTAGTAGAGCTTCTCGCCCCGCTCGCCCTCACCGCCGGTGTCGTCGATGCGGCCCCTCCGGACCGGGCGTTCGGTGCGGCTCTCCGCCGCCATGTAGGCCTCGATCCCGATGACCGGGTTGATGCCCTGGTCGTTGCACGCCTTGTAGAAGTCGAGGACCCCGTACATGTTGCCGTGGTCGGTGATCCCGAGGGCCGGCTGGCCGTCGGCCACCGCCGCCGCCACGACGTCCTGGACCCGGGCGGCGCCGTCGAGCATCGAGAACTCGGTGTGGAGATGCAGATGCGTGAACGAATCCCCCACTGCCTGCCCGTGCCCTGTCGTCGCTCGAGTTGTCCACAGCCTGTGGACGAACTACACCGGTGTGATTTCTCTGCTGCACGGTATCGCGGGGCGCCCGGCGGCGTCGCCGTCGGTACGCTGCGGACGTGGAATCGCACGTGGCGACGGTCGCCGTGGTCACGGGAGCCGAGGCGGTCGTCGACGTGCTCTCCGACGCCGGGTTCCTGGTGGGGCAGGTCGGGTCGCTGGAGGAAGTGGAGGTCCACGGCGAGGGCGCGCCGGTGGTCGTCGTCGCGCGCTGGCCGGTGCGCCACGTGGGGATCGCCGAGCTCGGCATCCCGGTGCTGGCGCTGATCGACCCGTCCGGCTCCGGGGCCGACGTCGAAGCGACGATCGCGGACGCTGTCGAGCGGGGCGCCCACGACGTCGTGCTCACGACGTCCTCCCCCGCCGAGATCCTGGCCCGGGTCCGGGCGGCGCAGCGAACGGCCTCCCAGACGCGGGAGTTGCAGGCGCGGTCACGGATCGACGAGCTGACCGGCCTCCCGAACCGGCGCCAGCTCGACGAGCACCTCGAGATCCTCTCCGCGACGACGCGGCGCCAGCACTCGACGTTCTCGCTGTTGCTGATCGACGTCGACCGCACGAGGCGGATCAACGACCAGCACGGGTACCCCGCCGGCGACGCCGTCCTGGTCGGGATCTCGCGCCGGATCGGTGCAGCGTTGCGCACGGATGACGTCGCGGGTCGCTGGCACGGCGACGAGTTCGTGGTCGCGCTGCCGCACACGGACCTCGACGGCGCGTGGGTCCTCGCCGAGCGCATCCGCGCCTCCGTGTGCGACGAACCCATCCCCCTCGGCGAGGATGCCGACGTGTTGGTGACGGTGTCGATCGGCTGCGCCGAGGGCACGGGCGCCGACCTCGAGGGGCACCTGCGCCGCGCGCAGGCGGCGGTGGACGAGGCGCAGGAGGCCGGCCGCAACAAGGTCGTCGCCGACACCACCCCCGTCCTGGGCTGACCGCGCCTCCGGTTCGCTTCGCCGCACAGCCGCTCGGCGGCTCCTGCGGTTCTCGAGGGTTCTAGAGGTACGTGCCGGGACGGGCGGCGCCGCCGCCATCCGAGCCGGGGGGGAGGCCCCGCTGGCGCAGCTCGTCGAGCTGCTGGCGGGCCTCCATCTGCTGGGCGAACAGCGTCGCCTGGATGCCGTGGAAGAGGCCTTCGAGCCAGCCGACGAGCTGGGCTTGGGCGATGCGGAGCTCGGCCTCCGTGGGCACGCCCTGAACGTCGAGGAAGGGCTCGACGAGCCGGCCGAGCTCCTCCTGCAGGTCGGGCGACACCGCCGTCGACAGCTCCTGCACGGACGTGGCATAGACCTCGGCCAGGCGGGCCCGACCGGCGTCGTCGAGGGGGGCCCGGCGGACCTCTTCGAGGAGCTGGCGGATCATCGCCCCGATGCGCATCACCTTCGCCGGCTGCTGCACCGCCTCCGCCGCGACCGGCGTCGCGCCGTCCTCGGTGGGCAGCTCCACCGGCTCGGGACTGAGGACAGGGGTTTCGGCGGTGTCCGGCATCAGACAGGAGAGCCTACGGCCACCAACGGGACCAACATTTCGTCCTCGGTGAGGGAGCCGTGGCGGCACCGGAGCATGGCCGAGCCGGTGTCCGCGGGATCCAGGAAGGCGACGGGCGCGCAGGCGACGACAGCGACGTCGCCGAGACGGGCGGCCACGTCGTCGGACAACGGGCCACCGAACCAGCCCGCGGCCACGACCTCGTCACGCGTCAGCACCTCGGCGAGACCTGGCGCGCCGAAGGCTTCCTGCGCCAACGCGAGCACGGCGTCGACGCGACCGGGAAGGGCGTGCAACCAGGTGAAGCGGCCCTCACCCGACAGCAGGGAGCACTCGGAGACGACATCCTCGGGGAGCTCGATCACGTCGTCGCCGACGTCGACCTGTCCGTGGTCCGAGGTCACCACGAGCGCCGCACCGCGCGGGAGCTGGGCCACCACGTCGGCGACGATCCGGTCGGTGGCGTGGAGCTCGGCGTCGTAGTGGTCGCCGAGCCCGTGCGCGTGCGCGACCTTGTCCACCCCGTCGTAGTACGCGTAGACGAACGGGTCGCCGTCCCGCAGCAGCGAACCGACCTCGACGGCGATGGCCGACGCCGCCTGCCAGCCGACCAGACGGTCGAGCCCCATCGCCGCCGTGAAACCCGTCGACGCGAACTCCGCCCTCGTCACGACCGGCACACCCGCTCGGCCGCCGAAGGCCGGCTGCATCCTGAACGCGGTCGGAGGGACGGTCGTGCGGGCGTCGCCCTCGCCGGTGCGCCAGCGCAGCACGTTCAACACCTGGTCACCCGGCACACGCAGCCGGTACCCCACGACGCCGTGCGCGGCCGGCCGCGTCCCGCTGACGATCGACGACAGCGCGGTTGCGGTGGTCGTCGGCGCCACCGAAGTGATCGGGCCGCCCGCCATCGACCACAGCACCGGCGCCGCCTCACGACGGGTGCGCAGCTGGTTCCACCCCACCCCGTCGAGGACGAGGAGCACGACCTGCGATGCCGTCCGCGCGACATCCGGCAGCAGCGAAGTCCGACCGAAGATCGCCGGCACGACGTTGCTGATGCAGCGATCGGCGTAGCGCGGGAGGTGGAGCTCCGCGCTCAACTGGCGTTGCGGGTGATGCTCTGGCGCAGCGCCGCGACCAGCTGGCCGATGTCGCCGCTCTTCAGCAGCAGCGCGACCCCGAGCCGTTCCATCTCGTGGCGGACGAAGTCGCCGGCGGTCGCGGTGTAGGCGACGACGCCGATCGACGGCAGCTCCTGGTGGAGCCTCTCGATGGCCTCGATCCCCATCATCCGCGGCATCAACAGGTCCATCACCACGGCGTCGGGCTGCAGCTCGCGACACAGCTCGAGCGCCTCGACACCGTCGCCCGCCTCGCCGACGACCTCGACACCGGGAATGCCCTGCAGCTGCAGACGCAGCAAGAGGCGAACGTCGGGTTCGTCGTCGGCGACGACGATCTGCAGCCGACGGTCGTCGCTCACGACGGCGCCGCCTGGAGGTCGAGACACGTGACCAATCCGGAGCCGCCCTCCGCTTCCAACACCGAGAGCGAGCCTCCCGACTGCCTGGCCAGCGCGTCGGTGACGGTGAGGCCGAGCCCGAGCCCGCTCGAGCGCATCACGGCAGACTCCTCCCGGAAGAACGGCTCCACCAGGATGTCGAGGTCGGCCGGCACGGGGCCCGCCGAACGCACCGCGATCCGCACGCGGCCGCCGGCCAGTGTCACCTCCGCCCGCGGCGCACCCACGCCGTACTTGGCGGCGTTGTCGAGCACGTGGACGAGCATCTTGGCCAACGCCCCGTCCGGTGCCATCGCCGCCGCATCTTCCGGGCCGACCACCTCGAACGGGCCCTCGCCGCCGACCTCGCTCCAGACCGTTCGGAGCGTCTCCATCACGGGCGTCGACTGCACGGCGCCGGTCGGCAGCGCCGTGCGGTAGCCCGACGCGATCAACAGGTCGTCGAGGAGGTGCTCGACCTGCGCCGCGACCCGCCGCAACGCCGGTCCGATCGACGAGCGGATCTCCGCCTCGGACGCCTCGGTCATCGCCTCGGCGAGGCCGCGCAGGGTCGTGACGGGGGTCCGGAGGGCGTGCGGGATGACGTTCAGCACCCGCCGCTGCAGGAGCTCGACCTCCGCGATGCGACGGTCGAGGTCACTCGCGTCGTCTCCCGCTGGCACGGTCGAGCACGCTACTCGGGCGTACCATGGCCCTCGTGGAACAGAGGGCCGTGCCTTGCGCTCAGACGCTCGAGCGGCCGGCGCCGGGGGCGCCAGCGAGCAGTCGGCACGAGCGCGGAGCGGCTCGTGCGCTGCGCGGCGAGCCGACATGAAGGTTTCGACGCGGGGCGACTACGCCAGCCGGGCACTGCTCTCCCTCGCCCTGCACGCGGCCGACGGCACCGCCGTACCCACCTCCGTCCGCGACATCGCCGAGCGGACGGGCCTCCCCCAGCCCTACCTCGAGCAGATCCTCCTCGCCCTCAAGGGCGCCGGACTGGTCCGCTCCAAGCGCGGCGTCGGCGGCGGCTACGTCCTGGCCCGCCTGCCCGAGGAGATCACCCTCGGCCAGATCGTCAGCGCCGTCGACGGACCGATCGTCGCGGGAGATTTCGGCGAGCCGCACCAGAACGGTGCCTGCGATCACGAGGGCCAATGCATCCTCCTCGCCGTGTGGGCCGACTTGAGCTCACACATGCGCGACCACCTCGACTCGTTCACCCTCGGCGACATGGTCGTCCGCGCCCGCGACACCCGCACGCCGCTGGCGCCGCTCCATAGCTCCTGACCACCGCCGCCCTCGTTTCTGGGCGGGATCAACCACCGCACCGGTCGTTCAACCCGCCCAGAACGAGCGGCGACCGCCGATCACCCCTCTTGACCGCCTCCTAGGCGGGACGGGTCGGAGGCTCCCCCGCCTCGAGGGCCTCCTCGGGACGCAGCCCGGCGAACGTCGTCGGCTTCGGAGGCTCGGCGGTCGAGCCGACGTCGACGAGACGAACGCCCGCGGTCGCCGCCATCGCCCGCAGGTCCGAGGCCGACGCGACGACCACCGCGCCGAACACGACGTCGTCGCGGTCGGCGCGCGCCGCGAGCAGCCGGCCGAGACGATCGATGTCGGCCTGGTATTGCCGCGTGAAGTCGGGATCCTCGACGGTCGGCAGGAGCTGCTCGAGCGCCTTCTTCTCCGCCGTCGCCTCGTCCCGTTGCGTCTTCGTCACCTCCGCGAGGTCGTCGTGGGGCGCAAGCACCACGGGGCGGCCGCCGGGAAGGGCCACCAGCAAGGACCGGACGTCGACGTCGCCGAGGAGCGCGTCCGCTTCCTCGGGCGTGCGATATTCGTCGAACGACACGATGGCAGCGCGCCTTCCCTTCGCTTCGGACAGGCGGCCTGTCGACGTCGCCACATACGCGCTCACGTCGGCGCCCGGAAGCGGTCCCGCGCCGCCGCGTGGGTCGATCCCGGCCCCATCGACGATGGTGTCCGACGCGGTCTCGTCGGACGGCGCGTCGGCGAAGCGTCCGGCGAGCGATGCGAGCCCGCCGGCCAGCGTCAGCGCAGTGAACGCCGCCAGCGTGCGGATGACGAGGCGGGCCAGCTGGACGTCGCTAGGCGAGTCCACGACGGACGTCCTCGAGGTCGCTCGGCAGGACCGAGGTGAACGTGACGACCTCGCCGGATCGGGGATGCACGAAGGCGAGGCGCTCGGCGTGGAGGAAGGGCCGCCCCGTGGCGATCGCCGGGCGCTCGCCCCCGTACCGGCCGTCGCCGACGACGGGGTGCCCGATTGCCGCCAGGTGGACGCGGATCTGATGCGTGCGTCCGGTCTCGAGCTTGCAGGCCAGCTCCGTCGTCGGGATCGGCTCGTGGTACCGGCGCAGCACCTCGTAGCGCGTACGCGCTTCGCGACCCGCATTCGCGACCGCCATCTTCGTGGGATCACCTTCGGAGCGTCCGATCGGCGCGTCGACCTCGCCGGCGTTGGCCTCGACCGTCCCGAGCACGAGGGCGCGGTAGTGGCGTTGCACGTCGCGCGCCGACAGCTGGGCGACGAGGGAGTGGTAGGCATTCACGGTCCTGGCCACGACGAGCAGGCCGGACGTGCCGGCGTCGAGGCGGTGGACGATCCCCGGGCGGTCGGGCTCGCCCGCGCCCTCGCGCGGCAGTTCGGCCAGCTCGGGATACCGAGCCAGCAGTCCTTGCACCATCGTGCCGGTGTCGTGGCCGGCGCCGGGGTGCACGACGAGGCCCGGGGGCTTGTCGACGACGATGACGTCGGCGTCCACGTGGACGACGGGAACATCGACGTCGGGGTCATCCCGCAGCGCCGGGACCACCGGTCGCTCGGGGACATCGATCTCGACGATGTCGCCTTCGCGCACCTTGCGGCTGCGAGCCGCGACCGGCGTCCCGCCGATGCGCACGGCGCCGTCTTCGATCATGAGCGCGATCTCGGCGCGCGGAAGCTCGGTGAGCATGGCGACGACCCGGTCGATTCGCTCCCCTTCCAGCGACGCGGGGACGACCTCCTTCACGACGGTTCGCGCAACGACGACAGCACGAGGAGCGCCGCGCCGAAGGAAACCGCCATGTCGGCGACGTTGAAGACGGGCCACCAGTGGAAGTCGATGAAGTCGATGACGGCGCCGTCGTGGCCGCGAACGAGCCGGTCGGTGAGGTTCCCGCAGGCGCCCCCGATCAGGAGGGCGAGCCCGACGGCGAGGAGCGGCGAGGTCACACCGCGGCTCCACCACACGAGTCCCGCGACGAGGAGGACGCCGACGACGGTGATCAGCCCGGTGAGCCCGGTTCCCTGGCTGAAGGCCAGCCCGGAGTTCAACGCAAGGTCGAGGTCGAGGGTCCAGATCAGGTGGACCGGGCCGTCGGCGAGTGCGCGGACCGCCCAGGACTTCGTCGCCTGGTCGAGCGCCAGGACGCCCGCGACCACAGCCGCCATGAGGCCGTAGCGGGGGGCCGTCGCGTGAGCGGTGACCGGGGCCTCGTCGGGCCCGGTCACCGACGTGCGGACAGGCCCCCGCTCTTGCAGGCCACGCACTGCGCCGCGTACGGCAGGGCCTTCAGGCGGGCTTTCGGGATCGGTTGGTTGCACCGCTCGCAGACGCCGTAGGAACCGCTGGCGATCTTCGCGAGCGCGCGATCGATCTCCTCGATGGTCGCTCGTGCTTGCCCGGCCAGCTGCAGATCGCGCTCGCGCTCCATGCTGATGGAGTCGCCCTCGCCGGACTCCTCGTCGAACTGGACGTCGCCCGGCTCCATCTCGGCCGCCAACTGGTCGGCCTCGGCCTTCAGGCTGGCCGCCTGCGACTCGTAGCTGTCGCGCTCCTCGAGGAGGAGCTGCTTCTGCTCGGCGTAGAACTTCTTGTCCGCTTCGGTCAACGGCCCCGGCGCCTTCTTGGCGATCGGCGTGGGCGCGCCGGGGCGCTTCGGGGGCAGCGGCGGGGGGTTCGCCATGACCTTCTTGGCGGCGGGCGCGGGCGCGGGCTGGGCCACCTTCTTCGAGGACCTCGTCGTCTTGGCCGGCGGCGCCGCGGTCGGTGCCGGGCCCTTGGTGGCGGTCGACCTGGTGGTCGACACCTTCTTGCTCGCTCCGTTGGACGCCTTTGTCGCGGTGGCGCCAGGAGCGCTGTTCTTGGCGGCTCCGGTTGCCTTCGACGGGACGGGAGCGGCGCCCTTCGACGTTCCGCGCGCCGCTGCGCTCTTCGAGGTACCCGCGGCGCCGCCCTTCGTGGCGCCCGGCGCCACCTTCGATGCCGCGCCCTTCGACGCCCGGCCCGCGGCGCCGGGCTTCGACGCAACGCCCGACGCCGTCTTCGTCGTGCCACCCGCTTTCGCCGGCGTCCCGGACCTGGCCGCGCCGGCCTTGGCCGCCGGAGCCTTGGCCGGCGACTTCGTCGACGCCGCGACCGCCTTGGCCGGCGGCTTCTTGGCGGGAGACGGCGTCGTCGCCGACTTCGCCTTCGCGCCCGACTTCTTCGTCAGCGACTTCGCGGCAGCGGCCGCCTTCGCCGCCACCTTCTTCAGTGCCGTCTTCTTCGGAGAGGCGGCGTTCGAGGCTTTGGGCATCAGCAGGTCCCCTGGGTTCGCAAAAGACGGTGGAAGCTACCACCGGCTCCCCGGCGCAGCGTGGCAGCGTGTCAGCGCGAGCCGGGCGACTTCGGAACGCTGCCCCGGCCCCGGGCATTCCCCGAGGCGTCCTCGAGGGCGAGCTCGAGGCGCCGGACGAGCTCGTCGACGTCGGCGCCGGTCACCGTGAACCGCTTCGATCGGCTGGTCTCGCCGCTCGTGAGCGTCACCGCCGCGGGCGTCACGTCGGCGAGTTCGGCGACCAGCGCGGCGCACGCCTCGTTGGCCCGGCTCTTCTCGGGAGGCGACGCCACCCGCACCTTGAGGGCGTCGCCATGGCGACCCTGCACCGCCGTGCGGCCCGGTCCGGGCTGCACGTGGAGCCGGAGCACCACGACGCGTCGCTCGCCCCCTCCTGCCTCCGCCGCGCCGGAATCGTCGAAGAGTTCGTGGACCACGCCGCTTATCGTAGGTGCCGTGTCCGATGCCCCTGTCGCCAATTCCCAGCCCTACCCGGAGGTCCCCCAACAGCCCTCGTTCGCGGCCATCGAGAAGGACATCATCGAGTACTGGAAGGGTGACGACACCTTCCGCTCGAGCGTCGAGGCCCGCCCCGCCGGCGACGACGGCGCCAACGAATACGTCTTCTACGACGGGCCGCCGTTCGCCAACGGCCTCCCTCACTACGGCCACATCATCACCGGCTACGTGAAGGACACGGTGCCCCGTTACCAGACGATGCGGGGGCGCCGCGTCGAGCGACGCTTCGGTTGGGACTGCCACGGCCTGCCCGCCGAGATGGAAGCCGAGAAGGAGCTCGGCATCTCGGGCCACGTCGCCATCAACGAGTTCGGCATCGCCGAGTTCAACGACGCGTGCCGCACCAGCGTCCTGCGCTACACCGGCGAGTGGGAGGAGTACGTCAACCGGATGGCGCGGTGGGTCGACTTCGAGAACGACTACAAGACGCTCGACCTGCCGTACATGGAGAGCGTGCTCTGGGCCTTCAAGTCGCTGTGGGACAAGGGCCTCATCTACGAGGGCTACAAGGTGCTCCCCTACTGCTGGGAGTGCGAGACGCCGCTGTCGAACATGGAGACGCGGCAGGACGACGCCTACCGCGAGCGCCAGGACCGCGTGGTCACCGTGATGTTCCGCTTGGAGCCGCCCGCCGGCGCAGAGGCACGGTTCAGCGAGGACATCCTCGTGTGGACGACGACGCCATGGACGCTCCCGTCCAACCTGGCCCTCGCCGTCAGCCCGGACATCGACTACGCCGTGTTCGAGGAAGGCGATCGGAAGTACATCGTCGGCGCGGGCACGGTCGCCACGTACGCCAAAGAGCTCGCCGACGCGACGCAGGTGGCCACGGTCAAAGGCACCGAGCTCGTCGGTCGCGCGTACACGCCGCTGTTCCCGTTCTTCGCCGACACGCCGGGCGCCTTCCGCGTGCTGGCCGCCGACTTCGTGACCACCGGCGAGGGCACGGGCGTCGTCCACATCGCTCCCGGCTTCGGTGAGGACGACCAACGGCTCTGCGAGGCCAACGGCATCCCCACGATCGTCCCCGTCGATCAGGCCGGCCGATTCACGAGCGAGGTCCCCGACTACGAGGGCAAGCAGGTCTTCGAGGCGAACGCCGACGTCATCCGCGACCTCAAAGCGCGTGGTCTCGTGGCGCGCGACGAGACCTACGTCCACAGCTATCCCCACTGCTGGCGCACCCGTACACCACTGATCTACAAGGCCGTCGGCTCGTGGTTCGTCAAGGTCAGCGCGGTCAAGGACCGGATGGGCGAGCTCAACCGGGAGATCAACTGGGTGCCCTCGCACGTGCGGGATGGGCGCATGGGCAACGGCATCGCCGACGCGCCTGACTGGGCCATCTCTCGGAATCGCTTCTGGGGCTCGCCGCTGCCTGTCTGGAAGAGCGACGACCCCGCCTACCCGCGCATCGACGTGTACGGATCGCTCGACGAGCTCGAGCGTGACTTCGGCGTGCGGCCGGTCGACCTCCACCGCCCGGCGATCGACCAGCTCACTCGACCCAACCCCGACGACCCGACGGGCCGGTCGACGATGCGGCGCATCGAGGAGGTCCTCGACTGCTGGTTCGAGTCGGGAGCGATGCCCTTCGCTCAGGTCCACTACCCGTTCGAGAACCGCGAGTGGTTCGAGGACCACTTCCCCGCAGACTTCATCGTCGAGTACAACAACCAGACCCGCGGCTGGTTCTACACGTTGATCGTGCTGGCGACGGCGCTGTTCGACCGTCCGCCGTTCCGCAACTGCATCGCCCACGGTGTGCTCCTCGGCGACGACGGAATGAAGCTGTCGAAGTCCCTGAAGAACTACCCGGACCCGAACGAGGTCTTCGACACCTTCGGCGCCGATGCGATGCGGTGGGCGCTGCTGTCGTCACCGGTCCTGCGCGGCGGCGACCTCGTCGTGAGCCGCAGGAACATGACCGAGGCGGTGCGGTCCGTTCTCAATCCGGTGTGGAACGTGTACGCCGGCGTGTTCGTCCAGTACGCCAACGCCGACGGCTACCGCGCCAAGTTCCGCACCGACGCGCCGGGTGTGCTCGACCGCTACGTCCTCGCGAAGACCCGCAACCTCGTCGAGGACGTCCAGGAACGGATGGATCGCTACGACGTCGACGGCGCCTGCGCGTCGATCACGACGTTCCTCGACGCGTTGACGAACTGGTACGTGCGACGCTCGCGCGATCGCATCTGGGCCGGAGACGAGGACGCCTTCGACACGCTCTACACGGTGCTCGTGCTGCTTTGCCGGACCGCGGCGCCGTTGCTGCCGCTCCTCACGGAGGCGATCCATCGCGGCCTCACCGGCGAGCGTTCGGTGCACCTGTGCGACTGGCCGGACGCGTCCACGTTGCCCGCCGACGACGCGCTCGTGGACTCGATGGACCGCGTGCGCGAGGTGTGCTCCGCCGCCTCCTCCGTCCGCAAGGCGGCCAACCTGCGCGTGCGGCTCCCGATCTCGTCTGTCACCGTCGCCGCGCCCGGTGCCGCCTCCCTCGAGGAGTTCAAGGCGCTCATCGCCGAGGAGGTCAACGCCAAGTCGGTGGAGCTGACCGACGACGTGGCGACGCATGGCGACCTCGTGCTGCAGGTCGTCCCTGCGGTGCTCGGGCCGCGCCTCGGCGCCGCTGTCCAGTCGGTGATCAAGGCGGTCCGGGCGGGGCAGTGGACGCGGGACCTCGACGGCAACGTCGTCGTCGGCGACCACACGCTCGCCGAGGGTGAGTTCTCTCTGCGGCTCGAACCCAAGGACGACAGGACGGCGCGGGCACTACCCGGGAACGATGGCCTCGTCCTCCTCGACACGACGATGACACCGGAGCTCGAGTCCGAAGGTCTGGCCCGTGACGTCCTCCGTCTCGTCAACCAGGCCCGCAAGGAGGCCGCGCTCCACGTGAGCGACCGGGTCCGGGTGTCACTCGTCGTTCCCGACGACGTGTGGGCCGCGGTCGATGCTCACCTGGACAACCTGAAGTCCGAGACCCTCGCCGACGAGGTGATGCGCGTCGAGCAGCTCTCGAATGGCCACCGCCTGGAGCTTCCCGACGAGCGCCACGTCCACATCGGCGTCGTCAAGAACTGAGCCTTCGCTTTTGCCGCGCCGGCCGGATGGGGCTCAGCGCTTGGAGGACTTCTTGGCGGCGGTGGCCTTCTTGACCGGGGCCGCCTTCTTCGTGGCGGTGGCCTTGCGGGCCGGCGTCTTCTTGGCCGGGGCCGCCGCCTTCTTGGTCGCGGCGGGGGCGCTCGACTTCTTGGACGGCGCCGCCGCCTTGCGAGCAGCCGTCGGCGTCGCCTTGCGGGCGGGCGTTTGACGAGACGACGTCGCCGCCACCTTCTTCGCCGTCGACTTCGCCGGCGTCGCCTTGGCGGGCGTCCTCTTCGCCGGCGCCTTGGCGGCAGCGGCCGCCTTCTTGGCGGGGGCCGGTGCAGGGACGGGCGCGGGCACGATGCCCTCGAGGATGTCGAGACGATCGTCGATGGCGTCGAGGACGGCGTCGCGGTTCTGGCCCGCCTCCTCGCGATCGGCGACGGCTTCGAGCTGGTCGGCGTCGAGGGATTCGAGCAGCGGGATGAGCTCGTCCTCGCTCAGGTCGTCGTAACCCGCGATCGGGAACCCATCATCGGTCTCGTCCGCTGCCGGCACGACCGGCTCGCCGATCTCCTCGATGGAGGCGACGGCCGCCGCCGCCACGTCGGTGACGCCGGTCCCGGCTGCAGCAGCGCCACCGGCTTCCCGTGCGTCGTGCTCGTCCAGGAGGTCGTCGATCCGGGCGAGCACGGTCGTGCGGTTCTTGTTCGTCTCCTCGTGTTGCGCCACCGCCTCGAGCTGGTCGACATCGAGCCCATTGAGCGCAGGAAGGATCTCGTTGACGCGAAGGCTGTCGTAGTCGGCGATCGGGAGACCACCGCTGCTGGCGACGGGCATCGCCGTCGTGGGCTCGTCCGCAGCCACCGCGACGGGATCGCTCACGTGCTCGCGGGCGCCGACCGGCGCGGGCTCCCGAGCAGGCAACGGCTCGGGGCCCGTCGACGTCGCCGTCTCCCGTCCCTTCCGCTTGCTCACCTGCGACAGCACGCCGAGCACGATGGCCGCCAACGCGCTGGCGCCGATCGATATGAAGATCAGGGCCAGGTTGTCGCTGAAGATGCCGATGAGCAGCGTCACCGCTGCCACCAACACCAACAGAATCGTCACCAGGAGCAGCACGTCAGTTCACCATCCTCCGAAGGAACGGGCGGCATCCTAAACGGTTGCCCGCTCAGGGGGGGCAATCCCCCCCCTTCATGGCCGCGGGCCAGCGATTTCGTCGAAGATGCCGGTGCGCGCTACTTCCGGCGGCGCAATCGCGAGCCGAAGCGACCGGCGTCATCGTCGCCGCGTGCGAACAGGTCGAAGCTCTCGTCGTCACCCTCGCCGTTGCTCGCAGCACTCACGTGGTCGCGTGGACCGAGGGGCTCGTCGTCGTTCACGGCGCGCCGCAGCTCCGCGAGGAACGGGTCCTCGTCGACGCCGCCCTCCGGCTCGTGGGAACCGGCCTCGAGCTCGGCGGGCGCGTCCTCGACGACGTTCGGGTTTTGGGGAGCCTCGAACGACGGCTCGGGCTCCGGCGGGACCTCCGCCTGCATCTCCGGCGACCGCGCGATGCCCGGCTCGCCCTCCTCGACGCGCCGGAGCTGGTCGACGAAGTAGATGCGCAACCGCTCGCGCTCGCGCTCCAGGTGCCACTCGAGGGCGTCGACGTCGGCGCGCAACGCTCGCCACTGGGCAACGAGTCGGGCGCGCTCGCCGCGACTCTCCTCCTCGACCTCGGCCTGGAAATGCGCCCGCAGCTCCGCCAGCTCGCGGTCCGCCGCCTCGCGCTGCGCCCGCGAGTCCTCCAACAGACGCGCCGCTTCCTCCCTGGCCTCCTGGATGGCGAGGTCGGCGGTGCGCTGCGCGAGGACGAGCGTACGGCGCAACGAATCCTCGGCCTCGACGGCGCCGGAGGACCGGGACTCGACCTCGGCCAGACGAGATTCCGCGCGCTTGGCCCGCTGGTCGAGGTCCTCGATCGCCTGGGCGACGGCGGCGACGAAGGCATCGACGTCCTCGGGGTGGTACCCCCGCAGCTTCTCCCGGAACATCACGGACCGGACCGACTCCGGCGTGATCGACTGCGGCGTGAAGTTCACTACATGCTCCTCTGGATCACCCGCATGAGGATCTGGATCCCGAAGATCACGACGATCGGCGACAGGTCGAACATGCCCACCCTCGGCAGGGCGTTGCGGATCGGCCCGAGGATCGGCTCGGTGATCGAGTAGAGGAAGCTGCTCACCGTCGCCACGGGGCTTCCCGGGTTGACGGGGAACCAGCTCAGGATGATCCTGCCGAAGACGCAGAGCAGGTACACCTGCAGGATCATGAGGATCAGCTGCTGCACCGGACTCAGCTCCGGGCGGTCGGTGTGAGCAGGTAGACCCGGTCGGCGGTGCGTTCCATCTCGCCGCCGATGCCATAGGTCAACCCGCTCGAGAAGTCGATGATGCGCCGCATGAGGTCGCGGTCGGCAGCCTGGAGGTTCACGATGACGGGCACGCCCGCCTTGAGCCGGTCGGCGATCTCCTGCGCGTCCTGGAACGACTTCGGCGTCACCGTGTGCGGCTTCGACGACTGCACCGGGATGATCGGGCGGACGACGCTCGAACGCTGAGGCTGCACGGTGACGCCGGAAGGCTGGTCACCCGTGGCGTTGGCGTACTGCATCGGGCGGAGACCGGCGGACGCGGGTTCGGGCTCCGCATGCGCGGTCGCCATCGCGGACGGACGCGACGGGCGCGCCGCCGGCTGGTCCTCGTAGGGGTCGTAGTCGTCGTACTCGTCGTCGTCGACGAGCCCCAAGTAGCTCATCATCCGCTTGAAACCGGCCATGTTCGCCTCCTGTGGTGAGCCTACCGCCGGGCCCGGGTCGTCCTGCGGCATCCTCGGGTCATCGACCGGCCTCCGGTCGTGCACCGAACAGGGATGAACCGACCCGCACGATCGTCGCCCCCTCCTCGACCCCTACCTCGAGGTCTCCGCTCATCCCGATCGAGAGCTCGTCGAGGTGGAGGTCACGGCGAAGCGTCGCCAGCCGGCGGAACTCGCGCCGCGCGTCACCGCCTCTCGTGGCCACGCCCATCAGCCCGCGCACCTCGAGGCCGCCGGCGCGGAGCCGCTCGACGAGGCGGGGCGCATCGTCCCACCCGCAGCCGGGCCGCGCCTCGTCGCCCGAGAGGTTCACCTGGACGAGCACGGCGGCGCCGGGCCGGTGGCGAGCCAGCTCCTCGCCGGCAGCGCCTCTGTCGACGGCCTGCCAGAGGGCGACGTGGGCCGCCAGCTTCTTCACCTTGTTCCGCTGCACCGGCCCGAGGAAGTGCCAGCGGACCCCGAGCGGCACACCGTCGTCGACCTTCGCCAGGAGCTCCTGCGCCTGGTTCTCTCCGATGTCGAGAAGACCGGCGTCGGCCGCCGCCCGCACGACCCCGATGGGATGACCCTTGGTGACGGCGACGATCGTCACCTCGTCCGGGTCGCGACCGGTCGATGCGATCCTGGCCCGAACGGCGGTCAGAGCGTCCACTGGACCAACGCCTGTCGCAACTCGTCGGCGCGCGCGCGATGCGAGAACCAGCGGGGGACGCCGGCGGCGTCGACGTCGCAGGCGGTGCACGCGCCGGCGTCCTCGCCCAGCACGGCGCCGGACTCGGCGATGGCCCGCCGCACCGCGCCGGGGAGGTCGAGCGCCGGCCGGCCGTCGGTCGTCACGCCACGCACGTGGTCGCCGAGGCGGGCGGCGACGGCGTCGAGGTCCGCCGGCGAGAACTCGTAGCACGGAGCGTGGATGCACGGACCGAGCGCGGCGGTGAGAGAGGTGGCACCCTTCTCCCGCATCGCTCGCACGGTGGCCCCGACCACGCCCTCAGCCAGCCCCTTCCACCCCGCGTGGGCCACGCCGCGGACGCCCTCGGCCGACGAGAACGCGATCGGCGCACAGTCCGCCGTGAGGATGCAGAGGACGACCTCGTCGACGTCGGTCACGGCCGCGTCGGCCTCGGCGCCGGCGTGCTCGCCGACCGCCGTGACGTCGACGACACGCGCACCGTGGACCTGGCGCAGCCACGTCCACGGACGGTCGACGATGGCGCGTCGCCTCGCCAAGAGGGCGTCACTCGGCCCGTGCGGACCCCGTTCCGCGAGCGAGCCGAGGTCTCCCTCGGCTCGTCCGGTGAAGCGATGCGTGCGGGGACCTACTTGAGGAAGGAGGGCACGTCGAAGTCGTCGTCGCCCTCGAGGTCGTCGTCGCCGAACTCGTCACCGCCGACGGGCTCGAGACCGAGGCCGCCACGGCTGAGCGGCCGATCGCCGGTGCCGGTGCCGGCGTCGTCCCACCGGTTGAACCCGGCGGCGATGACGGTGACGCGGACCTCGTCGCCCATCGAGTCGTCGATGACCTGGCCGTAGATGATGTTGGCGTCGGGGTGCGCGACCTGGTGGATGGTCTCGGCTGCCTCGGTGACCTCGAACAGGCCCAGGTCGGTGCCGCCGGCGATGTTGAGCAGGATCCCCTTGGCGCCCTCGATGGAGGCCTCGAGCAGGGGGCTCGTGATCGCGAGCTTGGCGGCGGTGACGGCGCGACCCTCGCCTGACGCGGTGCCGATGCCCATGATGGCGGAGCCCGCGTTCTGCATGATCATCTTCACGTCGGCGAAGTCGGTGTTGATGAGGCCCGGCGTGGTGATCAGGTCGGTGATGCCCTGCACGCCCTGCAAGAGGACCTCGTCGGCCATCTTGAAGGCATTGACCATCGACGTCTTGTCGTTGGCGATGTCGAGGAGGCGGTCGTTCGGGATGACGATGATCGTGTCGACGCGGTCCTTGAGGCTGTTGACGCCGAGCTCGGCCTGCACGGCGCGGCGGCGGCCCTCGAAGGAGAAGGGCCGGGTGACGACGCCGATGGTGAGCGAGCCCTGGTTCTTCGAGATCTCCGCGATGACGGGTGCCGCGCCGGTGCCGGTGCCCCCCCCCTCGCCGGCGGTGATGAAGACCATGTCGGCGCCCTTGAGCGCCTCCTCGATCTCGTCACGGTGCTCCTCGGCTGCCGCGCGTCCGACATCCGGGTCGCTGCCGGCGCCGAGGCCCCGGGTGATCGTGCGACCGATGTCGAGCTTGAGATCGGCGTCGCTCATGAGGAGCGCCTGCGCATCGGTGTTCACGGCGATGAACTCGACGCCCTTCAGTCCGGCGTCGATCATCCGGTTCACGGCGTTGACACCACCACCGCCGACGCCCACCACCTTGATCTCCGCGATGTAGTTCGGTCCTGCGCCGGCCATCAGATCTCCCTCGAGAAGCGGGCAAGAGGCCGGACGCGCGTGCGCACCGGCCTCAACTCTCACCCTGAAGTACAGATCGAGAGTTACTGTGAACCTCTCGAAGTGGTGGAAAGTCTACGTTGACCATAACGCTCTGGTCAACATCCGGGCCCATGGACAACATCGCTCAGCCGCGGGTCAAGACGGGGGCTGTCGGCACCCGTACGTCGATGGCCTTCACGCCCCGGAGGTTCGTGCGGGCGACGAGGGTCGTGAGGGCCACGAGCTTGGAACGCATCTGGCTCGCCGGGCCGAAGTGGATGATCGGGAGCCCGACGGCGTGGATCTCGATCAGCCCGTCTTCGGACACGGTGAGGCCGTTCACCCGCTCGCTCAACGACGGGGGCAGGGCGTTCAGCAACCCGAGGGCCCCGAGCGTGGCCTCACCGACGTGGGCCCCCGGGGCCGGCGCCGGGACGGTGTTGACCTGCACCATGCCTGGTGTCGGTCCCGGCGTCGTCTCGAGGACGCGGCCGGTCTCGTCGACCAGAGCCCATCCCCCATCGGAAGCCGGGACGGTTGCCAGCGGCATGCGCTCGACGAGCGTCACCTCGACCGTTCCCGGCCAGTGACGGACGACCCGCGCCTCCTGCACCCACGGCAGGCGCTCGAGTCCGTGGGCGACGATCGCGGGCTTCACGTCGGCCAGCTGGGGGCTGCCATCGAGGCCGCCGACGTCGGCGATCTGCGCCCGGGTGGTCTTGGCCGCGCCGAGGACCAGGAGCTCGTCGACGTCGAACACCGGGCTGCGGGTCAGGCCGTACGCCAAGGCGACGGACCCGACCACCGCCCCGCCGGCGAGGAGGAGGCGGAGCCGGCGGCGGCCGGCGTCGCGCTGGACGGCGACGCGCCGCTCGCGGATGCGCGGGTCCATCCGTACGCGCGTCGGGGCCGAGGTTTCCGTCACGACCGCGTCTGGGCCGGTGGGTCCGACGCAAACCCCACCATGCGCAGCTCGGGCGACAGTCGGATGTCGGTCTCGTCCTCCACCCGCTGCTGCACCTCCTCGATGAGTCGACGCACGTCGTCGGCCGAACCGCCTTCATCCGCCTGGAAGAAGTTCGCATGCTTCGGCGACACGTACGCGGATCCCCGCCGGAATCCCTTCAACCCTGCCGCCTCGATCAGACGCCCCGCCGAGTCGCCTTCGGGGTTGGTGAAGATCGATCCGGCGTTCTGACCGCCCGGCTGGTGCTCACGACGCCACCGCACGATCTCGGAGATCTCGGCCTCCGACGCCGCCCGGTCGCCGGACGCCAGCTCGAGCTCCGCGGACATCACGACCTGGTGAGGTTCGATGGACGAGTGCCGGTACGAGTAGCGCAACGCGTCGACCGGAGCCTCGCCATCGGGGCCACCGCGCAGGTCGACGAACACGTACCGCCGGAGCACCGCGGCCATGTCCGAGCCGTGGCCGCCTGCGTTCATGCGCACCGCTCCCCCGACGGATCCCGGTACACCCACCGCCCACTCGAACCCGGTGAGCGAGGCGGCTGCCGTTCGCCGCGCCAGAACGGGGAGGCTCACGGCCGCCCCGGTACGGACCCGTCCGCCCTCGAGGACCTCGATCGTCGTGAAGCCCTCGCCGAGCGTGACGGCGAGCCCGACGAACCCGCGGTCGGCCACCAGCAGGTTCGAGCCCTTGCCGACGGCGAGGACGTCGACGCCGGTCGCCGCGACCGCCTCCTGTACGGCGGCCACGACGGTCGCATCCGTGAGCTCGACGAACAGGGCGGCCGCTCCGCCGACCCGATAGGTCGTCATCGGACCGATGGGGACCTCGCGGCGCGCGAGACCGCCGAGACGCGCCGCGGCGTCCTCGACGGCGTCGCTCGCCATCAGCCGCCGGCGGCGGTGACGCCGAGCAGCTCGTCCGGAAGCAGCGTGAGGTCACCGGCGCCGAGGGTGAGGCAGAGGTCTCCGGGCTTGAGGATCGCCTTGACGTTGGCCGCCAGGTCGGCGCGCCCGGGGAACCAGTAGGCGCGACGTCCGGGGTGGGCGTCGAGGACGGCGTCGAGCACGCGCTTGGCGTTGACGCCGGGGCGGGGGGCCTCGCCCTGCGCGTAGATCTCGGTCATGACCAGGACGTCGGCGTCGTCGAAGGCGTCGGCGAAGTCGGAGGGAGGTAGCGCCGCCATCCGCGAGTAGCGGTGGGGCTGGAAGACGCACACGACGCGGCGCCATCCTCCGTCCTTGGCGGCGGCGAGCATCGAACGGATCTCGCCGGGAAGGTGGGCGTAGTCGTCGATGAAGGTGACGCCGTCGCGCTCGCCGCGGAACTGGAAGCGGCGGGCGACGCCCGCGTAGCGGGCCATCGCGCGGGCGGCGGCGTCGAAGGGCGCGCCGATCTCCATGGAGGTGGCCAACGCCGCGCACGCGTTGCGGGCGTTGTGCAGGCCGGGCACAGGGAGGATGATCTCGCCGAGGACCTCACCGCCGTGGTGCACGGTGAAGCTCGAGCCGGTGCGCCCACCGGTGACGTCGGACATGCGGTAGTCGGCACCGTCACCCGTCCCGTAGGTCACGGCGCCGGTGCGGCCGCCTGCGGCCGCCGCGCCCGGATCGTCGATGCAAACGAGGCGGATCGACGCCTCCGTGAGGAAGCGATCGAAGGCCTCTTGCAACTGCTTCCATCCGCCCCAGTACTCGAGGTGGTCCGGTTCGACGCTGGTGACGACCGCGATCTCGGCGCCGAGCTCGAGGAAGGTCCCATCGCTCTCGTCCGCCTCGACGACGAACCACGGCCCGTCTCCCCACACCGCGTTGCCACCCGAACGGAGCTCACCCCCGACGATGAACGACGGGTGGAGCCCGGCCTCGCCAAGGACGAGCGCGAGCATCGACGACGTCGTCGTCTTGCCGTGGCTGCCGGCGACGGCAATCGTCCGCCGCTGCGCGCAGATGCCGGCGAGGGCATCGGCGCGCCGCAGGAGCGGGATCCCGCGTCGGATCGTCTCCGCCACCTCCACGTTGGTATCGGATATGGCGGTCGAGCGTGTGACGGCCTCGACGTCGGGGCCGATGTTGTCCGGCGACTGCCCGATCGTGATGTCCACGCCCAGGGCACGAAGGCGGTCGATGACCGGCGACTCCTTGATGTCGCTGCCGGAGACGCGGTGACCCATCGCCGCCAGGACCGTCGTGATCGGGCTCATGCCGGTTCCGCCGGCGCCGACGACGTGGATCGTGCGGGGCCGGCTGAGGTCGAACGGCGTCGTCACGCGGCCTGCTTCCTGGCGTGCTCCTCGACGACGGCGGCCACCGCCTCGGCGGCGTCGGGCCGGCCGATCGACCGCGCCGCCTCGCCCATCGCGCGGACCTTCTGCGGTCCGCCGTCGAGGAGGTGGTGGAGCTCGGTGATGAGGCGGTCTCCGGTGACCTCCGGATCGCGCAGCATGATCGCCCCACCGGCCTCGACGAGCTGGCGGGCGTTGTGGGCCTGGTGGTCGTACGGCGCGATCGGCAGCGGTACGAGGATGCCGGCGCGGCCGATGACCGCGAGCTCGGCGATGCTCCCACCTGAACGGGCGATCACGAGATCGCACGCCGCGAGGAGCTCGGGCATCCGGTCCTCGTAGGGCACCGGCTGGTAGGCGGTGATGCTGGGGGAAGGAGTGGGCGTCATCTCCTGAGCCCACGCCCAGTCCCGCTCGCCGATGGCGTGGCGGACGGCGATGGGCGGGCCGTCCCACCGTCCGACGAGGTCGATGACGGCGGCGTTGATCGTGCGGGCACCGAGGGAACCGCCGAAGACCGCGACCACGATGCCGTCCTCCGGAAGGTCGAAGCTGCGGCGGGCTGCGACCCGTCCTTCGGGCGAGGTGTCGACGGCAAGGATCTCCGGACGGACCGGGTTGCCGGTGACGACGGGACGCGGCAGGGGTGTGCCCTCGTAGGGGACGGCCGACGCGGTAGCGAACCGTCCGACGAGGCGGTGGGTCGCAGTCGGCACGGCGTTCTGCTCGCTCAGCACCAGGGGGATGCGGAAGAGGGCGGCGGCGAACGCGCACGGAGCGGCGGCGTACCCGCCCATCGACACGACGACCGCGGGACGGAGGCGGGCCAGGAGCGCTGCAGCGAGGACGAGTCCAGCGGCGAATCCGGCAAGCGACTGGAGGTTGTCGAGGGTGAGCTTGCGGGCGAGGCCGCGACCGGGGAGGAGGGTGAGGGCGAAGCCGGCAGCGGGAACGAGCCTGCGGTCGATGCCACGCTTGGATCCGACGAAGTGGATCGTGCTGCGGGCGTGACCGCGGGCGACGAGGGCCTCGCCGATGGCGATGGCGGGCACGACGTGCCCCGCCGTGCCGCCGCCGGCGATGACGGCGTAGCAGCGGCGGCTCACCGGACCGCGGCGGCGGGACGACGTCGCTCCGGCTGGGCGCGACGGGGCCGGCGCGGGGCCTTGCCGTTGCGCGTCACGTTCAGGAGCATGCCCAGCCCAGCCATCATCGGCACGAGTGAGCTGCCGCCGGAACTGACGAACGGCAGGGGGACACCGGTGATCGGCAGCAACCCCACGACGGCACCGATGTTGATGACGGCCTGTCCGAGGACCCAGGCGGTGATGCCCCCGGCGAGGAGGAAGCCGAAGCGATCGGGCGCGCGAAAGGCGGCGCGGGCTCCGAGGACGGCGAAGGCGCCGAAGAGGAAGAGGACGCTCAGGCTCCCCGCGAGGCCGAGCTCCTCACCGACGATGGCGAAGATGAAGTCCGTGTGGGCGGCCGGCAGGAAGCCCCACTTGGCTCGGCTGGCGCCGAGTCCGACGCCGGTGAGGCCGCCGTTGGCCAGGGCGATGCGACCCTGCGCCGCCTGGTACCCGGTGTTGGAGGCGTCCGCGAACGGGTTGAGGAACGAGGTCATGCGCCGCCAGCGATACGGCTCGATCTTGGCGAGCAGGAGGGTGACGGCGGCGGCGCTCACGCCGAGTCCGCCCATCCACGTCATCGGGGTGCCGGCGAGGAAGAGGACGCCGAGGACGATGCACCCCGTGACGAGCGCCGTGCCGAGGTCGGGCTGGGCGAGGAGGAGGACGGCGATGGCGGCGAAGAACCCGATGACGGGTCGTGTGGTGCTTCGCCAGTCGCGCACCTTGTCGTGGCGTCGGGCGAGGAGGTCGGCGCTGAAGAGCAGGATGCCGAGCTTCGCGAGCTCCGACGGCTGGATGCGGACCGGGCCTGCGCCGAGCCAGCGGCTCGATCCGCTCACGCGTATGCCGATGCCGGGGACGAGGACGAGGGCCATCAGACCGAGGGAGATGCCGAGGAGCGGCACGGCGACGGGCCGCCAGCGGCGGTAGTCGACCCGGGACGTCGCGACGAGGCCGACGCTCCCGAGGCCGACCCACAGGACCTGGCGGTTGAAGTAGTACCACGAGCTGCCGTGGTTGCGGAGAGCCTGGACGGATGACGCCGACAGCACCATGACGAGCCCGAGGACGGTCAGCGCCCCGACCACCAGCAGCAACAGCACGTACGTGGCCGGCCTCGGCATCGCCGCCGAAGCCGGCCCCGTCTTGGCCGCCTTCTTCGGCACCTTCGCCTTCTCTGCCGGCGCTTTCGAGCGCGAGTGGTCGCCCGGACGCCCGCTGGCGCTCGGAAGCGGGTGGGCGGGGGCGCGATCGGGGCGCCGCCGGCCGGCGGGCGGGGGCGGCGTCATCGGTCGGTGGCGCCCACGAGATCGCGCACGGCGCGGACGAAGTCGTCGCCGCGCTCGTTGTAGTTGCTGTACCAGTCGTAAGACGCGCACCCCGGCGACAACACGACGGCGTCACCGGGCTGCGCCAGCGAGGCGGCGCGCGCCACGGCCTCGTCCATCGACGCCGCGGAGACGACCGGGCAAGCACCCTCGAACACCGAAGCCACCATCGGACCGGACTCGCCGATGGCGACCACAGCCCGGAGGCGTGACGACAACGGACGCAGCACGCCGAGGTCGAGTCCCTTGTTGCGACCGCCCGCGATCAGCACCGCCGAGTCGAACCCGGAGACCGCCGCGAGGACCGACGCGGGCGTCGTCGCCTTCGAATCGTCGTACCAACGCACCCCACCAGCGTCCACCACCAGCTCGACCCGATGGGGGAGCCCCCGAAAATCGACGAGGACGGACCGCACCGCATCCATCGACGCGCCGGCCTCCAACGACGCAGCTCCGGCGGCGAGGAAGTTCGACAACTCGTGTGGCAGCTGTTGCGCCAGGTCGTCCACCTGCACAATGACGGCGCCGCCCGGCGTCTTCAACGCGCCTTCAGACAAGCGGTAGTCCCCGACCGACAACCCGTACGTCACGACCCGCCCGGGGGCCTTCGCCGCCCACTGCATGACCTCGTCGTCCTCGGCGTTGGCGATGGCGACATCGTCGGCGCGTTGGTTCGCCCAGATGCGGAACTTCGCCTCGGCGTAGTGGTCCATCGTCGGGTGCCAGTCGAGGTGGTCCGGCGACAGGTTCAACCACACACCGACGACGGGCCGAAACCGCTCCGTGAACTGCAACCGGAACGACGAGGCCTCGACGACGAACAGCTCGACGTCCCGACGATCGAGCGCGTCCACCAACGGCAGGTCGTTGTTGCCCGCGTCGACGACGACCCGGCCCGACGCCGCCAGCATCGACGTGATCAACGTCGTCACCGTCGTCTTGCCGTTCGTCCCCGTCACGGCCACGATCGGTCGCGCATCCCACTCGGCCGCGAGCTCGAACTCGCTCCACACCGGCACGCCCGCGGCAGCCGCTGACACCAGCACGGGATGCGAGATCCGCATCCCCGGCGTCGGAAGCACGACGTCCACTGCCGCCAGCATCGTCGCCACGTCGACCTCGTCGGTGCGGTGCAGCTCCAGGCCGAGACCGAGCGCCCGCTCCCGAGACGCATCGGATGGCGCGTCGTCGAGCACCGTCACCTTCCCGCCCCGCGCCTGCACCTGGCGCACGACCGCGTCGTTCGTGATCGCCAACCCGAGGACGAGCGCCCTCAATCCGCTGCGCCCAACGCGATGAAGTCGGCGTAGAAGATGCCGATGGCCATCGCCGTGCACAGTCCGGCGAGGATCCAGAAGCGGATGATGACGGTCGTCTCGGGCCAGCCGATGAGCTCGAAGTGGTGATGCAAAGGAGCCATCCGGAACACCCTCTTGTGGAACAGGCGGAACGACACGATCTGGATGATGTCGGAGAGCGTGATGAGGACGAACAGCCCGGCGACGATCGGCAACAACAGGTGCACGTTCATCACGAGGGAGAGCGCGGCGATGCCGGCGCCGATGGCCAGGGCGCCGATGTCCCCCATGAAGATGCGCGCGGGCGCGGCGTTCCACCAGAGGAACCCGACACACGCGCCCGTCATGGCGATGGCGACGAGCGCGAGGTCGAGGGCCTGCGGCACGGCATAGACCTCGGGGTGGCGGAACTGCCAGAACCCCATGATCGCCAGCGCCGAGAGCGCGAACGTCGAAGACCCCGCCGCCAACCCATCGAGACCGTCGGCGAGGTTGACGGCGTTCGACGTTCCGACGATCAACAGCACCGCCCAGACCACCCAGAGCCACGTGGGCAACGGGTTCGACATCAACGCGTCCCACCGCGTGAACGACAGGTTGGTCCTCACATGCGCGTACCGCAGCGCGATGAGGCAGAACAACCCCGCCGCGCCGAGCTGCCCGACGACCTTGGCCCGTTTGTTGAGGCCGAGGCTGCGCTCCTTGCGGACCTTGATCCAGTCGTCGGCCAGGCCGGTCAGGCCCGCACCGACGAGGGCCGCCATGACGGCCAGCGCACCCCACGTGAAGATCTGGCCCTGGCCGTGGCCTGCGACGTAGCCCGCCACGGTCCCAGCAACGATCACGATCCCGCCCATCGTCGGCGTCCCAGCCTTGATGAGGTGCCCCTGCGGGCCGTCCTCGCGGATCTGCTGCCCGATGCCGTTCGCCTGCAACCACCGGATCAACAGCGGCGTACCGACGAGCGAGATGATGATCGAAACGGCGCCGGAGAGCAGGAGGGCGATCACGCGCGACCTCCGAGGAGCTCGATCGCCACGGCCTTGTCGTCGAAGGGCAGCACTTGGTCCCCGATCGTCTGTCCGGTCTCGTGGCCCTTCCCGGCGATGACCACGACGTCGCCGCCGGACGCGCGCGCGAAGGCCAAGGCGATGGCGGCGCGCCTGTCGGGCTCGACGAGCACCGTCGCGCCTCCCGTGGCTCCGGCGATGACAGCGGCGATGATGGCGTCGGGATCCTCGTGACGCGGGTTGTCGGACGTCACGACCACGACGTCGGCTTCGCACGAAGCTGCCCATCCCATGGGGCCGCGCTTCGAAGGATCACGATCACCGCCGCAGCCGAACACGGTCAGCACCTTGCCCGACTCTCCCGCTGCCCGGCGCGCCGCAGTGAGGACGGACTCGAGGGCCAGGGGCGTGTGGGCGTAGTCGACCACGACGCGGAACTCTTGACCCACCTCGATGGCTTCGCCGTGGCCGGGGATGACGCCCACCGCCGACAGCCCGCGGGCCACCTCGCCGGCGGACACGCCGAGCTCGCGGCACGCCGTCGCCGCTGCGAGCGCGTTGCTCACGTTGTAGGCGCCGTCCAACGGCAGCTCGACGCGCTCGCCGTCCCACATGAACGCCGACGAGCCGACCCGCAGCTCGAGGTCGACAGCGTCCTCCAGCGAGTACGGCCGCATCGGGACCGGAGCACGGTCCAGGAGCACCCTGCCGTGGTCGTCGTCGGCGTTCACGACCGCGACAGCGCACCGATCCGCGGTGAACAGGAGAGCCTTGGCCTCGAAGTACGCCTCCATGGTGCCGTGGTCGTCGAGGTGGTCCTGGGAGAGTCCGGTGAAGATCGCCGCCGCGAACCACGTCGCGTCCACCCGGTGCTGGACGAGCCCGACGGACGAGACCTCGATCGCCGCCGCCACCTTGTCCTTTCGCAGCAAGCCGGCGAGCGCGGCCTGCAGCACCGGCGCCTCGGGCGTCGTCCGCGATCCCGACATCGTTCCGAGCACGCCGGTCGGTCGACCCGCGGCTTCCAGGATCGAGCGCACCAAATAGGTCGTCGTCGTCTTCCCGTTCGTGCCCGTCACACCGATGACCGTCAACGATCTCGAGGGATTCCCCTGCACCTCGGCGGCCAGCGGCGCCATGGCCGAGCGCGCGTCGGCGACGACCACCTGAGGGACCGCCAGATCCAACGTGCGCTCGACGAGCAACGCCACCGCTCCGTTCTCGACCGCCGCCGGCGCGAAGTCGTGGCCGTCTCGCCTCGCCCCCCGCAGGCAACAGAACAGCGAGCCGGGGCGGACGGAGGCGGAGTCGTGGGTCACGTCGTGCACGTCGATGGCCGACGGGTCACCAACGACGTCGAGGACGGAGACGGCTCCGAGGAGACGGGCGAGTCGCAACGCGGAGCGGCGTTCTCTCTACGGGGTGGGCGAAGGGGCAGCGCCAGCGACGTTACCCGCCCCCGGCCCACCGACCGATGATGCGGCCGCCGTGGCCACCGCGGGGGCCGACACCGGCGGGGCGACTCCGACGGGCTCGCCGCTTCCTTGCTTGGCGACGTCGACGGATACCTCGGGCACGACGTTCGGCAGGGTCCCGGGGGGCGGCGGGATCCGGAACTGTCGCAGGCCGTACCGCATGACCTCGGCGAACACCGGCGCCGCGACCAGTCCGCCGAAGATCGGCGTGGGCTCGTCGAGCATCACGATGGCGGTCAGCGACGGGTTCTCGGCGGGGACGAACCCGGCGAACGACGACACGTAGGCGCCGGCCTTGTACCCACGGGCGTTCTCCAGGGGCTTGCGCGCCGTTCCTGTCTTGCCGGCGACCGTGTAGCCATCGATGGCGGCGTTCGTCCCCGTGCCGACGCGCACGACCTCGGCGAGCATGCCGGTCACCTGCTTGGCGGTCCGCTCCGAGATGACGCGTCGGTGGTCCGAGGGTGGCGTCGCCTTGGGCGTGCCCTTCACGTCGAGTGTCGACTTCACGAGCTTCGGGGCGATGTATTCGCCGCCGTTGGCGACGGTGTTGTAGGCAGCGAGCATCTGCATGGCGCTCACGGCGATGCCCTGACCGATCGCGATCGTCGGCAAGGACGTGCCCGACCACTTCTTCGGATCGAGCATGATCCCTCGGCTCTCGCCGGGGAACCCCAGGCCGGTCCGCTCCCCGAAGCCGAACGCTCGGAGGTAGGAGTCCATCTTCTCCTTGCCGAGCTTCTGGCCGATCTTGATCGACCCGACGTTCGACGAGTTCGCCATGATGTCGGTGACCGACCAGTCCATCGTCGGGTGGGGGTCGTGCTCCTTGAACAGGTGGTCCGAGACCTGGATGGTCCCGGGCACCGTGAGCTTCTCGTCCGCGCGCACGAGCCCCTCCTCGAGCGCTCCGGCGATGGTGATCAGCTTGTTGACCGACCCAGGTTCGTACACGTTGGTGACGGCGACGTTCTTCTCCGACGGAACGGGCGGCCCGAGGCCGTCGGGGTTCGGCGACAGGTTGGCGAGGGCCAGGATCTCGCCGGTCCTGGTGTCCATGACGATGGCGACGCCGCCCTTCGCGCCGGCGATCGTGATCTCGTTGGCGAGTGCCCGTTCGGTCTCGAACTGCAGCGAACGGTCGATGGTGAGCACGAGGTCGTCGCCCCGCACCGGCGCAGTCAGCTCGCGCAGCCCGCCGTAGAGCTCCTGCCCGTCCGGCGTCTTCTCGACCGTCTTGGTGCCGGCGCGGCCGGCCAGAACGTCCTCGAACTGCAACTCGATGCCCGACAGCCCCTTGTTGTCCGTCCCGACCTTGCCGAGGAGCGGCGCCGCCAGCTCGCTCGCCGGCGTGAACCGCTTCGGCTCGTCCTGGAGGTGGATGCCGGCGAGATTCAGCGCCGAGACCTGCGTGGCCACGGCATCGGGCACGGTGCGGGCGAGGTAGACGAACGCCGCATCGCGGCTCATCCGGTCCTGCAGCACGACGGCGTCGACGCCGAGCATCGGCGCCAGGATCGCCGCCTGCCCCGCGGGATCGGTGACCTGGCGGGGGTTGGCCCACACGGTCGACTGCCGGACGGACAACGCGAGCTCGCGGCCGTTCCGGTCGAAGATCGCCCCGCGGGCCGCCGGCAGCTCGAACTCGTGGACCAGCTGGCGCTCGCCGAACGCCGTGTACTCCGGCGGCGGCGTCGCCTGGAGGAACACGAGGCGACCGCCGAGCGCGCCGAAGGCGACGAGCGCGCACGTCACGAAGGCCGCGAGCCGCCGACGATTCGCCCTCGCCTGCCGCTGCTTCGAGGACATCCCTCGTCCTGGGTCGCGATGTGCTCGTGGTACGTGCAAATCGCGAGCCAAGACGCTCAGGGCGCTGGGGCGAGGGGGGCGCTGGAGGGTGCCGGTCACTCAGCCGTCCGCGAGGTGGGGCTTGACGGTGGACCAGCTGGACTCCTCGGCCGTGCCTTCGCGGGGCGCGACGTTCGTGCGATCGGCCTCGGCGGTGCCGGGCTCGACGGTGGGTGTGAGGTACGTGACCTTGGGCGGCGTCACCATGCCGAGAACCTGGGCGGCGGCGACGACGCGGTCCGGCGACTCGAGCTCGGCGACCTCGAGCCGCAACCGGTCGTACTCGGCCTGGCGCTCGAGCGACTGCTCCTGCAGCTTGTCCAGGCGGAACTGGTTCTGCGTCAACAGCACGTGGAAGACGACGACGCCGAACAGGCAGAGCGCGGCGATCACCGTGGCGACGACGACGAACTGCCGGACGAACCGAGCTCGCGCCGCCTCGTTGATCGTCTCGTCCGTGCGGACGACGCGGAGCTCCGGCCGCGCCTCGCGGGCGGGGCGCGGCTGGGTCCGGCGCGCGGGCGCGGTACGGACGGGGTCGAGCACAGGTGCGGTCATCGGGGCCTCAGAGGGTGGGTGTGGCGGGGGAAGACGCGGGGGTGGGTGTGGCGGGCGGGGTGAGCTTTTCGAGCCCCCGCAGCCGAGCGCTCTCGGCGCGCGGGTTGGTGGCGACCTCGGCGGCTGTTGGCTTGCGGGCGCCCCGTTGGAGCAGCCGGACCGTCCGGCGGTCCGCGGCGCCACAGACGCACGGCATGCGGGGCGGACAAGTGCAACCGGCGCCCTCCGCGGCGAGGAACCGGGCCTTGACGATGCGGTCCTCGCCGGAGTGGTAGCTCAGGACGACCAGCCGGCCGCCGGGAGCGAGCCGCTCGATGGCGGCGTCGATGGCGACGGGCAGGACCTCGAGCTCGCGGTTGACCTCGATGCGCAGCGCCTGAAAGACCCGCTTGGCGGGGTGGCCCCCGGTTCGTCGAGCCGGCGCGGGGATGGCGTCGCGCACGATCTCCGCGAGCTCCGACGTCCTGGCGATGGGGCGCTGGCGGACGATCGCCTTGGCGATGCGGCCGGCGAAACGCGACTCACCGTTGGCCGCGAACAGGTCGGCGAGCTCGGTGACGGACGCGCGGTTGACGACGTCGGCGGCGGATCGCTCGTCCCGTCGATCCATGCGCATGTCGAGCGGCGCGTCGCCCCGGTAGCTGAAGCCCCGGTCGGTGCGGTCGAGCTGCGGCGAGCTCACCCCCAGGTCGAACAGCGCGCCCGAGATCTTCGCGATCGAGGCGGCGTCCAGCACCTCGCCGAGCGCGTCGAAACGGGCGTGGTGCAGCGCCGCCCGTCCCTCCTCCACGAAGTCGTGGAGGAAGTCGGTGGCGGCGGACAACGCGTCGGCGTCGCGATCGAGGCCGACGATGCTCAGGTGGGGATGAGCCTGGAGGATCGCCCGGCTGTGCCCCCCTCCGCCGACGGTGGCGTCGACGACGGGGCCGGCCGGGACAGGCCCGAGAAGATCGACGACTTCGTCGACCATGACGGGTCGGTGTTCGAACCGGTCTGCCTGGCTCATCCGCAGCCCCCCGACGCGACGGGTGCCGTCGGGATTTCTCCCCGATCGGCGTCGACGGGAGCGGGCGGAGTGGGGTTCTCCCGCCGCGTCGGCCGAGGGGCTGCGCATGTTCCAGACAGGTGATGCAACGGTGTTGCTCCCGCTCCACCCACGCCGCGTTACGCGTCCTGCAGCTGCTGCTCCGACGGCAGCACCTTCTCCTCCCACACCGCGGGGCTCCACAGTTCGATCCGATCGATCGCCCCGACGACCAGCACCTCCGACTCGAGGCGGGCGAACGACCGCAGATAGCCTGGGATCGGCATCCGCCCGGATTTGTCCACCTCGATCTCCGAGCTGCCACTGGCGAAGACGCGGGCCAGGTTCCGGTCGTCCCTGGACGCCGACGCCTGCTCCTTGATCACCTCGAGCTGCGTGTCGAACTCGGCCGGGGTCCAGAGCGCGAGGCATCCCTCCGAGTGCTGGCTGAGGAACCCACCGTGCTCGAACTCGGCCCTGAACTTCACCGGAAGGATGACCCGGCCCTTGGCGTCCAGCGAGTGCTCGAACCTCCCGATGAATCGCGCCACTCGCTCGCCTTTGCACTGGATCTCCCTCGGCAACGCTGTTGGGCCCCCTCAGGCTCCCCTTCGCGCCACTTGCCGCCACCTTATGCCCCTGTCCCCCACCCGTCAACCACTTGGGGCGCGGTTTCCCGTCGCGGCGACCGTCGCGAGCTGCGTCGACCGCCGTGGGCTGCGCGCTCCGCGCCGATGGAGGAGCTGGGCGGGCTAGCGGGGCGCGGTCGGGAACCGCTGTCGGAACCGGCGGGGCGTGTATCCCGTGAGCTCCACCGCGGTCTTGGCGCGGGCCGTGGCGCTTCGGGGCAGGTTCAGCATCGGGCCGAGCTCGCCGAAGTAGTCGCCCTTCTTCACGAGCGCGACGCGCTCCTCGGTCCCGTCGTCGCGCACGCGGAGGATCTCGACCTGCCCGCGCTCGACGGCGTAGACGAGATCGCCCCGACTCCCCTGCTCGAAGACGACGTCGCCGGCGGCGAGCCGGACGAGCTCGGGCTCGCGTTCACCGCCTACGAACTTCGGCGCCAGCTCCACGACGCGGTCCGCGAGGTTCGACACGCGGTCGTCGTGGGTCGAGACCACGACGACTCGACCCGGTGACGCCAGATCGCGCAACAACCGGAGGACGCCCTCGACCTGGATGTGGTCGAGATGCGCGGTGGGCTCGTCGGCGAGCACGAGCGGAGGGTCGTGGACCAAGGCGCGCGCGATGGCGACGCGTTGCTGCTGCCCGCCCGACAGCGCGCCGGGTCGGTGGTGGAATCGGTCGCTGAGCCCCACCTGCTCCAGGAGCGCGGTGGCGCGCTCCTTCGCCTTCGCGCGATCGACGCCCGCGAGGCGCAGAGGGGCGATGACGTTGCCGAGGGCGGTGAGGCTCGGGATGAGGTTGAACGCCTGGAAGACGACACCGACGGTCTCGCGGCGATGACGGCTGAGGTCGTTGCCCGTCAGGGCGCTCGTCACCTCACCGTCGAACCGGACCGTGCCCGCAGTCGGCGTCAGCAGGCCGGCGAGGCACGACAGCAGCGTCGTCTTGCCGCATCCCGACGGGCCCAACAGGACGACGAGCTCACCGTCCTCGGCGATGCACGACAGCTTGTCGAGCGGACGGACGACGTAACCGCCCGAGGAGAACTCGACGGTGAGGTCGACGACGTCGAGCAGCGGCCCGTCGCCGGTCACATGGCCCCCGCGAACGCGCTCGCCGGGTCGACGGACACGGCGCGGCGCAGCGCCACGAGGCTCGAGACGAGCCCGACGACGACGGCGACGATCGGGAGAACGACGTACGCGCTCACCGGGACCGACGTCGGCAACGCGAACATCGGACGCATCACACGCGAGGCGCCGAGCGCGAACACCGCGGCGAGCAACGTCACCGCGATCGACTGCAGGGCGACGCCGACGAACAGCAGCCACGACGGCGCTCCGAGCGACTTGAGGACGGCGAAGTCCCGCAGCCGCTCCAGTGCCGAGACGTACATGAGGGCCGCGACGATGACAGCGGCGACGATCCACATCAACGACCTCGAGTTGTCGATCGAGGCGATGGCGTCGCGCATCGCGTGGACGGTGTCGGCTCGCACGGCCTCGCTCGACAGGACGGTCATGCCGGCGGGCGGCGCTGCGGGCGCACCGCTGACGACGACCGTCGTGACCAGCGGCTGACCCTGGAAGGCGATGCGTTGCGCGTCACTGACCGTTGCGTAGACGTTCGGGATCCCGCCGAGCAGGGTGTGCCCTCGGACGAGCCCGACGACCACGAGGTGCCTTCCGACGAGATCCAACCCGTCGCCGACGTCGAGCCCGAGGCGACGATCGACGACGACCTCGCCATCGATCCGCACCGCGCGGCCTTCGCTCGGCTCTGGCGCGCCCATCCCGCCGGGCCGGTGGCCGAACAGACGGAGGCCGTGGACCTCCCCGTCGATCGTGGTCGTCTCCGGCACGATCACAAGCGGGTCCGCGGCGCGCACCCCGGGAGTCGACGCCAGCGCGTCCACCGTCGTCGCGGGCAGCGCGCCGAAAGCCGTGAACGGGCCTGACGAACCGTTGGACACGATCCACGCGTCGGCGCCGACGGACGCGACCGTTCGACGGACCTCCGCACGAAAGCTGTTGGCGAGCCCGGTCAACAGCAGGGCCATGGAGAAGACCAGCCCGGCACCGACGACGGCGATGAGGAACTGCCGCGCCCGGAAGCGGAGATCGTGCAGCGTGATGGCGATCAAGGCTCCGCTCCGATCTGGACGCGCTCCTCGGCCCACGTCCGCAGTGTCACCTCGCCACGGTCGATGTCGGCGTAGGTGCCGCCGTGCATCCACGTTCCCGAGTTGACGTACGTCCCCGATGGGAGCTCGACGAGCTCGGCGTTGTGCGTGTGGCCGAACACGACGACGTCGAACCCGCGTTGCAGCAGCATCTCTGCGGCCGCGTGCTGCGGCGAGAACTCGACGGCGACGCCATCGGCGCGTTCGCGTCGGCGGCGGTCGACCTTCTCCGTCAACGTCGACCACACCTTGTAGAAGTCCTTGTGCACGAACATCGTCATGCCGAAGGCCCGGCCGGCGTACCCGTACAGCCGCGGGTACCTGCTGTAGAACGGATCGTAGAGGTGGCCGTGCTCGACGCGTATCCGACGATCGCCCGATCGCACGTTGAGGAACGGTGCGAGGTGGAACAGGACGATGTTCGACAGGAAGTGCTCGAGGGCGATGTCGTGGTTCCCGACGACGTAGTGGACCTCGCCACCGGCCGCCTGCACCTTGCGCAGCTTCGACAGCACCGGCAGCGAGGACGCCACGAGCCGTGAGAAGCTCGACTGGAGGAAGTCGAAGCCGTCCCCGTTGACGCAGACGCTCGCGCCGATCTCGGCGGCATGGTCGAGGAAGCCGACGAGACGGCGCTCGGCCGTGGACGCGGGACTGCCGAGGTGGAGGTCGGACACGACGAGCAGCCGCTCCGCGGTGACGTCGATGATCACGGCCGTGCGTTGAGCGTCCGGATGCGCCCGCTGAGGCGGTGCAGCATCTCGAGGGCGAACGTGGGGTCGCGCCGCAGCCGAAACAGGAGCCCGCCCTGGGTGAGGACGAGGAGATGGACGTCCGACACGGCGACGACATCGGCATCCCGGGGCAGGGACTCGAGCAACGACATCTCGCCGAAGAACTCTCCGGGGCCCAATCGCGCCATCACGCCATCGCGTCGGATGTCGACCTCCCCGGCGCGGATCACGAACATCTCGGTGCCCTCGTCGCCTCGACGGAGGATCACGTCTCCTGCCGCGAACGTCCGCTCGGTGTCGCCCGGCTGGCGACGCGCCTTCCCCATGCGCCGGGAGGGTAGTCGGGGGGTCACGGTGCGAAGCTGTCAAGGGACGCTCGTCGTCGTCGATTCCACCGTTGTGTCACGCAGTGGACGGACCACGTGTCGCTCGATGGTCACGCCCGTCTGCCCGAGGCCGCGCACCGCGACCCGGTCGTAGGCGACGAGGGCCTTCGACTCGCGGTCGAAGTGCAGCAGCGAGCACGACAGGGGGACCGGGTCGTCGCCCTGCAGCCCGCGCAACCCGGCGCCGCCGGTCGAACCCTCGACGAGCAACCGCGTGAGCTTGCCGATGCGGCCCTCGCGGGGACGGTGGGTGTGCCCGGCGAGCACCAGGGGCACATCGCCACCGAGGTCCGCGGCGGCCCGAGCGTCGTGGATGAGCACGACGTCGGGGCCGTCCTCGAGCCGCCGATCCACCTCCGGCGCGAACGCCTCGGCGGCGTCCTTCTCGACATCGGGCCCGACGGGCTGATCCTTGTCCGGCGTGTACCTGGGGTCGCCGATGCCCCACACCCGCAATCCGGCGACGTCGGTGCCGTCGCCGTCGAGGACGATGGCGTTGGGCTGTGCGGCGACGGCGCGCTGCGTCTGGATCGAGTCGTGGTTGCCACGCACCCAGACGTACGGCACCCCGAGACCGGGTATCGACGACAGCAGCTGCGCCTCCGGTTCGCTCCCCCAGTCGGTGATGTCGCCGGTGTCCAGGATGGCCTCAGCATCGAATTGCCTGACGAGCTCGTGCATCAGGTCGAACGCCTGCGGGTTGAGGTGGACGTCGCTGACGTGGAGCACGCGGATCGTGTCCTCCCCTGGATCGATCGACGGGAGCCCCTGCGCGGCGTCGTATAGGGCGGCGACGTTCGCGACGAGCTCGACGAGCTGCGTGCGGTAGCGGTCGAATCGCTCGACGATCGTGCGAACGTCGCCCACGGCGGTGGGCGCGACCGTCAGGAGGCCGCTGTAGTGCGGCTCCGCGAGCGCGTCGCCGTCGAAGGTCAGCGCGCCGGCGGCGCCTGCCGTCACCGCGAGTGCGAGCCCGACGCTCCCGCCGGCGAACAACGTTCGCCATCGCGGACGCGCCAGCGCGCCGCCGACGACGCCACCGGCGACGGCGGCGACGAGGCACCGGATGGCGAGGATGCCCGCGGCGCGGCGGACGTCGGCGGTTAGCTCGTCGCCGACCTTCTCGATGAGCGTCGGATCACGCGCGAACCGTTTGGCCTCGGCGAGGCGGAGCTCGTCCACCCGAAGTTCGATGCCGAAGGGGGCGTCGTGGGTGTCGAGGGTGATGCGTCCGAGCGGGGCGAGGCGGACGGTCGTCTCCCCGGTGAACGACGGCCGCACGGACATCGTGGTGTCGAACGGCCCGACCTTCGCGGCGGTGCTCCCCGCGAGCGCGAGGGCGACGATGGCGCCCGCGGCAGCGAACATGACGACGCGGAGGCGATGCAACGACACCCCACCACCCTGCCATCGGGGCAGTCGTGCCGGGACGGCGCCGCGCGAGGATGGGCGCATGGGGCCACGCGAGGTGATGGAGCAGCTGCACGAGACGATCAACGCCCACGACGGGCGGCGCGGTGCGTTGCTGTTCGACCCCTCGGCCCGCATCGTGACCGCTGCCGGACGGGTGGTGTCCCTGGCGGGCCTCGGACAGATCCTGGCTGACACGTTGATCGCCTTCCCGGACCTCGAGATGCGCGTCGAGCGTTGGATCGAGTCGGGCGACGTCATCGTGACCGAGGAGATCATCGAGGGCACCCACGACGGCGTGTTCGCCGGGATGTCGCCGACCGGCCGGCGCGTTCGCCTGCCGATCTGTCACGTCACGCGGGTCGTCGACGGGAAGATCGTCGAACGGGTGGCCTATCACGACACCGCCGGCATCCTGCGCCAGCTGACCTAGCGCCCGGAAGCCTCGCGGGACACGACGATCTCCCAGGCGCCCTCACCGTCGGGCGTCCAGCGGGCGACGTCGAGGGCCCCCTCGGTGGTCGCATCGAGCACGAGCCCGCCCCCGCGTGACTCGAGGCCCGGCACCCACACGCGCGTGAGCCATGTCGAACGGACACCGATGCGCATCGTCGCCCCGACGGCCTCGGCGAAAGGCGGATCATCGACGACGAGGACGTCGACGGTGATCGACGCCTTGGGAACATGGAGGCGGGCGACGTCGCGGACGCGGCGGACGATCGCTCGTTCGAGGAACGCTTGCTGGCTGGCGTCGCGGGCGCGGTCCTCGCGCAGGCCTCGTCCCCACGTGTGGAGGATGCTCGCCTCGCGCAGCCGGCGAAGAGGTTCGGGAAGGACGACCGGGTGGGCACCGGTGCTGCTCATCCATCGGGCGAGGCTGGACAGCGATCGGACCAGAGCGGTCCGGGTGACGCGCGGCGTGTCGATCTCGACGTAGCCGAGGCGCCAGGACCTCAGGAGCTCGAGACACGGCGGTGGGTCGCCGCCGAGCGCGACGACGATGGCGTCCGCGCCCGCGTCGTGGTCCTCGAGGACGATGGCGCCCCGCTTCCAGAGGACGTGGTGGCGCCGACCTTGGCAGCGGAGCGCGATGCGCATCGGCGGGACGCCGCGTGGCCACGTCACGCGTCGTCGGCCGCGAGGTGCGCGGTCCATCGCTGTTCGCCGGCGGGACGCCACGCCACGACGAGACGCCGGGGGACCACGGCGACGACGAACGCTCGAAGGCCAACGTCGTGGGACGCCGTGGCGAGGCGAGGGAGGCCGACGCGGCGCAACCAGTCCGGCGTGACCCGCACGAGGAGCGAGCTCTCCGTCGGTGTGATCGTGCCGGACACCCACGGCGACGAACCGAGGGCGAGCTCGAGTCGTTTCGTCGGCCCACCGCCCAACGCGCGGACGGCTGCATCGAAGGCAGCCGCCATGGCGGGCTCGGCCTTGGCCCGGACCCCACGCTGCAGGACGTAGGCCGCCAACCCTTCGCCTCGGGCGGCCCGGCGTTCCCAGCCCCGGACGATGCCGCGCTCGAGCGGGTCGACCAGTTGTCGCGGGAGCGGCGGACGCCGGTACAGCTGGTGGAACCCCGGACCGCGCGGCTGCAACGCGATCTCCCACTGCTCGCGGAGGCGCCAGCTGCGGTACACCTCGAAGCACGCAGGCGCGGGGGCGCCGAGCGCCACCGCCGCGGCCTCGGCGGCGATCGAGTGATCCTCCAGGACGACCTTGCCCCGTCGCAGCAACACGCGGTGCCGGGCTCCGGCGCAGTCGATCTCCACGTCGATCGCCGGGAGTCCCCGCGCCCAGCGCCGTCCCGTAGCCATCGCGGCCCGCGCTAGCTGCCGCCGGCGGGGACGGCCTCGCCAACGGGCTCGACCGGCGGCGACGCCACCCGCCCGCATGGCCCCTCGCCACGGAACGAGGCCATCAATCCGCGTCGACGACGACGAGGCGCGCCCAGTGCGGCGTGGGCGGGAGGGAGCCGACCCGTCCGCCCGAGTCAGAGGGCCTCAGCAGACCGATCACGACCCGCATGCCACGCGGTGCCTCGGCGGGCCAGGGCGTCAAGCCGTCGGTCAACACGATGAGCACCGCCGGGCGGGGCTTGAGGGCGGCGGCCGCCTCGATGCCCCGGGACATGTCCGTCCCGCCGCCACCGACGAGCTCGACCTGGCGGGCCGACGTCACCCGGCGCACCGCCTGCACCGCCGTGTCGACAGCCAGCACTCGCACACCGCCCGATCGCAGGCCGATGCTCGACAACAACCCGTCGACCTCGGCCAGCACGCGCGCCAGCTCCCGTGCCCCCATCGAACCCGACGTGTCGCACACGACCGCCACCTCGGGCACGGGCTTCTCGAGCGCCGCCAGGACGATCGTCGGCGACGTCGACGCCCGCCGCGACGGACGGCGATACGTGTAGTCGACCGCCCCCGCCACCGATTGCACCCCCCGCCGAACCTCGGCCGCCAGCGTCCGGCGCCAGTCGACCGAAGGACGCAACAGCTCCTCGGCCCAGCGCCGCCAGTTCCCAGGCACGTTCCCCTGTCCGCTCCGCACGGCGTCGAGGACGTCCTGGGCCGTCTTGGCCCGCATCAGGTCCTGCTCGTGGTTGGACAAGCCCGGCGGCGAGGAGTCGTCGCCCTCCGGCGGGTCCTCCCAGTCGCGGGAGCGGTTGTGGCTCCCACTCCCGTGGTCCGAGGTCGGCGCCTCTTCGCCCTCTTCCGGCTCGGACTCGAGCCGGAAGTACTCCTCGGCCATCCGCCCACGCGCCCATCCGTGGTCGTCGGGAAGGATGTTCTGTCCCGGCAACGTGAGCCCGGCGTCCGCGAGGTCGTCGTTGAGCTCGGCGTCGGCGGCGGTCGACCACCGTTCGGCGGTGGACTCGGTGATGCCCATCGTCTCGGCCCGTCCGGCGTGGTCGCGGACGAGGTGGCCGGTGTGGTGGATCAGCAGCGACCCGAGCTCGGGCACCGACCACGAGCCCGCCTTTTCCGGGTCGACGTAGAGCCGCCACGACGCATCGACGCTGATCCCGTCGTCCCCACCCACGCCTTCGCGCTCGATGACGTGGGCCGCGAAGAGCGCCGTCGCCAGGTACGGGAACTTGTTGGCCGCCCACAGCCGGGCCGCCGCGAGGTGGTGCTTGTCCAGCGTCGTCATCGCCCGCCCCCCGCCACCCGATGACGTTCGGTGGTCCCTTCTGGTCGCGGCATCAGCTTCGATCGGCCCTCTTGGTGGAGCGGCCAGAAAGGACCACGGTACGAGCGGGGGTGGGGCGTGTCGGCACGTCCGCTAGGAGAGGAGACCCGCATCCCGCAGCAGCGGGGCGAAGATCTTCACCTCCGGCGGCGCCGGCGCGCCGTCGGGACGGCACTGCGCGAGCACGCGGGCGGCAACCGCGGCGACGTCCGGCGCCCGCTCGCCGGCGCGGGCCAGCACCTTCCAGCCGGCGTTCCAGCGGTCCAACGTCGGGTTGGCGGCGACGGCCGCGGCGACCGCGCTGAGCACCGCGTAGGCCTTGTCGCCGCGGTCCGGAAGCTCCATCCCGTCGGGATCGGCGAGCACGTCCTCGGGATCGGGCAGGTCCATCTCCAGCTGCCACGTGAGCAACTGCAGGCCGGCGGCGTCCCCGACTGCACCCGAGACGAGCACGCCCCGCGCCTCGGCCGATGCGCCGGCGACGTCGGCCGCCGTCCAGAGCCTGGCCGCCATCTCCCACGTGCGCGGGCTCGGCCAACCGCGGCCCGCGGCCGCGGCGTCGGTCGGCACGTCGAGCGTCAGCGCCGGCCGCACCGAGATGAACGCCGAGATGAGGCCACGGGCGAGCGGCAGGTGCTCCTCCCACGTCTCCGGCAGTCTCGGCACCCGCGGTGGGCGCCAGCCGCCGGCGATGCCCTGCGCGAACCCCATGGCGTCGACCGTCCAGTCGAGGTGGCAGAAGCGATTGGCGAGCGGGGCACTGAGGTCCCAGCCGTCGGCGGCCAGCTCGGGCGGGTTGGCCGCGGCGACCACCACGATCCCCTCCGGCAGCTCGAGGTCGCCGACGACCCGTTCGAGGACGACCCGCAAGAGCGCCGCCTGGACGGCCGGCGGGGCGGTCGAGATCTCGTCGAGGAACAGCAGACCCCGACCGGCTTCGGCGAGGCGCTCGGCCCATCGCGGCGGCGCGAATCGGACCACCTTCTGCCGGTCTCCCCCGGCGTCGCGCCCGTTGCCGTCGACGATGATCGGAAGTCCGCTGAAGTCGGACGGCTCGCGGATGGCGGCGATGACGGTCTCGCACGGCAGCCCGGCGGCTTCGGCCATCGCCCGGATGGCGCTCGTCTTGCCGGTGCCGGGCGCGCCCCACAACAGGGAGGGAACCCGAGCGGCGACGGCCAGCCCGAGGGCCTCGACGGTGACGTCCTGAGCTCCCACGAGCCCAGCTTGTCAGGCCGGATCGGGCTTGGCCGCATCCTCTCCGGGCTCCTCCGGCGGGGGGACGTCCTGGACGCTCAGGGCGTCGGCGACGATGGACGCAACCGCCGCCGCCGTCGCCTCCTCGCCCGTGGCGCCGCTGAGGACGAGGGCGATCTGCTTCGCCTGCTCGGCGTCGGCGACCTCGAGGGTCACGCCGTTGCCGAAGTCGAAGCGAAAGGGCTTGGGCGCGGTGGCCCTGACCGTGGGGAGCTCGTCGGTCGTGCCGGCGACGCCGATGTCCCGGACACGGGCCGCCACCGCCTCCCGCGTCACGCCGAGCGAGGTCAGGACCCGGGCCCCGAGGCTGGTGGGGTCCTCGAGGATCCCGAGGAGGAAGTGGTGGGACCCGACGGCGTCGGTGGCCGCGATCGCCTTGGCGCGGGTGCCGAGCAGGGTCGCCGCGGGTGTCGTCCGTCCGAAGGGGCTCGACGTCGCGGCGAAGCCGGCGAGCATCGAGACGACCTTGGCCCGCACCGCCGATGGGCTCAGCCCGGCCGCCACGAGGACCTGGGCGGCCACGCCCTCCCCGTCGCGGATCAGCCCGAGGAGGAGGTGCTCGGTGCCGATGTAGTTGTGGTTCATGTCGAGCGCTTCACGCAGGGACAGCTCGAGGACGTGCTTGGAGCGGGGGGTGAACGGCGGGGCACCGCTCGCCGCGCCCGGCTCGCCGACGGGGATGAGCGCGAGGACCTTGGCCCGCAGCCCTTCGTGGTCGACCCCGAGCTCGGTCAGCGCCTTGGCGGCGACCCCCTCGCCCTCCTTGACCATCCCGAGGAGGAGGTGCTCCGTTCCCAGGAAGTCGTGCTCCATCGCCTTCGCCTCGTCCTGTGCGAGCACGAGCACGCGGCGGGCCCGATCCGTGAACCGTTCGAACATGCCGCAAGTTTGAGCACCCTGCTTGCACCCTGTCAACAGGGTATCTACAATGCCGCCATGGCCGAGCCCGAGGAGATCGTCGATCTGCAGGACCTCGTCGAACAATGGGGCCAGGAGTTCGCCATCGAGCGGGAGCTGGCCGGACTGGCCGGCGAGGACGCCGGTGCGGGCACCTGGGTGACCCTTGCCGACGCCGAGCGTCAGGCGGGCGTGTCCCGATCGACGCTGCGCACCTGGTACCGGACCGGCGTGATCGCCTCGCGGCTGATGCCCGGCCCGCACGGACTGCAGCGCCTGGTCCCCCTCGAGGTCGTCGTCGACAAGGCGTCCCGCTCGCCCCGCACCGGCCCCCGGGCCGCGCCCCCTCCCGCTGAGCCCCCCCAGGAGCCCGAGATGCCGACCGCCACCACCACCTTGTCGACGCCCGACGCCGTCGTCCGACTGGCCGAGCTGGCCACGGCCGCGGCCACCGCACGGGCCGAAGCGGCCGAAGCCCGCGCGGCCGCCGCCGAGGCGGCCCTCCACGCTGCCCTCGAGCGGGCGGCGGCCGCCGAGGCCGAGCTTCGACTTCGTCCCTCCCCCTGACCTCGGTTCGGTCAGGGCAAGGAGGCGAGGAAGGCGGCGACGAGGTCGTCGCCCCGAACGCCCACGACCGGGGCGGTGGCAGCGGCCAGGTCGGCCGCCGCCGAGGCCGGGAGCCGGAGCAGCCGGACGTAGGCGTCCGGGTCCCAGGTCAGCGGCACCGCACACTGGAACAGCGCGCGGTCCCGGGTCCGGTGGGAGGCCATCCCCACGACCTTGCGGCCGTCGGCGGCCAGGACCTCGCCCGACCCGACACCGGCGAAGCAGACGTCGCCAGACCAGCGGGTGCGCACGAACGCCCCCCGGTGCACCGAGAGCCCCCCGAGACCAAGCGACGCCAACGCCGACGCCCAGGCGGCGCCCACCCACTCGAACGAACGGCCCACGTCGCGGGTCCACAACCGGTCGCCCGCGGGCACGACCACATCGACCCACACCGTCTCGTCCGGCCGCAGCAAGACCGCTCCCCCGCCGCTGCGTCGCCGCACCACGTCGACCTCGGACACCGACACCACCGACGTCCGTTGCGTCGACCCGAGCACGAGCGCCGGAGCGTCCACCGACAGCACCCGGACGAGCCGGGACGCGCCCGGTCCACTGTCCGAGAACAGCGGACCGGCGCCCCCACGCAACCGCTCCACCGGCCAGGAACCACCGGCCGGGATCGGTTGGGGTCGGCGCGAGCGGTCCCCCCGACCGCCCCCGCCTGACCCGGACAGGACATTCGGCGTCATCGTGACGATCCCCTGCTTGAGAGAACCGTCAATTGCGTTACGCCGTGAGGCCCGCAGCCTCGAGCTGGCGCACCTCGTCGGGCAGGTGCAGGTAGGGGCGCCATTCCGGTCGCATCCCGCCCATGGCCAACAGCATCCACACCCGTCCGGTGGGCGCCGCCGGGGGCCGTCGCAACCGCATCGTCGTGACCTCCGACAGCAGCCGGTCCTCCTTCCGAGCGTTGCACGGCCGGCATGCCGCCACCACGTTGTCCCACGCGTGCACCCCGCCGCGGGAGCGGGGAACGACGTGATCGATGTTCTCGGCGCCGGCACCGCAGTACTGGCAGCGGTGCCCGTCCCGCAGGAAGATCGCCCGCCGGTTGAGCGCGACGCGCGTCCGGTAGGGAACCCGGACGTAGGTCACGAGCCGCACGATGGAGGGCTCGGGGTACGTAGCCCTCGCGGAGTGGAAGGAGCGACCGGTCTCCGAGACGAGCTCCGCCTTGTCGTCGAGGACGAGGATGAGCGCCCGACGGGTGGCGACGACGCAGAGCGGATCGAAAGAAGCGTTGAGGACGAGCGCTCGCGACATGACCTGGACCGTGACCTAGACGATCCGTGGCCGTGGCGCCCGCTGGCGCCGGCCCGGTGGTGGGAGCACGCGCATCGTTGCGAACGTTACCTCGCGGCCTTCCCGTAGCCCTTGCACCAATGGAGGTAGGTGACGAGGTCGCCGGGCTCGGGCTCCCGCTCGGGGTCACCGTACTGCGTCTGCAGCCGGAAGCGGAGGTAGGCCGGGTCCGGGGCCGGGAGAGGCGGCCAGTGCCGCCACCATTCCGGGGCCGCCAGGCGGAACAGCTGCACGACGCCCGTCCCCCAGAGCGAGGGGTGGCGACCGACCGCCAGCGCCGCGCCCGCGAACCAGCGGGGCGTCACGCGGTCGCCACCATCGGCGTGTGGGGGATGCCGTCCTCGACGAACTCCTCGCCGTCGATCTCGAACCCGAATCCGGCGTACCACTCGACGAGGTGGGTCTGGGCGTTGATGCGGACGGTGCCGGGCGCGTCCTCGAGTGCCCTCCGTACGAGCTGCGCCGCGAGCCCGCGGGACCGGTGGGACGGCGCCGTCACGACCCGACCGAAGGACGACTCGCGGCCGCGACGTTCGGCCAACACCCGCATCGCCGCGACCACGATGCCGTCGTCCTCGACCCAGAGGTGGCGGGTCGTCGGCTCGAGGTCACGTCCGTCAGGATCGAGGTAGACGCAGGCCTGCTCGACGACGAACACCTCGGCCCGCAACCTCAGGATCCCGTAGAGCGCCTTGGCCGAGAGCTCGTCCGCTAGCGCTTCGACGACTCGTTCGATCTGTCCGCTCCAGCCGCTCGGGCATTCCAGGGTCCTGCATCGGCGCGGGGCTCCTTCGGCAACCCGAGCACCATCTCGCCGATGATGTTGCGCTGGATCTGGGACGTGCCGGCGTAGATCGTCCCGGCACGCGCGTTGAGGAACGTGCCCGCCCACGACGCGCTGTCGTTGGGGGCGCCGGGGTCGTCGGTCTGGAAGGCGGAGGCCGGCGCACGCCCGGTGGGGACCAGACCGTCCATCCCGAGGAGGTCCATGGCCAGCTCGGTCGACTGGTGGTGGTACTCGCTCCAGTACACCTTGGAGATCGATGCCTCGGGTCCGGGCTGGCCGCCGTTGAGGAACGCGGTGAGGGCCCGCATGCCGAGGTACCGCATGATGGCGACCTTGGTGTAGCAGTCGGCGAGGCGTTGGCGGATCACCGGATCGGTGGTCCTCCCCCGTTCCTTGGCCAGCGCGATGAGGCGGTCGAGCTCGGTGCCGAAGCGGATCGGCAGGGTCGCCGCCGCCTCGCCCCGCTCGTAGCCGAGCAGCGTCATGGCGACGGCCCATCCTTGGTTGGGCTCGCCGATGACGTTCTCCTTCGGCGCCCTGGCGTCGGTGAAGAACACCTCGTTGAACTCCGACTCGCCGCTGATCATCTTGATCGGACGAACCTCGACGCCGGGCTGGTCCATCGGGCAGAGGAGGAAGGTGATGCCCTTGTGCTTCGGGGCGGTCGGGTCCGTGCGCGTGAGGACGAAGATCCAGTTGGCGAGGTGGCCGGCGCTCGTCCAGATCTTCTGGCCGTTGATGAGCCACTCATCCCCATCGAGCTCGGCCCTGCAGCCGAGGTTGCCGAGGTCGCTGCCGGCGTTGGGCTCGCTGTACCCCTGGCACCACTTGTCCTCACCGCTGAGGATGCGTGGCAGGAAGTGCTTCTTCTGCTCCTCGGTGCCCCAGGCGATGATCGTGTTCCCGACCATCTGGATGCCGAACACGTCGTTGGCGCCGCCCTGCGGCACCCCCGCCTTCGCGAACTCCTCGGCGAGGATCACCTGCTCGAGCGCGCTCAGGGCCTGGCCGCCGTACTCCTTCGGCCAGCCGACGGCGAGGTCGCCGTTCTCGTAGAGCGTGTGGCGCCAGCCGTCGGTGAACCGCGCCGCGTCTTCGTGGCCGAGGGCGCCGATGCCCTTCCAACCCGCGGGCAGGTGCTCGGCCAGGAACGCCTGCACCTTCTCCCGGTAGGTCTCGGCCTCACGCGGATAGCGGACGTCCATGGCGCCGAGGCTAGGCGTCCATGGATGCGAAGACCGCCGAACGGGGCGGCCTACGCACCACTGGATGCTCGGAAGGCCAGCGCCGCCGCGCCGATGAGGGGGCCATCCGGACCAAGCGCACCCGGGACGATGCGCGTCCCCCGGGAGAAGTCGAGGCGGGCGCGGCGATGGATCTCGGCCTGCGCGGCGGTGAAGAACGGCTCGCCGAACCCGAGGGCGACGCTGCCGGCGACGACCGCGAGGCGGAGGTCGAGGAGGTTGGCGACGGACGCGACGGCGCGGCCGACGAGCGTCCCCGTTTCAGCGCGCAGTTGGCGATCGGCCGCGGCGGCGGGGCGGCCGGTACGGGCGGCGATCGCCGTCCCGCTGGCCTCGGCCTCGAGGCAGCCGCGCGCCCCGCACGGGCACTCCCGTCCGTCGGGGACGACCGTGATGTGGCCGATGTGTCCCGCGTTGCCGGACGCGCCATCGACGAGGCGGCCGTTGAGGACGATCCCGCCTCCGACGCCGGTGCTCACGACCATGCCGAGGTAGTCGTCGACCCCCTGCGCGGCGCCGACCCAGCCCTCACCGAGGGCCAGTGCCTTCGCGTCGTTGTCCACGAACGTCGGAAGACCGGTGGCTCCGGCCAACTGCGATCGCAAGCGGAAGCCACGCCACTGCGGGATGTTGAGGGGCGAGACGTCCTCGCCTCCGATGCTCATCGGTCCCCCACACCCGACCCCGCACACCTCGGGCGACCCGTCGCCGCGGACCTCGTCGACGAGCACGAGAAGTCGCGCGAACAGGTCGTCGCCCGGCGTCGGCGCGGACGCGGAGCGGACGAGTCGACCGTCGGAGGTCACGAGGCCGACAGCGATCTTCGTGCCCCCGATGTCGACCGCCAGCGCCGTGCCCACACCACTAACCTGCCCGCGATGGCCAGACAGCGCACGGCGGCGCAGATCGTCACGTCCTTCGCCGACCGGTTCGACGCGGTCGTCGAGAACGTGACCGGGGTGATCTCCGGCAAGGAGGACGCCATCCGGCTGTCGCTCGTCTGCATGATGGCCGAAGGCCACCTGCTGATCGAGGACGTGCCGGGCGTCGGAAAGACGAGCCTCGCCAAGACGCTCGCCGCTTCCATCGACGGCGAGTACAGCCGCATCCAGTTCACGCCCGACCTGCTCCCGAGCGACGTGACCGGCGTGATGGTCTACAAGCGAAACAGCGACAAGTTCGAGTTCCGCCAAGGCGGCATCTTCGCCAACATCGTCCTCGGTGACGAGATCAACCGCGCGTCGCCGAAGACGCAGTCGGCGCTGCTCGAGGCGATGGAGGAGCGGCAGGTCACGATCGACTCGACGACCTATCTGCTGGCGGCGCCGTTCATGGTGATCGCCACGCAGAACCCGATCGAGCACGAGGGCACGTACCCACTCCCGGAGAGCCAGCTGGACCGGTTCCTCATGCGCATCGAGATGGGGTACCCCGACAAGGCGTCGGAGATCGAGATCCTCGACAACCACGTCGCCAACCGGACCGACGACGTGAAGCCGGTGGTGACGTCGGTCGACGTGCAGGAGATGGCCGTGGTCGCGACGACCGTCCACGTCGCGCCGTCGCTGAAGGCGTACCTCGTGGATCTGGCCGACGCGACCCGGCGGCATCCCCGCTTGGCTCTCGGTGTGTCGCCGCGCGGCACGCTGTCGTTGCTGCGGGCGACCCGCGCGCTGGCGGCGTCGGTGGGACGGGAGTTCGTGCTGCCCGACGACCTCAAGGCCCTCGCTGGACCCGTCCTCGAGCACCGTCTCGTGCTGACACCGGAGGCGTCGATGAGCGGCGCCACCCAGGCCGACATCCTCGACGACGTCCTCGGCTCCGTCCCGGTGCCCACCGCGAAGTCGGGGTAGCCCGTGCTCACCAGACGGGGCTGGATGCTGGCGGGCAGCTCGGTCGCCTTCTTCGTGGGCGGATGGCTCTTCGCCATCGTCGAGCTGACGATGCTCGGCGTCCTCATCCTCGTGCTGTGCGCCGGCGCCGCCGCGTTCGTGTCGTTCCGTCCGGTGGAGGTGCGCACGCAGCGGACGCTCCACCCGCCCCGCGTCCACGCGGGGGCGTCGAGCCGGGTCGACCTGGAGGTGCGCAACACCGGCACGAAGCGCACTCCCGTCCTCAACGTGCGCGACCCCTTCGACCGAGGCTGGCGCTGGGCCCGGTTCCTCGTGCCACCCCTCGCTCCGAAGACGACGAGCCGCGCCGCCTACCGCCTTCCCACCGAGGAGCGCGGCATCTTCGACATCGGCCCGCTCGAGGTGTCGCTGTCGGACCCGTTCGAACTGGCCACCTCGACGTTCACCTCGGTCGGCGTCACCCAGCTGACCGTCTACCCGCGCATCGACGTCGTCGTGCCCCTGCCGACGGCGCAGGGTCACGATCCCCACTCGAGCGCCCGCCATCCGCGGGCCCTGCTCGGGCACGGCGAGGACTTCTACGCGCTGCGACCCTACGAGGTCGGCGACGACCTGCGACGCGTCCACTGGGCGTCGACGGCCCGGCTCGACGACCTGATGATCCGCCAGGACGAGATGCCGTGGCAGACGCGGTCGACGATCCTCCTCGACACGCGGGCCAAGGTCCACACGTCGACGACGCTCGAGATCGCGGTGTCGGCGGCGGCCTCGATCCACGCCGCCAGCCATCGCGTGTCGTCGCTGGTCCGGCTGTTGTCGACCGACGGCACCGACTCCGGCCTCGGCACCGGGCACACCCACGCGGAGGCCGTGCTCGAGCACCTCGCCACCCTCGACGCCACCCGCGAGGAGCGCTTTGCCGGCGTGACCGCCACCCTTCGCCGCGCCGGCAACGGCGGTTCGCTCGTCATCATCACCACCGACCGCGCCTCGACGGCCGACCTCGACGCCGTCGCCCGGCTGCGCACCCGCTACGGGACGATCGTCCTCGTCCTCATCGACCGCTCCGCCCACGAGCCCTCCGGAAGCCCCGGCTCGATCCAGTCGCCTCCTCCGCTTCCAGCCGTCAGCGCCCTCGTGCGCGTCACCAATGCGACCCGCTTCGCCGACGCGTGGGACTCCGCGATGGCCCCGACCGCGGTGGCTCACCGATGACGTCGACCCTCCGACGGATGCCGTCACCGACGCCTCGCACCGGCAGCGGCGCGCCGGCAAGACCGGCGAGTGGATCCCCGCGGACCAGCCTGCCCTCCGGCACGCCGACGGGCCGGTGGTGGGACGACCGGTCGATGCCGGCGACGATCGCGCTCACCGGACTCACCCTCTCGGTCGCCCTCGGGTTCGGTCGCCTCTTCGCCGACGCCCGCTTCCTCCCCCCGGTCCTCCTCGCCACCCTCGTCGGGCACGGCGTCGCGTGGTGGTGTCGGCGCAACGACCTCCCGACGCCAATCGCCGCCGTCGCCACCCTCGGAGCCGTCGGCCTCATCGCGTCGTGGACGGTCCTCGGCCACACGACCGCCTACGGGGTCCCCCTCCCGCTCACGGTGCGGGACGGACTGGAGATGCTGGGCGCGGCTCGCGCGCAGTTCTCGACCGTCCGGGCGCCCGCGGCCGTGCTACCCGGCTTCGTGCTCGCCACCGTCCTCGCCATCGGCGTCTCGGCGTTCATGGCCGACTGGGCCGCCTTCCGCCTGCAGGCGACGTTCGAGGCGATCATCCCCGCCTTCACCTTGTTCATCTTCACTGCCGCCCTCGGCACGTCCCGCCACCGGACCTGGGCCGTCACCATCTTCGTCGCCGCTGCCCTCTCCTTCCTCGTCGTCCACGGCCTCGCCCGCTCCAACCGCGCAGGCGCGTGGTTCGGCGGGCAGCCCGCCACCGGGCGGAGCGCGCTGGTCAGGACGGCGGTCGGTCTGGGCGGTCTGGCCCTCGGGCTGGGACTGCTCCTCGGCCCGCTCGTCCCCGGTCCCGAGTCGGCGATCGTGAAGTACAAGAACCGGCCGAACGGCCCTTCCAACCGCGCGACGATCAGCCCGCTCGTCGACATCCGTGGGCGCCTCGTCGACCAGGCGAGGATCGAGGTCTTCACCGTCAAGAGCTCGGTGAAGTCGTACTGGCGGCTGACCTCGCTCGACACGTTCAACGGGACGATCTGGTCGTCCAACGACACCTACCGTGAGACGAAGGGGACGATCCGGTCCACCGAGCCGTTGGTGCCCGACCTGCCCACCGCGACGGCCGAGCAGGAGTTCTCGGTCTCGGGCCTCGCGTCGATCTGGCTGCCCGCGGCCTTCCGGCCCGAGCGCATCGAGGGCATCGATGACGTGTCCTACAACCAGGACACCGCCAGCCTCATCACGCCGGCCGACACGACCGACGGCTCGATCTACACCGTGCGCTCGTCGGTGCCCCAGCTCACCCCGGAGCTCCTTGCGACCGCGCCCGCGCAAGCACCCCAGGAGGTCGTCACCCGCTACCTCGCGCTGCCGCCCGTCGCGGAACGGGTCAGGGCCGAGGCCCACCGCGTCACGGACGCGGCGGCCACGCCCTACGCCAAGGCCCGCTCGCTGCAGGACTACTTCCACCGAGGCTTCAAGTACAACCTCGATGCGCAGCCCGGCCACGACGAGCGGGCACTCGAGAACTTCCTGTTCCGCACCAGGGAGGGCTACTGCGAGCAGTACGCCGGTGCATACGCGGTGATGGCCCGGACGATCGGGCTGCCGACCCGCGTCGCGGTCGGGTTCACACCCGGCGAGCTCCAGAGCGACGGGACGTACCACGTGCGCGACGAGCACGCCCACGCGTGGCCCGAGGTCTACCTGCACAACTTCGGCTGGGTCGCCTTCGAGCCGACGCCGGGACGCGGCGCCCCCAATGCCACGGCCTACACGGGCCGTCCCGAGGCGCAGGACGAGCGCGGGAACGCGAGCACGGCGGAGACGACGGCACCGCCCACGACCGCACCGGGCGCCGGAGAGGACGGCCCGACGACGGTCCCCGACCTCGGCAGCGGCGCAGACAGCGTGGACGCGTCCGAGGACGAGCATGCCGGGCTCACCGGCTTCGAGAAGACGGCGCTCGCCGCCCTCGCCCTCGTCGTGGTCTGGGCGATCGTCGTCCCCCTCCTCCACCTGCAACGCCGCCGGTCGCGTCGCTCCGCTCCCGGGACCGCGGCACAGGTGCTCGCCGACTGGGCCGACACCTCCGAGGTCCTCTCCGCCGCCGGCATCGCCCGCCAGCCATCCGAGACCATGACCGAGTACGCAGACCGCGCCAGCCGATCGGCGGGACTCCAGCCCGACCCGTCCAAGGCCCTTCGATCACTCGCCAAGGACGCCGCCCTCGCCGCCTACACCGAAGGCGACGTCCCCGACGAGATCGTCGACCGCGCGAGCCTGAGCGCGAAGACCGTCCGGACGGCGGTGCTCGACCAGGTCTCGGTGACCGACCGGGTCGCGTGGTGGCTGGATCCCCGACCGTTGATCGGGACCGACAGAGCGGGCTAGCGGGGTGCTGAAGAGGGAGTGCTCGACGGGTGCCGCTGTGCGCGCATGACCGCCGTGGTTGCGTTCGGGTCGAACGCCCTGCTAGCTCTCGTCCTCGCGTCGGAAGCGATCCTTCAGCTTCTGGCTGCGCCGGCCCATGATCTCGGTGATGTTGCCCGTCCGCTGCGAGACCGACTGCAGCCCGGCCTTCCCCATCTTGGCGGCGTTCAGGTAGAAGAGGAACGCGCAGCCGACCATGATCAGGAACCCGAGGAACCCGAGCACGACCGACTCGGTGAAGCCCGCGATCAGGATCACCAGACCGGCGACGAAGCCGACCGTCGCCCACTTGAGGTTGCGGCCGGCGTGCCGGTAGAGCGTCGTCGTGCCCACCTTGCCGGCGAACGCCGGATCGGAGTCGTAGAAGTTCTTCTCGATCTCCTGCAGGATCCGCTGTTCGTCCTCGCTGAGCGGCACGAAACCATCATCGCGCAGCGGGCGATCTTCGTCACCCCGCCCGCGGGCCCCACTGGGTGTCGCCCTGGCGCTTGAGATGGAGGCCGTCGCCGTCGGCCAGGACGGCCGGTCCGACGGCGTTCTCGCCGAAGCGCGCGCGGATGGCGTCGACGGCGCGGGAGGCATCGACCTGCGCGCGCGGCTCGGGTGCTCCGTCGAGGACGCTGTCGAGCGTCAGCTGCTCGTCAGAGGCCTCGACGAGGTTCGACAGGCTCACCCCGAAGAGCCGGACGCCCCGTCCCGGGTCGACCGTCATCAGCAGCTCCTTGGCGACCGCCGCCACCACCGACGCCGTCGCCGTCGGCACCGGCAACGTGTTGCTCCGCGTGATCGTGTTGAAGTCGTGGAAGCGCACCTTGATCGTCACCGTCCGCCCCTCCATCCCGGCCTTGCGCAAGCGTTGTCCGACGGCATCGGCCATGCGCACGGCCTCCCGTGAGAGCGCAGCGTGGTCGTGGAGGTCCTTGGCGTAGGTCTCCTCGTGGCCGATGGACTTCGGCCTGGCCTCGGGCACGACGGGACGGTCGTCGCGCGCCCAGGCCAGCTCGTGGAGGTGCCGGCCGTGCGCGGTGCCGAGAGCGCTCACCAAGGTGTCGGCGGGCAGCGCCGCGAGGTCGCCCACGGTGACGATCCCGAACCGCTCGAGTCGCTTCTGCGTCGCCGGCCCGACGCCCCACAGCGCGCCGACGGGCAGCGGGTGGAGGAAGGCGAGCTCGTCCTCGGGCGCGATCACCAGCACGCCGAGACCCGGAACCGGGCCCAGCCCGGGGCGCGAGACCTTGGGCTTCGCCGCTTTCGACGCCAGCTTGGCGATGAACTTCGAGCGCCCGACTCCGACGGCGCAGCGAAGGCCGATCTCGTCGTGGATGCGACGGCGGATCTCGTGGCCGATCGCCTCTCCGCTCCCGAAGAGGCGGCGGCCGCCCGTGACGTCGAGGAAGGCCTCGTCGAGGCTGATGCCCTCGACCAGAGGCGTGTAGCTGCGGAAGATCTCGTGGAACCGCTTCGAGTACTCGCCGTAGGTGTCGAACTTCCCGTGCACGAAGACCGCCTGCGGGCACAGCCGCTTGGCGCGTACCGAGGGCATCGCCGAGTGCACGCCGAAGGACCTCGCCTCGTAGTTGCACGATGCCACCACGCCGCGGTCTCCGCTGCCGCCGACGATCACCGGCTTGCCCTTTAGCGACGGGTCGAGCAGCACCTCGACAGACGCATAGAAGCTGTCCATGTCGACGTGGAGGATCGTTCGGGTCGTGTCCTCCACGCGACTACAGCCGCACGACGTTCATGGCCCCGCGGTCGGCTCCTTCGACCCGGTAGCGGAACGACGGCGGGTCGTCCCACCGATGGTCGAGATAGGCCGAGAGCGGCTCGCGCACCCACACCGGGCACTGGTCGAGGTGCGGACCGCACGCGTCGACGGCGACCCACGCGGCGTCGACGACGATCTCGTCGAGGTCCTCGAGGACGAGGTCTCCGCTGAACTCGAGAGCGCGGTGGACCTCCACGCGGAGCCGCCATCCCATTCCCTCGGCCTCGGCGTGGACCTCGTAGACGGGGCCCTCCCAAGCGGTGACCGTGATCCCGGTCTCCTCGTGCACCTCGCGCGTGAGGCCGTCGAGGATCGACTCGCCGTCCGCGACCTCGATCACGCCGCCTGGTGTGGACCAGTCGAGTGATCCGTTGCGGCGGCGGTTCTGAACGAGGAGCACACCCTCGGGGCCCTCGATGATCCCGCTGGCGACCAGCCACTCGCGCACGACGCGATTCTGCCAGGGTGACGCCATGCTCCATCGGAACGCGCAGCGGGTGGTCGAGGCGGCCGCCGCCCTCGGGTTCGCCATGGACGTCCGTGAGTTCCCCGACGGGACGAGGACGGCCGACGACGCCGCCAGGGCGATCGGCGTGGAGGTGGGGCAGATCGTGAAGTCGCTCGTGTTCCTCGCCGACGGGTCGCCGGTGGTGGCCCTCGTCAGCGGGTCGAACCAGCTCGACGAGGCCAAGCTCGCCGTGGCCGCGGGCGCGTCGTCGACGGGACGGGCGACTGCGGAGCAGGTGCGGGAGGCGACGGGGTTCCCGGTCGGTGGGGTGCCACCGCTCGGTCATGCGACCGCGCTGCCCCTGTTCGTCGACGAGGACCTGCTGACCTACGAGGAGGTGTGGGCGGCGGCGGGGACGCCCCACCTGAACTTCGCCATCACCCCGGATGAGCTCGTCCGCATCACCGGCGGAAAGGTGTGCGCGCTGGCCCGTTGCTAGAGCGGATCGGCGGGGATGGCTGCGTCGTCGAGCTCGGACCGCAGGCGCTCCCGGCGGATCAGCGAGCGACCGGCGGCGATGGTGGCGGCGCCGGCGACGGCAAACCCTGCCGCGAGCAGCCAGGCGGCGCGATACGACGCCGCCTCGACGACGGCTCCGAAGACGACCGGACCGGCAACGGCCCCCACGTACGTGCCGGTCTGGGTGATCCCCGAGGCGGTCGCCGCCGCCGTCGGATGGGCGCGCACGATGGCGAGGTTGAACAGGCCCGGCCACCCCCAGCCCGCGCCGAAGGCGAGCGGCGTCGCGAGCAGGAGCACGATCGGCACCTCCGTGGCGTAGAGCGCGTAAGCGACCGACCCGGCGACGAGCATCGCCGAGACGACGCGCAGCTGACCGCCTTCCCGGCGGTCGGCGCGCCGGCCGGCGAGCAACCGGACGGTGATGCCGATGGCGCTACCCGCCGACACGAGCAGGCCCGCCGCACCCTCGGCGATCCCGGCGTCGACGGCCGCGTTCACGAGGAAGGCACCGAGGGTGCCTGCGGCCGCGGCGCCGAGGCCGATGCCCGAGCCGAGGACGACGAGGGGCGTCAACGGGACCCTCGACCGAACCTCCGGTCCGTCAGCCGGTGTTCTTCCCACCCGACGCGCGGCGGCGGGGATCGTGAGCCCGCCGACGATCGGGAACATGGCGGCCGCCACGAACGCCCACCGCCACCCGACCGTGAGCGCGATGCTCGGCACGGCGAGCCCGCCGAGCAGGGTCGCCGCGGGGATTCCCGACTGCTTGAAGGCGAACGCCATGCCCAACCGCTCCACCGGCACGGTCGTCGCGATGAACAGGTTCGCGGCCGGTTGCGCCAACGCGTTGGCGACGCCGCCGAAGGCGAGCCACAACAACAACGTCGTGAAGCTGCGTGCGTTGACCGCGACCCCGAGCAGCGCAACCGCGCTGCACGCCGCGCTGGCGCGCATCGAGGCGGTCGGGCCGAGCCGCTCGGCGGTCCGCCCGAGCACCGCCGACGACACTGCGGCGGCCGCGAAGAACGCGCCGACGGCGAGCCCGAGGCCCGACTCGCCGAAGCCGAGCTCGGCCCGCAATTGGACGCTGACGCCGCCCGTCAGGAACGCCGGAAGGGCGCCGCCGGTGACGACGGCGATGACGGAGGCGAGGGCCTTGTTCGCCGATGTCGACGCCGTCAGCGGAGCGGCGCGAGGGCGGCGGCCAGCGGCCCGAGCACCGCCGGGGTGTGGGGCTGCGGGAGATACACGATGCCGAGGTCGAGGCCGGCGTCGGCGTACGCCTTCGCCTGTTCGACGACGCCCGACGGATCGCCGTCGGCGCCGAGGCGGAGGTGGGTCGACGTCCAGATCTCCGATGGGTCGCGGCCGACGTCCGCGCAGTGACGGTGCAAGGCATCGCGCTTGGCCACGAACTCCTCGATGGGTCCTCCGGGGAAGTTCCAGTGGTCGGCGAAGCGGGCGGCCGCCCGAAGCGTGCGCTTCTCGCCCTTGCCGCCGATGCAGATCGGCGGGAGGGGCCGCTGAACCGGTTTGGGTTCGCAGCGTGCGCCCCGCAGCTCGTAGTGCTCACCGGAGAAGTCGGTGGTCGTGTTGGACAGCAACGACACGATGACCTCGCAGGCCTCGTCGAAGCGGTCGAAGCGCTCCTTCAGCGAGCCGAGGTGGATGCCGTAGTCGCCACTCTCCTCCTCGTTCCATCCCGCGCCGATGCCGAGTTCGAGACGGCCGTTGCTGACGATGTCGAGCGTGGCCGCCATGTTGGCCAGGACCGCCGGGTGCCGGTAGTGGATGCCGGTGACGAGGACCCCGACGCGAAGTCGGGTCGTCGCCTGTGCCAGCGCCGCCAGCGTCACCCACCCCTCGAGGCACGGGCCCGTCGGGTCCGAGAAGATCGGATAGAAGTGGTCGAACGTCCAGCCGGACTCGAACACCTCGAGCTCGTCGGCGGCCATCCACACGGCGAGCATGTCCTCCCACGTCGTCTCCTGCGGTGAGGTCTTGATGGCGAAGCGCATGGGCTCCGTTCTAGTGGCGCCGGCGCCCTACGATCGCCCCGTGCCCGATACCGGGGAGCGCCGGCTGTCGGCACTGCCCTCACCCCTCGCCCGCGCCGTCGCCTTCGCCGCCATCCTCGTCGGCGGCAGCTGCGGGGCGTTGATCGGGTGGTCGTTCGTCGACCTGCAGTGCGAGGGCGACTGCGCCACGCCCGGCGGGATCGGAGCCCTCGTCGGCGGCGTGTTGGCTGCGCTCGGCGTGGCCGTCGTCGCCGTGCTGACGTTGCGAGCGATGGGCGAGTGGAAACGGATCAAGGAGGACGAGCTCTTCAACGAGCCCTCCGACGGTTGAACCGGCGTCAGAAGGTCAGGCGGCGAAAGCCCTCGGCGTACTTGACGCCTGCCTGGCGCCCCGCCTCCTCGGCCCGCTCCTGGACGAACGTCCGCAGCCACTCCCCCGCCTCGGCGACCTGGCTCTCGTGGGCTCGCAGCGCTTCGGTCTTGGCGTCGATGGTCGCCGCGATGTCGACCCACTCGTCGGGCTCGAGCGAACCGGAGAGCCAGAGCTCGGCGACACGGTGGGGCGGACCGGCGTCGGGGAAGTAGTGCGGACTGCGAGCCTCGTGGGCCACGGCGTCGATCGTCGCCCAGCCGACGATGCGGTGGTCGCGATGGTTGACGTAGCTGCTGCCGAAGAACACCGCCGTCGGGTCCGGACAGAGCACGACGTCGGGCTGCACCGCCCGGACGAGGGCCACGATCTCCCTGCGCAGCGACGGCTCGTTGGCCAGGTCGCCGTCGGCGTGGCCGAGAAGGTGGTGACCGCGCAGACCAAGGGCCGTCGCCGCCGACTCGACCTCTGCCGCACGCCGAGCACCGAGCACCGACGGATCGACGGCGGCATCTGACGAGCCCTTGTCGCCGGAGGCGCAGACGACGACGTGCACGTCGGCTCCGTCGGCCGCCCACTTGGCCATCGTCCCGCCACATGACACGTCTGCGTCGTCGGGATGGGCGTAGACGGCGAGGACGCGCTCGGGCATCAGCAAGGAGCGGAGGCGATGGCCTTGGCCGCCCGCTCGATCCCGTCGTCGTCGACGTCACAGTGGGTCACCAGCCGGAGGACGCCAGGGGCGATCGTTCCCGCGAGGACGCCCTCGCTCGCGAGGTGCTCGAGGACTTCCTCGGTCGCGGGGTGGCGCCACGTGACGACGTTCGTCCGGATCGACTCGACGTCGATCGCGCTGTCCGGCCAACGTTCCGCCACGGCCTCGACAAGGCGCCGCGCGCGGACGTGATCGTCGGCGAGGCGATCGATCATCGTCCGCAACGCCACGAGGCCCGCAGCGGCGATGATGCCGGCCTGGCGCATCCCACCACCGAGACGTTGGCGCTCGACACGCGCCTCGGCGATGACGTCGGCAGGACCCGCGAGCAGCGAGCCGACGGGCGCGGCCAGGCCCTTCGACAGGCAGCACATCACCGTCGTCACCGCCGAGGTGTACTCGGCGGCGGACGTGCCGGTCGCGACCTCGGCGTGGAAGAGACGGGCCCCGTCCATGTGGACGGGCAACCCCGAGGCGGCGGCGACGACCTCGCGCAGTCGGTCGATCGGCCAGGGCGCGCCGTCGGCCGGCATGTGGGTGTTCTCGATCGCCAGGAGGCCGGGCTTCGGGTGGTGGTGGTCGGCGGCGGCGATGTGCCACGCCACGTCCGCAGGATCGAGCGTGCCGTCGGCGTCGGGGATCGACGTGAACTGCACGCCGGCGTTGCGCCCGCCCGCGCCGTTCTCGTAGACGACGACGTGGTGGCGGGCGCCGGTGATGACGGAGGTGCCTGCCGGCGCCAGGAGACGCAGCGCCAGCTGGTTGGCCATCGTCCCCGACGGCACGTAGAGCGCCGCCTCCTTCCCGACCCGTTCGGCGAACGCCTCCTGCAGCGCGTTGACCGTCGGGTCCTCGCCGTAGACGTCGTCGCCGACCTCGGCCTCGGCCATGGCGCGACGCATCTCGGCCGTCGGCCGGGTGACGGTGTCGGAGCGGAGATCGACGGTTCCGTTGCTGGCGGGCATCGGTGCGAGGCTAGAGCGTGCCCGCCGACCCGCCCGACTCCGCGGACGCGCTCGCCGCCATCGCCGTCGAGCTCGCCGA
>DATLED010000053.1:0-41419 GCA_035525495.1 Acidimicrobiales bacterium | reverse complement strand
TCGGGAGAGCCGGTCGACCTTCGGTGAGGTCGTCGGACACGCCGACGACGAGCTTCGGATCTGCGAGCTCGAGGATCGCCTGCAGCTCCCGGGCGGGCAGCTTGGCTGACACCGGCTGCGGGACGGCGCCTACCTTCCAGCAGGCCGCCATGGCGACGTACCAGTCGGTCGAGTTCGGCAGCGCGATCGTCACCATGTCGCCGAGCTCGACGCCGCGTTCGAGGAAGTCGTGCGCGAGTCGGTTGGCCCGCTGCTCGAGCTGCTGTCTCGTCAGCGTCGTCCCGCCGCACGTCACCGCCGCCCGCTCGGGATCCAGCTCCGCCATCTGCGTGATCCGCCGTCCGTAGGACATGATCGCCATGACGTCCGAGCGTAGAGTTCGGCCCGGCGAGAGGTGTCGTTCGCCGATCGATCTTGGGGGATCACATGACGAGCGTCGATGCCGTCCGCTGTCGTCGAACGTGATCGTCCCCGAGCCGGCGATCGACCTCTTCGCCGACCTCGCGGTCGAGCACAACCCGGGCGTGCAGGTGATGGTGCAGCACTCGTGGGGCGACGCCGCGACCTCCGCGATCATGCTCGCCGTGCTGCGCCTCCGATCGGCCGTCGTGGCCGGCGAGGTTCCGGGCGCGACGCGGCAGTCGGAGCTGTTCCGCGACCCGCTCGGCCATGCGAGCCAGCCGACGATGGACGCCGTCACCTACGCGTGGTTCGCCGCCCTCTACGAGCAGAGCCCGGTCGGGCTCACGTCGCTCCAGGACCCCGAGGCCGCCGACAGTGCGGCCTGCCAGCGGGTGCTGCAGGAGCTGGCGTGGGCCGCCGAGCGCGAGGAGCCGATGGCACTCGTCTGACCGGCGGCTCCGCGGAGCCACCGCCAGGGGGCGTCGCGTCTCTAGCATCGGACGGTGGTGCCGACCTTCCGGATCGCGCGGAATCCCGATGTGGACTCGAGCCTCCCGTTCCTGCTGTGGGTGCCGGTCGGGACCCGTCCGCTCGTGTTGAAGGCCAAGGACACGTGGCCCCGGACGGCGAAGGTCCACTGCCATCGGGCCGAGTGGCCGGACGACGCCGAAGTGATCGAGGAGGTCGCGTCCGGACCTGCGTCCGTCGGGGCGTGGCCGTTGACCTCGTCCTCGACCGGGTGCGAGAGAGCCGCTCACAGTTCGTGATCACGTCACTGCCGGGCGGGCGGGAGGGCATCTTCTGGCAGACGGCGTCGACGACCCGAAAGACCCGCCCGGGGCTGCACCTCCCGACGCGGCGCAGTGCCGGAGGCGTGCTCGACATCATCGTCGATACCCGCGAGCGCTACGCCTGGAAGTTCGAGCAGCAGCAGGCCGTGTTGACGAAGCGGTCGTTGCCGGTCGGTGACTACGCCGTCGAGCTCGACGGCGCGGTCGTCGGCGTCGTGGAACGAAAGAAGCTGCAAGAGCTCGCGGGCAACGTCGTCGACGGCAGCCTCCTGCTGCGTCTGGGCGAGCTCGCCGCGGTCGCGAGGGCGGCGATCGTGGTCGAGGATCGGTGGGCAGACGTCTTCCGGTTGCGCCACGTCCGGCCGTCGATGGTCGCCGAGATGCTGGCGGACGCCCAGGTGCGTTACCCGAACGTGCCCATCGTGTTCTGCGAGACCCGTCCGCTCGCCCAGGAGTACGCGTACCGCTTTCTCGGGTCGGCGCTGGCGTTCGCATCGGAGCTGCTCGTCGACGAATAGGCGGCATGGTCAGTCGCGTGCATCCTCGTGTCAGGCGCCGACGGCGGCCCCCATGATCCGGCCGATGTTGCCTGGGTCGAAGAAGTCGACGGGTGACACGGTGCCGGTCGTGAGGCTGACGAAGTCGGCCATCGCTTCGGTGTTGCCGTACGCGGCACCAAGCAATTGCTGGAGCTCGGCGGGGGGCGGCGCCAGCGATGCCAACTGAGCGGTGAACTCGTAGATCGGACCGACGGCCGCGTCCCTGGTCGACTGGTAGGTCGACAGGGCATCGTCGAACGACGCACGGCCGTCGAGCCACGCACCGATCGCAACAGCGCACAGCTCGGCGTCGCGGAAGGCGTCGGTGATGCCCTGGGCGGTGATCGGATCCTTGGTGTACCCGGCGTCGCCGACGAGGGCCCAGCCCGGTCCGTAGGGCTGGCGGAAGAAGTTGTCACAGGCGGTCCCGGTGAAGCGCTCGACCCGAGTGGCAGCGGCGACGCGAGCCGCGAACTCGGGCGCCAGCTCCAGGGTCTTGAAGAAGTTGGCCTCGACGTCGGACTTGTAGGCCGACGACTCTGCCATCGGCCAGCCGACGACCACGAGCGTGAGGCCGTCGTTGGTGGGCAAGGCGGCCCAGCCACGGTCGGGACGCACGACGATCTCCATGCCGCTCACCGGCAGATCGCGGAAGTAGGTGTAGTACGACCACTGCAGCATCGGCTTCTCGTTGTAGCGCGGCGGGTCGACGGCCTTCGCCACCCGGGAGTTGCGGCCATCGGCGCCCACGACGATCGCGGCCCGCTCCTCGACGTGGATGCCGTCCGCGCCGTGACCACGGACGCCGACGACCCGTCCATCCTCGACGACGATCTGGTCGACGGCGAAGCCCTCTCGCACCTCGGCGCCGGCCTCGACGGCCGCGTCCACGAGGATCTTGTCGAGCACCGTGCGCCGCGGGCAATAGCCGAGAACGCCGCCGTCCTCGGCAGGGCGCGGCGTGCCCGCGATGGTGACGGGTCCGAAGTCCATCGAGTAGTGGTCGACGGCCGGGCAGCCGCTGGCGATGACGTGGTCGAGCACGCCCCAGCGGCGCAGGGCGGCGACGCCCTTGGCGTGGATGAAGTGCGTGGACACGGTGTCGCTCGGGAACGTCGCCCGGTCGACGAGCAGTGTCCGGCGCCCCTGGCGGGCCAGCAGCATGGCGGTGGGGGAGCCGGCGCAGCGGGCGCCGACGACGATGGCGTCGTATTCGTTCTCGTTGGTCATGCGGCTCACGGTGCGCCCAGGTGCCGGATTCGCGCATCGGGGAGGTCCCCTATTCGCCTCCCGCATTCGACCGCCGCACGTGGGCCGCCGCCTCGCCCCTGGTACGCAGCCCGAGCTTGGAGAGGACGTTGCCCACGTGGTGTTCGACGGTCTTGCGGCTGATGTAGAGGCGGTCGGAGATCTCGGGGTTCGACAGCCCCCGGGCGAGGAGCTCGAGGACCTCGGATTCGCGCCGTGTGAGCCCCCCGGCCGTGCTCGGCGCGGCCGCCGCCCGCACACCGAGCGAGCGAAGGACGGCCGCGGCTGCGTCGACGTCGCGTCCGGCGTCGAGGCGGAGGAACTCGTCCATCGCCGTCCGCGCCTCCGTGGTGGCGAGCGCGGGTTGCGTATCCCGGAGCGCCTCTGCCAATGCGAGCCGGACGCGCGCGGACTCGATGGGCATTCGCGCCCGTCCGAAGGCGGCGAGCGCCTCGCGGAGGCAAGCACCCGGATCGCCGACGGAGGTGGCGAGGCACACCTTTCCGTTCGCTCGGGCGGCCAGCGCGAGGACGAAGTCGCTGCCATGGGTGCGGCCGCACTCGACGAGTCTTCGGGCGCTGGCCCCCGCCTCGTCGTGCTCGCCCTCCGCGAGGTGGACGTCGACGAGCAGGGAGAGCAGTGGTGCGATGGACGAACTCGACCCCGGTACTGCCGCGAGCGCTCGTTCGAGGATGTCGCGCGCCCGTGGGGTGTCACCGCGGGCGAGGTGGATGGCGGCGATCGGACGGGCGGCCTCGCCCTCACCGTCGATCCCGGCGAGGACGGCCTCAGCCTCCTCGAGCTGTCCCTGGCGGATGCGGAGGTCGGCCAGACGGACTCGCGCGCCGATCTGCATCGAGCGGTGTCCGAGTCCCCAGAGCCGCACGGCCTCGGTGAGGGCTTCGTCGGCCTCGGGCCACCGGCCGGCGTCCGTGAGCAGCCCTCCGTAGTGGGTCCGGCAGAACGCCGACACCGCGGGCAGGCGACGCCGAGCGGCGATGGACTCGCCGATCCGGATCCACTGGTCGGCGCGGGCGACGTCGTGAGCGTACTCACAGGCGGAGAAGAGCTGGCAGAAGATCTCCTGCAGCGCGCAGAAGTCGTCGACGTCGTGACCGGCAACCGCCGCGCACGCCTCGTCGAGCAGCGCCATCCCCTCGGCGACGCGGTCGGCGTGGACGAGGTTCGCGCCACGGTAGGCGAGGGCGACGAAGCTGAGATCGTCGTCGCCGAAGCGGCGGCCGGCGTGGAGCGCGTCGCCGAACAGCGCGTCGCGCTCGTTCCGATCACCGGCGAACATGCCGCGGTTGAGCGCGACCCACCCGCGCTCGGCGGTGTCGGGCACGTCCTCGAGGAGCGTTGTCGCCCGTGACAACCAGCCGCTCATCACCGCGCCGTCGCCGCGGATGGAACCGCTCATGTAGGCGAGCGTGCGGGCACACCGACTGGCGCCGACCGCATCGCCGGCGCGGCGGTAGGCGGCGTAGGCCTGCTCCCACTCGGCGATGGCGGCGTCGAAGTCGAGGTCGATGTAGGCGGCGCGGGCGAGCCCCTCGACGACGCGCGCCCCAGTCGGGTCTTCCGCTGCGGCGAAGGCTCTCCTGGCAGCGGCGGTGTCGCCCTGGCGGAGCGCCGCGTGGCCCTCAGCGAGGGGATCGCCTGCCGTTGCGGTCACGACCGGATCATCCGGTGTGCGGGCGGTTGCAGCCGGCTACTGCGGCGCGCGGGTGACGGTGGCTCCGGCCTTGTTGATGGTCGTCTTGCCGGTTTCGTCGGCCATCAGGAACTCCTGTTCGACCTTGGCGAACTGCTTGCCGTCGCCGTCCTCGCCGGCGACGAGGAAGCGGTTCGGGATGTACCAGACGAAGCGGCCCTTCGACCACGGCGGCGTCGAGCCGAACTGCGACGCCTGGTCCTTGACGCCGTTGGCCGGATGGTTGTCCTCGCCGATCTGGAAGAAGTCCGACGACTTGGGTTGGTGGAAGTGCTTCTCCCCATCGGTGGCGTAGTAGCCGTCGCGCTCGCTCGCCGGTCCGGCGACCTCTCGGGCCGAGACCCGGCCGAACGACACGTTGGTCGGCCCGTAGGTGAAGTCGACGATCATGCCGGCGCCCTGCTGCCCCTTCGGCGCGTCGAGCACCTTCTCCCGCTTGGCGCTGACGGTCTTCGGCTCGACCACCTTGAAGGCGATGTCCTCCTTGCCCGAGCCGGACACGTCGATGCTGATCGTCGGCGTGGCCTCGCGATCTGGGGCCGTCCAGCGGAACGCGGAGTCGGTCGCACCGGACTTCGGCGAACCGTCGCTCGCGCCCCACTTGCCCTTCTTGTTGGCGTCGAAGCGGACCTTCTCTCCGACCGCGACCTCGACGCGCGTCTTGGGTGCGCCGCTGGGCGCGTTCAGGCTCGTCTCGTGGGTCACCGTCAGCTTCGACGGGGTGAAGATCCACTTCACGAGTCGGTAGGCGCCGTAGAGCACGAGCGCGAGGAGGGCCAGGGGACCCAGGACGATGAGCGAGGCGAGGGCGAGGAGCACGAGGCCGAGCGCTGTCGCCAGGAGCACGGGCAAAAGGATGATCCCGGCGATGACGGCGAGGACGGTCCCGATGATCCCGAGCACGCTGCTCGACGACGAGCCGAGGCTGTTCGTGACCGCGTCCGTCGGCACCGGGCCCGCTGCGTTGGTGGGGGGACGGAACTCGCCGAGGCCGAGACCGGGCAGCGTGAAGTTGCCGCTGAGCACGTTGCGCAGCAGCGAGCCGAGGAAGTTCTTGGCGAGGCCGACGGCGCTCGACCCGAACGAGACGAGGTGCTCGATCGGCGCGGTGGCCGCGCCCCGCAGCCACTCGACCGCGCCCGCCAGCGCCGCTCGCACCGACGACACGATCGAGCCGACGTAGCCGGCGATGGCGGTGGCGATGGCCCGGACGGGTTGCAGCGCCTCCTGCACCTTGCCCACGACGGTCGACACGATCTGGGTGACGGCGCCCGATATCCGGTGGCCGATCTCGCTGGCGCCGCGGCGGGCCATGTCGGCCACGGAGGCGACGACGGCACCGAGGCGTCCACCGAAGAGATCGACGACGAGCTTGTTGTTCTCCCTCGCGCTGTTGCGGATCGAGTGGAACGAAGCCACGGCGTCGTCGCCGGCGCCGCCGCCGGCCGGTCCGCCCTGCTTGGCGCCGCCCGGGGGCGCGAGGCGGGCCACCTTGTCGAGCATCGACAGGTGGTAGTTGGTGTTGACCTTCACCGCGGCGGTGGCCTTCTTGTGGCCGGCGACGAGGTGGCGGGAGGCGGCGGCGCGCAGGCGGTCGAGGGCGGGGAACACGACGCCGCGCAGGAACGCCCCCAGGACCTGGCTGATCCGGCTGGAGATCGTCATGAGGACGCCGGTGACCCTGGCGGCCGCGTTGCGGATGGCGGCGGCGACGCGGCCGATGACGGACATCACGATGCTGCTCGCCTTGCCGATCAGGCTGGACACGGCGGCCATGCCGGTGCGCAGCGCGCCGGTGATCAGCCGTTGGACGAACCCGATGCCGGCGGTGACGCCGCCGGCGGCCCGGCGCACCAGCCCCGCGGCCGCCGACTTGAGCTGGGAGACGCCGGGTAGGTCGGGGAGGGACAGGCCGCCGATCGCGCCGACGATCTGGTTGGCGAATCCCGACACCCTGCCCTGGAGGCCGGAGGAGATGCTGGCGGCTGTGGCGTTGAGCTGCGCGTAGGTGACGGCCGCCTGTGCCTGGGCCATGGCCGTCATGACGCTGACCTGGGTGGTCGCCGTCTGCTCGGCCGCCGAGGCGGCGGCTACGACCTCGGCGTGCTTGGTGGCGAAGAAGGCATGGGACATCGCCGTCGCCTGTCCGAGGGCCACGACGGCGGTGGCCTTGGCCGCGCCCACCTGGGAGCCGAGCTTGCCCTGCGACGCCGCCAACTCGGCGCCGAGCTGCCGCTTGGCCGCGGCGGCATCAGCGAGGATGGCCGCGCGCTCGGCCTTCGCCGCGGCTGCAGGAGGCGGCCCGGCGACGTGTGCGTCGTCGCCACCCTCGCCCTTTTGCTTGGCCGCGCCGCCGCCCGAGGTGCCGACCATGATCGACTCCTCGACGAGACCTCCCCCGCCAGCGCCGCTGCCCCCACTCTGGTTTTCGGCGGTGGGCCCGGCCGCGGTCGTCGGGGGAGCGGGCGCCGGTTGGTTCGGCGCGAACCGTTGCAGCGTCAGGGGACGTGGTCGCGTGGCAGTTCGGTGAGGGGTGCGCTCACGCAGCAGCGTCGCCACCGCGGCGTTGCCGGCGCTGCGCTGGAGCATCGTGAGACTCCGCGGGTCGGCGGGCATCCCCGGTCGGTAGAGGACGGGCTGTGCGGTCGATTCCGACTCGGGTCTGGCGCGGGTCGCTTCGATGGCGCGGCGCACGTTGAGGTCGAGCTCCACGTCGGCCGCTTCGCGCATCCTCGGTGTCATGGTCGCCTCGTCACCTCCCGACACCGACCGACCGCGCGCCGGCGATCACCATGTTCGCCCAGTATGGCTCGGCTCGTCAGCGGAGGCCCGCGAGTCGGGCCAGCCCGGCGACGTCGACCAGGGTCACGCGGCGTCCCTGGCGGCTGACGAGGCCGGAACGTTGCCAGTCGGCGAGGATGCGGGTGACCTGCTCGCGGCTTCCGTTGGCCAGGCTGGCGAGGTCGGCCTGGGTGACGAGCGGCGGGATGGTGGAGCCGTCGGGCGGGAGCTGGTCGAAGCTCGGTGTGACGAGCGAGATGAGCCGCTTGGCCAGCCGGCCACGGAGGTCGAGGCCGCGGAGGTCCTCGACGAGCGCGCCCACCGACACCGCCTGCTGGGCGAGCGCGGTGATCACGGCGCTCGCCGCCGAGCGATCGGTCTCGACGAAGTCGCGGAAGACCGGCGCGTCGAGGGTCCAGACCTGCGACGGCGCGAGCACCGTGGCGTCGGCGATCCGCCGCTCGGCGGCAAGGGCCTCGACTTCGCCGAAGAGCCGGGGAGGCAGCATCGAGGTGTGGAGGGCGCGGCGGCCGTCGGCCGACACCGAGCTCATCTCCACGCGTCCGGACACCAGGACGTAGACCTGGTGGGACGCATCTCCCTGATGGAACAGCACGGCGCCCTTCTGGTGGGCGCGGAGCGAACCGAGGGCGATCATCTCGTCCCGGACGTGGGCGGGTGCATCAGCGAAGACGGGAATGGCCGCCAACGCGGCCGAGATCTCCGAGAGGGGAGACGACGCCTCCGTGACCGATCCGCCCCGACCCACGGCAGCCCGCCGCTACCGTGGGTCCGGGGAGGTCAGATGCCCTTGCGGCCGAGCGTCTTGCGGCCGAGCGTCTTGCGGCCGAGGGTCTTGCGGCCGAGCGTCTTGCGGCCGAGGGTCTTGCGGCCGAGCGACTTGCGCTCTTCTTCGGCCCGCTCGGTCACCCGGCTCAGCGGCACGTCCTCTTCCGCACCGGGCCGCTTGGGGGTGATCTTGCTCTTCTCTTGCTCCGCCATGGGAGTCCTCCGTTGCAGGGGTCTGTTCGCCCCAAGGTCGCGCCGGAGGGCGTGGTCGGTCGGTGACGCGCATCACCATCGGGGCGTGACTTCCTTCACTCGAGGTCGGGGAGGTCGACGGGCGTGGGGCGGGGACGGCAGTAGCCGCAGTAGAGCGCGTCTTCGACGACGAGCGCCCGGAGCGTGGATTCGGAGCGGAACATCTCGAGGATGAACGGCTTGGTGTCGACGTGGTCCGGGCAGATGCCGCGGCCGCAGAAGCGACACGATCCCACGGCGTTCCTCTGACAGTGCCAGCAGTCCATGGATCAATGCTCCCAGGAGCGTTGCTCGGCGTGCCGTCTGGTGGGCCGGTCGGAAGCGAACGCGGCACGGAGGAGGTCGTCGAAGGCCCTGCCATCGAGCCGGAAGACCCGCGCCGGTGTGCGAGCGCGAACCGTGGCGTGACGGGCGGACCCGGAGATCAGCGCCCGCTCGCCGAACCAGTCGCCCGGGCCGAGGAGGGTGACGAGCCGTCGACCGACGAGCACCTCGGCCTGGCCCGTGCGCAGCCCGTAGAAGTCGTCGCCCGCGTGGCCCTCGGTGACGATGACCTCGCCCGCGGGAACGAGCATCCAGGCGCCGCTGTCGCGGACCTGGGCGAGCTCGCCGGCGCTGAGGTGGGCGAAGCAGCGGATGGTGCGCAGCTCCTCGAGGTCCTGCAGGCCAGGGGAGACCGTCGAGAGGGCGGCGGCGTTGGCGACGTCGGCGAGGAGCCGATCGAAGACGCCCTTGGGGAGCACGAAGACCTCGCCGGCGAACGTGGCCCGGATCGTGGCCGCGCGGGGGGCGTTGCCAAGCAGTGCCAGCTCTCCGAAGACCTCGCCCCGGCCGAGCAGCCGCAGCGTCCGCTCGCGACCGGACTGCAGGTCGCGCTCCACGACGGCGAAGAGACCGTGGCGGACGACGTAGAGGGCCGTCGCCCGGTCGCCCTGTTCGAACACGGCCGACCCGGCGGGCACGATCTCGCGCTCGACGCGGCCGGCCAGGGTGCCGAGGACGTCGGCGTCGAGGTCGTGGAAGAGCGGAGATTCCTCGAGGAGCTCGGCAGCCTCGACCCGCCAGTCCGTCTCGAGCCGGAACTTCACCCGCCGCAGCTGCTCCCGGATGGCTGCGCCAACCGAGCGGCCGGCGTCGATGCCGGCCCGTACGACGGGGCCGGCGACGACAATGCCGAGGACGACGAGGACCACCCGGGCGATCGGGCCTGCACCCCAGAGCTTGGAGACCAGGCCCCCGAGGATCTGCTGCCAGAAGTAGAACGCGCCGTAGAAGGAGAAGACGGTGAAGGCGACACCCAAGGTCCCGTAGACGGCCAGCCCGACCTCCTGTCGGGTCAGGCGCTGGCGGCGGCGGAGGCGGGTCCAGAGCTGCCTGCGGACGAAGGCGAGCGACCGGGGACGGAGGTCCGGCACCTGGATGAGCTCGGAGAAGATCCAGTACCCGTCGAGCTCGAGGAGGGGGACGAGGTTGAGGAACACCACGAAGTAGTTGAGGAGGGCGAAGCGGAAGAGGGTCTCGCTCAGGGCGACGTCGGGGAAGGCGAACGCGAAGAGCGATGCCGCGCCGGCGATGGCGAGCTCGGTGTACGGCCCGGCGAGGGACTGCTGGATGCGGCCCCGTTGGTCGAGCATGAGCCCGTCGGAGGAGTCGATGAACAGTGCCGGCGACCCGAAGTAGATGAGGAATCCCGCGCTCTTCACCCGGCACCCGCGGTGCACGAGGACGACGGCGTGGCCGATCTCGTGGCAGACCCCGAGCAGGTAGCTCAACCCGACGAGCACCGCACCCTCGAGGGCGGGCGAGTCCGTCACGAGCGAGAACCGGTTGCTGCGGGACAGGGCGAGAAAGGCGGCGAAGCCGGCGAAGGCGAGGAGCGCCGTGGCGACGGCGCCGACGGGGTGGAAGGCGAACCGCAGGCCGTGGCGGTACATCCACCGCACGGGCCCCTCGGCCCCCCGCCACTCCACCGGTTGTGAACGAACGATCTTGGACACGGCCCGACCGAGGCGGCTTCCCTTGGTGAGCGCGGAACCCAGAGCCTCGACGACGTCACCTCCACCGGTCGTGAACATCCGGCCGGACTGGAGCTGCAGCATGAGCTCGGCGAACTCGCCGAGGGACAGCTCGGACACCTCGTCGAGGTGCTCGCCGAGGACCTCGCCCACCGTCTTGTCGCCGTCGAAGCGCCGGACGATGGCGGCCTCGGCCGGATCGAGGCGGTAGTACACCATGTCGCGACGATTGGCGATGATCGTGTAGTCGGTTCCCCGGCGGACGCGGAAGTCCTTCAGCTCGACGTGTCCGGCCAGCTGCGGTCGCCACGCGAGCGGGTCGAGGGCGCGGTCGAGCGCCTCCCAGACCCGCACCCGACCCCCCCGGCGCGGCCGTACCATGCGCGGCGGCCACGCGTCGGCCTCTCGCGCTCCCAGCGCACTGGGTGCCACCATCAGGCCGACGACGGGGCGAAGCGCAGCGGGAGGCGGGCCGGTCCCCAGATGCCGAAGGTCTCGGGCTTCCACTCGATGGCGCCGTCGACGGCGAGGTCGGGCATGCGGCGGGCCAGGAGCGGAAGGGCCTCCTGGAGCTCGGCGCGGGCGAGGGACGCGCCGAGGCAGTGGTGGATGCCGGAGCCGAACGTCATCTGCTGTGCCGGCTGCTTGCGGGTGATGTCGAAGTCGCCCGGCGTCTCCATCACCGCCGGGTCGAAGTTCGCCGACTGCAGGCTGATGGCGACGAGGGTGCCCGCGGGGAACAGGACGTCTCGGTATTCGATGTCCTCCGACGCGATGCGGGCGGTGCCCCGCACGGCGCCGAGGACACGCATGCATTCCTCGACGGCGGTGGCGGCCAGCTCGGGGTGTTCGCCAAGGAGCCTCCACTGATCGGGGAAGTCGGTGAAGAGCGCTACCGCGCAGGCGAGCTGGTTGCGGGTCGTGTCGGTGCCCGCCATGAGCACGGCCTCGGTCATCATCACGAGCTCGTCGGTCGACAGGCGGTCGCCCGCCTCCTCGGCGGCGAGGAGATCGGAGAGCAGGTCCTCGTAGGTGCTCGTCGAGGCGCGGCGCTCATCGATCATCGCCCGCACGTAGGCGTCGAGCTCCTGCATCGCCGCTTTGATCGTCTCGAGATCACCCGCGATGTCTCCGTTGAAGATGCGGAAGATGTCGGTGGCCCACGCCGAGAAGAGCTTCCAGTCCTCCTTCGGCGCGCCGAGCAGCTCGCACACGATCGGGATGGGATAGGGCTCGCACACGTCGGCGACGAGTTCGCAGCCGCCGGACGCGACGACGGGATCGATCAGGCCGCCGACGACCTCGCGCATGAACGGACGGAGGCGATCCGCGGATCTCGGCGTGAACGCGGGCGCCACCAGCCGGCGGAGGCGTCCATGGGGATCGCCCTCCATGGCGAGGATCGACTTCGTCTGCCGGTTGGCGAACTCCTCGTCGGCCACGCCCGCCATCTGTCCGAGGAGCGCGATCGCCGAGTGGAAGCGACGCTCGCGCAGCAGGGCGACCACGTCGGCGTGGCGCATGACGGCGTACCCCATCGGCATGCGCGCCAGCCAGTGCTCCTCGCGGGCGGCGGCGTAGCGGGCGTTCTTCTCCTCGCGGGCGACGCCGAAGAGGTCGATCTCGGGGAGGTCCAGCTCGTGGACCGGCGTCGCCATGGTCCGACGCTAACCGCAGTGTCCGTGCGTCGTCCGTCTACGAGAGATCGAGCGTGAGGGCGGACGCGTGCGTGGAGGTGCCGTAGGCGACGACGAGGGAGGGGCTCGCCATGGGGACGCCGATGCGCAGGACGAGCGTCCTACCCGCGGCGACGACGTGGTCGGTCGCATCGAACGTGAGGGTCCTGACGGCGAAGCCGCCCGATCCGTCGCCCCACTCGGCCTTCGAGAGCTTGGCCCGGCTGACCTCGGTCCCGGAGCATGCCGATCCGGTGGCGTCGCAGTCGAGGAGCACGGCGCGCAGCGTTCCCCTTCCGGAACCGAACCCGGCAAGGGCCGATGCGATCTCGAGGACCGGGGTACCGGTGACCCGCGTCCCCGGCGCGAACGTGCCGATCCACGCCTGGTGCTCGGCGGGGTCGGTCGAAGCCTCGGCGCGCGGCGAGCGGCCGACCGTCCGTCCGGGAGCCCCGTCGCCGTCGTAGTCGGGATCCCCGGTGCCCCCGGGTCGCGAGCTCACCAGCTCGGCAGGCGTCGCCGGCTGGCCGCTCGCCGTGCCCCCGAGGAACGACGTGCGGCGGTCAGGAGGCACGCTTGCGGGCGGGGCCGCGGTGGTCGCGGGAGCGAACGTCGCTCCGGGAGCGGCCGTCGTCGTCGCCGTCTCCGTCGTCGCCGTCGTCGTCGTCGCCCCCGCCGTCGTCGACGTCACCGCGCGGGCGGACGGCGCCGAAGCCTGCGGGCGGCTCGTCGCGTCGGATCGGCCGTCGAGGGAGTCGAGGCCGCCGAGTCCGTTCGAGCCGGGGAGGACGACGCCACCGAGGGCGAGGGCCGTCACTGCACCGCCGGCCACGAGCGCCGAGCCCGCCTGTTGCACCAGGTGCTCGAAACCGACCAGCCCTGGGATCTGCGCGAGCGCGACGAACACCCCGGCCCGGCGCGGGAACTTGCCGAGGGCGATGCGGAGGAAGGCGTGGACGATCTCGGGGTCGAAGTGCCCGCCCGCGCAGCGGACGAGCTCCTCGCGCGCGGCCGCCGCCGAGATCGCCGGTCCGTAGGAGCGCGAGGACGTCATGACCTCGTAGGCGTCGGCCACGGCCACGATCCGTCCGGCGAGGGAGATGGCGGAGCCACGCAGCCCCGCCGGGTAGCCCGTGCCGTCGAAGCGTTCGTGGTGCTGCTCGATCGCGAGGCCCCACGGCCCGAGCCACTCGCGGAGTCCGGTGGCGATTCGAGCGCCTTCCGCGGGGTGGCGGATCAGCGTCTCCCACTCGTCGGGGTCCGGACGGCCGGCCTTGTTGAGGAGGCTCGCGGGCACGTGGAGCTTCCCGATGTCGTGGAGGAGCGCCGACCATCGAAGGCGGTCGCGGTCCTCGGGGAGCAGGCCGAGCTCCTCGGCGATGAGCTCGGCGTACGCACGGGTCCGCTCCGAGTGGCCGCGGGTGCGCGGGTCGTGGACGGCCAGGGCCCCGACGAGCCCGACGACGGTGGCGGCGGCCTCGGCCGCGCTCACGTGGGAAGCGTCGTCCTTGGCCTGGTCGATGCGACGCTGCAGGTTCTTGACGGTGCCGCTGCGGAAGGCGGCGGAGAACCGCGATGGCGCCGTTCCGGGGAACACGAGCGCGAGGTCGAGGAGCACCGTCAGGGGGAGCAGCCGGCGGAAGATGCGGTCGAACACGAACAGGACGAGCCCCGAGAACCCGAGGACGCCGATCCACCACGCGGCCGCCGCCAGGAAGCCGTGGGGGTGCGGGAGGAGCCTGGTCAGGACGAGGCTGGCGTCGGTCGCGACGATCGCCGGCGCGAGGAAGATCACGATGCGCAGCACGAGCGCGAGGCGCGGCCGCCGCTCCCATCGACGGTCGGCGAGGGACGCGTTCTCGACTGCGATCACCGACGGGCCACCTCGCCATGCTCGCACGTCTGGGAGGTTGCGCGACCTTCAGCTGTGGACCGCTTCGACCCGCGTGTCGAGGTAGGTGGCGGTCGCCGCCCGTCCCCGTTCGATGAGCTCGGCCGATCGGCTGAAGTCGTTGTAGCGAAGTTTGCCCGGGTCGACGCTGGGCACCACCACGACCTCGACGCCGGGAGCGGGCACCTGCCGAACCTCGGTCTCGAAGCGGTACGAACGGCTGATGGAGAACGCCTGGAGGAGCACGTCGATCGGCTTCTTCGGCGCCAGCCGTGGTCGTTCGAAGTTGCCGACGTGGAAGACGTAGATGCGATTCGGGGACAGCTCGTGGGCCTTCGAGATGGGCACGTTGTTGAGGACGCCGCCGTCGACGAGCACGTCGCCGTCGATCACGACCGGCGGGAAGATCGCCGGCAGCGCCGCCGAGGCCAGGATCGGCTCGATCACGTCGCCCTTCGAGAACCAGCGCTCCGAGTTCGTCGTCAGAGACGTGGCCACGACGTGGAACGGGATGGGGAAGTCCTCGAACCGGCGGTGGGGCAGATGGGTCTCGAGGAGCCGGCGGAGGCCGTCGTTCGACTGCAGCGCCACGCCCCGGTGGGTGAGGAGTCGGACGCCGTCGAAGCGGCTGAAGGGGGCCACGATGTCCTCTTGTCCGGTGAGCCAGAGCGTCCGTAGGCGGTCGAGGCCGTCGGCGGTCGGGTCGGCCGCGAGCATGGCGGCGTTGAGGGCACCGGCCGAGCAGCCGACGAGCTCATCGGGCACGATGCCCCGCTCGAGCACTGCCTGCAGCATGCCCACCTGCAGCGCTCCGAGGTTGCCCCCGCCCCCCAGGACGAAGATCGTCCGGGGGGCCCGCCGCCAGGGGCCGCTCGGGCGAAGGATGGTCATCTGTCCGGTATCCCGCATTTGACGGGCTACGGCAATGGCACGGCGACCGTCATTGCCGGTGCGGTCGGGCCATGGACGTCGATGGCCTGATCGAGGCCGTCCGTGTAGGTGACGACGGCCGTGCGGACCGCGGGAACGCGGGTGCCCGGGACGATGACGCCGACGAGGTTGAGGGGGTCCGCACCGGAGAGCCGGACGACCTCGCCCGTACGCTCGAGCTTGCGGACGCGGCGCAGGGCGTCGACGGCCTCCGGGAGCGCGTACTGCTCTCCGGTGAAGCCGGTGACGAAGCGACCGCCGCGGGCGGTGCCGCGTGCCTCCATGCGACGCAGTGCGTAGAGGACGTCGCGCCACGGCAGGGCGAGCGTCTCCCGGAAGACGAGGTCGCGGAACACGACGCCCCAGCGGGCGAGGAGCTGTTCGGCGACCGCGTCGGCCAGCTCGTCCGGATCGTCGACGGTGCCTGCGGGCGGGAGGAGGCACCAGCGACCGTCCGCACCGACGCGCTGGGTCGCCCCGCGGCGGAGGCGACGGCGGGGGAAGGTGGCCGCCGACGCCGACTTGAGCTGGCGGGCTCGAAGCAGCGAGCGGATGGCGCCAAAGCCGTCGGCCGTGATGAGGCCGCGCGCGACGCCGTCCCACAGCGCATCCTCGACGTCGCCCGCCGACCCGAGCACCGCCGCCAGCTCGTTGTGGAAGAGGGCGCCGCGGTGGCGGAGCTCGGCGAGCACCTGCGCGGTCGGTCCGTCGCTCGGTTCGACGATGGGGGCGCTGCCGCGCGCCGCTTGGAGCAGCCACGCGAAGTCGTTGCGGAGGAGGACGGCGATCGGCGTGGCCCGACTGGTCTTCGTGCGCGTGGGCTCGTCGTCGGACACGGCACTCGGGCGGATCCCGAGGCGACCCCAGGCCACGTCGCCCGACATGCACAGGCCGTCGAGCCACTCCGGCCGGTAGTCGGCCATGCGGGCGGTGAAGACGTGCTGCTCCCACGCGCCCGCCGACAGCTCGAACCCCTGGAGCTGCTCGACGAGCTTGCACAATCCGCGGCGGCCTTCGAGGCGGGTGTCGGGCGTGGCGTGCTGCCAGCGCAGGAGGAAGCGGAGGAAGTCCTGCGCGGTGACGGGCTCGATCTCGCGGCGCAGGCGCTTCTGGGTGTAGTGGTGGATGCGGGCGAGGAGGCGGCGGGCGCAGAACTGCTCGTCGTCGATCGCCGGGTCGAAGCGGCCCCGCAGCATGAAGCCGTCGTTCTCCAGCTCCGCCAGCGCGATCTGGACCGTCGATCGGCGCAGCCCCGTGCGGGTCTCGAGCTCGGCCGCCGTGACCGGCCCGAGGACCTCGAGGTGTCCCCGTAGGCAGGTCGCGGCGGCGGTGGGATCGGGCTCGTCCTGTCGGAGCCCCGCAGCGAGGGCCTGGGACTCCGTCGCGATCCAGAAGTCGTCGTCGGACTCCGCAGCCCGTCCGGTGGCGACGAGCTCGGCGAAGAACGCGGCGTCGTCGGGACGGGGACGGCACACGACCATCGAGGCCAACAACTCGCACAGCTCGTCGGCGGTGCGGACCTCGACGGCGGCCTCGTCGCGCACCCGGGCGATGGCGTCGGGGTCGAGGGAGCCGAGGTTGCGCTGGTCGACGGGCAGGCCGCGGCGGAGCTGCACGGCGCGGGTGCGGCGCTCCTCGAGCGGCGCGTCGTCGAGGAACGTGTAGGGGCGGGCCGACAGGATCTCGTGGGAGAGCGGTGACGGCTCGGTGGTGTCGATGCACGTGACCTGGATGCGTCCGGTCTCGAGGCCGGCGACGACGCGTTCGAGCCCTTCGATGTCCATGGCCTCGTGGAGGCAGTCGTACATCGTCTGGCGGACGAGGGGGTGGTCGGGGATCTCGATCGGTCCCGTGGTGTTCTCCTGGCAACCGACGAGCTTCGGGAACACGGCCGCCATGAGGTCGTCGGACTCCATGCGCTGGATGGGCGGCGGGTTGCGCCGCCCACCTCGGAAGCGCAGGACGACGAGGGAACGGTTGAGGTTCCAACGCCACCGCGCCGTGAACATCGGCGAGAGGATCGTCGCCTGTCGGAGCACACCCTCGACCGTCTTCGACGCGAGGAAGCGACTGACGCTGTCGAGGGGGAACGAGTGTTGCGGTCCGAGGCTGAGGACGACCGCGTCGTCCGATGCGGCGGCCTGCAGCTCGAAGTCGAACGACACGCAGAAGCGCTTGCGGAGCGCGAGGCCGAAGCCGCGGTTGATGCGTCCTCCGAACGGCGCGTGGACGACGAGCTGCATGCCACCCGTCTCGTCGAAGAAGCGTTCGAACACGAGGTGCTCGGTGGTCGGGAGGCGGCCGAGGGCGGCCCGTGCTGCGGCGAGGTAGCGGACGGCCATCGATGCCACGTCGAAGTCGACGCCCGCATGTTGCATGAGCCACTCGATGCCCCGGTCGGCTTCACCCGCGCCGAGGAGCCCATCGAGGCATTCGCGGATCTGGGAGACCTCGGCGCTCAGCTCGTCGGTGCGGGCCGGCGCCTCGCCGAGCCAGAAGGGGACCGAGGGCGGTGCGCCGTGCGCGTCCACGACGCGCACGGTGCCGGGCTCGACGCGGCGGATGCGCCACGACGTCGAGCCGAGGAGGAAGACGTCCCCCGCCGTCGACTCGATCGCCCAGTCCTCGTTGACGGTGCCGACGAACGTGTCGTCGGGGTCGGCGATCACGCGGTAGTCGGCGGTCTCGGGGATGGCGCCGCCGCTCGTGAGTGAAGCGAGGCGGGCGCCCCGTTTGCCCCGCACCTCGTGGTTCACGGTGTCGCGGTGGAGGTAGGAGCCTCGCGGACCTCGGCCCGTCGTGATGCCCTCGGCGGCGAGGTCGATGACCTCGTCGAATGCCTCCCTCGTGAGGGTGGCGAAGGGGGATGCGCGGCGGACGAAGTCGAAGAGGTCGTCCTCCTTCCACGACTCGGCGGCGCACTCGGCGATGACCTGCTGGGCCAGGATGTCGAGCGGCGACACGGGCGGGTGCAGCGCGTCGAGGCGACCCGCCCGCACCCCGGCGAGCAGCCCGAGGCACTCGACGAGCTCGTCGCGGGTGAGGGGATAGAGGCGTCCCTTCGGCGTGCCTGCTCTCGAGTGGCCACTGCGCCCGACGCGTTGGAGGAACGTGGCGAGGCTGCGCGGCGAGCCGATCTGGCAGACGAGCTCCACCGGTCCGATGTCGATGCCGAGCTCGAGCGACGCGGTGGCCACGAGGGCGCGGAGGTCGCCCGCGCGGAGGCGGGTCTCGACCTTGAGGCGTCGTTCCTTGGAGAGGCTGCCGTGGTGGCTGGCGACGAGGTCCTCGCCCAGCTTCTCGCCGAGGAGGTGGGCGACCCGCTCAGCGAGCCGGCGGGTGTTGACGAAGACGATCGTCGTGCGGTGACCGGTGACGTGCTCGGCGATGCGGTCGAGGACCTCGCCGAACTGCTCGTTGGACGCGACGGCCTCGAGCTCACCGTCGGGCAGCTCGATGGCGAGGTCGAGGTCGCGCTGGTGGCCGGCATCGACGATCGTCGGGAGCGGCGTCGGTTCGGAGCCGACCAGGAAGCGGGCGACGGTTTCGATCGGTCGCTGCGTCGCGCTGAGGCCGATGCGAACCGGGCGCTGCTCGCACAGGCGCTCGAGGCGCTCGATGGTGAGGGCGAGGTGGCTGCCCCGCTTGTCCCGCGTGACGGCGTGGATCTCGTCGACGATCAGCGTGCGGGTGCTCGCGAGGACCTTGCGCCCGCGCTCGCTCGTCACGAGGAGGTAGAGCGACTCGGGGGTGGTGACGAGGAAGTTCGGCGGCTTCCGCAGCATCGCCTGTCGTTGCGAGGCCGGCGTGTCGCCGTTGCGGACGCCGACGGTGATGCTCGGAGGTTCGAGACCGAGCTCGTGTCGGGCGATGGCGGCGATCTCCCGCAGGGGCTGCTCGAGGTTCTGTTGGATGTCGACGCCGAGGGCCTTGAGCGGAGAGACGTAGACGACCTGGGTGCGCTCGGCGAGGTCCTCGCCTCTCTGGTGCGCCTTGTAGAGCTGGTCGATGCCGACGAGGAAGCCGCTGAGGGTCTTGCCGGAGCCGGTCGGTGCGGCGACCAGGGTGTCCTGTCCGGCGGCGATGGCCGGCCACGCGCCGAGCTGTGGGGCCGTCGGTCCGTCGGGGAAGCGGCGCTCGAACCACGTGCGGACCGCGGGGTGGAACTCATCGAGCACGGGCATCCTCCCCCCAAGGCCATGACGAACGGGTGTTCGTTGCAGGGTAGCCGACAACCCGACGGCGTCGCCCGACGCGCCGTCAATGCTGTCGCAGGGGCGTCGTATGGTCCCTTCGTGGGCAGGGGAACGGACCTCGTCGTGGATCTGGTGGGCTACGGCCGTCCGGCGACCGAGGCGCTGGCGCGGCGGATCGGTGAGGCCAGGGCCGGAGGGCATCCGCTCGATCCGGTGACGGTGGTGGTCCCGTCGAACACCGCTGGTCTGTCGGCCCGGCGGCTGCTGGCGACGGGCGACGCCGCCGACGGGTTGGCCCCGGTGAACCTCTCGAACGTCGCGTTCGTGACGCCGTTCCGGCTGGCGGAGCTGCACGGCGCGGGAGCGATGGGCGACCGCCGTCCGCTGACGAACCCGGTGCTGTCGGCGGCGGTGCGGTCGGTGTTGGCGACGGCGCCGGGGCTGTTCGCGGGCGTCGCCGACCACCAGGCGACGGCCGCCGCCGTCGTCGCGGTGTACGCCGAGCTGAGCCGGGCCACGGTGGCGACTCGAGCGGCGATCGCCGGGGCGAGCCCGCGGGGGTCGGAGGTCGTGCGGGTGGTCGAGGCGGTGCGGGCGCGACTGACGGGGTTCTACGACGAGGACGATCTGGCGCGCGCGGCGGCCGCTCGCGTCGGGGACGTCGGCGCGCTCATCTGGCACCTGCCGGATCGATTGACGCCGGCGATGGCGTGGCTGATGGAGCTGGCGCTGGAGGGGGCCGCGTGGAGTGCCGTCGTGGTGGGGCTGACGGGGTCACCGGAGGCCGACGACGTCGTGTTGGAGACCGCGCGGCGCTGCGGGGTGTCCGTCGGCGGTGCCGGCGCCGACGTGGTGGCGCCGACGGCAACGCGGATCGTGAGCGTGTCCGACGCCGACGAGGAGGTTCGCCAGGTCGTCCGGGAGATCGTGCAGCTCGTCCACGACGGCACGCCGTTGCACCGCATCGCCGTCTTCCGCCCGACGCCCAACTCCTACGCCCGTACCGTGATCGAGCACCTCGACGGCGCGGGGATCCCCCACAACGGACCGGGCGCGAAGCGGTTGGCCGACACCGTCGCCGGGCGGACGCTGCTGCGGGCGCTCGCGTTGCCCCGGGAGCACTGGGGCCGCGGCGCGCTCATCGATCTCGTCGCCGAGGCGCCGGTGCGGGCAGCGGGCGAGTTGGCATCACCGCGGCAGTGGGACGCGATCTCGCGCAAGGCGGGCGTCGTCGGAGGGCTCGACGGCTGGCGGTCGAAGCTCGCGGCCCACGCCGCGGTGCTCGAGGCGACGTTGCGTGCGGTCGCGGACGACGACGCGTCGGCGGGCGCCGTGCCCCGGCGGATCGCGGCGGAGCGGGAGCTGGCGACGACGGCGCGGATGGCGACGTTCGTCGAGGCCGTGGCGACGTCGTTGGCATCGCTCGACGCTGCATCGACGTGGACGGCGCGGTCGCAGGTCGCCCGCTCGATGCTCGTCGACCTGTTGGGTTCCGAGCAGCGCCGGGTGCAGTGGCCCGACGACGAGGCGACGGCGGCGGCGAGGGTCGACGAGGCCCTCGTGCGCCTCGGGTCCCTCGACGACCTCGAAGGGAACCCGAGCCGGACGACGTTCGAGCTGGCGGTGGCGGCCGAGCTCGACGCCCCGGTCGGGCGCGTCGGGCGGTTCGGTCATGGTGTGCTGGTGGCGCCGCTGACGACGTCGCCCGGGTACGACCTCGACGCGGTCTTCGTGCTCGGCATGGCCGAGGGGACGTGCCCGGCGGCGCGGCGGGAGCGGGCGATGCTCCCCGACGGCGACCGCGTGCTCGCCGAGCTGGGCGAGCTCGAGACGAGCGACGACCAGCTGCGCACGCAACAGCGCGCGTACCTTGCCGCGCTCGCCGCCGGCCGTTCGGTGCGGGTGTTGCTGTGGCCGCGGGGCAACCTGCGCGGCCGCCGGGCGCGGCTGGCGTCGCGTTGGCTGCTGGACTCGGCATCGGCGTTGGCGGGACGTCGGATCTACAGCAGCGACGTGGCGGCGCTGCCGGACGACGTGCTCCACGTCGTCGCGTCCTACGCCGACGGTGTGGCCACCGCGGCCACCCACGGGTCGGTCGAGGATCGCGACGTCGCCATGCTGCTGGCGAGCCCGGACCCGCTGGGCCATCCGTTGGCCACCCGTGACCTGGGACGCGGGTTCGAGGCGCGAAGCGCGCGCGCCGGGTCGGCGTTCACGAGGTGGGACGGCAACCTCGCCGGCCACGTCATGCCCTCCCCGGCGACCGGTACGCCGATGTCGGCGAGCCGGTTGGAGATGTGGGCGGGGTGCCCGTTCGAGTACTTCCTCAGCAGCGTCCTCCACCTCGGCGAGCGCGATGATCCGGAGCGAATCGTCGAGATCCGCGCCGCCGATCGGGGCACGTTGGTGCACGCCGTCCTCGAGCGCTTCGTGGGCGAGATCCTCGACGAGGACCGGGTGCCGTCGCCGGCACAGCCATGGAGCGACGACGACCGGCGCCGGGTCGCGGCCATCGCGGAGGAGGAGTTCGCCTCGGTCGAGGCGAGGGGGCTGTCGGGTCGGCCACTGCACTGGCGCCGGACGAAGGGTGAGGTGCTCGCCGACCTCGATGTCTTCCTCACGATGGACGACGCGCACCGGGCGGCGGGCGGGTACCGACCGGTCCACGTGGAGATGGCGTTCGGGCTGCGGGGGGCCGAGCCGCTTCGGCTCGCGCTCGCCGACGGGCGGATGCTGACGTTCCGGGGCCTCGTGGATCGCGTGGACGTCGACGGGTCGGGACATCCCGTCGTCCTCGACTACAAGACGGGCGGCGGCACCGCCTACAAGGGCGTCGAGGACGGCGACCCGGTCAAGGAAGGCCGCCTGCTGCAGCTCGGCATCTACGCGGAGGCGGCGAGGGCGCGTCTCGGGGCGGACGACGTGGAGGCGCGGTACTGGATGATCTCGCCGAAGGGGGAGTGGGCCAAGCCGGGGTACGCATGGACCGACGAGCGGCGCGAGCGCTTCCTGTCCGTCACGTCAGCCATCGTCGACGGCATCGAGTCGGGCTTGTTCCCGGCGAGGCCGGGGGAGTACGACCCGTTCTGGCGGAGCCACGACAACTGCCGGTTCTGCGACTTCGACCGCGTCTGCCCGCGCGATCGCGAGGACCACGAGCGGGCGACGGCCGGCGCGCCCGAGTTGGCGCTGCTCGGGCGGCTCAAGGTGCTCGCCGAGGAAGACGCGGGCGGGTCGTGACGCTCGTCGACGCGAAGGAGCGGTCCCGGATCCGCGAGGAGCTCGACGACACCTTGTTCGTCGAGGCCGGCGCGGGCACGGGCAAGACCCGTGCGCTCGTCGACCGGGTGGTGAACCTCGTCGTCGAGAAGGGAATTCGGTTGCGGGGGATCGCCGCCATCACGTTCACCGAGGCCGCCGCCGCCGAGCTGCGGGACCGGGTGCGGGAGGCCTTCGAGAAGCGGCTCGCCGATGCATCCGTCGTCGACGCCCAGCGGCTCGCCTGCAACCAGGCGCTGGCCGACATCGACCAGGCGGCCATCGGCACGCTGCACGGGTTCTGCCTCCGCATCCTCGCCGAGCACCCGCTCGAGGTCGACCTGCCGCCGGCGGTCGACATCCTCGACGAGGTGGTGTCGCAGCTCGCCTTCCACGAGCGGTGGAGCGCCTTTGTCGACGCGCTCTACGACGACCCTGCGGCGGAGGAGCTCGTGCTGCGGGCGTGGGCACTGGGGATCGAGATCGACGCCGCCAGTCCGATGAAGGCGTCGTTCAAGGACGTCGCCGCCGTGTTCGAGGACAGCTGGGACCGGCTCGACGGTCTGTTGTCGCGCCCGGAGTCGAACGACCTCGACCCACTGTCGACGATCGACGTCGCGCCCGTGCGCCAGGCGGTCGATGCGTTGGTGGCGATGGCAGGGGGATGCGGGGCGGAGGACGACCTGCTCCTCGAACGGTGCGTGGCGACGGTGGCAGGAGCAACGGCGGCCCTCGACGACGTCGACGGACTGCGGCAGCTCCGCAGGTTGTGCGAGGGGTCGGGGTCGTGGCGGGCCGGCAACCGGGGCAGGGCCGCCAACTGGCCGGACGTGAAGGCGGCGAGGGCGGCGCTGGACCTCGTGGGAGAGCGGTCGTCATCGTTGGCGGCGACGGCCTCGGATGAGGTGCTGCGGCGGCTCGCCGTGCGGCTGGCGCATTTCACCGTCGACGCCGCAGAGCAGCGGCGGGCGGTGGGGCACCTCGTGTTCCACGACCTGTTGGTGCTGGCCCGACGGCTCTTGCGGACGAGCGCCGAGGCCCGCAGCGCACTGCACGCGAAGTACGACCGGCTGCTGCTCGACGAGTTCCAGGACACGGATCCGATCCAGATCGAGGTGGCGGTGCTGATCGCGGCCGCCATCGAGTCGGGTGAGGTCGACCGTCCTTGGCAACAGATCGAGACGGAGCCGGGGCGATTGTTCTTCGTCGGCGATCCCAAGCAGTCGATCTACCGGTTCCGGCGGGCGGACATCGGCCTCTTCCTGGCGGCGCGCGATCGGTTCTCCGTCGATGGAGGGGGGACGGTCGTGCTCGGCCAGAACTTCCGCACGGTTCCTGCCGTCCTCGAGTGGGTGAACGAGATGTTCGGCGCCCTCATGCGCGACGAGGTGGCGGGGAGCCAACCGGCGTACCTGCCGTTGACGGCCGACCGTCGCTCTGATCCGGGTGCCGACCATCGGGTCGTGGTGCTCGGCGGCGCGCGTGACGCCAAGGCATGGGAGCTGCGGCGACAGGAGGCGACGGCGGTGGCCCGAACCGTGGCGACGGTGCAGTCCTCGCCGGAGGCGTGGCCCGTGCGCGTCGACGACGCGTGGCGGACACCACGTTGGCGGGACGTGACGATCCTCATCCCGACGCGCACGTCCTTGCGCCAGCTCGAGGACGCGCTGGACTTCGTGGGCGTGCCCTACCGGGTGGCGACGGGATCGTTGGTGTTCGACACCCAGGAGGTGCGCGAGGCGCTCGACGCGCTGCGGGCCATCGACGATCCGGGTGACGAGCTGGCGTTGGCGAGCGCGCTGCGGTCGCCGCTGTATGCGTGTTCGGACGTGGACCTGTTCACGTTCTTCGACGCCGGTGGTCGATGGGACCTCCGTCGGTCGCCGCCGGCGACGTTGGCGGACGATCATCCCGTGGTGGCGGGGATGGCCCACCTGCGTTCGCTCGCGGACGACCGATGGTGGCTCGAGCCCAGTGCGCTGCTCGACAAGTTGTTGCGGGAGCGGAACGCGTTCGCGCTGGCGTTCGGGAGCCGGCGGCCACGGGAGGTGTGGCGGAGGATGCGGTTCATCGTCGACCAGGCCCGGGCGTTCGAGGAGTCGGCGGGCGGCGGTGGTCTGCGCGGGTTCCTGGCGTGGGCCGACCTGCAGCGGACGGAGGGCACGCGCGTCCACGAACCCCTGATGGCCGAGACCGACGACGACGCCGTGTCGATCCTGACGATCCACGGGGCCAAGGGGCTCGAGTTCCCGATCACCGTGCTGAGCGGCATGACCACCGCGGCGCGGGGATCTCGACCGGGACCGCGCGTGATCTGGGATGGCGACGTGCCGGAGGTGAAGTTCAACGCGTCGACGGCAACCGACAACTTCGACCGGCTGGCCGACATCGAGGCGGAGATGGACGTGTACGAGCGGCTGCGGCTGCTCTACGTCGGCTGCACCCGGGCGCGGGACCACCTCGTGATCTCGGCCTTCCACAAGCCGGCGAGATCGGCGGCGAGCGTGTCGTACGGGGAACAGGTGGCGACGACGTCGGCGGGGTTGGCGTCGTGCCGGCGGGTGTACGAGTCGGCGGAGTCGGTCGACGACGGGGCCGAGGCTGCGCCGATCGCACCCGCAGTTCCGACGATGCCGTTGACCTTGCCGTTCGACGACCGCGAGGGATGGGTGGCGAATCGGGAGGCGCTCCTCGAGCCACATCGACGGCCGCAGTTCCTGTCGGCCACAGCCATCGCCGGGATGGCCGCCGGCGGTGTCGACGCACCCGAACGAGACGACGGCCAGGTCGACGATGACGCGGGTGAGGCCGACGGGACGCGCTCGGAGATCCCGTGGCGTCGAGGTCGGGCGGGGACGGCGGTGGGGCGAGCGGTGCACGCCGTGTTGCAGTTCGTCGACCCCGGCGCTGACGACATCGACGCCAGCGTGCGGGAGCTGGCGACGCAGCAGGCGCACGTCGAGGTCGTGCCCGACGCCGTCGACACGATCGTCTCCCTCGCCCGAGCGGCGCTGGCGGCGCCGAGCGTGCGGGCGGCTCACGCGGCCGAGCGGCGGTGGCGCGAGCTGTACGTCGCCGCGCCGATCGGTGATCGCGCCGTCGAGGGCTACATCGACCTGCTGTACGAGCGTCCCGACGGAGGGCTCGTGCTGGTCGACTACAAGACCGACGCCATCAGGAGCGAGGCCGACGCGGACGCCAAGGTCGAGCGGTACGCGCTGCAGACGGCGGCCTACGCCGTGGCCGTCGAAGTGAGCACCGGACTCTCCGTCACCGAGGCGAGGCTGGTCTTCTGCCGGGCGGCGGGGGCGATCGAACGGGTGGTGCCGGACCTCGACGGGGCCAAGGCGCGGGTGCGATCGCTGCTGGGCGATGAGCGAACACCGGCGGCACCGCCGCCGTAGAGTTCCCCCGTGGCCAGGCAGCGACAGATCATCGAGACCGTGACGTGCGACCTCTGCGGCGAGGAGACCGGCGACGCGACCGCCGTCACCCTCGGGTGGGGACGCGAGCAGTGGGAGCTCGACCTGTGCCCGCAGCACAACGCCGAGCTGAGCGCCCAGTTCGACCAATGGACGTCGAAGGGCCGGCGGGCCACCGGCGGTCGCAGTGCGCGGGCCAACGGTTCCGGCGGCTCCCGCGCGACCTTCGGCACGACGACCGACGCCAATGCGGTGCGGGAGTGGGCCAAGTCGAATGGGTTCAAGGTCGGCGACAAGGGCCGCATCGCCGCCGACGTGCGGGCCGCCTACGAGGCCGCCACCAACCGCTAGTCCGCGACGGCGACGATAGATTTCGCCGATCGAAACGTTCTCCCTCACCGACGACGACGGCATCGAAGTCACCTACGACCGATGGCTGCCCACCGGTCGGCCGACGGTCGCGGTGCTCCACGTCCTCCACGGCTGGGCCGAGCACGCGGGTCGTTACGCAAGGTTCGCGGCGGCAGCCAACGAGACCGGCATCGCGGTCTATGCCGACGACCATCGTGGACACGGGCGGACGGGGCTCGCCGCAGGCGGCCTCGGCGACCTCGGGCCTCGGGGGATGGACGGCGTGCTCGATGCGTGCCACGCCGTGAGCCGGGCCGCGTTCGCCGCGCATCCCGACGTGCCCCGGTTCCTGCTCGGACACAGCTGGGGATCGTTCATCGCGCAGCGCTACCTCCGCCGGTGGGGGGCCGACCTCGACGGGGCACTGCTCACGGGCACCACGTTGCGGCGCGAGGGCGCCGTCCGTCGCGGGGGACCGAACGAGGCCTTCGAGCCCGCGGCGACGGCCTACGACTGGCTGACGCGGGATGTCGCCGAGGTGCAGAAGTACATCGACGACCCGTGGTGCGGCTTCGAGCGGATGACGGCGCAGACGTCGACGACGCCGGCGCGTTCGAACCGCGACGCGCGCTCACCGGACGACGAGGACGTCCCCGACGACCTCCCGCTGCTGATCTTCAACGGCTCGGACGACCCGATCGGCGGCGACGAGGGCGGACGGGCGCTCACCGAGCACTACCGCTGGGCGGGCCTGACCAACGTGACGTTCCGGTCGTACGCGGGCGGAAGGCACGAGCTGTTCAACGAGACCAACCGCGACGAGGTCACCGCCGACGTCCTCGCGTGGATCGCGGCGACGATCGCCGCTCGCACCTAGCGGCTTCCGACGATCCGGAGGGCGAACTCGGCGTAGCGGTCGCAGACGAGCTCGACGGGGTACGGCGAGCTCGACCGGTACCAGGAGGCGACGCGGATGCCGATGGCGCCGATGGCGGCCATGGCGAGCCAGGTATCGGGGCAGTCAAAGTGCCCGACGCGGATGCCGCGGTCGATCACGTCCCGCAGCAATCCCTCGGCGTCGCTGCGCACCGCCAGCACCGCCGCCTGGGCCTCGGGGCCGAGCGAGCGGAGCTCGTTGTTGGCCACGGTCGCCAGCAGCGGATAGCTCGCATGGAACCGGACGTGGGCCCGCGTGGCCGCCGCCAGCTGCTCGGCCGGGGACCCGTCCGCATCGAGCACGGCCTGGCGCATGGCGTCGCGGTGCTCCTCGTGGCCGAGGGCGATCAGTTGCAGCAACAGCTCTTCCTTGGAGGCGACGTGGGCGTACAGCGAGCTGGCCCGCACGCCGGTCGCCGCCGCCAGCTCCCGCATGGGCACGCCGTGGTACCCGCGCTCGGCGAACAGCAGCAGGGCCCGCTCCTGCACCCGCCGCAACGTCCCGTCCGCGGTGGCGCGCGGTGGCAGGAGGACGTCGGCTTCGATGGTCACCCCCGCCTCCCTCTGATCGGAACGGTCGTTCGGCACCCTACCGGTTTGCCTGGCCCATCGCCACGCCGTAGGGTGCAACATCGCCTAACGCACGTTCGGTGAATGCAGGGGGAGATGGGGATGGGTCCCAAGCTTCGGATGCTGGCGATCGTCGGCGCGCTCGCCATCGTCGCCGCCGGCTGCACCGGCGCCAAACGACCGGGCGAGGGCGTCAGCCTCGCGACCGGCGACGCCACGACGACGACTTCCGCACCGTCCGACGACATCGCCGCTGTCGACGGCACCGCCCCTGGTCCCGACGCCAGCCCCGCACCGGGCGGCGCGGCGCCGACGGTGCCCGGTGGCGCGGCGACGAAGGCCGGCGCCGCGGCCGGCTCCAAGACGTCGACCAAACCGGGAACCTCCGGCGCCTCCACGGCATCCGGCGCGGCCACGTCGACCGGCGGATCCACCTCGGCCGCCGCCCCCGTCGACGCGCCGGGTGACCCCCAGCTCTTCGCCGGCGACCTCAACGTCCGGGGCATCTCGTCCACCGAGGTCCGCTTGTGCGGGCACGCCGCGCTCACCTACGGGCCCGCCTTCAACGCGTCCGAGGCCGACTTCAACGTGTACTACTCGGCCGTCAACGACGCCGGCGGGGTCTTCGGTCGCAAGATCACCGCCACCTACGAGAACGACGACTACAAGCCGGCGACGGCGGTCCAGGCAGCCGAAGCGTGCAAGGCCAAGAACCCCTTCATGATCCTCGGCGGCATCGGCTTCGACCAGATCCCCGGCGTGCGGAACTGGGCCGAGCAGAACAAGGAGCTCTACTTCCACCACATCGCCACGGTGAAGGGGAGCGAGGGCAAGCAGTACAGCTACACGACCCAGCCGACGGTTGAGCGCGTCGGCGAGGCCTTCGGCCAGCTGGCGGCCCAGAAGTTCAAGGGCAAGAAGATCGGGATCCTCTACCGCAACAGTGAGTTCTGGCAGCCGGGCTTCGACGCCTTCAAGCAGGTCGCCAACGAGCGCGGACTGACGATCGTCGGTGCGATCGGGGTGCAGCAGAACCAGGCCGAGTACACCCAGGCGTTGCTGGCGCTGAAAAGTGCCGGCGCAGAGGTCGTGTGGGGTTGGGAGAACACGCTCGCCCTGACGCAGATGGTCGAGCAGGCCAAGGCCCAGAACTGGAGCCCGATCTGGCTGGCCTTCCCGTTCAACCTCACGGCTCAGGCCCTCGGCGAGGACGCCATGACGCCGCCGATGGTCGGGCTCGCCTCCTGGCCCGGCTACTCCTTCGGCGACTACGCCGGGACCTTCTCGTCCTATGCGGCCGACATGAAGGAGTTCGAGGCGCAGTACAAGAAGTACCGACCGAACACCGACATCGCGGGTGTCGCCGGCGACCTCCTGTGGCTGAACTGGGTCGAGCAGAAGCGCCTCGTCGCGCTGCTCAAGGCCTGCGGTCAGAACTGCACCCGCAACCACCTCGTCGGGCTCCTCCAGACCGGCTACAAGGCGACGGTGGGACCCACCTGTCCGCTCGACTTCTCTGGTGGCAAGCACGACGGGAGCGGAGGTCTCGTCAACACGATGGAGACGTATCGATCGCCGTCGGGCAAGGTGAACTGGCGTTCCATCGAGCTCTGCAAGGCCGACTTCTGATGGAGCGCTGAATGAGCTGGCTCAACGGACAGAACCTCGTGCTCGGCATCGTCGAGGGTGGGATCTACGGCCTCCTCGCTGTTGGCATCGTCCTCGTGTACCGAGGATCGAGGGTCTTGAACTTCGCCCAGGGCGAGATCGGGACGGTCGCACTGATCGTCGCCTGGTACCTGACGACCGAGCACCACCTGCCGTGGATCGTCGGCGCCGGCGCGGGGATCGCGGCAGCGACCGCCGTCGGTCTCGGCTTCGAGCGGCTCGTGGTGCGGAAGATGGGCGACTCGAGCCGGATCTCGGTCGCGGTTGCCACCGTCGGGCTCCTCCTGTTCCTCCTGGCGGTCGGGGTCCGGATCCTCGGAGAATCACCGCGTACCGTCGCCGCACCGATCAACGGCCTCGGCCTGCAACTGGCCGGCGTGATCGTCAGCCCGACTCGGATCCTCTCGTTGCTGGTGACCCTGGCCGTCGGTGCCGGGCTGGCGTTGCTGTTGCAACGCACCGACTTCGGGCTCGGCGTCCTGGCGGCGGCCGACGACCCGACGGCGGTGCGGCTGGTCGGCGTCTCGCTGTCACGGGTCTCGGCGTTCACCTGGGGCACGGGTGCGGCGATCAGCGCACTCGCGGCGCTGCTCATCGAGCCGACCATCGGCAACTTCGTCCCCGGCTTCGCCAGCGAGCTCTTCGTCTTTGCGTTGGCGGCCTCCCTCGTCGGCGGGCTCGCGAGCCTTCCCGGCGCCTTCATCGGCGGGCTCATCGTCGGGTTGCTCAAGGTGTTCGTGACATCGGCGACGATCACGAGCTCCCTCCCGGGGATTCCGATCCTGACGGTCTTCGCGTTGATCATCGTCGTGCTCCTGGTCCGTCCCGGCGGGCTGTTCGGTGCCAAGCCCCCGGCGGTGGCGTGAACCCGCAACTCCTCGGCCGGCTCAAGGTGGTCGGCGTCCTGGTCGCCTTGTTCGTCGTGCCGCTGCTCGGCGGAAGGGTCCTGCCCGATCGCATCACCGGCATCGAGTCCCAGGTCTTCGCCACCGGCATCTGCCTGGCCGCCGCCGCCCTCGCCCTCAACCTGGTGATGGGCTACGCCGGGCAGATCTCGCTCGGCCACTTCGCCCTCGTCGGCGTCGGCGGGTTCACGTGCGGCGTGATGACGGCGGCGACGAGGATGGCCCTGCCCTACCTGTTGAGCGTGCCGGCGGCGGCCGTCGTCGGGGCTGCGGTCGGGCTGCTCGTCGGGGTGCCCGCACTTCGGCTGCGAGGGCTCTACCTCGCCGTCGCAACCATCGGGTTCTCCTATGCCATGGAGAAGTCGGTGTTCCGCGCCCGCAGCCTCACCGGCGGGTCGTCCGGCATCGAGATCCCGCGGCCGATCGCCAACACGTTCGTCTTCCTCAAGACGATGGACTACCTCGGCATCATCTTCGTGATCTTCGCCCTGCTGTGGCTCGTCGACGTGAACGTCACGAAGTCGCGGGTCGGGCGCGCCTTCCGGGCGGTGAAGGCGAGTGAGCCGGTGGCGGCGTCGTTCGGCATCGACGTCGGTCGCCACAAGCTCTTCGCCTTCGGGCTGTCGGGTGCCTTCGCCGGCGTGGCCGGTGCGATGTACGGGCCGCTCGTCGGGACCGTGAACGCCGGCTCGTTCAACTATCAGTCGTCATTGCTGTTGGTGGTCGTCGTCGTGATCGGCGGACTCGGTTCGCGCGTCGGCGTCGTCGCCGCCTGCATCGTGTACGCCGAGCTGCCGCGGGTGCTGATCGGGATCTTCGGCACGCGGTTGCGGGGATGGGACCTGGTGCTGGGAGCCGCCGGGCTGATGATCGCCGTGCGCAACCATCCCGGGGGCGTCGCCGAGCTGCTGGCCGACCGGCGCGAGCGCCGCACCGCCGAGGAGGCGGAGGCGGCGTCGGCCGCCGACGACACGGGCGAGGCGGGCGCCGCCGCACCGTCCCTGCCGGAGATGCCGCGGCCGGCGACGGTGATGCGCAACCGTCCCGCGACGACCGGGCCGATGCTGTCGGTCGCCGATGTGAGCGTGCGCTTCGGCGATCTGTACGCGGTGCGGGCGGCCTCGTTCGACGTGCGCGCCGGGGAGATCACCGGACTCATCGGACCGAACGGCGCCGGCAAGACGACGCTCTTCAACGCCATCGCCGGTCTCGTGCCCGTGCAGTCCGGACGGGTCACGTTCTTCGGACGCGACATCACGAACGACCCGCCGCATTCGCGTGCCGCCGCCGGCATCGGCCGCACGTTCCAGGGCATCGGGCTCGCCAAGGACCTGACGGTCACCGAGAACCTGTTGCTGGCCCAACACTCGTTGGCGCAGTACTCGGGCGCCGAGGCGCTCACCGGGTTCGGTCGGACCCGTCGCGTGGAGGCCGAGCTGCGCGAGCGGGCTCGTGAGGCGATCGCCGCGCTGGGGTTCGAGCACAAGGCGGAGGTGCCCGTGCGGCTGCTGTCGCACGGCCAGCAAAGGATCGTCGAGCTCGGCTGCGTGCTGTTGACGGCTCCGGACCTCGTGCTGCTCGACGAGCCGTCGGCCGGCATGTCGCCGGGCGCCGCCGAGAACCTGGCGGTTCGGTTGCGCGACGTCCGCGACCAGCTCGGCCGGACGGTCCTGCTCATCGAGCACAACCTCCCCCTCGTGCTCGACGTGTGCGACTCGCTCACCGTCCTGTCGAGCGGGGAGGTCATCGCCTCGGGGGCCGTCGACGACGTCGCGCAGCAGGGCGACGTGATCACGGCATACCTCGGTGAGGCGGTCCCCGCGTGACCAACCCCCCCGTTCTGCCAGCGGAATCCCGCCGGGACCGGCGGGATCCGGCTGACAAAAGCGTCGTGTTGGCGGTCGAGGGCGTCACCGCCGGGTTCGGGGTCACGACCGTGCTGCACGGGGTCGACCTCGAGGTACCGGCGGGCTCTGTCGCCGGGGTGTTCGGCCTCAACGGCGCAGGCAAGTCCGTGACGATGAAGGTGCTCGCCGGCATCGTTCCCGCGCGGAGCGGATCCGTCCGGTTCCTGGCGCAGGACATCACGGGCACGTCACCGGAGGAGCGGGTGGCGCTCGGGATGGCGCACGTCCCCCAGGGCCGCCAGGTGTTCGCGGCGCTGAACGTCGAGCAGAACCTGCGCCTCGGCGCCTACACGTTGCGGCGTCGCGACCGTTCGAAGTACCAGGCCACCCTCGACGGCGTCTTCGACCGGTTCCCGATGCTGGCGGAGCGGCGGACGCAGGTCGCCGGGACGATGTCGGGTGGGCAGCAGGCGGCCCTGGCCGTCGCCCGTTCGTTGATGTCGGAGCCGAAGCTGATCCTTGTGGACGAGCCGTCGGCGGGCCTGTCGCCGATGGCCGTGCAGGAGCTGTTCGGCACGCTCAAGCAGGTGGCCGCGACCGGCGTGACGATGGTGCTGGTGGAGCAGAACGTGGCCTTCGGGTTGCAGCTCGTCGACACCGTCCACGTCCTGCAGGTCGGGCGGGTGGTGCACCGCGGCCCCGTCGTCGGCCTGGACACCGAGGCCCTCGCCGGGTACCTCGGCATCGGCCGCCTGCTGGGTGGTGGCATCGCCCGATCCGTGGCCGGCCGCGGCCGTCGCCGGACCCGACGACGCCGAGAAGGTCTCACTGCTCCGAGAGGAACGAGCTGATGCCCGTCGTCGATCGTGGAGACGTCCGAATCTGGTGGGAGGCCGAGGGCGAGGGGGAGCCGATCCTGCTCATCATGGGCCTCGGCTACAGCTCGGACATGTGGTGGCGGCTGCTGCCCGAGCTGACCCGGAGCTACCGCACGATCCGCTTCGACAACCGCGGCGTCGGGCGCACGGGCGTGCCCGCGGGTCCGTACCCGTTGACGACGATGGCGGACGACGCGCTCGCCGTGCTCGACGCCGCGGGCGAGGCGTCGGCCCACGTCCTGGGCGTGTCGATGGGCGGGTTCATCGCGCAGGAGGTCGCGCTGCGGGCGCCCGAGCGGCTGCGGTCGTTGATCCTGGGGTGCACGGCGACGGGCGGCGCGGAGATGGTCCCGGCCGAGCCGGCGGCGATGGAGATGGCGGCGGCGCGCGCGTCGCTGCCGCCGGAGGAGGCGGCCGAGGTCGCCATCCCGTTCGTCTACGCCAAGGGCACGCCCCGCTCGGTGATCGACGAGGACTTCGCCGTGCGGATGCAGGTGCCGACCACGCCCGAGGGCTACGCCAACCAGCTCCGCGGTGTGCAGGCATGGACGGGCGGCGCGGCGCGACTTCGCGCGATCGCTGTGCCGACGCTGATCCTGCAGGGGAACGAGGATCGGCTCGTGAACCCGGCCAACGCGCCCGTGCTGGCGGCGGCGATCGAGGGGGCGCAGATGGAGGTCCTCGAGGGCGCGAGCCACATCTTCTTCAGCGACCAGCCCGCAGCCTCGGCGAAGGCCATCACGTCCTTCCTCGAGACGCAGTCGGCGCCGCGGTGATGCACGCCGTCGTCGCCTTCGGGATGGCGGTGCTGGCGTCGCTGGGTCCTGGGCCGTTCACCAAAGGGACGCACCCTGGCATCGGCTCCAGCGGTCCGCGGGACTACTACGTGTACCAACCGTCGGTCCGGACGACCACCGGCCCGCAGCCGCTCGTCGTCTTCCTGCACGGGTGCACGCAGACGGCCAAGGACGCGGCCATCGGTACCCGCTGGACCGAGCTGGCCGAGAAGCGCGACTTCATCGCCGTGTTCCCGGAGCAGTCGGTGGCCGCCAACGGCACGCAGTGCTGGAACTGGTTCCTGCCCGATCACCAGAAGCGCGGCGTCGGCGAGCCGGGGATCATCGCCGAGATCACCCGCTCGGTCATCGCGTCGACCGGCGCCGATCCGTCGCGCGTGTATGTCATGGGGATCTCCGCCGGAGCCGACATGGCCATGATCATGGGTGCCACCTACCCCGATCTGTTCGCGGCGACGAGCGGCTTCGCGGGTTGCGCCTACGCGACGTGCGCCGACGTGACCGGAACGCTGGCCAAGGCGGCGATGGGCCCGTACGTGCGGGTGCTGCCGGCGTTGCTCTTCCAGGGGACGGCGGATGTGCTCAACGACTTCGCCCTCGGCGAGACGATGGCTCGCCAGTGGGTCGGCACCGACGGCCTCTCCCAGGTCCCGTCGTCGGTGGAGCACGTCGGCCTCGACGCGACGTTCCTCGCCGGGCTCGGCACGACGGCCGACACGTGCGTGCGCAACCGCCAGTTCCCTTGCGCGAGCGGCGTGCGCGGCAACAAGCCGTACCCGTACTCCATCGAGCACCACGCCGATGCTGTCGGGTGCGCCATCGTCGACTTCTGGATCCTGCACGGGCTCGGGCACGACTACCCGGGGGGCGACCCGGCGGGCACGTTCACGGACCCCGCCGGTCCGGACGTCACGACCGCCGCCTACGACTGGTTCCTCCGGCACCGCCTGGGCAGGCCGTGCGGAGGCGTCGCCGCCGCCTCGGCTGGCTCGGTCGAGCCCGCTCCCGCGAACCCGCCGCCGTCGGCGGGGACCCCGTCGCCGGCCGCCACGCTTCCCCACACCGGCGCTACGCCGGGTGTCGATGTGGCCCTTCTGGTCGCCTTGACGGCGCTCAGCAGGCGACGGGTCGGCCGGCGGCGTCGACGCCGCAGAGGTGCTGCCACGGCTTCGTGACCTGTCCGCCGCGGAACACGCCGGCATCGAGGAGCGCCTGCAGGACCGGACGGATCGCATCCTTGCGCAGGGCGATCCGCTGGGGCGTCTTGTTGACGGCCTTCCACGTCTCCCAGGCCGGAAGTCCCACGGCCGCGTAGACCCCCGGGTGGACGAGGGTCTCGAACATCCCCCGGATGACGAACGGGGCCACGCGGCGCACGGCGATCTTCTCGACGACCGAAGCCTCGGCCCAGATCTCGGGCAGCACGGCTCGGGCGAAGGACAGGTGCCTGGCCTCCTCGAGCCGGTGGTACTTGTTGACCTCGCGGATGAACGGGTCGGTGTCGGGGTGCTCGGCCGTCCGCTTCTGGATGAGGTCGGGGATCTCCTCGCCCGCGAGCACCAAGGTGTAGAGCAGGCTCGGCAGGCTGATGATCCGCCGGACGCCCCGGTTCATGGCGAACTGGACGAGGCGGCCGCCGAAGGGGCTCTTGGCCTGGGGATCGAGCTGCGCGTTGACCCGGGCGAAGAGGCGGGAGTGGCGGCTCTCCTCGCCGATCTCGTGGAGCAGGTACGCGATGCGGGGATCGGTGACCGACATCGGCGTCGTGGCGATCTGCAGGGCGAACCCGGCGGTGAGCACGGCCTCGAAGCGGATGCCGGCGTCGGTGATCGAGGCGATCTCCTCCCGGGAGAGGGTCGACCGCTGCTCCGGCGTGAGATCGAGGTCGAGGCCGGCGACGCTCAGCAGCTCGTCGGCCACGATCTGGCCGGGGCCGACCTCGCCGGGGACCTCGGTGTCGGGGTTGATCACCCGGCGGGCGGAGGCGCGGTTCAGCTTCTCGATGCGGGCTTCGGGAGCGATCGTCGCAGTCATGTTACCTAGAGTAACGTTACTGGAGGTAACGGTCAACGGGACAGGTGTCACACCGTGCCGTGGCCGGAGGGCGGGGTGCCGGCGGTGGTGAGGTCATCGGCGGCCTCGGGTTCGAGGCCCTCGGTGGCCACGTTGGCCTTCTCCTTGCCCGCCTCGGCGCGCCAGATCTCGAACATCGCCGCCGAACCCGCCACCCACGCCAGCCCGAGCACCACCCCGCCGACGACGTCGGTGACGAAGTGCACGCCGAGCAGGAGGCGCGACAGGCAGATGCCGACGATGAGCGACGTCGTCCCCACCCACCCCGCCCATCGCCAGCGCCGAGGGAGCGCCGGCAGGAACACCAGCAGCAGGGCGCCGTAGGTCACCGTCGACGACATGGCGTGGCCCGAGGGGAAGCTCTTGCCGAAGGCGTGGGCGATCGGCGTGTCGAGCTTCGGGCGCGGCCGGTCCACGAAGATCTTCACCGCCGAGTCGACGAGGCCGCCGCCGATCGACGTGGCCGCAAGGAACAGCGCCAGCCGCTGACGCCCTCGTCGGTAGACGTAGATGGCGCCGGCGGCGATGCACATGCCCAGCAGCAGCGGCTTCCCCAGCCAACTGATCCCGTTCAGCGCGTCGATGAGCGCCGGGTTGCCGACGACGTGCTCGTGCATCCGGTTGGCCGTCGACTCGTCGAAGCGGGTCAGCGGCCCCTTCCGCATGACCTCGAACATCAGGTACGAGAACGGCACGGCCACGACCACGAGGGCGAGGCCGAACAGGGTGAGCCGCAGGCCGAACCGGGCCTCGGGCTGGAGCCGGCGGGCGACGAACGGGGGCAGGACGGCCATCGCCTACCGTGTACCCCGTTCATGGCAAAGGGCATGCGGCTCGAACGGTTCCGGACGCCGCTGCTCTGGTTGGCCGCCGTTCGCGCCGTCCTCGGCCTCGTGGCCGTCCCGCTGGCCCCCTTCCTCTACAAGAAGCACTTCGCCATCCTGGTCCTGCTGCGGCCGACCAAGGAGGTGTTGCTCGCCGCCGGGTTCCAGATCCGACGAGGGGACGCCAGCCCGATCACCGTCCTGGCTGCCGCCATCCCACTGTGCATCTTCGGGGTGTGGCTGTTCTTCTTCCTCGGGCGCGCGTTCGCCACCGAGATCCAGGACGGCGAGGGCCTCCCCAAGTTCGCGGAGCGCCTCCTCCCGACGAAGCGCATCAAGGACCTGTGCGCCGTGCTGGACAAGAAGGGCACCCGCCTGGTGTTCCTCGGACGGCTGGCGACGTTCCCATCCTCAGTGCTGGCATCCGCGGCCGGAGCGTCGGAGATGCCGGCGAAGAAGTTCCTTCCCGCGGACCTCGCGGGCGGACTGGCGGGCATCGGGGAGGTCCTGTTCGCGGGCTACGTCCTCGGTGAGGCGTACAAGAAGGCCGGACCCTGGCTCACCGGCGTCGGCGTGATCGCGCTGCTCGTGATGCTGGTCATCCTCGGACGGACCCTGTCCCGCACGAAGGGGTAGGGCGGTCGGCTGCTAGAAACGACGGCATGCCTGCCGTAGGTCGCGGATCATGAGGGCGGTCGTCATCTACGAGAGCCTCACGGGGAACACCCGCAAGGCCGCCGGGTTCGTCGCCGCGGAGCTCGAGCGGGGCGGCGTGCCCACGACGGTCTCGCCGATCACGGCGGTGAACTACCAAGCGCTGGCCGATGCCGATCTCGTCGTCGTCGGCACATGGACCGACGGGCTCGTCCTCTTCGGTCAGCGACCGGGACGGTCGGGTCGACTCAAGAAGCTGCCGTACATCTCGGGCAAGCGCTGCGCGGTGTTCGTCACGTACGCCGTCGACGCCGGCAACGTCCTCGACAAGCTCGTGTCGATGATGGAGGACCGGGGCGGCGACGTCCTCGGGGGCATGGCGATCAAGCGGAACGACCTCGCCGGCGGCGCACAGGAGTTCGCCGGTCGGGTCCTCGACGTGGTGGGGGTGTCATGAGCGAAGAACAGGTGCTGTACGAGGTCACGGACAAGGTGGCCGTCCTCACGTTGAACCGCCCGGATCGGCTCAATGCCATCTCGGGCCCGATGCTGTCGCAGCTCTCGAAGCGGCTGCTCGACGCGGACGCCGACCGGGGTGTGCGGGCGATCGTGCTCACGGGCGCAGGCCGCGCCTTCTGCGCGGGTCTCGACCTGCAGGACGCGACCCAGGGATCCGGCATCGGCAGCGGCTCCGGTGACGGTGGGTTCAACGCCTTCGACCTGCGCAACGCGCCGCCCAACGTCCTCCACAACATCGACACGCCCACGATCTGCGCCCTCAACGGCGGCGCCGCCGGGTACGGCATGGACATGGCGCTCGGGTGCGACATCCGCATCGCCGCCGAGAGCTCGAAGCTGGCGGCCGCGTTCACCAAGCGCGGCATCGTCCCCGAGAGCGGTGGCACGTGGTTCCTGCCCCGCATGATCGGCTGGGCCAAGGCGACCGAGCTGATCTTCACGGGCCGCACCCTCGGCGCCAAGGAGTGCCTCGAGTGGGGCCTCGTCAACAGAGTCGTGTCCGACGCCGTGCTGCTCGAGGAGGCGCTGGCGCTGGCGGGCGAGATCGCCGCCAACGCCCCGCTGGCGGTGCAGGCATCGAAGCGAATGATGCGCCAGGGGCTCGGAGAGCCCTTCGACGAGCACGTCGATCGGGTCTACCTCCAACTGCTCCCGCTGTTCCGGACGAAGGACTTCCAGGAGGGGATGGCCTCGTTCCTGGAGAAGCGGTCCCCCGACTTCACGGGGCACTGACAAGCCGGGGGGGTAGGACGGCACCCGTGCGGTGGTCGTTCCTCGAAGGCGTCCCGGAAGAGGACCGGCGTCGGCTGCTGGCGGCCACCCACCGGCGGCGCTTCGCCCGCAGGGAGGTGCTGTTCCACGAGGGCGACCCGGGCGACACGGTGCACCTGCTCGACCGCGGCCGGGTGGCGGTGCGTATCACGACGCCGCTCGGCGACGTGGCCACCCTGCGGGTGCGCGGTGCGGGCTCGGTCATCGGTGAGCTGGCGCTGCTCGGCGCCGTCTCCCGGCGAACGGCCACCGTCATCGCGCTCGAGAAGACCGAGACGCTCTCGTTGCACCGCGACCAGTTCGCCGAGCTACGCGCCCAGCACCCGACGGTCGACGACTTCCTCGTGAACGTGCTCGCCGAGGAGGTGGCCCGCCTGTCGGGGCTGCTGGTGGAGGCGCTGTACGTGCCGGTGGACGTGCGCGTGGTCCGGCGGCTGGTGGAGCTGGTAGCCGATTACCAGGACGGCGAGTCGGCCGTCGAGATCCCGCTGACCCAGGAGGACCTGGCGTCGCTGGCGGGGACGAGCCGAGCCACCGTGAACCGGGTCGTCGGCGAGGCCGGGAAGGCTGGGCTGGTCGAGCTGCGCCGTGGCCGGATCATCGTGCTGGATCCGGATCGGTTGGCCGCCCGAGCGCGGTGAGGTTGTGTCGCCTTCTTGACGTTGTGTCGGTCGCAGCCGGCAACGTCGTCCACCCCCGGAGCGCCGTACGTTGAGGCCAGGCGGGAGCAACAACGGTGGAGAGGCCCGGTCACTGGCGGGAGACACGGCCTCTCCGCCGTGCTGTCGTCACGCGCTGGTCGCGGTGGCGGTGTAACGGTCGCCTCGGCGGTGGACCTCGACGTCGAGCCCGAAGGCCACCGACAGGTTCGTCGACGTGAGCTGCGCCTCGAGCCGGCCCTGGGCGACGGGACGTCCGTCGCGAAGGAGGAGCAGGTGCCCGAAGCCGGGCGGGATCTCCTCGACGTGGTGGGTGACGAACACGATCGGCGGTTGCGTCGCGTCGTTGGCGAGGTCGTGGAGGCGGCGGACGAGGCGCTCGCGGGCGGCGAGGTCGAGGCCGGCGGCGGGTTCGTCGAAGACGAGGAGCTCGGGCTCGCCCATGACGGCGCGGGCCAGGAGGACCTGCTGGCGCTCGCCTTCGGAGAGGACGGCGAAGAGCTTGTGGCGGGCGGCGTGCGTCGGGAAGCCGCCGGCCACGAGAAGGGCGTCGGCCCGCTCGTGGTCGGCGCCGGTGTAGTCGTGCCACCAGGGCTCCAGGGCGGCGTGGCGTCCCGTGACGACCACGTCGTGGGCGGTGAGCTCCGGGCGGAGCATGCGGGTGACGGCGCCGCTGACGAGACCGATGCGGGTGCGGAGGCGGCGGACGTCGGTGCGCCCGAGGGTGGTGCCCAGGACGTGCACCAAGCCCCTGGTCGGATGGAGGTGTCCGGTCGCCAGTTGGAGCAGCGTGGTCTTTCCCGAGCCGTTGGGTCCGAGCACGATCCAGCGCTCGTCGGGCTCGACCCGCCACGTCACGTCGACGAGGACGTCGGTGGTGCCGCGGCGGACGGTGACGGCGTCGAAGCGGAGGGTGGGGGCAGACGGCACCGGAGCACGGTACCGTTGGCGGTCGATGGGGTCGGCGGGATGGGATGAGGTCTTGGGTGGGGGCGACACCGGCGACGGTGAAGGGGGCGGCCTCGGCGACGACGGCGGCCCGCCCGAGGAGACCAGGAAGAAGAAGCGGGTGCCGACGAGCACGAAGATCCTGCTCGTCGTCGGCGGCTGGATCCTGCTGACGGGCTTCCTCGTCGGCCAGTTCAAGTCGGACCGGGCACAGCCGTCGGCGGTGGCCAACCTCGACGCCGTCGGTGGCGAAACGGTGGAGCCCGAGCCGGTGGACACCGAGGAGGAAGCGGCGCTCGACGTCGACGGGGACGGGTTCCTGTCCGCCGAGGAGCAGGGCATCACCGACGGTTCGGCGACGGCCTCGAGCAGCGGGTCGGGTACGTCATCGGAGGCGGCCACCTATGAGGGTACGCCGAGCGGGGCGGTGGCCGGCGGCGGGACGTCCGGTGGCGACACCGGTTCGAGCAGCGCCGTCGCCGGTGCGCCCCCCGGTGGTTCCGGCAGCGGTGTCACGACGACGACGGCCGGGAGCGGGTCCGGCGGGGGTTCGAGCACGACGTCGACGACCAAGCCGGGCGCGACGACGTCGACGACCAAGCCGAGCGGCTCGACCTCGTCCACGTCCACGACCACGACCACGACCGCCCCGACGACGACCACGACGGTCAGCCCGGCAAAGGAGTTCACGATCACGATCACCGACCCGAACGGCTCGGCGGGCCCGAGATTCGGCCCGAGTCCTCTCGCCGTGCCGAGCGGGTCCAAGGTCCAGGTCACGAACAGCGACAACAAGCCGCACGGTTGGAAGTTGCCGGGGCGTGTCGGGATCGCGCTCCTTCCCGGTACGACGAGCGACTACGTCACCATCACGTCCACGGTCGACTACACGTGCACGATCCACGAATCCATGACGGGAAGGATCACCGTCACCTAGCAGGGTGCTGAAAAACCTCGTGTAGGTGCTCGCGATCTGATCGCGGGTTCGTCATGCTTCGAGCATGCGAGGGAAGCCGGAGCAGCAAATGGCGATGCTCATGTCGTTGAGCACCGAGGATCTCATTCCGAAGGACCATCCGATTCGGAGGATCCGCCGGATCGTGGAAGACGTTCTC
>DATLED010000040.1:0-25022 GCA_035525495.1 Acidimicrobiales bacterium | reverse complement strand
TGCGCGAAGATCGCATCGAAAAGGTGCCCTTCTTGTGCGGAGTTTGGTTGGCGTAGGAACCGCCATCCTCCCTGCAACCAGGGCACTTTTCGCGGATGCGCGTCAGTCAGACACCGTCAAAAACGGTGGATCGAGGCTAAGTGCCGTTCGGGCGTCGAGCCGACCCCGCGTTAGGGGCGGGTGCCTACCAGGATGCCGACCCCTCTGCCGGGCGCGAACTCGTCGTGCCGAGCCGTCATCCCAGCGGCCGCGAATGCGTCCTTGTAGTCGGAGATCTCGTACAGGCCCATCCGGTGCACCTCGACGAAGGACCATGCGCGCTCCGGTGTCGCGATGGAGCAATGGCGCTCAAAGACTCCGAGGCCATCCTCGAAGAAGGCGCGGCTCACTCGGGCGACCGCGATGTCACCCTCCTTGCCTGACTCTGCACCGACCATCGGGGCCAGCCACTGGGCCGGCGACATCCACGGCTCGACGACCAAGACGCCCTTCGGCGAGACGTGGCGCACGAGGCGACTAACGGCTTGGTCAAGATCCGACTTCGTCGTCATGTACCCGATCGTGCCGTTCAGGCAGATGACGGCGTCGAATGTGGCACCGAGGTCCATCGTTCGGATGTCCGCCACCTCGATTCGGGCGCCGTCGAGCCGGGTCGCTGCTTTGGCAACCATCGCTGGCGATAGGTCTGTGCCAACGCACTCGAAGCCCATCGTCTGGAACTCGACCATGTGACGCCCAGTCCCGCACCCGACATCCAGCAGGGTTTGCGCAGAAGCATCGTGCTCTCGGATTACTGCTGCAAGCGCCGAAGACTCACCGACGTAGTCCTTACCGCGGGCGGAGTTCAGGATGTCGTACGCGTCGTGCGCGCTGTCTTCGTACACCGCAGCAGCATCGCTCGGCGACTCCTCCTTCCGCTCTGATTTGTCCGCTCCGAAGTGCCGTTCGGGACGGCAGGCCATACTCGGTGATGGCAAGTCCCCGGTGGCCGCGTCGCCTCATCGCCACCGTCAGCATCTTCATGCTGGTAATGAACGTTGCCTTCGCCCTCGTCGTGGGCGGCAACTTCTGGTGGCAGGTGCTCGGCACGTTGGGCGTGATCGTTCTGTTCGCAGCGGGGACGATCATCGGCAACGTCATCGCTGACCGGACGGAGTAGCCCGAGCCGAAGTGCCGTTCTGAACGCACTCGTATGCTCTGGGCATGGGGACGAGCATCACGGACACAATCGGGCGGTGGTGGATTGCTGGGTTCGCTCCCGTGTTCCTTCTCGGGGCTTACGAGTTCTGGACGGACGGCTCCGGCTGGTCGAAGGTGCTCGCCGTTCCGATGGTCGTCGGAGCGCTTGCAACAGGGTCGTACCTCATCCCCCGTAAGCAATCGAAGTGTGAGTCGTGCGGGGCTGAGTCGGCGGGCGGAAGGTTCTGTTCGGCTTGCGGCAAGCCTCTCGTCTGACTCGCCCCGAAGTGCCGTTCGGCGCAGGTCTAGGACGACGTACCGGACCCGTCGAGGACCTTGGCGACTTCATCTTCCGTGATCGTCACAGTGTCCCAGTCACAGGTCTTCGGGAGCCGCCGAATCTCTGGTCCGTCCGGCACGGCGACGACGAGTCCTTCGACGCACGGGTCGTAGAGAAGCCTGCCGGAGAAGACGATGGACGAAGTGCCTGGGGGCAGGCGCTCCAACCTCTCCTCGTTTCGTGCCGGTATGTGGAGCACAAGCGCAACCCCGGATTCGTTTCGGAACTCGGCCCCAGGTGTATCGCCGCCATCGACCGGGGCCTCTGACCACCCGCAGGATGCGAAGGCCAGAACAACGCCCAGCAACAGCAGTCGTAGACGGCCCTGCCACCCCGACCGGGGGTTCCACACGGGTTACCCCCCGCTGCGTTCGATGGACGCGACGGCAGAGTTCATCGCTGCTACCGCGTCGTCCCATTGCTCGAACCGCTGGACCGATTCTGCGCCGCTCTCGGTGCGGGTCAGCTTCCACCCGCTGCCCTGCGTCTCTGACCGTCCGAACAACGCCAGGAGCCACCACCAGCGGGGCGGTTCCACCATCGCCTCCTGGGTCAACTCGAACGAAACCTTGGACCCGTCAGGGGCGATAGCGACCTGAGTCGAAGACCACGGGAACAGGTGGTCGTGCCGATGGTCCACTGAACCAGCGTCCCACAGGACGGGTCCCGCCCCGAAGTGCCGTTCGGCGCTGCCGGACAGAGCGGCGAGCCGAGGGTCCGCTCAGCCGAACGACCCACCCGTCGGGGACGAAGCGACCCGGTCGACGGCGGATTCCAAAGGACCACGTCTGTTTGTGTGAGAGAGGCGAGCATCCGGATCGTCAGGACATGCGCAGAGCGGGTACCCCGGCGACCGTGTCATCGGCGACGCAAAGTCACTGGCGTTGCGTCGCCGTGTCGCCTGAGGTGCGGTCTGTCATGTCGCTGAAGGTGCGATTCACACCACAACACACACGTCTGGGCGCGCGGAGTTCGATATGTGGAACTCATCGCGCCCAAAGCGATGAGAGAGGTCCGCCGAGGGCGGCCTTCACTGCGACGTCGTCCTCGCCACGGCGGGTTCCGGATCGGCCGCGGCCAGGCGCTCGTCCTCGGCTGCGCGCTCGCCTTTGCCGTCCACATCCTCCTCTTGGACCGGTTCACCGGTGACGTCGACGTCCTCCGCCTGGCCTCGTTCCAGCTCCGCGCCGTCGCCATCGCCGCGCTGGTCCCCGCCCACGCACCCCCTGCTCCTGATGCTCGGTCGGTCGGCGGCCATGCCATCGGCGCACGGATCGCGCCGCGCGGCTTCCTGGGCGCGGCCTTGGTCCCCGTGGGGATCCTGGTCAGCGAGCTTCCCCTTGACCGGACGGTCAACCAGCACGGATAATGATCGTTATGGCAGATCCGAAGAAGCCCCGCGCGCCGTTCGCACCCTGGGATCGGCGCGAGCTGCCCGGTTCGTTCTCCGTCGAGGAGACCGCCAAGAAGGTCGGCAACTACAAGTGGATCGAGATGCGCCTCTTCGAGGTGCTGGGCGGGTGGGTCGCCACCGTGCCCGAGCTCGACGTCAAGATGCGCCTGGGCACCTACTGCTACAAGCACGCCTGGCACGCCGAGCTCTGGCACAAGCGCCTGCCCGAGCTGCGGGAGATGAACCCTGATCGCCTGACGCAGCCGGCGAACGACGAGATCGTCGCTTTCATCGACGCCATGACCGAGCCCGAGGCGCCCGAGCAGACGATCGAGAAGCTCGTCGGCGTCTTCCGCGTCCTCATCCCGCACAAGATCGCGGCGTACACCTACCACCTCAACTCGACCAGCTCGATCACCGACGCCCCCACGCAGCGCAGCCTCCGCTTCGCCCTCCACGACGAGTTCGAGGACTGGCGCGACGGCGAGATGCTCATCCAGTCGCTTCTGGAGACCGAGGAGGAGGTCCAGCGGGCGGCGGCCCACCAGGCCCGCCTCGAGACCCTCATGATCAAGGCCGGCGGCATCGCCGGTCCCGGTTCCATCGGCCCTGTCGCCGCCCAACTCGAAGAGGTAACCGCATGAAGAAGCAGATGACCGCCGACGAGCTCGCTCGTGACAGCCGCTTCAAGCGGGTCAACATCGGCGACCAGATGAACGATCCGCGCAACGCACGGATGGCCGCCGAGGCGACGGGCGAAGGCGACAAGGCGGTCGCCGGCCGCAACCGCAACAGCCGCATGCTCGGCTCGATGAAGCCGGAGCTCGAGGAGACGCCCGACCGCGCCCGCGCGCTGATGCACGGCATCTTCGTCGGCGAGATCCAGGCGCTCGAGGGCGCCGGCCGTACGTGCTGGGACTTCGAGGTCGGCAAGGGCGAGGACAAAGTTCCGTTCGAACTCAAGCTCGACATGGCCCGTCAGTGCTGGGACGAGTCCCGCCACTGTGAGATCTCCGTCAAGCTCAGCGACTGGATGGGCACCGAGATCGGCGAGTACGCCGAGTCCGCCTTCCTCTTCCAGGCCGCCTGCAACCCCGACCCGATCCTGCGACTCACCGGCGTGAACCGCGGCCTCGAGGGACTCGCCATCGACGTGTTCAACACGATGAAGGACCTCGGAGACAAGACCGGCGACCCCGTCCTCGAGTTCTGCGAGGACTGGATGTTGGCGGACGAGGTGACCCACGTGAAGATGGGTTCGGACTGGCTGCGCAAGATCACCGCCGACGACCCCGACCGTCGTGCCCGTGCGCTCGAGTTCCAGAAGATCGTCGACAAGCTCTTCAGCTTCGGCGGCGGCCGTGGTGAGGAAGAGGACAGCGCCATCCACCTCGCCCGTCGCTTCCGCGAGCTCGCCGGTTTCACCACCGAGGAGATCGACGAGATCCGCGACATCGGCAAGGAAGCGGCCAAGGAGATGCAGGCGATGATGGCGGGCTCCGCTCCGGCCGCGGAGTAGGCGGCCACACCGATGGCCAAGGTCAGCGTCACGCCCCAGGAGTTCCACTTCGTCAAGTTCGACGCCGCGCAGGTCGAGCAGCTGACGGCAAAGCTGGCCGACCAGATCGGTCTGCCGGCCGACGCCGCCGTCGAGATCGACATCGACGAGGCCACGCCCGCAGGCCGGGCGCGCACGGAGTCGCTCGACCCGATCAAGCTGCACATCGAGGGCGGGGCCCTCGAGGAACCGACGGCCCCTCGAACGCTCAGCGAACGCCTGTCGGCGGACGTGATCGGGAAGCTCCTGCTTCGCGCCCACGATCGTTCGGCGGCCGACTTCGGAACCGCTCCGGCGGACGGGGAGCTCGACCTCGCGCAGCAGACGGCATGGGACACGGCGTGCATGGGCCGGTTGGAGCGCCTCGGCTACGACGTCCGCAAGCCCCGCCGGCTGTACCACTTCCGGAACCGCCACGGCTTCACGGACGTCGCCGACAACGTCTTCAACCGGTTGTGGGCGGCCGAGCGGGTCACGTGGGCGGACATCGAAGCGGCGTGCGCCGAGACGGCGTCCGCACGCGCCTCCGCCTGAACCTCCCGGTGCCGGACGAGGTCCTGCGTTCGTTGGTCCGAAGTGGCGACCACAACGGCCGACGAACCCCGATCCAGGCACGACAACGGACCACCGAAGCGCTGACGCGCTGGACCGAGCTGGAGTGGCCGGGCGCGGCGTTCGTCCGGCGGGCGGCGCCGTCGGGGCGGCTGGCGGTGCTCTTCGCCACGTCGCTCGGGGCCCGCTCCGGCCACGATTACCTGGGGTGCGAGCACCTCGTGGCCGGCGCGCTCCGGGCGGGAGCGCTCACCGACGCCGACACGGCCGACCCGCTGCGGTCGGTGGCGGTCGCCGCCGTGGCGTCGTCCCAACTCATCGCCGAGGTGCGGCCCGAGCAGGTCGACGCCTGGTTCGCCGACGAGGCGGCGGTGGATCCGGTGGCGGCGTTGGCGTCCATCCGCCTGCTCCCGACGCTCAGCCCCCGAGCCGGTCGGGCCCTGCGGCGGGCGGTGGCGTCGGCGGCGGCGGCGTCCGCCCTCCACGGACCCGCCGCGATCCACGTGTTGAGCGGGGTGCTCGAGGATCCGGGGATGGTGGCGCCCGTCGCCTCGGCCGTCGGCGTCAGCCTCGAGCCCGCGCGACAGTGGGCCGGCCGCCGCGCCGCTTGGGGTCCCCTGTTGGAGCTCCTCGACGAGGTGACCTGACGGCTTCTTGGGCGCCGCCAACCGAAGGCTCAGGATCAGTTCAGGTCGTGGGCGGAGAGGCCCTCGAGGAGGTCGATCTCGGGCGGATCGGTCAACAGTCCGACGCACGCCTGGGCCATCTCGACCATCTCCGACGAGTTGAAGTGCGCCTGCTGGGACTCGGGGCTGTCCCACTTCTGGATGATCACGAACCGGCCGGCGTTCGTCACCGAGGCGGTCAGGTCGATGTTGCGGCTGCCCGGCTGCTGGCGGCTGAGGACGACGTACTTCGACAGCACGCCGAGCAGCTTCTCGGGGTCAGTCGCCTGGAATCGCATGGTGACCAGCGTGATCTCGGCATCGTCCACGGCGGCAACCTAGCGGTCACTTCCGGAAGCCCGCGCTCCGAAAGCCGGAGAACCTGCCGATACCTAGGACACCGGCGGCCGCAGGGGTTGACCGGGTGGGTATGGTCTCCACAGAAGGTGCTTTCTTCCAGGAACCAGCCCCCCGCTCGGGAATCGCCAACGCCCGCACGTCGTTGTTCGGAGTCCCCTACATGTTGAGCAAAAAGCAGAAGGGTTCAGGCTATTGCCGAAGGAGCGAGTAGAGCGCGACGAGGAAGATCTGGTCCGCCTGTACCTGACGGACATCGGGCAGTACCCGTTGCTCACCAAGGACGACGAGGTGCGCCTCGCCCAGGCCATCGAAGCCGGCGCCGAGGCCCGGGTGGCCCTCGAGAAGGCGGGCAAGGACCTGACGGCCGCCCGAAAGCGCGAGCTGCGCAAGCAGTACCAGGCCGGCGAGGACGCGGAGCGGACGTTCGTCCAGTCCAACCTCCGGCTCGTCGTCTCGATCGCGAAGAAGTACCAGGCGTCGGGCCTCCCGCTCCTGGACCTCATCCAGGAAGGGAACCTCGGCCTCATGCACGCCGTCGAGAAGTTCGACTGGCGCAAGGGCTTCAAGTTCTCGACGTACGCGACGTGGTGGATCCGCCAGGCCATCACCCGCGGCATCGCCAACACCGGCCGGACGATCCGGCTCCCGGTGCACGCCGGCGACACGCTCGCCCGGGTGCAGAAGGCGCGTGCCCGTTTGGAGCTGAAGCTCGGACGTCCCGCGACACACTCGGAGCTGTCGGCGGAGCTGGAGATGCCGGAGGACAAGGTCACCGAGGCGCTGCGCTTCGCGGCCGAACCGTTGTCCCTGTCCGAGCCGCTCCGGGAGGACGGCGATGCGGAGCTCGGCGACGTCGTCGAGGACCGGTCGGCGGAGTCGCCCTTCGAGATGGCAGCGACGTCGCTGCTGCCCGAGGAGATCGCGCGGTTGCTCGGTCCGCTCGACGAGCGCGAGCGCGAGATCCTGCGGCTGCGGTTCGGGCTCGACCGGGGTGAGCCGCGCACGCTCGAAGAGGTGGGCGAGCACTTCAACCTCACTCGCGAGCGGATCCGGCAGATCGAGGCGAGGGCGATGTCGAAGTTGCGTCACCCATCGTCCGATACCGGTGCCCGCGACCTCTTGACCGTGTAGCGCATCGAGGACGCCGGCCTTCGGGACGGTCGTCGTGGGTGGCGGAGGTGGACGGGAATCGAACCCGCCGGACAGGGATCGCCTGTCCCACCCGCTTTGAAGGCGGGGGGTGCCACCAGGTCACCGGACACCTCCGCATCGGAAACTAGCTGGTCAGCAGGGTGGCCCGGCTCTCGAGCTGTAGCTCGGGGCCGGGCTACTCCGCGAATACTCCGCGAAACCCCGCGGCAGCGAGCGGCACAGACCCGTTCTGAGCGGGACTCGTCGGCACGGGAGGCAACGTCGAGGTTCTCCTCGCCGCTCGTTCTGGGTGGGCTCGACGCCCTCCCAGGTCGTTCAACCCGCCCAGAACGTCGAGGTTCTCCACGGCGACTACGAACCGTCGAAACTAGCCGGGGCCGATGGTGGGCGTCTCTCCGGTCTCGACGAGGTTCTGGGCGACCTCCCGCAACTTCACGTTGAGGTACTGGCTCGAATCCCGCAGGAGCGCGAAGGCCTGGTCGCTGGTGATCCGCTCCCGCTCCATCAGGATCCCCTGCGCCTGCCCGATGAGCTCGCGGGTGCGGAGTGCGGCGCGCAGGTTCGCTTCGCGTGCGTCGGCTCGCTCGAGCTCGTCAGCGGCGCCGATCGCCAACCCTGCGAACACGGAGAGGAGCAGTCCCCGAGCGCGGTCGGCGGCGCCGAAGGCCTCCGGCATCGCCGCGTACAGGTTCAGCGCGCTCGCCCGGCCGCTGTTGACGACGGGGTAGGCGAGAACGCTCCGGATCCCGAGGGCGACAGCGCCGCGAGCGAACGTCGGCCACTGGGGGTCGCGCGCGAGGTCGGTTGCGTAGAAGGGCGTCTGGCTCGCGACCGCGTCGAAACAGGGCCCCTCCCCGGACTCCACCTGCAGCGCGTGCAGCGCCGCGACGATCGGGGCGGAGGCGGCGGCCGTCGCCAACCCGTTCGGTCCGTCGACGAGGATCCCGGACGCGTCGCATTCGAACACGGTGTCGGTCGCGAGCGCCACGATCCGTCCCAGCGTTGCGGCGGGGGTGAATGGCTCGGCGAACAGCGCGTCCGCGAGCGCCGCGACCGTGACCTCCAGGGCGGAGCTCGGTTCGTCGGCGGCCATGGGACCAGTTCAGCACGCAACCGGCGCGGATGCACTCGACCGAGGACTAGGGTGGGGACGCCTTCGACAGCGAGGGTCTCGGACGTCCTCGTCCACCTCAACGGAAAGCGGCCTTCGTGCCCGCCCCCTCGCTGCGTCGCCAACCACCAACGAGGCCTTCGGCGCGGCTCCGACCGGCCCGGTCGTGATGACGCGCCCGACGCCGATGTTCCCCTTCACGATCGCCATCGGCTTCTTCGGGGAGCGCATCGACGTGCGCGTCGCGGGGTCGCTCGACACCGTCACTGGTCCCCTCCTGCTCTCGGAGCTCGCGCACCTGGCCGACCAAGGACACACGCTCGTCACGCTCGACCTCGCGGGGGTCGACCTCGTTGACGCGGCAGGCGCTCGCGCGGTCGCCTACATGGCGGCGCGCATGCGCTGGGTCCGCTCGAGGCTGACGGTGCGTTCGGCGTCGCCCCAGGCGCGGGGTGTCCTGCGCTTCGGGGGCCTCGACAACCTCATCGAGTACGAGGGAGGCGCCCACGTCGGCCGCCGTGCGCTCGTCGACGCCACGGTGGGGGCCGACCCCCTCAGCGCGACCGAGCTCGTCATGGCGAAGTTCGGCCCGCGCGAGCATTCCTTCGCGGTCGCCGACGCCGCCCTGCGCTTCGTCACGACCCTCGCGCAGGCGACCATCCCGGGCGCGGACGGAGTCAGCGTCTCGCTCGACCGGCACGGCGCGCTCATGACGGTCGCCGCGAGCGACGACCGGATCGCCCAGATGGACCACGATCAGTACGCGACGGGTGAGGGACCATGCATCACCGCGGCGACGGAGGGCTCGGTCGTCCGGGTCCCGTCGGTGGCCAGCGAGACCCGCTGGCCGGACTTCGTCCCGCGCGCCCGCATCGCCGGCATCGCGAGCATCCTGTCCTCGCCGCTGCACGCAGCGTCGGGCCCCATCGGTGCCCTCAACATGTACTCGCGGACCCCCCGCGCGTTCGGAGCCAACGAAGTCGGGCTGGCGTCGCTGATCGCGGAGCAGGCCTCCGGGATCCTCATCGAAGCGGAGGAGGGCCCGTATGGCAGCAATCTCGGCGCGCGTCTCCAGACGGCGCTGCACAGCCGAAACCTGATCGCACTCGCGCAAGGCGTCCTCATTGCCCGCACCGGTGACTCGGCAGAGCAGGCCTATGCGCGCCTCAAGCTCGACGCCCGTCGCACCGGGCGGTCGGTGCGCGAGGTGTGCGAGGCAACGATCGCGTCCGCGATGCAGCCGGACGACGTCGACTCGAGCCCCAATGGGTGAGTGGGCGGCACTCGTCGAGACGGCCCGCCGCGATCTCGGGCTCAGCCACGCCGAGCTGTGGTTCCGATACTTCGAGCTCGGCGGGATGGGCACGGCGCTGGAGGTGGAGGCCTACGTCTACGGCGCGCTGACGCCGTCGGACCACGATCGCGACCTCCTCGCGGTTGCCCTGAACGAACGGTTCGCGGAGCTCGGAAGAGACCACCCCCTCCGGTACGTCGAAGACGGTGCGGAGCCGGAGGAGCGGTGACCGAGGCCGGCCCAGCGGGGGTTGCACTGGTGGGTCGGCGCGACGTCGCTGGAACGCCGCTCGCCGTCGACGGCTCGTCGTCGAGCGTGTACGCCCGGATCGCGGCGCTCCTGCACGAGTCGCGACAGCACGCGCCGGATCACCTCGGGCCGTTCCTGGCGGCGAGCGTCGAACAGTTCGGGATGCGGGACCTGTCCGTCTACGTGAGCGACTTCCAACAGCGAAGCCTCGTCGCCATCCCCGGTTCGCCCGACCAGACCACCTATGCGATGGACGCAACGACGGGGGGCCGCGCCTACACGACGGGCACGCAGGTGAGCGAACCGCTCGCCGGCGGGGGCTTCCGGCTGTGGAGCGTCGTGGTCGATGGCGCCGCACGGCTCGGTGTGATGGCAACGACGCTCGACGCGGTCGACGATGCGACGCGAAGTCTGGCCGACAGCCTCGCGGGGGTCGTCGCCGCATTGCTCGTGACGCGCGGCCAGTGCACCGACGCCTACACGACCGTCCGACGCAGCGAGACGTTGAACCTCGCCGCCGAGATGCAGTGGGACCTCCTCCCGCCGCTCAGCCTCGACAGCGGCCGCGTCTCCGTCGCCGGACTCATCCAACCCGCCTACGACGTCGGCGGCGACGCCTTCGACTACGCCATCAACGCCGACACCTTGCACTTCGCCGTCTTCGACGCGGTGGGCCATGGGCTCGCTTCGAGCCAGCTCGCTCATCTCGCGGTCAGCAGCTATCGCCACAGCCGCCGTTCAGGACTCGATCTCTCCGCGACCTACGAGGCGATGGACGCGGTCGTCTCGTCGCGCGGCCAGAGCGAGGAGTTCGTCACGTGCATCCTCGCGACGCTCGAGCTCGAGACCGGAGAGCTCCGCTGGATCAACGCGGGGCATCCCGCTCCGCTCCTCGTCCGAGACGCGGAGGTCGTGGGTCCACTTGCCTGCGACCCGACGCTTCCGCCTGGTCTCGGGGAGGTCGCCACCGGCGGGATCTCGCAAGTCGGGCACCTCGCGCTTCGGCGTGGCGATCGCCTGTTCTGCATCACCGATGGGGTCGTCGACGCGCACCGCCGGGGCGGTCCCGATTTCGGTGAGGACCGCCTCCTCGAGCTCCTCGGCGACCGCTCACGAGCCGGCCTGAACGCCGGCGAGACGGTGCGGCAGCTCTCGCACTCCGTCCTCGACCATCACGGCATGTTGAGCGACGACACCACCGCGTTCCTCGTCGACCTTCACTGAGCCAGCGCGGTGGCTTCGCGTGGATCGCGAGCCGGCGCGCACGCCGTCAGGAGAACAGGCAGGTGGCCCGCAGCTCGATGCTCGAGCGGCTCGGTTCGCCGAGGCGCACCTCGGGATCGCGGAAGGCCGAGTGCGGCGTCCAGTACGGCTCGCCGGACGCCACCCGCTCGCTGTCGTAGGTGCGGAAGGCGACGACCTCGTCGATCCGCAGCTCGGGGAACGCGTACCACTCGTGGCTGCGCGCGTCCGCGGGCGAGACGACCCCGAGCGCCTCGAAGTCGAAGCCGCCGCCCGCGTAGTTGGTCACCGGGAAGGCGTGGATCTCGTCGCGCCCCACCGTGCGCGCGTCACAGAACGCCAACGGGAGGTCCATCTTCTCCGGGCCGAGGTTGCGCCAGAACTGCAGGATCACCAGGCGCCGTGCATTCGCCACGTCGTCGGCGGTGATGCCCGCGTCGTCCAACGACCGCCGGAACTCGCCGTCCGGCGAGCGGTACCGCGCTCGTAACAGGTCGCCGTAGCTGTCGGCGAAGTCCGAGTGGACGAGCGTGATCGGTCCGAGATCGTGGTGGCGGGCGGCCTCGACGGGGCTCCGTTTGATGTGACCAGAAACGAGAGCGAGGTCGCAGCCCGTCATCGTCTCGGCGAGCGCTGCCATCTCGGCATGGTGCACCCGGGACAGCTCGTCTTCGTTCGACCAGTCCTGCACCGCCGAGCGATGGGCGACGAGCTCGAACCCGCACGCCTCCCAGCCGGGCAGAACGGCACGGCGGGCATCGCGGATCTCGACCTCGTGCGACCCGGGGTGCGACAGGTCGCCGCCCGGGATGTAGTTGAGCGTCGCCCGACAAAACGTCGTCCCCATGACGGCCCAGCGTAGGGCGGGCCTAACGTGCGGGCATGAAGAAGCTCTTGCTCCTCGCCATCCTCATCGCCCTCGGCACCGTCGCTGCGAAGAAGCTGCGCGTCGACTGAGCCGGCGACGCGGCCGGCTCCCGCACGGCGTGGGCCTCGCGCTGCCGCAACCGCCACCACACCACGCCCCCGACGACCGCGCCGACGAGCCCCGCCCCGACGGCCGTCTGTCGTGGCGGCGGTGTCGGCACCCGGAACCGATCCCGCAGGCGGACGGGCCGCACGAAGCGACGCGTCTCCCACCCCTTCTCGTCCGCCCATCTGGCCAGCGCCCGGTCCGGGTTGACGACGACGGGATGGCCGACGGCCTCGAGCATCGGGATGTCCGTCGCGGAGTCGGAGTACGCGTACGACGCGTCGAGGTCGATGCCGACCTCCGCCGCCAACGTCCGCATGGCCTCGGCCTTGTGCGGCCCGTACGCGTAGAACGCCATCTCGCCGGAGTACCGACCGGCCTCGTCGACGAGTGCCTCGCTCGCGATGACCCGGTCGACGTCGAGGTAGCGACCCAACGGCTCGACGATCTCCGACGGTGATGCGCTGATGATGACGACGAGCCTCCCCGCGGCCCGGTGCTCCTCGATGAGGTCCGCGGCTTCGGAGTAGATGATCGGCTCGACGACGGCCTCGAGCGTCTCGGCGACGATCGAGCGGATCTTCTCCTGGTCCCAGCCCTTCGTGAGCTTGAGGACCGACTCCCGCATCCGGGCGAGCTTCTCCTCGCTGGCCCCGAGGTGCATGTAGACCAGCTGTCCCCACAGGCTCCGGATGACGAGGGCTCGGGAGATGAGGCCCTCGCGGTAGAACGGACGGCCGAAGGCGACCATCGACGCCTTGGCGATGACCGTCTTGTCGAGATCGAAGAAGGCGGCCTCCATGCGAGGCGACGCTACCGACGCTGTGTGTCCTTCAACAGCCGCTCGAACTCCCGGGCGACGAGCGCCTCGGTCAGCTCCGGCGTGCTGTGGCGGGCCCTGGCCGTGGAGAGGATGAGCGACTGCGGCGACAGGATCCGCCGCTCCGCGACCGCCGACAGGAGCAGCAGGCCGCTCGGGATGAGCAGGGCTGCGGGGAGGGCGAGGAGGAGCAGCCACCAGGGCACAGTTCGTGTGTACCACGCACGGGCGCTTCAAAACCGGGGGTTGTTCCTGTCACACCCTCGTCGTAGGTTGGGCCTGCCGCCGACGCTTCCCCCTCGTCGACCCTCTGTCCGTCGGAGAACCGTCCGTGCTCGTCACCTGTTGGTCCGTCAAGGGCGGCAGCGGCACCACCGTCATCGCCGCCGCCCTCGCGTTGCTGCTCGCCCGTCGCCTGCCCGGTGACGTCTTGTTGATCGATGTCGGTGGCGACGCGCCGCCGGCGCTGGGCTTGCCCGACCTCGGCGGGCCCGGCGTGCTCGACTGGCTGGCGTCGCCGTCACCCTTGGAGCCGGAGGCGCTCGGCCGGCTCGAGGTCGACGCCGGCGCCGGGTTGCGGCTGCTCCCACAGGGGACGGCGTCGGTGGCGGGCGCCGTCGGCGCCGGCGAGGTCGAGCGGTTGTTCGACGCGGTGGGCACGCGGACGGCGGTCGTCGACGCCGGGCCGGCGTCACCCTTGGCGTTCGAGCTGGCGGCCACGGCGACGATGTCGCTGCTCGTGCTCCGGCCGTGCTACCTGGCGCTGCGGCGGGCGCTGGCCGCACCGGTGCGGCCGTCGGCAGTGGTCGTGATCGAGGAGCCGAAGCGGTCGCTCGATCCGGCTGACATCGAGGACGTGCTCGGCGTGCCGGTGCGGGCGGTCGTGCCGTGGGACCCCTCGATCGCCCGGTGCGTGGACGCCGGCTTGCTGGCGGCGCGGCTGCCGGGCCCGCTGGCGTCGGCTCTGCGGCGGGCGGCGTGATGGGCGACGGGAGCAGGGTCGCGACCCGGGTGCAGGCGCGGCTGGTCGCAGAGGGGTCGGTGGCGATGCGGCCGGCGGGCACGTCGGCGCGCGTCGCCGAGCTCGTGCGGGAGGAGGCGCCCCTGCTGTCGGCGGCGGACGAGGCGTCGACAATCGCCGAAGTGGTCGCGGCCGTCGAGGGGCTAGGGCCGTTGGAACCGTTGCTGGCCGATCCGCTGGTCTCCGACGTGCTCGTCAACGGGTGCGGGTCGGTGTGGATCGAGCGGCGGGGGATGCTGATGCAGACCGGGATCGAGATGTCGGCGGCGGACACGGAGCGGATGATCGAACGGATCGTCGCCCCGCTCGGCTTGCGCGCAGACCGGTCGTCGCCGCTGGTCGACGCGCGGTTGCCCGACGGGTCCCGGGTGCACGCCGTCGTCCCGCCGCTGGCCGTCGACGGTCCGTGCTTGACCATCCGGCGGTTCTCGGCCCGGCCGGTGCCACTGACCTCCTTCTGCCCGGACGACGTGGCGGCGCTCCTTACCTGTGGGGTTCGCTCGGGCGCCAACGTGGTCGTGGCCGGCGGGACCGGCGCGGGGAAGACGACGCTGCTCAACGCGTTGGCGAACGCGATCCCCATCGGGTGCCGGGTGATCACGGTGGAGGACGCGGCCGAGCTGCGGCTCCCCTCGACGTGTCACGTCGTCCGCCTCGAGAGCCGGCCGGCGAACGTCGAGGGCGCCGGCTGCGTGGACGTGCGCGAGCTCGTCCGGAACGCGCTACGGATGCGGCCGGACCGGATCATCGTGGGCGAGTGTCGTGGCGGTGAGGCGCTCGACATGTTGCAGGCGATGAACACGGGCCACGAGGGGTCGATGACGACGTGCCACGCCAACAGCTGCGACGACGTGTTGCGCCGGCTCGAGACGATGGTCTTGTTCGCGGAGAGCGGGCTGCCGTTGGCGGCCGTGCAGGACCAGTTGGCCTCGGCCATCGACCTCATCGTCCACGTGACCCGCATGTCGGCGGGCGGCCGTCGGATCGCGGCGGTGGCCGAGGTGCTGTCGCAACCGGGGGTCGTCGGCCGACGCCTCCGTTCTCTGGTGGAGGAGGGAGTCGTGGTCGCGGAACCGCTCCGTCCCCGCGTGGTCGGTGCCCCGTCATGACCGGCGTGCGGGTGCCGACGACGAAGCGCCATGTCCGTCTCAGGACGGCGCGGCTGCGGCGGCATCCGGATGGCGACGACCAGCTCGTCGTCCAGATGATCGGGGCACTCGCGCTGCCGTGGGACGCAGCCCGTGTCGCCACCCACGTGCCGGCGGGGTCCTTCCTCGTCCTCGTGATCGCCGCCGCCGTCGGGGGCGCCCTTGGCGTCATCGGCGTGGTGCTGGCCACCGCTTGCTTGGTCGGTGCCCTCCACCGCTCGGCCCCTCACCGCCGCACCGCGGCCGCCGACCGTGCACTCCCCGGCGTCCTGGAGTCCGTCGCCCGCCAGTTGCGCGCCGGCGGGTCGCTCGCCCAGGCCCTCGTCGCCACGACCCCGTCGCCGAGCTCGGGCGACCTCGCCGCCGCCTGGGCGCGCCTCGCCGGCCTCGTGCCCATCGTCGGCGTCACGGCCGCCCTCGACGACTGGTCCTCGGCCGCGCGCGAGGGACACGACCGTGGCCGGTCGGTCGGCCTCGCCGCCGCCGCCCTCGCGCTGGCCTCCTCCACGGGCGGCTCGCCCGCCCGAGCGATCGACGGCGTCGCCGCGACCCTCCGGTCGCGGCTCGCCATCGCCGACGAGGTCCGAGCGCTCTCGTCACAAGCCAGAGCCTCGGCCGTCGTCATCGCCCTCGCCCCGCTCGTCTTCGCCACGGTGGCCGCCGCCACCGATCCCCGCACCGCCCACTTCGTGGCGTCGCCGTCCGGACTGCTCCTCGTCGGTCTCGGCCTCGGCCTCGACGCCCTCGGCGCCTGGTGGATGGCGAGGCTCTGCCGCCCGCCGATTCTCCGATGAGAACGGCGCTCGCGCTCGCCTGGGCCGTCCTCCTCGGAGCGGCCCTCCTTCGCCGGCAACCCAAGCAGCATCGATCGGTCGCCGCACTCGACCCCCGGGGCGGCCGGCGGCGGCACCGCTGGCGGTTGCCCGGAGGCGACCCCCGACGCATCAGCGCGCGGGCCAACCGTCGGGCACTGGCCGATTCGGTCCCGGACGTCGTCGACCTCCTCGCCGTCGCCGTCAACGCCGGCCTCAACACCCGCCTCGCCGTCGAGGCCGTCGCCGAACGTGGCCCGCCCGGCCCGCTCACGAACGCGCTGCGGATCGTCCTCGCGGATGTCGCCGCCACGGGGGTCCGGCTCGCCGACGCCCTCCAACGCATCCCGGACGACCTCGGGAGCGACGCCGTCCGTCCCATCGTCACCGCCCTCGTCGATGCCGACCGCTACGGCTCGGCTCTCGGTGCGACCCTCGACCGCCTCGGCGACGACGCCCGCCGCACCCGACAGCGCCGCGCCGAGGAAGCGGCGAGGCGCGTGCCCGTCAAGCTCCTCTTCCCTCTCGTCACCTGCATCCTCCCGGCGTTCGGTCTGCTGACCGTCGCCCCGCTCATCGCCGGCGGCCTTCGTGCGCTGCGCCTCTGAACGACCTCCACACGAACAAGGACCACGAACGACGATGCCCACCAAGCCCATCCCGACGACAACCGCGCGCCTCCAGGCGACGCTCGTCCGACTGCTCTTCGGTCCCGACCGCCGCGACCAGCACGGACAGGCCACGGTCGAGTACGCCCTCGTCCTCCTCGGGGCCGCCGCCATCGCCCTCCTCGTCGTCGCCTGGGCGACGAAGACCAACACGGTCGGGAGGCTCCTCGATGCCGTGTTCGGCCAGCTGCTCGGCAAGAGCGGCGTGAAGTAGCCACCGTGGCCCGACGCACGGACGAGGGCCAGGCCGCCACCGAGTTGGCCCTCGTCTTGCCGGTGCTCGTCCTGCTCCTCCTCGCCGTCGTGCAGGTGACGGTCATCGCCCGCGATCAGGTCCTCGTCGTCCACGCCGCCCGGGAGGCGGCGCGCCAGGCGTCCATCGACTTCCGGCCCTCGGCCATCCGCTCGGCCGCCCTTCGAGCAGCGCCAGGCCTAAAGCCGGGGCGGTTGGGTACCGACAGTGATCATGGTGGGGCATTTCCGGTCATCGTCACGGTTCGGGTCGTTTATCGCGCCCCGACGGACGTGGCACTGATCGGGCCGCTCCTGCCAGACGTGGTGGTCGAGGCGAACGCGGCGATGCGTCGGGAAGTTGCCGGCGAGTTGTGAAAACGCTCCGAGACAAGGTCAGCAGCACGGTAGGAAGCGCCTCCCTCTGGGGGAGTCCTCCCGCACGGAACGGTAGGCCCCGGCACCGCCGGGTAGGTAGTATCCCGAGGCCCCGCAGCTCAGGGCCCAGACGACGAGGAGCAACATGCGTTCGATTCGACGGGTTGGCGGAGTAGCGGTCGCCGGACTCCTGCTCAGCACCATGGCGGCTAGCGCCGCCACCGCGCAGACCGCGGCGAGCTACGCAGGATCGGCCAGCGCCTTTGCCCTCAAGCTGGCCCTCGGTGGCCAGGGGGTGTCGGCCGGCATCTCGTCGGCCAAGGCCGCCTCGGACGGCACCGGCGCCGCCCAGGGCACCGGTGGCATCTCCCCTGCGGGCATCGTGGGCGATGTCAAGGCGGCGAACCCGCCCGGCGAGTCCAAGCCCGAGGTGTGCGGCGCCGTGCTCCCGCCGGCACAGCTCGCAGCTCTCCCGATCCGCATCGGCACCGGCTGTGGCATCGCCTCGGCGACGGGGACGGGAGCCAGCTCGATCGCGTCGGCGACCGGCAAGGTCGCGGAGCTCGACGTCACGGTGAACACCATCCTGAGTGGGCCGCTGGCCCCCGTGACCGGGCCCATCGTCACGACGGTGAACTCGACCGTGAGCGCCGTGTGCAACCCGCTCCCGTCGCCGCTCAAAGAGGCGTGCCTCGCCGCCGGCAACACGGTGAACGAAGTGGTGCAGAGCGTCGTGTCGACCGAGACCCTGTCCGCGGACTTCGGCTCGTCGACGTCCGGCGTCGCCGTGAGCGGCACGACCGTGACCACCGAGGCGACCGCCTCGGGCGCCATCGTCCGGATCCTCCCGACCCCGACCTTGCAGGGGGTTTCGGTCGGCCAGCCCCTGGCCACGATCACCATCGCCCGGGCCGAAGCCAAGGTCGTCTGCACCCTCGCCGATGGGAAGGCGACGCCGTCGTTCGACCCGGCGCTCGTTCGGGTGAAGCTCGCAGCCCCGATCATCGCCCTGTTGCCGTCGGTGCCCGACCTCCTGCCGAAGCAGACGCTTCCCGGCGGCATCGGTGAGGTCGACGTGAACATCAGCCTCACGAATGGTGAGTTCACGGTGAACCCTGGGACCCGGGTCGTCCTTTTCGCCGGCCTCCCGATCCAGACCGAGATCGTCGCCGGGTCGGGCACGGCGACGACCAACCCCAACGGCACGGCGGCGGCCACGGCCGACGGCGTCAAGGTGCACGCCCTCCAGCTGGCCCCGGCGCCGCTCGCCGGCGGTCTGCTGTTCGACCTCGCCCACGCCGAGGCCGCTGGTGGCTGCGTCGCCGCCACGACGGTCTCCGAGCCCGAGGAGACACCGGTCGTCACCCGCGAGCTGCCCCGCACCGGCGGCAGCCCGGACGACCTCCCGTGGCTGCCGATCGCCGGTGTCGCCGGACTCGGCCTCGCGGTGATCACGCGGCGGACACTCCGCACCCGCTGACCGCTCCGGTCACACCACAACCGACGGTTTCGTAGAGGAAGGCCCCGGCGCCAACGGTTCCGGGGCCTTCACTACGCTCGAAGACGACTGCGAGGTGATCCACCCATGGACGCGTTGATCCGTTTCCTCCGCGCCAATCCGTGGGCGCGGCGAGGCCTCTCGGCGCTGTCGGGAGTCCTGCTCGTCGGCGCCCTCGGCGTCCTCGGGTACCCCGTGTACACGAACGTGTATCGCGACCGCGTCCAGAGCCGCCTCGATCGCGAGCTCGCCAGCCCGGCCCTCAAGCAGGCCTACGAGAAGAAGACCCTCGGCGTCGGCGATCCGTTGACCCGCATCGAGATCCCCGCCATCGGCGTCGACACCGTCGTGGTGGAAGGGACCTCGGCCAGCGCGCTCCGAGCCGGAGCCGGGCACTACCCGAGCACGCCGCTGCCGTGCGAGGCAGGCAACGTCGGCATTGCCGGGCACCGAACGACCTACGGCAAGCCCTTCAACCAGCTCGATCGGCTCAAGCTGGGGGACGTGATCATCCTCGAAACGCCCATCGGTTCGTGCACCTATGAAGTCGTCAAGGCGCCGACGGTCATCCTGCCGACCGATCTCTCGGTCGTCTCGAACGACGTCACGAGCCACAAGCTGACGCTCACGACCTGCCATCCGAAGGGCTCGGCGGCCCGCCGGCTCTACGTGCAGGCGAAGCTCACCAAGGGCGCCGGCCAGTCCGCGTGAACCGTCGTCGGGCACTCGCGGGATCCGTTGGACTGCTGCTCCTCGCGTGCCCGGTCGTTCCGCTTCGCGCGCAGACGACGACCTCGACGACGGCGCCGTCGCCACCGTCACCGGAGTGCAGCGACCCGCCGCCGGCCCCCATCACCAACGAGATGCGCATCCGCGTCGACAACCCCACCTCGGCCTCGCCCTACACGGTGGCCACCGTGGCCATCGAAGGCCACGTCACGAACGAGCACACCCAACCGGTTGTCGGGCCAAACGGAAAGGTCGTGACGATCGACGCTCGCTTCGTCGCCTGTCGGGAGGGCCAGGTGACGCCACCGGCGCCCGATCCGATCAAGGCTGACCAGCGCGATGTCGATTTCGCGTTCCCGCAGGTCACGTTCAGGACGAACGGTCCCTATGCCGTCGTCATCAAGGCAACGGGCTCCAGCACCGACGGGCGGACCCAGAGCGCGCAGGTGGTCGTGCCGATCAAGCTCGCCGTCCCGCCGAAGAAGCCCGTGGACGTGGAGGTCTCCCCGCCGGCGAACGGGGAGGTCACGGTGACGTGGTCCACCGACGGTCGGGAGCCCGACCTCATCGCCTATGAGGTGCGTCGTGCCAAACAGGGGTCCAGCGAGTACGTCACCCTCGAGAACGGACTCGTCGACCCGAGCGTCCACGCGGTCACCGACGCACCGGCGATCGGAACGTGGCGGTACCACGTCGTCGCGTATCGGGCCGACGTGGCGGAGGGTGCGGTCTCCCGTGACGCCACCGTCGAGGTGGCTGAGCCCGCGCCCGCCCCGAGCCCAGGCACGGGATCGTCCGGAGGGGGCACGACCGGAGCCGCCGGACCGTCGTCGGGTTCGTCGACGTCGACCTCGGGCTCCGCGGCCACGGCCTCGGAATCGACCCGCACGGTGGACCTGTCGGACTTCGCAGCGTTCCTGAACGCCCGACGGGCCGCGCCGCCCAAACGGGTCGAACCGCCGGACCCCGGCTTCGAGCGGATTCTCCCCTTCGCGGCCGGTGACGAGTTGGGCGTCGAGGACGATCCCGCCGAGCCCGGGGCCGACGCGCCCGACGTTGGCCTCGGCCAGGCGCGCCTGGCCGCCGATCCCGGCGAACGCCGCCGCTCCCTCGGTTTCGTCGCCTTCGGACTGTTGCTTTTCGTGCTCAGCATGACCGGTCTCTTCGTCAAGGCGGAGGTCAAGCGGGCCGACCTTGAGGGCCTCGCCCCCGACGACCTCGTCGACGCCGACCCCGAACCGACTTCTGCCCCCTCCCCGCCCGACGACGACCCGTCAGCCACCCGGAACGGTCACCACGGCGGCTTCTCCGACCTCGCCGATCCGGCGACCAACGGCCGACCGACCGGCACGACCCCCGCTCCCCGTCGCCGTCCGGACCCGCCGCTCGACGCCCCGGGCCTCGACATCCCGGACCCGCCCGCGCCGCTCCGAATGCGCGTGTCCGGGAAGGCCAACCCGACCCGCTAGGTTGCGCGCCATGCGCTTCCGCCTGGTGCCGGTGGACGACACGTTCTTCCAGCTCTTCTCCGACAGCGCGGCCAACGCCGCGGATGCCGCCCGACGCCTCCAGGAGCTCGTCGGGGACATCGGCCAGGTCGACGCCCACTACAGCCAGGTTGTGGCCTGCGAGCGAAGGGGCGACGACCTCGCCGGTGCCATCCTCCGAAGACTCGACACGAGCTTCGTCACCCCCTTCGACCGCGAAGACATCCACGCGTTGGCCGAGGAGCTCGACGACGTCGTGGACGACATCCTCGCCGTCGCCAACCTGATGCGGCTCGTCGGTGTCACCGAGGTGCTGCCCGAGATGGACGAGCAGGCCGCCCTCCTCGTCCGCATGGCCGACCAGACCGTCGAGCTCATGGCCCGCTTCGAGCGCATGAAGGAGGTTCGTCCCCACCTCGACGCCATCGACAAGCTGGAGAGCGAGGGCGACGCCATCTACCAACGCACGATCGCCCGCCTCTTCGGCGGGGAGTTCGACGCCCTCGAGGTGCTCCGGTGGAAGGACATCGTCGAGGCCATGGAGGCCGCCCTCAACACCATCGAGGACATCTCCAACATCGTCGAGTCCATCGTCCTCAAGCACGCCTGACCGGAACCGGAGCACAAACCACATGGTTCTCGGGGTCTATGTGGTCATCGCGGTCGCGTTGGCCTTCGACTACTCGAACGGCTTCCACGACGCCGCCAACTCCATCGCCACCGTCGTCAGCACGCGGGTCCTCAGCCCCCGCTACGCCGTGGCGTGGGCGGCGTTCTTCAACTTCGCGGCCTTCCTCATCTTCAAGACCCACGTCGCCAACACCATCGCCAAGGACGTCGTCCTCCAGGACGTCCTCACCATCGGCGTCGTCTTCAGCGGCCTCTTCGGCGCCATCGCCTGGAACCTCCTCACCTTCTACCTCGGCCTCCCGTCGAGCTCGTCGCACGCCCTCGTCGGGGGGATCGCCGGCGCGGCCGTCGCCGTGCACGGCGGCCATGTACTCGCCCTCGAAGGACTGCAGAAGATCGGCGTCTTCATCGTCCTGTCACCCCTGATCGGCCTCGCCCTCGGCCTCGTCCTCACGATCCTGATCCTCAACGGCTTCCACAAGGTGAAGCAGGTCGAACGGCTCAACCGCGGATTCCGGCGGGGACAGCTCCTGAGCGCGGCGGCGTTCAGCCTCGGCCACGGCGGCAACGACGCGCAGAAGACGATGGGAATCATCCTCGCCGTCCTCATCGCCGCCGGCCGCCTCCCGAAGGACTCCGACGTCCCGATCTGGGTCGTGCTCGCCGCCCACACGGCCATCGGCCTCGGCACGCTCTCCGGCGGATGGCGCATCGTCAAGACGATGGGCTCGAAGATCACCCGCCTCCAGCCCGTCGGGGGCATGGCGGCAGAGACGGCGGCCGCGGCCACGCTGTTCGCGGCGTCGGCTGCCGGCATCCCCGTCTCGACGACGCACACGATCACCGGCGCCATCGTCGGCGTCGGCTCCGCCCGTCGCCTCTCGGCCGTGCGCTGGGGTGTCGCCGGACGGGTGGTCTGGGCCTGGATCCTCACGATCCCCGGCGCGTTCCTCATCGCCGGCGCCTGCTCCCTGATCGTCCACGCGGTCGCCTGATGTCCCGACGCGTCGCGTTCTTCGTCATCGCCGCCATCGTCTGCGCGTTGCTCACCCTCGCCGCGCCCGTCGCCCTGCGCTGGGTTCCGGAGACGGTCGCCGCCGTGTACGCGTTCCTCGCCATCCTCACGGCGATCGAGCTGTGGGCGGCGGATCGCGAGCATCGGGAACCGTAGGGCCGGCCCCGATCGTCGAACCTCCGAGATCGACCAGGGGGAGCGGCATGGGCAAGCGGATCGCAGCAGGGATCATCGTGGTGGTGCTGGCGGCGGTGGTCGGTGCGCGGATCGCCGGCAACGAGCCGGTGTCGCAGTCCTCGGTGAAGGGACAGGACTCCTTCCTCTCGCCCGCTTCGGCGGGGAGCGCTGCGACGGGCGGCACCGTCGCCGCCGCGTTGGCCGCCGACACCACGGCTTCGGGGAACGGTGCCGGCGACGTCGCCACGCCGCTCCCGCAGGGGCTCGGCGCCCCGAGGGTCGTCAAGACCGCATCGGTCGACGTCGAGGTGGCCGAGGGCCGCTTCGACGTGGCCTTCTCGAAGGTCCCGTCGATCGCTGCGGCCCATGGCGGGTTCGTCTCGTCGTCGACGAGCTCGCAGGGAGGGGGCGAAAACCGGCCGGCGGCCGGGTCGGTCGTCCTGCGCGTGCCCGCTGAGCACTTCGACGTCGTCCGACAGGAGCTCGTCGGCCTCGGGAAGCTCCGATCGGAACAGATCAAGGGCGACGACGTCAGCGCGCAGCTCACCGACCTCGACGCGCGGCTCCGGAACCTCCGGGCCCAGGAGGAGGCCATCCGTCTCCTGATGACCAGGGCGAAGACCATCGGCGAGACGATCGAGGTGCAGCGCCAGCTGGGCGCCGTCCGCGAGCAGATCGAGCAACTGGCGGCCGAGCAGGCCCGCCTCGGCGACGCCGTCGCCCTCTCGACCCTCACCGTCTCCCTCGCCGAGCCCGGCGCCATCGTGGTGGAGGAACACGAAGCAGCTCCGCTGGCACATGCCGTCGAACGGGCCCTCCAGGGCGCGCAGGCGGTGCTGGCGGCGACGATCATCGGCCTCGGCTACGTCATCCCGCTCGGCCTCCTGCTGGCACTGGGGTGGCTGGCCGGCCGTCCGTTCTTCGGCCGCCGGACCGGTGCCGTCACGCCGTCGTGAGGACCTCGGTGAGGAAGGCGACGGCTCCCGCCTTGTCGAGGGGGTCGTTGAGGTTCCCGCACTTCGGGGACTGGACGCACGACGGGCACCCGGACTCGCAGCCACAACCGCGGATGGCCTCGAGCGTCGCCTCGAGGTGGCTGCGTCCGGCGGCGAACCCGAGCTCCGCGATCCCGGCGCCGCCGGGGTAGCCGTCGTAGATCACGATCGTCGGGCGACCGGTGTCGATCTGCAGCGCCGTCGACACGCCGCCGACGTCCCACCGGTCGCAGATCGTGAACAGCGGCAGCATCCCGATGCCCGCGTGCTCCGCCGCATGCAGCGCTCCCGGCACCGCCCGGCTCCGCACGCCGGCCGTCCTGAGCAGGGTGGCATCGACGGTGTACCAGAAGGCGCGCGTCGTCAGGCAGGTCGGCGGCAGGTCGAGGTCGACGTCACCGATCGTCTCGCCGTCGAGCAGCGAGATCCTCCGGTAGCCCGTCACCTGTTCCGTCACCTCGACGACGCCGAGCGACAGCGTCGCCGCGCCGATTTCGGTGGAGGACTCCGTCTCCACGATCGACACCGAGGTCGACGACCTCGTCTGGGTGGTCTCCTGCGGGTCGATGGCGGTGACCCACGCGGCGGTGTCGACCAGATCCAGGCGATCGACGCGGTAGTGCTGCCCCTGGTGGAGGTACACCGCGCCAGGGTGCACCGAGGTGAAGGCCCGCGCGGCGTCGACGGTGCCGATGAGCGTTCCCTCCGCATCGACGATGGCGAACTCGCCGGAGGAGCCCGAACGCAGCCCGACGAGGTGTGCGGGTCGCTCCATCCCGGCGAAAACCGCCCGTCCCTCCCGCAGCCGGAGCGAGTCGGCGACGACGAGGCGGCGGATCCCGTCCTCGAGCTCGTCGCCCCACACGGCGTCGTCGCCCGGTGTCAGCGGGAGCTCGTAGGCCGCGCACGCGAGGTGCGGGTCGAGGACGAAGGGGTTGGCGGGGTTGACCACGACCGGCTCGGGCACGCGGGTGAACAGCTCGGAGGGATGGGCCACGAACCACTGGTCGAGGGCGTCGTCGCCGGCGACGAGCACGGCCAAGGACCGCTGCTGGGAACGCCCGGCGCGCCCGGCCTGTTGCCACATCGACGCGATGGTGCCGGGGAATCCGTTGAGGATGCAGGCGTCGAGCGAGCCCACGTCGATCCCGAGCTCGAGCGCGCTCGTCGCCGACACACCCAGGAGTCGCCCGGCGAACAGGTCGGCCTCGATGGCCCGACGCTCCGACGCCAGGTACCCCGACCGGTAGGGCTGCACAGCGGGCGAGAGCTCGGCCGGCAGCCGGCGCCGGGTGTGTGCCGCCACGACCTCGGCGCCCTTGCGGCTGCGGGTGAAGGCGATGGT
>DATLED010000019.1:0-18724 GCA_035525495.1 Acidimicrobiales bacterium | reverse complement strand
AGATCGAGGACGTGCTCATCCAGCACCCCGCGGTCGCCGACGTCGCCGTGTTCGGCATCCCCAACGAGGACCTCGGCGAGGAGGTGAAGGCGGTGGTGCAGCTGCTCCCGTCGCACCAGCCGAGCGACGACCTGGGTCGGGAGCTGCAGACGTTCGTCCGGGGTCACCTCGCCGGCTTCAAGGTGCCCCGCACCGTCGACTTCATCGACGAGCTCCCCCGCCTCCCCACGGGCAAGCTCTACAAGCGGGTCCTTCGCGATCCGTACTGGGCCGGCCGCTGACCGGCGCCCGCGCCGCCGTTTGTTGAGCGGAAGTGGCTGCTGGAACCGCCTTGGTGAGCGATTGTGGCGGCCACTTCCGCTCACGAAAACGGGACGGGGCCGCTGAGCTACCAGGCGTAGGCCTCCGGGGCGGCGCCGCCGGGGCCGGGGAAGATCTGGTCGAGCTGCTTCACGGCGTCGTCGTCGAGGTCGATGTCCAGCGCCGCCAATGCGCCGTTCAGCTGGTCGAGGGTGCGCGGCCCGATGATGGGAGCGGTCACGACGGGGTTCTTCAGCAGCCAGGCCAGCGCCACGTCCGCCGGGCCCTCGCCACGGTCGGCGCAGAACTTCTCCCAGTGCTCGAGCTGCGGGCGCATCTTCTCGACGCGCGCCTCGAAACCCTCACCACTGCGACGGCCCCCGCTCCCGCCTTCGAGGACGCCGCCGAGGATGCCGCCGGAGAGTGGACTCCACGGGAGCACGCCCATGCCGTAGGCCTTCGCCGCGGGCAGGACCTCGAGCTCGACCGTGCGGGCGGCGAGGTTGTAGAGGCTCTGCTCGGAAACGAGGCCGAGCGAGTTGCGGCGGGCGGCGGCCTCGTTCGCCTGTGCGAGGTACCAGCCCGCGAAGTTCGAGCTGCCGACGTAGACGACCTTGCCTTGGGCGACGAGCAGGTCCATCGCCTGCCACAGCTCGTCCCACGGCGTGTCCCGGTCGATGTGGTGCATCTGGTACAGGTCGATGTGATCGGTCTGCAGCCGGCGGAGGCTGTCCTCGCACGCCCTGCGGATGTGGAACGCGGAGAGTCGGTTGGTGTTCGGCCACGGGTCGCGCCCGCCGTAGACCTTCGTGGCGAGGACGATCTTCTCGCGGCGCCCTCCGCCCTGCGCGAACCACCGGCCGATGATCTGCTCCGTCTCGCCACCGCCGTACCCGTTGGCGGTGTCGAAGAAGTTGATCTCGTGCTCGAGGGCCTCGTCCATGATGGCGAACGCCTCGTCCTGAGGGGTGCGGGGGCCGAAGTTCATCGTCCCGAGGCACAGCGGGCTGACCTTGAGGCCCGTGCGTCCGAGCTTGCGGTGGTTCATGATGCGCAAGCTACTGGCGGGATTCCCTCCACGGCCCCGCGTCCGCCCGCGGCTCCTTCGGGAGGCCGAGGACGCGCTCGCCGATGATGTTGCGCTGGACCTGCGACGTGCCTGCGTAGATCGTGCCGGGACGGGCGCCCAGGAACGTTCGGACGGCCGACGCGCTCGTCAGCTCGCCGCCGGAGAACGCCTGGATGGACGATCCGGCGGTGTCGCCCGTCGGGGTCATGGCGTCGGCGCCGAGGATGTCGAGCGCGAGCTCGGTGACGAGCTTGTGATATTCGCTCCAGAACAGCTTGATGATCGACGCCTGCGGGCCGGGCTGTTCGCCGGCCAGCGCAGCGGTGAGACTGCGCATCCCGTGGTAGCGGAGGATCTCCACCTGGGTGTGGGCCCATGCCAGGCGTTGGCGGATGAGCGGATCGGCGGTCCGTCCCCGTGCCTTGGCCAAGTCCATGATCCGGTCGAGCTCCTTGCGGTATCCGATGCTGAGCACGGTGCTCCGCCCACCGCGCTCGAACCCCAGGAGCGTGTTGGCCACCGTCCATCCGTTGTTGACCTCTCCGACGACGTGGTCCTTGGCGGTGCGGGCGTCCGTGAAGAACACCTCGTTGAAGAGCGCGTCGCCGGTCATCTCGCGGATCGGGCGCACCTCGACACCCGGCTGGTCCATGGGGACGAGCAGGAACGTGATGCCGGCGTGCTTCGGAGCGTCGGGGGCGGTGCGGGTGAGCACGAAGATCCAGTTGGCGGTGTGCCCGGCCGACGTCCAGATCTTCTGGCCGTTGACCACCCATTCATCGCCGTCGAGCACCGCGCGGGTGGCGATGTTGGCGAGGTCGCTTCCCGCGTCGGGCTCGCTGTACCCCTGGCACCACTTGTCCTCGCCGCTGATGATGCGGGGAAGGAAGTGGCGCTTCTGCTCCTCGGTTCCCCACACGATGATCGTGGGACCGACCATGCCGATACCGAAGCCGTCGTTGCCGCCCTGCGTCGGCACGTCCGCCTTGGCGAACTCCTCGGCGAGGATCACCTGCTCCATCGGCGTTAGGCCCGCGCCGCCGTACTCCTTCGGCCACGCGACGGCGAGCAGACCGGCGCCGGCGAGGGTGGCGCGCCACTCGTCGAGCCAGGTGGCGCGCTGCTCCCCGGGAAGCGAGCCCACGCCCGCCCATCCAGGAGGGAGGTGCTCGGCCAGGAAACCGCGGATCTTCTCGCGGTACTCGTCAGCCTCTGCGCTGTAGGTCGGGTCCATGACTCCGGAGGGTACCGTCGCGCGTGCTCATCGTCACCGGCAGCATCACCGCCCGCCCCGACACGATCGACGAAGTGACGGCGTTGTGCCTCGAACACGTTCGCCGATCGCGGGAAGAGCCCGGGTGCCTGCTGCACTCGGTCCACCGCGACGTCGAGGACCCGATGCGACTCGTGTTCCTCGAGCACTGGACGGACGTCGACGCGCTCCGTGTCCACTTCGCGGTGCCGGCGTCGAACCAGTTCGTCGAGCGGGCGACGGCACTGGCCGCTTCAGCCTCTCGAGTGAGGATCTTCGAGGCGACGCCGACGTCGGTCTAGCGGTGGAAGTCGCGCGCGACGTCGAGCCACAGCTGGGTGGTGAGACGGAGGGAATCGACGTCGATGCGTTCGTCATTGCCATGAAAGCGCTGCGAGAAGGCACCGGAGTCCAAATCGGGGCTCAAGAGCCCCGCGCCGTAGGCGACGGCCCCGAGCTCTCGATAGATGCGGGCGTCGGTGAAACCGACCGACAGCGACGGCAAGAGTCGGGCCGATGGGAACGGGCGGGCCACGCTTCGCTGGAGCGAGTCCCACAGCGGCGTCGACGTCGAACTGATGCTGGCGGGGTCATCGAGGATGGTCTCGATGTCCACCTCGGCCGCCAGCTCGGCGCCGATGGCTTCGACGAGGTGCGCGCGCACCGCCGCATCGTCCTCCCCGGGAAGCGTGCGCACGTCGACGTCGATCTCCACGTGGCCGGGGATGACATTGGTCTTCGACGTCCCCGTGAGGACGTTCGACGAGAGGGTCGTATGGGTGCAGGCGTGGAGATAGGCGGCCGAGCCGACATTCGGCATGTCGAGGAGGACCTCGTCGATGCGCGCCGGATCGAGCAGCGCCGCCCGGGTCTCGTCGTCGAACGGCAGCGTCTCGACCCTGCTGCGCCAGAGCTCGTGAAATCGGGGCTCCGGCCGGTAGTCGGCGATGCGGGTGACGACGGCCGCCGCCTTCACCAGCGCGTTGTCCGAGCGGAAGGGCATCGAGCCGTGCCCCGGTCGCCCGTGGATGCGTAGGCGGCGCCAGGCTACGCCCTTCTCGGCGACGTTGCACGTGATGAGCGGCTCATCGGCAGAGCCTGCATGGAGGCCGCCGTTCTCGGTCAGGACGTAGTCCGCAGACATGGCGTCGCGGGCGTGGTCGGCCAGCCACCGGAGCCCGTGCGCGCTCCCTGACTCCTCGTCGGCGACCGCGACGAACACGAGATCGCCCTTCGGGCGGAAGCGGTCGTCATCGGCCAGCCGGCGGAAGGCGACGGCCATCGATGCGGTGAGGTTGAGCATGTCGACTGCCCCGCGACCCCAGACCTCGCCGTCGACCAGCTCCCCGCCGAAGGGATCGCGGGCCCACGCCGCCTCGTCCACTGGGACGACGTCGGTGTGACCCATGAGGGCGAGGCTCGGCGCCCTCGGGTCAGTGCCCTGGATCCGGACGACGAGCGAATCGCGACCGGGCGCGGCCGTGTACCGCTCGATGTCGAGCCCGGAGCCCTCGAGAACCGCCGCCAGAACGTCGACGTTCCGCGCCTCGTTGCCCGACGTGGGCGTCCCGTCGTTCACGCATCGGTTGCGGATCATCGTTTGCAGCAGCTCCACCGTCTCGTTCGTGGCGGCGTCGTCGCTCATGGCGCCATGATGGCCCGCAGGACCGCGTCCCTTCGTCCTCGACGACGCTGCCGCTGCGCAGGTCCTGGGCACCTCACCGCCGAGCTCGCATCGAGGGAGCGCTCGTTCGGGGGACGCCCACCCGGAAGACGTCCCTGCGGCCATCCGTGCGCTCGAGGAACCCTTCGCCAAGGAGCAGGGCGATGAGAACGCGCACGTTGCGGTGCGTCGTCCACAGGGCGTCCCTGACCTCGGCCATCGTCATGGTGCGGCCGCCTTCGAGCTGGGCGGCCACGTACTTCGCTACCGAGTGACGACCGACGGGGTCGACGGGGACCTTGTCGAGGTGAGGTCCGGGGTCGCCGGGAGCGTTCCTGAGGTACCAGCTCAGACGCGTGAGCTCGGCATCCGTCCACCCGTCACCGCGGATGGAAAAGTGCTGGCGGGTCGCCTCGTACTTGGTGCGCAGCCGTCTCCTCGTCGTGATCGCTCACCGCGAACGATCGCCGAGCGGCGAACCGCACCTCGTGGGCTACGCCGTCGCAATCGATCGGGACGGCGACGTCCCGGAACCGACGCAGCTCTGCGGCGACCTCGTGGGCGAGCAGGTTCGCTGGGCTCGCGACGTGCGGGGGCATCAGCCACCGACCACCGGCGCGTGATCAAGGGGTGTGGCCAGCGGCTCCATCCCCAGATACTGCCGCGAGGATCGGCCTGGGGATCCCGTTGGGGTCAGTTCAAGCTGGCGGTCGGGGGCCCCATCAGCGGCTCGAGCCGGCGACACAGATCCGTTGGGTCGATGCCCTTGGTGAGGAATGCCGATGCTCCACGACGCCGCGCCGCATCCTCGAGTCCAAGGGAGTCGAGACCGGAGAAGACCACCACCTTCGCGTCCGGCGCCACTGCCAGGAGGAGTGGAAGGGCCTCGAGCCCACCCATTCCCGGCATGGCCAGGTCCAACAACACGAGGTCGGGTCGATGGTGACGCGCCAGCGCGATGGCGTCACGACCGTCGTCGGTTTCCCCAACTACGTCGAACTGGTCCTCGCCCTCGAGCACCATCTTCAGGAGCCGGCGCATCGATCGGTCGTCATCGACGAGGAGGACGCGATGGGTGGAGCGGCTCCGGCTCCGGGTCCGGCTGCACGAACGACGCGACTCGGGCTCGCGAACCGTTCGCGCCATCGCCTGGGCGGTCATCCATTCGTCGGCGACATCGACGGGCATCGGCCGGCTCCAGAGATAGCCCTGACCCTGCTCGCACCCGAGGGCTCGAAGCTCTGCGAGCTGCTCGGGGGTCTCGATGCCCTCGGCGATGGTGGTGAGGCCGAACGCATGAGCGAGGTCCACGATGCTCGACACGATGGCCCGGTCTTCGCGGGAACGACCGAGTCCGTCGACGAACGAACGATCGATCTTCAGGACATCGACGGGAAAGCGCTTGAGATAGGTCAGCGAGGAGAAGCCGGTGCCGAAGTCGTCGACACCGATGAGGATGCCGAAGGCCTTGAGCCCCTCGAGCACCCTGGCGCTGGCATCACTGTCCTCGAGGAGCACGCTCTCGGTGATCTCGACGCACAGTCGCTCGGGCGCCAGACCCGAGGACTCGAGGGCATCGCGGACCACGTCACCCAGGTTTGGTGCCAAGAGCTGACGGGTGGACAGGTTGACGGCCACCGTCATGCCCGCGCGGGTGTCGTCGGCGCGATGCCAACCGGCCATCACGGTGCACGCCTCGCGCAGCACGGCGGCGCCGAGGGGCACGATCAGCCCCGTCTCTTCGGCGACCGCGATGAACTCCAGCGGCGGGACGAGGCCTCGCTGAGGGTGCGCCCACCGAACGAGCGCTTCGACGCCGACGGGAATCCCGGTCGTGATGTCGATCTCCGGCTGGAAGTGCACGACCAACTCGCCCCGCTCGATTCCACGGCGCAGATCGTTCGCCGTCTCGTGGCGAGCGACGGCCATGAGCCGCGTGCTGACGTCGAAGACCTCGATCCGGTTCCGACCGACCTCCTTGGCCCGGTACATCGCGGTGTCGGCATCGCGCACGAGCGCACCTGGCGTCAGAACGGGGTGGTGGGCAGAGGCGACGGCCACCCCGATGCTGACCGTCATCGTGGTGTCCTCGCCACCTATGACGACGGGCGCCCCCAACGCGGAGGCGATCCGGCCGGCGAGCGACTCCGCGTTGTTCGCATCCATGCCTTCGCAAAGCACGGCGAACTCGTCGCCGCCGAAGCGCGCGACCGTGTCCTCGGGCCGTACGACCGATCGGAGACGATCCGCGAACTCGATGAGCAGCGCGTCTCCAGCAGGGTGACCGAGGCTGTCGTTGAGCCACTTGAATCGGTCGACGTCGAGAAGGATCACCGCGATGTCGCCGCCGCCGCGAGCGCGCTCGAATGCCGCTGAGAGGCGTTCCACGAAGATCACCCGACTTGGCAAGTGGGTGAGGACATCGTGGTTGGCCTGGAAGGAGATGAGCTCCTCCGCGACCTTGCGGTCGGTGATGTCCTGCACCGTGCCGCAGACCGAAACCGCCACGCCGTTCTCACAGGTTGGGCGCACCCGCCCCTGCATCCACCGGATCTCGCCGTCGAGCAGGACGACACGCCACTCGCTCATCGAAGGCGTCGAGAGGTTCCTGATGGCAGCCTTGGCGGCCCAGACTCGATCTCGGTCGTCCGGATGGACCCGGTCGATGAACGAGCGACGAGCATCGGGGTCACCCGGCGTGAACCCGAGCACCCGGTACATCTCGTCCGACCACCAGACGTCGTCGGTGACCAGATCCCAGCTGTAGCTGCCGATGTGTGCAGTCCTCTGCGCCTCCGCGAGCTGCGCCTCGCGATCGATCAGCGCCTCCCGGCCGGCGCGTTCGCGCTCGGCGAGCTCTGCGCGCTCGAGCGCCAGACCCGCGAAGTGCGCGAGAGACTCGAGCAATCCGAACTCGTCGGCGCCGAGGAGCGGCGCCGACTCCGAGGTGGTCATTGCCAACCACCCATCGCGAAGCCGGATGGCCGCGAGGCCGTCCGTCCTCAAGGTCTGGTTGCCTGGTTTGGCCTCCGTCGCGAGCCTCGCGGCAACGGCCCGCGCCTGCTGTGCGTCCATGCGATGCTGCGCCAGGACGGCGCCGTTGCCGTCGAACAACACGGCTGACTGGGCTCCGACCAACTCCGTGGCATGCGGCAGGACGATGCCGGTGATCCGCTCCGAGGAGTCGGCGGCCATCAGCTCCGCCTCGGCGCGGTGGAACGCCTCGACCTCCCGCCGGCGCCAGATCCCGCGGAGTACGCCAGGCGGAGCGAAGCCGACCACGAACAGCAGCGTGGCGGTCAGGCCGATCCCGCGTCTCGCGATGAGGGGCGCTCCGTCCGCGGCCGGCGAGATGCCAGCGAGGAGGACGGCCGTGTGCATGGCTGCGGAAGCGGCCCCGAGTGTGCACATCCGTCGACGGATGACCGAAGGTTGCCGGCGTCCGGCCGCCAGGAGCCGGCTGACGGTGAGGACCGACAGCAGCGTCCAGGCGGCCACGAACAGCACCCGATAGGCGACGGCCCACCACGCGAGTTCCCCGCTCCTGCCGGCAAGGTCGGGGAGGCAGACGGTCGCAACCGCCACCGCTGCGGTCGACACCTTGGCCGAACGGTCGGACCGACGCGATGCCGGCGTGAAGGCGCGCGCGAACCGGAAGAGGCGGTAGGGGAACAGCACGAACAAGACGAGAACCACCTTGGCAACAGCCACCTCGACCGGCCCGGTGGGGGGCGTCGGGAGCAACCGGCGGAAGAGGACGAAGCCGGCCAGCAGACCGAACGCTTGCGCCAGACGTGCCGCCGACTTCCGGCGGCGACGGATCCAGTCGACGGCGGCAACCACGGCGACTGTCGCAGAGGCGGCCAGCTCCAGCCATTGCCCGACACTCCAAAGACTCACGCAGCGAACATACGCCGCCACCGAGGGTAGTGCCATGGCCCGCAGGAGTCATCTGTTGACGGTCCGATCGGACCACGCCCGCGATCCGATCAGCGTGATCCGCGGTCGGTCACGGCGTCGGCCGGTGGTCCCAGAGGAAGTCGACGTACCAGGGTGGGAGCTCGACACCCACGGACAGCATCCAGTGGACCCGACCGGCTCCGACGATCGCTGTTGCCGCACGGAATCCGGAGATGACGGCGTCGGGCTCGAAGCGGTTGGCTCCGTCGAGATAGGGACGGGTCGGATCGCATCCGCTGCTGAGCGCGAGGTGGGCGAGGTCGAAGCCAAGTGGTTCCCAACCGAGGGTCGCCCAGTCGAAGGCGACCGTGCCTGAGGCGGAGGAACGGAGGTTCCCGATGCCGAAATCGCCGTGAGCCAGGAGCGTCGGGAGCTCGGAGAGGCTGTCGTGATAGCTGGTGCGGCGACTCCAGAGCTCGACGGCCCGTTCATCGGCAGCGACCGCCGTCCAGTCGAGCTCGCCGACCTCGAGACGCCGACCGAGCTGGTCCCGACCGATCCAAGGACGGTCGACGGACTGGTCGTCGACCTGCCACGTCGAGAGGTCCGCGGCGGCGCGATCAACCGATGCCGGTTCGCCACCGACGTCCTCCAGGTAGAGCTCGTCGCCGACGATTCCGAAGCACCTGGGCACACGGAGGCGGGGCCCATGCGGGAGGATCCCGGAACCGTACGCCTCCGCCTCTCGACGCCAGTACGCCCAATGACGACGATCTCCGGCGAGCGCGGCGTGGCGACCAGTACGGCTCGAGACGTTTGCGGACAACGCTCACGACCTGTTCCTCGTCCGCCGCCGTTGCGACACGTACGGTGAGGCGGGTCACTGAGCCGGTTGCGGCACCGCTCCCAGGATCGCCGTCGTGTGCGCTCACGCCGACGACCCGTGAGCCGTCGTTCTCGATGACGACAACGATCTCCGGAGGCAGGGACTCCACGAGCCGAAGCTACGTGTCACGTTCTCGCTTCGCTCCGCGTTTCGGAGCTCCACCATCCGCCACCGAGGCTCGACGCCGAGGCTCTCGGCCGGTATAGACAGGCGCATGATCAACGCCCGACCAGCAACTCCGGATGACCGCGGGGGCATGGCGCGTGCGATGGGTGCGGCATTCGCTGACGACCCGATGTTCGCCTGGTTGTTCCCGGCAGCAGGCGACCGCGCCGAGAAGCTCGAGGCGTGGTTCGGGAACACCATGCGCCTCTGGCCCGAGCCGGGCAAAGGGACCATGTTCACGACCGACGACCACGCGGGCGCGGCGGTCTGGCACGAACCGGGGAGCTGGAAGATCCCCAACCGCATCGTGTTTCGGCTGGTCCCCGGCACCTTGCGCCTCTTCGGCGTACGCTCGTTGACCCGGATGCTCGGGGCGCTGAGCGTGATCGAGAAGAACCACCCGACCGAGGAGCACTGGTACCTCGAATGGTTGGCCACCGACCCGCCGATGCAGCGCAAGGGCGTCGGCGTCGCGCTCATGACACCGGTGCTCGAGCGCTGCGACGCCGAACGCCGGCCCGCGTACCTCGAGACGCAGAAGCCGGAGAATGTGGCCTACTACCGCCGCCACGGGTTCGAGGTCCGCGGCGAGACCGACCTCGCGAAGGGCGGACCGCACATCTGGTTCATGTGGCGCGAGCCACGCGCGTAGGCGACCCCTCGGGCTCCGTCGCGCGTGCTGTTCGGGCATGCACCTCCCGCTTGCGACCTCGGCGCGAATCGGGTTGCCCGGTGTCGCAGCGGCAGGCAACCTACGGCATGTCATTCGGTCATTGGATGGAAGTGGTCGAGGGTGATGTCCGACTCCGGCTCGGACCGATCCGACGAGAAGATGCCCACCGATTCGTCGCGCCCGAGTCCAACCTCGGCCTCCAGAGCTACGAGGTCGGCCGGTACCTGGGCATGACGTCAGTTCCGACGGCGCAGGGCGAGGAAGAGTGGTGGGACGGGGCGTCGAAGAGCGACGACCGACTGCACTGGGGCATCTACGTACCGGACGACGACGCCGATTGGAAACTCGTCGGGAACACGACCCTTCACCTCCGCCGCCCAGGTCGAGAGGCCGAGAGTGGCTTCCTGTTGTTCGACCGCGCGCACTGGCGGCAGAGAGTCGCCAGCACCGCTCATTTGGCTCGCACCATGTACGCGTTCCAGGAGTTGGATCTCCTTGCCATCAGAAGCGCAGCCGACGCCCCGAACCTCGGGTCCAATCGCGCCCTGCTTCGGGTCGGTTATGTACAGACCGGCACCCGGTACGGCAACGGCGTCACCGGCGGGAGGCCGATCGACACGAACCAATACCTTCTCGTGAACCCGTCGGACGAGGCGTGGCGTTACTTCTGGCGCCGGCCCGACGACGACATCCCTGCCGAGTTCCATGAAGGCCGGGCTCGAACGCAGGATGCGCTCGAGCGCGCGGCGAAGGCTGTGCGCTTCCTCTGATCCCCCCTCATGCCACCTCTCAGGGGCCGAGCTCGCGCGCGTCGATCTGAAGCAGTGGATCCGAGGTCGCAGAGCCTGGAGTCCAACCTCGTCGTGTCGAGCTCGGCTCGGTCAGTCGCCGGTGAGATCGATCAGGACGTCGACGTTGGTTCGGTCGAGAACCATCGACAGGACGCGTTCGGCGACGACCTCGGCGCTCGCGATCCGGCCCTCGTCACTACGTCGCCGTGACTCCGCCACGCCAGGAAAGGCACGAGGATCCTGCCGGAGCAAGACGTCCTGCATGTCGGTGTCGATGGAAGGTGGCAGGACTGCGTAGGTGCGGAGGCCACGGGCTCTCTCCTCCTCGGCCACCGATTGGGTCAGCGAAATGACAGCCGCTTTGGTGGCTGCGTAGACGGAAAGCCCCGGAAAGGGTCGGACACCGGCCCGGGACGCGATGTTCACGAGTACTGCGGGATCCGATCGACGCGACAAGAAGGCATGGGTGCCTGCCACGACGCCGTCGAGGTTGACGGCGACCGCGCGCTCCCACTCAACATGATTCGCGTCGCGGAGTGGTCCGACCGGACCGAGTACGCCCGCGTTGTTGACCCAGACATCGATTGCCCCGAAACGGGTTGCGATCTCTTCCGCGAACTTGTCCATCGCGGTTGCGTCGCAGACGTCGACTTGATGCACGACCACACCGAGGACACCCGCCCCCGTCGTCGAACAACCAGCGACGGTGTAGCCGCGACGGAGAAGCGCTGAAGCGAACGCGGCCCCGAGGCCGCGAGTAACGCCCGTGACAACGGCGACAGGTCTACTCATGGTCGGCCCGGTCCCACTCGATGTCCGCCTCTGCGGCGAGGTGGCCGAGGGCGGATGCCGCGACTCGGTCTTCACCGCTTGTAGGGACAGGCGCCTTCTTCGATGTGACGGAGGTAGTCATCTCGGAACTTCCATACGGTGGAGTCGATCGGTGAGACGCCGGATGGCCCGAGCGGGCAGATGGTCGTCTGGTTGTAGGGGAAGGGTCTTGCTGGCTCGTCCAGCTCTGGCCGGGGTGGGTGGGGAAATGGTCCGGGTGAGATGTTGTCTCCGACGTCGAGAAGCAGCTCGAGGTCGTCCTTGCGCCCGTCGCCGTGTTCGATGCGATGCATGATCTTCTCGAGCCAGCTCGTCCCTTCGCGGCATGGGGTGCACTGACCGCAGGATTCGCGGGCAAAGAAGCGGACGAGCCGCCATGCGGCCCGGACGGGACAGCAGGTCTCGTCGAGGACGAGGATCCCGGCGCCGAGCGAGGATCCGTTGGCGCTCACCTCGTCGCCATCGAGGTGGAGGTCGAGCTGCTCTTCGAAGAACCAGGGGAAGGACGCGCCGGGGATGAAGGCTCGGACCCGGCCGTCGTCGCGTATCCCTCCGCCGAGTCGCTGGTCGAAGAACAGGTCGCGGAACGTCGGGTGGTGAAGTTCGACTTCGTACACGCCAGGCTTGTTGACTCTGCCCGCCAATGAGAACAGCCGGGTGCCGAAGAACCGGCCGCCGCCGTAGGCGTGGTACGCCTCGCCACCGTTCGCCACGATCCACGGGAGCGTCGCCAGGGTCTCCACGTTGTTGACGATCGTCGGCGCGCCGTACAGGCCGAACGTTGCCGGGAAGGCAGGCGGCTTGATGCGCGGGAAGCCGCGCTTGCCTTCGAGACTCTCGAGGAGTGCCGTTTCCTCGCCGACGATGTACGCGCCCGCTCCGGGTTGCACGACGACGTCACAATCGAAGTCGGACCCGAAGACGCTTGCCCCGGCGGCACCGATGTCGTACGCGTCGTTGACGGCCTGAGTCACTCGTTCCTGGGCGAGAGCGAACTCACCTCTGATGTAGATGACTGCATACTTCGCGCCGACCGCGTAGGCGCACAACAGTGTTCCCTCGACGAGCTGGTGGGGATCGAGCTCCATCAGCGTCCGGTCCTTGAAGAATCCGGGCTCGCTCTCGTCGCCGTTGACGACGACGTACTTCGGCTCGGCTTGGCGGAGCAACTCCCACTTGTTTGCTGTCGGGAAGGCCGCCCCGCCACTTCGGCCGGTGATGCCTGAGGCCCTCACCTCGGCGTGGACCGCCGCCGGCGAGAGTCCCGTCACCGCCTTGCGCAAGGCGTCGTACCCGTCCGTCTCCAGATACCGCTCGAGACGCCAGGCGTCTGGATCATTCAGCCGACGGGAGATGATCCTCGGCGTCTCTCGAAGCGGCACGCTTCCCCCCTGAGGTGACTTGTGAAAGGTTTCACCAGCATTGGGCCGCTGTCAACCGTCCGGTCTGGCGGCGGGTCGGCTGGCCCCGAGCCCGGTGAGCGCGCTGGGCCTTGCATGAACGGTCGGCCATCTGTGGCGCGCTCGTGGCTCGACCGAGCCGAGGCCAGTAGCTTCGAGACGCATGGCGGACACGGCGATGGAGGTCGACTATTTGGTGATCGGTGCGGGCCTTGCAGGCATGTCGTTCACGGACAGCCTCCTCTCCGAGTCGGACTCTCGGGTCTTGATGGTGGACCGCAGGCACAGTCCCGGAGGGCACTGGAACGACGCCTATCCCTTCGTGCGACTCCACCAGCCGTCGGCGTTCTATGGCGTGCCGTCCCGGAACCTTGGCGAGGATCGGATCGACAAGACCGGGCCGAATGCCGGGTTCTACGAGCGGGCCACGGGGGCGGAGGTGTGCCACTACTTCCAGGAGGTGATGGACGAGACCTTCCTTCCCTCGGGTCGAGTCGACTTCCTACCGATGCACGACGTGCAAGAACGACGCGGTGGGGCCGCAGTGGTCACATCCCGCATCACTGGCGCCACGCGCGACGTCAAGGTGCGGAAAAAGGTCGTGGACGCCCGCTATCTCGAGAGTTCGATCCCGGCCACCCATACCCCGAGCTTCACGGTGGATGAGGACGCTCGTTGCGTCCCGGTGAACGAGTTGGTGCGCGAGACCGAGCCCGCCGGAGGCTACGTCGTGCTCGGCGCAGGTAAGACCGCGATGGACGCCTGCGTGTGGCTGCTCGAACAGGGCGTCGACCCCGGCTACATCACCTGGGTGAAGCCGCGCGAGCCGTGGATGATCGACCGCAAGAATCTCCAGCCGCGCGAGAAGGTCGGTGACTTCATCAAGGACTGGGCCGCGTCGGTGGAGGCCGCCGCGCAGGCCACGTCGGTGCCGGACCTCTTCGAGCGGCTTGAGTCCTGTGGGGCGCTGGTACGGATCGATAGGAGCGTCGAAGCCACGATGTTCCGCGCGCCGATCCTGAGCCAGTACGAGCGCAGTCTGCTTGGCACGATCGAACATGTGGTGCGCGGCGGGCACGTCCACCGCATACAGACCGATCGGATGGTGATGGACGCGGGACAGGTGACGGTGCCGACGGACGCACTCTTCGTGGACTGCACCGCCGAGGGCCTGCAGACACCCCCGCCCCGCCCGACCTTCGAGGAGGGCCGAATCACGCCCCAGGGGATCCGCGAAGGGAGCCCATCGTTCAACGCGGCACTCATCGGATACATCGAGGCGACCCGTGGTGGCGACCTTGATCTGGCCAACGACCTGACGCCCCCGAACCCGCACCCGAGCACCTCGGTGGACTGGATCCGCCAGCGCCACACAGGCATGACCGCCCAGATGCGATGGGACCAGCAGCCGGACATCACAGCCTGGATCGAGGGCTGTCGGCTGAACATCGCCGACGGCCTCGGTCGCCACGCCGGCGAGCCAGGCGTCGCCGACGCAATCGGCGTCTACCTCATGAACGCCGCTGCAGCCATCGACAACCTCGCCAAGCTCCACACCGCGGCTTCGTCGTAGTCTTCGCGCACTGGCCGAACCACCCACACGCTCGAAGTCCCGACGCGCCAGACACGGCGCCGCCAACGGTAGGACGTCAACGCGCAGCGATGATCGTCACGGTGCCGGCAGCGGCGTCGACCTCGATCTCGTCGCCGTCAACGACCGAGGAGAGGAGGCCGCCGACGCCGATCGCGGCCGGGATGTCGAGTTCCCTGGCGATGATGCCGGCGTGGGAGAGGAGGCCGCCTTCCTGGGTGGCCAGGGCCCCGGCCAGAGGGAGCACGGCGTTGAAGGCCGGTGTCGTCATGGAAGTCACCAGAATGTCGCCCGGTTCGAGGTCGGACAGTGCCTCCTCGGCGCGATGGACCACGCGGGCCCGCCCCCGCACCGTCCTCGTCCCGACGCCGAAGCCCTGCATGTGCTGCCGCCCGGCCTGGAACATGAGCTGTCCGTAGGCGAGAAACCCCTCGGTGAGGCGTCGGACCGCGGGCGGCAGATTCGAGAGGTCGGGAGGCTCGGGCGGGTCGCCGAGGAACGGCGGAACGATCGCCACAGCCTGACGCTCGCGTAGGGCCGCGCGCTCCTCGAGCTCCTCCGGCGTGGGGCGACTACCCCCCGCCAAGCCCTCGACGATCTCGTGGAAGTCGGCCTCGAAGACGTGCGCGGGATCCGCCAGCGACCACCGCGATCCAACAGCGACGAGGGCCCGACGATACGCACCCCGCGCGGTCATCAAGGGCGCGACGTCGTCGTCGCGCACGCCGTAGCACGCCCGTGCCGCGGCCAGCAGGTCGTCGAAGCGTGCGCGATCGCCGGCGGGCACCGCAGCCCGGATGTCGGCGTCATCGTCGGCGTCACGGTCGGCGGGCGAGTCGAGTGCAGACACGATCGTCGCCAGTACCGTCTCGGGTACCTCGGCCAGTGACACGTCGCAGACGTCGAACCCACCGACCAGGCGAAGTCCGAACGTGTGCAGGTGTGCCTCCAATCCGGCGCGTGCGGCAGGACTGGCGGAGCGGACATCGTCGAGCGACGCCGGCCGAACGCCAGCAGATCGAAGCGCCTCGATGACCGGTCGCAACGAACGCGCCGCCTCGTCGGACGCCGGCGACGCACCCCGGAGCAGCGATACCGCGTCCTCGGCGCGGATGCCCCAACCGCGGCACTCCAGCACGAGCTCACCAACGATGGCGAACAAGGAGATGTGCTCGAAGTGATGATCCGCCGCCCGGTACATCAGCTGCTGGACGTCCTCGATGTGTCCCAGGAGGCCATCGTCTTCGAGAGTCGTGGGATCGACGACGACCACCTCCGCGACCGCGGCCTGGATCGCAGGCCGCTCCACGGCGAACCAGCGGTCGATGACTTCCCGCCATCGCCGCCCCTCGATGCTCGCCTGGGCGATCGGCTCGCGAGCTCGCGCCTCGTCCGCGGGGACGGGCGAGCGCTGCGAGAATTGCCAGCCGTTCACGACAGCCGTGCGCATGTCGCCGAGTCCGATACCGAACTGCGCGAAGCCACTTCCCTGGCCGGCGAACATGCGGTCACGTGACCCATGCGAGAACCGGCAAAGCGGCCGGGGGAAGTGGCTGCGGTCGATGGTCCAAGTGCCGGGGCCAGGCGATTCCCACACGAATTCTCCGTCGCTCGCCATTCCCGCCATCGTGCCACGACGACTCCCGCAGTGAGCGTCTGGTCAATCTGGGTGGTTTGCTCGTACCCGAACTCGTACCACCGAGGGCTCTGAGTCACTCGACGGTGCGGCCGAGGAGGTGGCTGGCCACAGACCCCGGCAGGATCGCAGAGCGGACCTGCCCGTCGTCGACAGCGACCACCCAACACGGCGGCCTGCCGACCCGACCGCGGCCGGGTGACGGCTGACGAGCTGAGCTGCCTTGCTCTGGGCGCGATTTCGCCGGGCCCCAGGCGTGCGCGTCGCGCCCAAAGCCGGCTGCGATCGCGAATTTCGTGGTCGGTGATGAGCGGTCACTTCCGGACAGCAGCGACTGCCGTTCTTCGCTATCCGAGCAGCCGCTTCGCCATCACGACCCGCTGGATCTGGTTGGTCCCCTCGTAGATCTGGGTGATCTTGGCGTCCCGCATGAACCGCTCCATCGGGAACTCCTTCGTGTAGCCGTATCCGCCGAGCAGCTGCACGCCGTCGGTGGTCACCGACATCGCCGTGTCCGACGCGAAGCACTTCGCCATCGCACCCGCCATGGTCAGCTCGCCTCGCAGGTCTCCCTCGTCGATCAACGCGCACGCCTTGTGCACCAGCATCCGCGCCGCTTCCGTCCGCATCGCCATGTCCGCCAACATGAACTGCAGGCCCTGGAACTCGGCGATGGGGTGCCCGAACTGCTGTCGCGATCGCAGGTATGACGCTGCGTAGTCGATGGCCCCTTGCGCGATCCCGACGGCCTGCGCGCCGATGCCGGGACGCGACCGGTCGAGGGTCCCCATGGCGATGTAGAAGCCCTGGCCCTCCTCGCCGACGAGGTTCGCCACCGGGACCCGCACGTCGTCGAACAGCACCTCGCCCGTCGGCGAACCTCGAACGCCGAGCTTCTTCTCGAGCTTGCCGATGCGGACGCCCCAGTCCTTCTCCACGACGAAGCACGAGATGCCGCGGTGCCCCGCCGACGGGTCCGTCTTGGCGAAGACCGTGTACACCGACGAGATGCCGGCGTTCGTGATCCAGTACTTGGACCCGTTCAGCACGTAGGAGTCGCCGTCGCGCACCGCCCGCGTCTTCATGGCGGCGACATCCGAGCCGGCGTCGGGTTCGGACAGGCAGTACGACGCCTGCCACTCGCCCGACGCGATGCGGGGCAGGTAGCGCGACTTCAGCTCGTCCGTTCCCCACGTCATCACCGGGATCATGCCGAGCTTCGAGATGATCATCGTCAGCGCCGTGGACGCGCAGACGCGGGCGAGCTCCTCGATCATGATCGACTGGGTCACGTGGTCGGCCCCGGCGCCGCCGAACTCGGCGGGGATTCCGAGGGCCGGCAGCTCCATCGCGTTGCACGCCTCGAAGTTGTCCCATGGGTACTCGGCGGAGTCGTCGACCTCGGCCGCTCGGGGCGCGATCTTGTTCTCGGCGAACTGCCGGAGGACCGAGCGGAACTGGCGCTGCTCGTCGGTGAGGGTGATCGACTGCACCCCCCTATTGTGCCGCCCATGCTCGTCGGCCAGTGCACCGGGACCGCGGCGTGCGAGCTCCCCACCGGCGTCCCCTGGTACTTCGGCCTCGTGTTCGCGGCGGTGTGGGTGGCGGTCGTCGTCGGTGCAATGGCCCTGGCCCGTCGACTCTGGTGGCAGCGGCGACGCACTCGCCGCGGCGACGTCGAACAACCGGCGCTCGGACGGCGGTCATCCCGCACGGACGTCGAGCGCTGGTAGAACGATCCGCGATGGCTCGTCTCCCCCTCGTCGACCCCGATGACCCCGACGCCGACCCGACCGCTCGCGCCCTCCTCGGCGCCGTCCGGGCAAGCCTGTCGAGCAGCGGGTCACTGCCATGGACCGACATCAACGTGTACTCGTCGATGGCGAACCACCCGGAGGCGTTCGGCGCGCTCCTGCAGTTCGGCGGCGTCGTCTATCAACGCAACGGGCTGACTTCGGCGCAGAGAGAGCTCGCCTATCTCGGTGCCTCGGTCGCCAACGACTGCCACTACTGAATCCCCACGCACGTGGTGCTCGGTCGGAGCGCCGGACTGACGGAAGCCCAGCTCGCCCACATCGGGGACGACCCACTGCCGGACGACGGGACCTATGACGAGACCGAGCTCGCCATCGTCGAGTACGCCCAGCGCAGCAGCCGGCTCGAGCCGATCACGGACGAACTCTTCGCGAGACTGTCCGCCCGCTTCGAGCAGCGACAGATCATCGAGCTGTGCTTCACCGTCGGTCTCAGCAACGTCATCAACCGCTTCCACGCGACGTTCCTCACCGACGTGGATCCCGAGACCGGCGAGGTGCTCGGACCCGCCTGCGCGATGCCGATGCCGGACGAGCTGCGCGCCCGCGCCGAGCGCGGCTGGGGTCGTTCCCGCGACGTTTGACCCATGCACGACCGCTTGGAAGGCGCGCCTAGGAGACTGCTGAAGAAATCGGTCGAGGGTGCTCGCGATTTGTTGGCGGGTTCTTCAGACTGAGGGCATGCAGGGCAAGAGCGATCCGAACGCCGAGCTCTTGGACGCAGGTGCGTTGTGCCGTCATCTCGTCGATGAC
>DATLED010000009.1:0-2138 GCA_035525495.1 Acidimicrobiales bacterium | reverse complement strand
GTCGCCTTCGACACGAACGGCACCGTCCGGCTGGCCCGCGGGTTCGCCTCGAGGACGTAGAGCACGTCGTCCTTGAGGGCGTACTGCACGTTGAGCAGCCCGCGCACTCCGACTCCCCGCGCGATCGCCTCGGTGCTCACGCGGATCCGGTCGAGGTCGGCGCGGCCGAGCGTGATGGGCGGCAGCGCGCACGCCGAGTCGCCGGAGTGGATCCCCGCCTCCTCGATGTGCTCCATCACGCCGCCGAGGTAGAGGTCGGTGCCGTCGAAGATCGCGTCGACGTCGATCTCCACCGCGTCCTCGAGGAACCGGTCGACGAGCACGGGGGTGTCGGGCCCGACGATCGTGCTGCGGTCCATGTAGTCCCGCAGCATCGCGTCGCTGTAGACGATCTCCATGCCGCGCCCGCCGAGCACGTACGAGGGCCGGACGAGCACCGGGTAGCCGACCTCGTCGGCGATGCCGGCGGCCTCGTCGTAGGACGTGGCGGTGCCGTGCTTCGGCGCAGGAAGGTCGGCGTCGGCGAGCACCTTGCCGAACGCGCCCCGGTCCTCCGCGAGGTGGATGGCCTCGGGGCTGGTGCCGACGATCGGCACACCGCAGTCCTTGAGCTCCTGGGCCAGCCGCAGCGGCGTCTGGCCGCCGAGCTGCACGACGACGCCGACGAGCTCGCCACCGCCCTGGCGGGCGCTCTCCCGCTCGGCGTGCACGACCTCGAGGACGTCCTCGACGGTCAGCGGCTCGAAGTAGAGGCGGTCGGAGGTGTCGTAGTCGGTCGAGACCGTCTCGGGGTTGCAGTTGACCATCACGGTCTCGAAGCCCGCGTCGTGCAGGGCGAACGACGCGTGGACGCAGGCGTAGTCGAACTCGATGCCCTGCCCGATGCGGTTGGGCCCGGAGCCCAGGATGAGGACCTTGCGCTTGCCCGACGGGGCGACCTCGCTCTCCTCGTCGTACGAGGAGTAGTGGTAGGGCGTCTCGGCGCGGAACTCGGCGGCGCAGGTGTCGACGGTCTTGTAGACGGGTCGCACGCCCAGCTCGTGCCGCAGGTCGCGTACCTGACGCTCGGTGCGACCCGTGACCGCCGCGACCTGCCGGTCGCTGCAGCCCATCCGCTTCGCCCGGCGCAGCAGCTCCTCGGTGAGCTCGCCGGACTCGAGCTCGGCCCGCAGCTCCACCAGCGAGAGCACCTGGTCGAGGAACCACGGGTCGATGCCCGTCGCCTCGTGCAGCTCCGGCACCGTCGCCCCCAGCCGCAGCGCGAGCTCCACCGTGTGCAGCCGTCCGTCGTGCGGACGGGCCGCCTTCGTGACCGCCTCGTCCTTGGTGAGACCCGGGTCGGGCTGGGTCCAGAAGCCGCTGGGGCTCTGCTCCAGCGAGCGCATGGCCTTCTGCAGCGCCTCGATGAACGAGCGGCCGAGCGACATCGCCTCGCCGACGGACTTCATGGTGGTCGTCAGCTCGTCGTCGGTGCCGGGGAACTTCTCGAAGGCGAAGCGCGGGATCTTCACCACGACGTAGTCGAGCGACGGCTCGAACGACGCGGGCGTCTCGCGGGTGATGTCGTTGGGGATCTCGTCGAGGGTGTAGCCGACGGCGAGCTTCGCGGCGATCTTCGCGATCGGGAAGCCGGTCGCCTTCGATGCCAGGGCGCTGGAGCGCGACACCCGGGGGTTCATCTCGATGACGATGACCCGCCCGTCGACAGGATTGACGGCGAACTGGATGTTGCAGCCACCCGTGTCCACGCCGACCGCGCGGATGACGTCGATCGAGATGTCCCTCAACCGCTGGTACTCGCGGTCGGTCAGGGTCATCGCGGGGGCGACGGTGATCGAGTCGCCGGTGTGGACCCCGAGCGGGTCGAGGTTCTCGATCGAGCAGATGACGACGACGTTGTCGTTCTTGTCGCGCATCAGCTCGAGCTCGTACTCCTTCCAGCCGAGGATGGACTCCTCCAGGAGCACCTCGGTGGTGACGCTCGCCTGCAGCCCCGCGCCGCCGATGCGGCGCAGGTCGGCCTCGTCGTGGGCCATGCCGCCGCCCGCGCCGCCCATCGTGAACGACGGCCTGACGACGACGGGGTAGCCGAGGTCCTCGACGGCCTCGAGCAGCTCCTCCATCGTGTGGCAGACCGC
>DATLED010000014.1:0-10716 GCA_035525495.1 Acidimicrobiales bacterium | reverse complement strand
CGACACCGTGCGTCGCACGGTCGAGGCCGATCTCGGCGCGCCGCTGTCCTCGGTGTTCTCACGCTTCGATCGCGTGCCGATCGCGGCGGCGTCGATCGCCCAGGTGCACGCGGCCACGCTCCACACCGGCGAAGAGGTCGTGGTGAAGGTGCAGCGTCCCACCGTCTCGACGTCGGTGCGCGAGGACCTGGCGGCGATGAGCTGGATCGCGCCGGCGCTCGTCGGTCGCATCCCGGTGAGCGCCCTGGCCAATCCTCCCGCGCTCGTCGAGCTGTTCGCCGAGACGATCGTCGAGGAGCTCGACTTCCGCCTCGAGGCCGAGAACATGCTCGACATCGCCCGCATCCTGGCCGACACCGACCAACGGACGATGGTCGTCCCGCGCCCCCATCCGACGCTCGTCACCAAGCGAGTGCTCGTCATGCAGCGTCTCGACGGGTTCAATTGGGACGACGTCGCGGGCATGCGGGAAGCGGGCATCGACACGTCCGCCGTCGTGCGCGCCGGGATGGTCAGCTTCCTCGAGGGAGCCATCCTCTTCGGCGTCTTCCACGGCGACCTCCATGGCGGGAACCTGTTCGTCATGCCCGACGGCAAGGTCGCGCTGCTCGACTACGGCATCACCGGTCGCCTGGACGAGAGGCGCCGGCTGGCGTTCCTCCGCCTGTTGATGGGCGGCTCGATGAACGACCTCGACGTGCAGCTCGGCGCGCTGCGCGACCTCGGTGCGCTGCCGCCCGACGTCGACCTCAAGGAGCTGATCGTCGAGCTCGGTCTGGACAAGCCACCGATCGACCCGACGCAGATGGACCCCGACGAGCTCATGGCCCAGCTCAAGGAGGTCACGAAAGCGCTCCTCGGCTACGGCGCACGCATGCCGAAGGAGCTGATGCTGTTCGTGAAGAACATGCTGTTCCTCTCGTCGGTGATCGGCACGATGGCGCCCGACGTCGACCTCTTCGGCGAGATCATGCACATCTCGGGCTACTTCGCCACCAAGCACGGTGAGCGCATCGCCGCCGACGTCGGCATCGACCCCCGCGACCACAAGCCCGACCTCGCCGGCATGAAGGCCTCGATGGGGATCGTCGACGACCGGGAGACGATCACGATGCGCGAGCTCGAGGAGCGCCGCAAGATCATCCGCGAGCGCATGCAGGGGCGGCGCAAGGCCAAGCGGTAGCTCGCGGTCAGAGCACGCCGGTCATCTCCGTCGCCCGCCAGCAGTACCAAGCGGCGACGCTGCGGTACGGGCGGAACGGTTCGCCGAGCTCGGCAAGCGCCTTCGGCGCCGGCATCGGCCCGCCCCACGCCATCCCGTAGCCCTTGCGGACGCCGAGGTCGTCGACGGGCCAGACGTCGAGACGCCGCAGCTGGAAGATGAGGAACATCTCGGCGGTCCACCGGCCGATGCCCCGCACGATGACGAGGCGGCGGACGAGCTCGTCGTCGTCGAGCTTCGACACCACATCCAAGGGCACGGTCCCGTCGAGCACCTTCTCGGCGAGATCGGTGATCGACGTCGCCTTCGCCGCCGAGAGCCCCGCCGTCCGCAGGACTTCAATCGGTGCCGCGAGAACCGCGTCCGGCGTCGGCACGCCGCCCAGGGCGGTCTCGAACCGTCCATAGATCGTTCCCGCCGCCTTGCCCGACAACTGCTGGAAGGTGATCGAGCGGCACAGCGCCTCGAACGGCGTCCGCTTGGACGGCGGGATGTCCGGAGGACCGGTCGCCTCGAGGAGGCGGGCGATCACGGGCTCTCGCGCCGCCAGCTCGCGGGCCGCCGCAGGGAAGGTCCGGGCCCGCGCCATGGGCGGGAAGGCTAGCGATTCGACCTCACGGGGAAGGATGCCTGCATGCCCGCCAGCACCGACGTCGACGACATCCGCCATGTCCTCCAGGACCTCGGCACCTGGGCGGTCGTCGGATGCTCGGCCAGCCCGATGCGCGACAGCTTCGGCGTCGCGCGGTTCCTCCAGGCCAAGGGCAAGCGCGTCGTCCCCGTCAACCCTGCACAACAGGAGATCCTCGGTGAGACCGTGTACCCCGACCTGGCGGCGGCCGTCGCCGCCGGCATCGACGTGGAGGTGGTCGACGTCTTCCGACGCGCCGACGTGGCAGGACGCCATGTCGACGAGGCCATCGAGATCGGGGCGAAGGCGGTGTGGCTCCAGCTCGGCGTGATCGATGAGGCCGCCGCGGAGCGGGCGCGCGCCGCCGGACTCGTCGTCGTCATGGATCGCTGTCCCAAGATCGAATACCCGCGCCTCGGGCGTTGAAGCCTCGACGATGATGGCGCCATGGCGGTGCTGCTCGGGTTGCTCGTCGCGGCCACCTATGGAAGTGCCGACTTCTTCGGGGGGCTGAGCTCGAAGAAGGCGTCGGCGTCGGCAGTCGTCGTCCTCTCGCAAGCCATGGGGCTGCCGATGCTGGCCGTGCTCGTCGTCCTGGCCGGCGGCCACCCGACGCCCAGGGTGCTGCTGTTGGGGACCGCGGCCGGAGCGGTCGGAGGCATCGGGCTCCTCTGCCTCTACCGCGGGCTGTCGATCGGAAGGATGAGCGTCGTCGCCCCGATCACCGCGGTCGGCGCCGCGGTCGTGCCGGTGGCGTGGGGACTGGTGCAGCGCGAGCGACCGGGACCCGTGGCGTCGGTCGGCGTCGTTCTCGCGATCGTGGCCGTCGGGCTGATCAGCCGGACAGGCGACGAGGTCGTCGACGGGTCGCACGACGGCCTCGTCAGCGCGAGGTCCTACCTCGCGCTGGCGGTGGTCGCCGGCGTGGCCTTCGGTGCCGTCTTCGTGCTTCTCGCGGAGACCGGCGACGATGCCGGGTTCTGGCCCCTCGTCGCTGGGAGGGTCGCGTCGATCACGCTGCTCGGGGTCGGCGGACTCGCGACGCGGCAGTCGTTCGCCGCCGGTGGCCGGAGCGCGCTCGCGCCGATCGCCGCCGCCGGAAACCTCGACATGATCGCCAACGCGCTGTACCTGCTCGCCGCCCGACGGGGTCTGCTCGCGCTCGTGGCCGTCCTCAGCTCCCTCTATCCGGCGAGCACCGTGCTGCTGGCGCGAGTGGCGCTGAAGGAGCGGCTGATCCCGGTGCAGCTGGTCGGCCTCGGCCTCGCCGCCACCGGCGTCGTGATGATCGCGACCGGCTGAACGGTCAGATCTTCCAGCGACGCGACCACCAGTCGGCGTCGCGGGCGTGCGCGTGGAAGTGGGTCGGGATCTGTCGCATCACGCGGTCGATCGTGAACTCGACGTCGCCGAACACCTCGGTGCCGACACGGGCCAGCTCCCGCAGCATGTGCGCCACCTCGTCCTCGGGCGGCTCCGCCCCGTGACGGTTCCAGACGACCATCGGAATGGCACAGACCTCGCATTCGGCGATCCAACAGACGCCGTCCTCATGGAACCAGGGCGTGAACCGCGCGGCCTCGCACAGCTCACAACCGTCGACCTTGCCATCGCCGTCGGTCGAGGCGGCGCTCACGCGGCTGTCCCGACGATCGACACGCTCAGTGACCCACGTTTGCACACGGATGTGAGCGACGAGTCGAACACGAGACTGCGCAGTAGCCCGAGGCCGGTGTCCACGTTCAGACCGAATCGAGCGCGCGACGGAGGTCGGCCACCATCGCGCCCAGTTCGCTCGGTCCCGCGCCGTCGAGCAGCTTCCGCATGAGCGCGGACGCCACGACGACGCCGTCGGACTCCGCCGCCAGCTCCGCCGCCTGCGACGGGGTCGACACCCCGAAACCGATGATCACCGGCAGGTCGGTGATGGCCTTGAGTCGCTTGGAGATGACCTTGGCGGACTCGGCCACACGCTCGCGTTCGCCCGTGACGCCCATCAGCCCGACGCCGTAGACGAAACCTCGCGAGCGCGCCACGAGTCGCGTCAGGCGATCATCCGGCGTGACCGGGGATGCGAGGAGCACCGTCTCGACGCCGCCCTCATCAGCCGCGCGCGCCCAGTCCCCCAGCTCCTCGAGCGGGAGATCGGGAACGATCGCGCCGTGCACCCCGTTCTCCTTCATCGACGCGGCGAACCGGCGGTGCCCCGAGCGGAAGACGACGTTGTAGTAGGTCATCACCACCAGCGGGACGTCGACGTCGACGTCGCCGAGCGCGTTCATGATGCTCAGCGGGTTGGCACCCGCGTCGAGCGCCGCCTGCGACGCCGCCTGGATCGTCGGGCCGTCCATCACCGGGTCGGAGAACGGGAGGCCGATCTCGATGGCGTCGGCGCCGTTGGCCGCGAACGCCCGCACGACATCGAGCCACTCGGCGCCCAGTCCGCCGGTGACGTAGGGGACGAGCAGCTTGCGGCCCTCGTCGCGTCGAGACCGCAGCGTTCGCTCGAGCTCGATCACCGCGGCGTGACCTCGGGCGGTCCGAGCATCTCCATGACCTGCTGGGCGTCCTTGTCGCCGCGACCCGACAGCGTGACCATCACCGTCGAGCCCGCTGGGATCTCACCGGTGCGGGCGGCGCGGGCCAGCCAGGCGATCGCGTGCGAGGGCTCGAGCGCCGGGATGATGCCCTCGGTGCGCGACAGCAACTGCAGCGCGTCGAGCACTTCGTCGTCCGCCGCGGGGACGTAGCGGGCGCGGCCGATCGACGCGAGGTGCGCGTGCTCCGGTCCGACACCGGGGTAGTCGAGGCCGGCGGAGATCGAGTGGGCCTCGATGACCTGCCCGTGCTCGTCCTGCAACAGGAACGACTTCGATCCGTGCACGACGCCCGGCACGCCATGGGTGATGGCGGCGCCGCCCGCCGGCTCGACACCGATCAGCTGCGCCTCCGTGTCGACGAAGCCGGCGAAGGTCCCCGCGGCGTTGGATCCGCCGCCGACGCAGGCGATGACGTAGTCGGGGTCGGCGCCATCGAGGATGGCGTGGCACTGCTCGCGCGCCTCCTCGCCGACGATGCGCTGGAACTCCCGCACCATCCACGGATACGGGTGCGGCCCCATCACCGAGCCGAGGCAGTAGTGCGTCGTCTCGACGGACGCGACCCAGTCCCGCATCGCCTCGTTGATGGCGTCCTTCAACGTGCGGCTCCCCGAGGACACCGGACGCACCTCGGCGCCGAGCAGCTGCATGCGGAACACGTTCAGGGCCTGGCGCTCGACGTCGACCTCCCCCATGTAGACGACGCAGTCGAGACCGAACAGCGCGCACGCCGTCGCCGTCGCCACCCCGTGTTGACCCGCACCGGTCTCGGCCACCACGCGCTGCTTCCCCATCTTGCGGGTGAGCAGCGCCTGACCGATGACGTTGTTGATCTTGTGCGAGCCCGTGTGCGTGAGGTCCTCGCGCTTGAGGAGAACTCGCACGCCGAGCTCTGCGGAGAGGCGGCTGCACTCCGTGACCGGCGTCGGGCGTCCCGCGTAGTCGCGCAGGATGTCGAAGTACTCCTTGCGGAACCCGTCGTCGGACCACGCCTCGGTGAACGCGGCCTCGAGCTCCTGGCAGGCGGGCACGAGCGACTCCGGCAGGTACTGCCCGCCGAACTCGCCGAACCGCCCCCCGGGGTCGGGAAGCTGCATCGACGACGACATCTAGAGGTCCTCCTGCCAATCGTAGGGCCCAGCGCCCTCACCTTGGTACTCGACGTGGGCCGCGGCCTTGGCGGCGGAGATGAACGCTCGCAGCTTGCGCGGATCCTTCTTCCCGAGGGCGGACTCGGTTCCCGTGATCGCGTCGACGCCCCACGGGTGCACCTTGGCGATGGCCTCGGCGACGTTTCCGGCATCGAGACCTCCGGCGAGGAGCAGTCGCTGACCGGCGGGGACCCCCTCGGCGAGGCGCCAGTCGAAGACCTGGCCAGACCCCGGCGTCGCGGCGTCCAGGAGGATCACGTCGGCGCCGTAGCGCGCCGCGTCGGTGACGGCCGCCTCGCCCGCGGCGAAGCACTTGATCACCGTGCGGACGCGGCGGCGCACCCACGTGGTGTCCTCGGGCGTCTCGCGCCCGTGGAGCTGGGCCGCGCGGAGGCCCGACTGCTCCATGATCTCGACGACCCGCTGGGGGGACTGGTCGCGGAACACCCCGACCGTGAGGACCTCGGGCGGCAGGCGTTTGGCGATGTCACCCGCGAGAACGGGCGCGATCTGGCGGGGCGACGGGGCGAAGATGAACCCGACGGCGTCGGCCCCCATGGCGACGGCGAGGAGCGCGTCCTCCTCGCTCGTCGTGCCGCAGATCTTCACGAACACGCAGCCACGAGCTCTCGGATGGCGGCGCCGGGATCGCCACTGGTGACGAGGTGCTCGCCGACGAGGACGGCGTGGTAGCCGGCGGCGGCGAGGCGGGCGGCATCGCCGGCGCTGCGGATCCCGGACTCGGCGACCTTGATCACGTCGTCGGGGATCACGGAGGCAACCCGCACGGCGCGATCCGTGTCGACCTCGAAGGTGAACAGGTCGCGCTGGTTGACGCCGACGATGGAAGCGCCCGCGACGAGCGCCCGCTCGACCTCGGCCTCGTCGTGGGCCTCGACCAGCACCGCGAGGCCCAGCTCGGACGCCAGCGCGTGGAGGTCGCGGAGCTCGGCGTCGTCGAGGGCTGCGACGATCAGCAAGACCGCGTCGGCGCCCATGAACCGCGCATCGGCGACATCGACCGCAGCGACCGTGAAGTCCTTGCGCAGCACCGGCAGATCGACCGCGGAGCGCGCCTCGACGAGGTCGGCGGCTGACCCGCCGAAGTGCTCCTCGTCGGTGAGCACCGAAAGGGCAGCCGCGCCCCCGGCGTGGTACCGCTCGGCCAGAACGCCCGGGACGAGGTCGGGAGCGAGCGCCCCCTTGCTCGGCGAGCGGCGCTTGATCTCGGCGATCACGGCGATCCGTCCGTCGGCGGGACGCAAGGCGGCGGCGAAGTCGCGGACGGGCGCCGCTCGGTGGGCCTGGCCGACGAGGCGTTCGAGCACCCGCCGGTCGGCGTCGGCGCGGGCGCGATGGGCCGCCAGGATGGCGTCGAGGTACGTGGCCACGGGACGCTCAGCCTACCGAGCGCGCCTGGAGCCCTCCCGAGCTCAGGGGGCGGTGGTGGTCGTCGACGACGACGGCCGTCCCGGTGCCGATGTCGTCGTCGTGGCGGGGCGCGCCGTCGTCGACGTCGACGAGCCTGCAGGGGTGCCGGTCGAAGTCGTCGAGGTCGTGTCCGGCGGCGCTTCGATCTCGTCACCGGTCGGAGGCGGCACGGTGCACGCAGGGAGGTTCAGCTTGAACGTCGAGGTCTCGCCGATCACGACCGACAGCGGCTGCGGACCGACGCGCCGGCACTCGAGCGTCCAGCGGGCGCGACCCCCGGCGTCGCTCGTCGTCACCACCGGGGTCTGCACCCGCCAGTCCCCCGTCCCGAAGAGCTCGGCCCGCACGGCCGGGATCGCCACCGAACGGACGATGCCGTTTGCGTCGACCGCACGGTCCACGACCTGCAGGACGAGGTTGGAGGGGGTCTCGATCAGTGGCGGATCCGGGGCGATGGCGGCGGTGACGAACACGCCCTGGTAGCGGGTGAGCGTGAGGTTCCCCGCCTTCTTCTCGCTGCCCTCGAGGAAGAACACCTGCGGCTCGACGAGGGCGAGGTTGTCGGGCGCCTGCTTCCACGCCCGCAGTCGGTAGCGCCCACCGAGCACGTTCGGGATCACGTAGCGGCCGTCCGCGCCGGTGAGCACGTCGACGGTCGCCGAGGCGTCACCGACGAGGCGCTCGGCGTGCACGACGGCGCCGCCGACCGGTCCCTCCGGCCCGGTGACGGAACCCTCGAGGCTCGCCTTGCCGGGACCGATCGCGATCGTGGTGGTCGTCCGGCCGGGGACGCCCGCGAGGGCGACACCGCTGTAGTCGACCACCGCGGTCGTCGTCGTTTCCGCGACCTTCGGTGCCGGCGGGAGCGGCGCCACCGTCTTGGCCTCGCACCCGGCCGTCGCCAGCGCGAGCGCGACGGCGCAGACAGCCGGGCGGACGGACCTCACGACGAGGAGCGTAGGAGCGGGAGGGGCTCGATCCGTGCCACCCTCCCGTCCACCTCACCGCCGGTGGGGACGTCGACGTCCCGCTTCACGTAGGCGAGGGCCACGGCGGCGTCGAGTCGCTCGGAGCGGGCGGCGCTCGTGACGGTGCCGACCTCCTCGCCCTCGATCGTCAATGGCGTGCCGTCGGCCGGGAGGCCATCTCCGTCGAGCACGAGGCCCCGAAGCCGGCGGGGCACGTTCCCACCGCGGCTGTCGATCCGCGCCACGAGCTCCTGGCCGGTGTAGCAGCCCTTGGTGAAGCTCACCGACCGGTCGACCACCCCGGCCTCCGCGGGGATCGTCCGATCCGTGAGCTCGCGACCCATCGCCGGGACGCCGCACTCGATCCGGAGCGCCTCGTACTGCTCGACCGTCCCCCCGGTGACGCCGTCGGGCGGCTGGGGATCGGGGCCGAGGAGGTCGAACCCCGCAACCCCCCACCCGCTTTCGAGCACGAGCGCGCCGCCTGGCGACCATTCGCGCTCGAAAGCGGGGGGTCGGGGGGATGGGGGGGTGCCGCGGACGGCGAGGCAGCGCCAGTCGAGGCGCTCGAAATCCGCCCTGGTGCGGAGCTTGAAGCGCTCGAGGCGGGCGACGAGGGCGTCGCCGAAACCACCGTCCACGTCGAGCACGAGCTCGTCGTCCGCCGTTCGGGTGGCGCGGAACCAGGCGTCGACCTTGCCCTGGGGCTGGAGGACGAACGACCACGCCGACGACCCGATCGCCAACGCGGCGACGTCCTGGCTCACCTGTCCCTGCAGGAACGTGACCGCGTCTGGGCCGCTCACTCGGACCACGTCGCGCGGCGCCCCGACCCAGAACGGCGTCATCACACGGCGGCGGCGCGTCTGGCCGCCGTCATGCGTCGGGCTGCGGGCACGGCGGCAAGCAGCGCCGCAGCCTTGTTGCGGCACTCGAGGTCTTCCAACGCCGCGTCGCTGTCGGCGACGATTCCGGCGCCCGCTTGCACGGACGCCACGCCGTTCGGGCGCACGAGCATCGTCCGGATGGCGATGGCGGTGTCGAGGTTGCCCGAGAAGTCGAAGTACCCCACGACGCCGGCGTACGGACCCCGCTTCGTCGGCTCGAGCGAGTCGATGATCTCCATCGCCCGGACCTTCGGCGCGCCCGACACCGTGCCCGCGGGGAGCGTCGCCCGGAGCACGTCGATGGGGCCGAGCCCCGCCCGCAACCGTCCCGAGACCTGCGACGTGAGGTGCATGACGTGGCTGTAGTACTCGAGTGTCAGCAGCTCGTCGACGTGCTCGGTCCCGAAGTCGACGACCCGGCCGACGTCGTTGCGGGCGAGGTCGACGAGCATGATGTGCTCCGCCGTCTCCTTGGGGTCCTCGGACAGCTCCCCGGCCATGCGGCGGTCGTCCTCGTCGGTGCGTCCTCGACGCCGGGTGCCGGCGATCGGACGCGAGATCACCCGCCCGTCGAGCAGCTGCACCATCGGCTCGGGGGACGAGCCGACGACGGTGACCTCCGGGTGGCGCACGAAGTACATGTACGGGCTCGGGTTGACCTGTCGGAGCGACCGGTAGAGGTCGAAGGGGTCGGCGTCGAGATCGAGGTCGAACCGCTGCGACAGCACGACCTGGAAGACGTCCCCGGCGAGGATGTGCTCCTTGGCGACGGCAACCGCGCGGGCGTAGGTCTCGGTCCCGACCGTCCGCTTGACGTCGGGCAGCTCGTCGGTCGGATCCGGTGGGAGCAGCACCGGCTCGTCGAGGGGACGGGCGCCGTCGGTGGCGAGCTCGTCGAGGCGGCGCTGCGCGGCGTCGTAGGCGACGTCCAGCTCGGCCTCGCCCCACCCGCCGCCGACGACGACGTTGGTGACGAGCGTGACCCGCTGCCGCCAGTGGTCGTAGGCGGCGAGATCGCCGATGACGCAGAGGACGGCGTCGGGCAGGCCGTGGTCATCGGCGGGCACGTCGGGCAAGCGCTCGACCTCGCGCACGACGTCGTAGCCGAGGTAGCCCACGATGCCGCCGTGCAGGGGCGGCAGGTCGCCCAGGACGGGCGAGCGGTACACGTCCAGCAGGGCGTCGAGGGCAGCCAGCACGCCGCGGTCGAGGGGCACGCCCTCGGGCAGCCGGCCGTCGACCTCGATGACCCCTCCCCTCGCGACCAGGACCAGCGACGGGTCGCGCCCGACGAAGGAGAACCGGCCCCACGTGTTGCCGTTCTCGACCGACTCCAGCAGGAACCCGCTGCCCGTCGGGCCGACGAGCTTCAGGAAGGCCGAAACCGGCGTCTCCAGGTCGGCGACGACCTCCTGCCAGACGGGCAGGACGGTGTGGCCCGCAGCGAGGGCGTGGAAGTCCGCCCGGCTAGGTCTGATCGTCACTAAAGGACCGGTAGAAACAGCTCCGCTCGCCGGTGTGGCAGGCGCCCCGGCCCTCCTGCTCGACCACGAGGAGCAGGGTGTCGCCGTCGCAGTCGTAGAACGCCTGGCGGACGAACTGGCGGTCGCCCGACGTCTCGCCCTTGCACCAGTACTCCTGGCGCGAGCGGCTCCAGAACCACGTGCGGCCCGTCTCCAGCGTCTTGCGCAGCGACTCGTCGTTCATCCACGCCATCATCAGTACCTGGCCGGTTCCGTGCTCCTGTACGATTGCGGGCACGAGGCCCTCCGCGTTGAAGCTGACCGCTGCGAGCTCGTCCTCGCGAAATGGAATCGGTGTAACCG
>DATLED010000012.1:0-22388 GCA_035525495.1 Acidimicrobiales bacterium | reverse complement strand
CCGCAAGGTCGACGACCTGGTCAAAGCGCTGGGTGTCGGGTCGGGGATCAGCAAGAGCGAGGTGTCGCGGATCTGCAAAGAGCTCGACGCCGACCTGGAAGCGTTCAGGACCCGCCGGCTGGACGGCCAGTTCCCCTACGTGTTCGCCGACGCCACCTACGTCAAAGCCAGAGTCAACGGCCGCGTCGTGTCGCGGGCCGTGGTCGTGGCCACCGGGGTGAGCTCGACGGGCGACCGGGAGGTCCTGGGCGTCGAGGTCGGCGACAGCGAGGACGGCGCCTTCTGGACCGCCTTCCTCCGAGGTCTGCGCGCCCGGGGCCTGTCGGGGGTGCAGCTCGTGATCAGCGACCACCACCTCGGCCTCAAGTCGGCGATCGCCGCGGTGTTCGTCGGCGCCGCCTGGCAACGCTGCCGCGTGCACTTCATGCGCAACGTGTTGGCCCGCGTGCCCAAAGCGTCAGGCGACATGGTCATGGCCGCGGTCCGCACCGTGTTCGCGCAACCCGACGCCGCGCACGTCCACCGCCAACTCGACGAGGTCGTCGCCATGCTCGGAGGCCAGTTCCCCGACGTCGCCGCCATGCTCGCCGACGCCGCCCCCGACCTCCTCGCCTTCACCGGCTTCCCCCAAGCCCACTGGCGGAAGGTGTGGTCGACCAACCCGCTCGAGCGGCTCAACGGCGAGATCAAGCGGCGCACCAACGTCGTCGGCATCTTCCCCAACGACGCCTCCATCGCCCGGCTCATCACCGCCGTCGTCGTCGAGACCCACGACGAATGGGCCGTCGCCGAACGCCGCTACCTCTCCGAGGAATCGATGGCCAAGCTCTCAGCCGGGCCTCCTGCCACAGCCGCCGACGACCAGCCGCCCCTCGCCGTCACCGCCTGAGCCACACTGTCCCAGCGTCGACGATCACGACGACGCCGAGCTACACCACTCCGCGGGGCGCGATCCGACCAGCGTGTCCAGCGGCTCCGAGAGAGGCCTACGTCTGTCGATCGAAGAGACGCGCCAGTGCGTCCACGGTTGCGCTGACGCCCACATCTGCGGGTACTGGCCGACGCACAGACGTGGGTGGTCGGGCCCGGTTACCGTCATGCATGGCTGGGGAACTGACAGTGCCGGGAGACTTCGACGTCTTCGCGCTGTTCGAAGTGATGGATGCCAAGCGCATGGCAGAGGACTTGACCTGGGGGCAGGTCAACAGTCGGTTAGCGTGGATGAGCAAGGCGACCTTCGATCGCATGCGCGAGCGCGGCTCTTCCTCCTGTAATCACATCCTGCCGATGATCCAATGGGTCGGGAGGGCGCCGGAAGTCTTCACGGTCGACGCGAGCGGCGGGGTGCACGAGTTGCTGCCCGACCCGTCGCCGGGAAGGTGGAGATGGTGGTGGGCACACCACGATCTCGCGGCACAGGTCGACGCGAAACGCCGCGACCTGGACCTCTCCTGGGAGGAGGTGGCCGCGGCGATGGGCCTTGGGCCCAGCGGCGCTGCCGCCGTCAGGGGCATCGACAAGCTGCGTTACGGCCCGCCGATCGGTTTGGCGATGATCGGGGCCCGGTGGGTGCGGCGATCGGCGGCGAGCTTCATGTCGGAGCTCCCGCCGGCGGTGTTCAACTCACCGCCATCGCGGCCCAAGCGCTGACCTGTCCGTGCCGGCCGGCCACCCGACGAAGCAGCGAATGGGCGACGGCCGGTCGTGTCCCGGCGCGGTCCCGACTGGATGAGGTCGTTCGACCCCGCAAAGAGTTGCCGAGCGACAGCTCCACGAAGTCTGGAGTCGACACCCCCGCTACTCGCTCGACGGCGAGACACGCGCAAACCCGCTTCGTGGCTTGGTCCACTCGAGGGTGTAGCGGAAGAAGAGCCGGTGCCGCATCCGCATCCCCGGCAGCAGTGAAGCAGCCTGGCCCTTGATCTCGTCGAAGGTGAGCTCTGGATCCGCAAGGGGGAATGGAGCGCCGGACCCCCCTGGACTGACTGCCCGCGGATGTTTCGCGAGTCCGACGAGGGGGTTGAGGATGGAGGAGACGAGATCCCACATCAGGTCCGCGGCCGTGGCTGAACGGGCAAGGCCCACGATGAGCAAGCGCCCACCGTCGGCGAGCAACTCGCTCGCATGCTGCAAGGCCGTCCCGAGCTCGAGGTGATGGAGCACCGCGACCATGGTGAGCAAGTCGTAGGTGCCCGTCACCTCGACGAAGGAAATGTTGCGAACGGTCACGCCAGGCAAAGCGGCGCATCGCTCGTTGGCGATGACAACCATCCCAGCGTCTTGGTCGACGCCCACGACGCGACTGAAGTGTGACGCGAGCTCCGCAGCGAGCTCACCGCGGCCGCAGCCGACGTCCAATGCCCTCTCTCGATTCGCCGGCAGCTGGCGAACGATCCAGCCGTGGAAGTGATCGTTATGACTCCACGGATGCCGTCGGTTGAACTGGTCGAGATGTCTGGCGGCCACTCGGACAGGGCCGCCCACGCTTCGGATGTTCACCGTTCCCCGGGATTGTACTGGCGGCCACCACGACGTTGGTGCTTGTCAAGGGTGAACCAGCCGCCGACGGGCCGCGGCGCCGCCTACGGCGACGAGCCGTCCAGGTATTTGCTGGATGGGCGCTGCCGACGTTCCGTAGTGTCGGGACGTGGCGGTCGACGAACGGATCCCATGGTTGTTGGCGCAGATCGGCGCGTCGCCACCATTGACTTCGCCTGAGGATGCGGCGGCGTCGATCGCCGGCGACGATCCGATGGGATTGCTGCACTGGTTGGCCGGACAGCTCCAAGGGTTCGCGCTCGACTCGATCACGCGGGCGTCCGACGTCGCCGCAACGGTCCGCGTCAGTTGTCCGAACGGCAGGACGTGGGATCTCAAGGTGACGCTGGAGGACGCGCCAACACAACGGATCGAGTGGGTGCAGCTCGATCGGGCGCTGCTCGACGGCATGGAAGTCCGGGTGGCCGGTCCCGGTGACGGCGCGGGAATCGCCGAGGTGTGCCGCAACACGGAGATCGTCCTCGGCGATCTCGCGGTGACCATCGACCCTGGCGAGGACTACTTCGCGGCGATCCGGCTGATGGACCAAGCGACGGTCTTGGTGGCGACCCACCACGACCGGGTCGTTGCCGTGCACTGCGGGGTCTCGTACCCGATCACCTACAACGGCGAGCGACAGAACATGTCGCAGATCCTGCACAGCCGCGTGCTCAAGGAATACGCCGGGCTCGGACTCTGGAGCATCATGAACCGGATCCTCGTCAACGGCTCCCGCGCTCGAGGCGTCGAGGCCGCGCGGACCGGCGGCTACTTCCAGAACGGCTGTGCGTACTTCGCCGCGGACAACGAAGCCGCGAGGCGGCTCAATGGCGCCCAGTCCCCGTGGTCGTTCCAGCCGCTGCGGCTCGTGTTGTCGTGCGAGTGGCTCGCAACGAGGGCCACGACGATCGAGTGGCACGCCGCCGATCCGACGGATGCGGTCCACGTCGTCGAGCTGTTGAACGACACCCACGCAGGTGAGGAGCTGTTCGTGCCCTACACCGAGGCGTCGCTCCGCGAGCGCCTCGGTCGGGCCCCGGACGCCTACGGCTGGCCGAACCTGCTCGTCAGCGACGACGCCGTGATCGGCGTCTGGAACGCCGGGCGGACGCACACCAAACGTCGTCTCGACGCTGGCGGCTCCACCCGCTCCAGCGTGCGGGCGCTCGTGTTCGACCACGGGTTCAGAGCAGGGGCCGAGGACGCCTTCGAGCAGATCCTGGCCGAGGCCGCCCGCCGGGCGATGGCTGCGGGCATGACGCACCTGACGATCTTCACGAGCGACGCCGCTCGCGGCTCGACCCGGTTGCGCGAGCTGGCGGAGGAGTCGGAGCCGTACATCCTGAGCACGCCCTATACGCCGGAGCCTGAGGGCGCAGCGGCGCGCGGGCTCTACGTCGATCAGGTGTACTTCTGATGCCGTCGACCGAGGACCGGCTCCGGTGGATCATCAGCGCGCTCAGCGATCCGAACACGGTGACGATCGAAGAGCTCGACGAGGCGTACGACCCCACGGAGTGGCGCGGCTGGTCCCCACAGCGGGAGCTCGAGTTCTTCCGGACCGGGCGTCACAGCGACTCGCGGCCGTTCACGATCGAGACCTTGACCTCCGTGAGCGAGTCCGAGGCGAACGCCGTCCTCCTCGGCGCCGACGGCAAGCGGTGGACCGTGACGTGCTGGACCGAGGATGCCGAGCGCCGCCGGATCACCGGCGGGCGAACGATGCCGGCCCCGCCCGAAGGAACAACGATCCGGTTGGCGGAGCCGGAGGACGGCCCGATGCTCGGAGCACTCGAGCGGCGGGCGCCGTTGCGCCTCGGGCGCGACCCGCTCACCCTGATGTCGTTCGACCACGGCGACGACTACTTCGCCCCGTCGAGGTTGATGGACGAGGTGACGATCTACGTCGCCGAGGTCGATGGTTCCGTCGCCGGCGTCTACTGCGGCGCTGTCCAGCCCGTGCTGTTGGACGGGGAGCCCAAGCGACTGTTCCTCGAGCATCACGTGCGCATCGATCCGGCGACGGCCCGCGCCGGCGTCTTCTGGGCGCTGTGCAACTACGGCCGCGACACCTACGGCCGGAGCACCGACTCGATCGCCTTCTACGTATCCGTCGACAACCACCCGGTGCGAAAGTTCGTCGAGGGCGTTCCGCCTTGGCCCATACGTCCCGTCCGAGCGCTGCTCCCGTGCGTCGGCGACGAAGTCGCCTCCTTCCACGGGCCGCCCACTGATGACGGCCAACGCTCAGCGGCCGTCGAAATCCTGAACCGATGCCACGCCGGGTCGGCGTTGTTCGTGCCGTACACCGAAGCGTCGCTCGACACCCGACTCGCCCGAGACCCAGAGCAGTACGGATGGCGAGACCTCCGGGTCGTAGACCGGGCCGCCGTGATCGGCATCGGCCGACAACTCCTGACGGTCACCAAGGAGCGCGAGGGTGACAAGGTGGTCACCCGTCGGGCGCTCGCACTCGATCACGGATTCGCACCAGGCCACGAGCACGAGTACCGGGCGTTGCTCGTCGACACGACCCGGGCGCTGGCTGCGCACGGGGCGACGCACCTCGCGGTGTTCACCTCCGCGACCTCAGCGACTTACGGCGTGGTCGCCGATCTCGCCGACGAGATCGAAGAGTTCGACTTCTGGGCCTTCGACGTGCCCGCGCCCGACGATCTCCAACGGGGGTTCTACGTCGACCCCGTCTACTTCTGACGGCCTGCCGGCGTCGAGGCTTGCCCCTACGGGTGGCTGCCGGAGACGGCCCAGATGGTTCGGGAGGAAGTGGGGGCCGTCAGGTCCGGACCTTGGGCTTGGTGCGCTCGAACGCTTTGCCTCCTGGGAGATACCACTTCGCCTTCTTGCGATTCCCGGGCGCAGGATCACTCTCTGCGGCACGCTCGATTGCCGCTCTCGCGGCATCGTCCTCGTGCACCCAGCGGGCCAGGACCTCGAGTGCGATCGCCCGGACGCCGGCGTCCGGGTCCGTCTCCAACATGCGGACGGCTGCGACGATGATCTGACCGCTGGGGAGAGCACAGACGTCGTCGCTCTTGCAGCGGTCGCAGGCGAGCGCGTGCATGGCGTGATGACGGACCCTCGGGTCTGGGTCGTCGAGGAGAAGGAGCATGAGCTCGAAGGAGTCGTTGCCGGCGAGCCGGTCGATGAGCAGAGCGCACTGCGCGCGAAGTGTCGGATCGTCGGCAAGGAGTCCGGCCTCGACGGCCTCGCGGGCGGCAGGGCCAAACCCGCGGAGGCGCCAGTAGGCGGCCTGCCTCCGGTGTGGCACGGTCAGGTCGCGCATCGCCCGGTCGATCTCCTCCCGGCGTAGCAGCTCATCTGCCGTCGGTGATGTGGACCGCCTGGTACCTGCCGCGCGGTGCTTTCCCATGGTTCAAGAACGCTAGGAGTCGCTCGGGCGGGCGTCGAACGATTACCGGATGGCGGGCGCCTTGGAAGACTGATGCTCGCCATCTCGCGGTGCCTTCACATCCGGCGACCGACATGTTCGGGCTGTCCGCTTGCGTAGGTGCGGTGGGTACCGCCTCTACGACTTGGCATGAAGGTCGTCGTAGGCTGCGGCCAACTCGTGAAGCGCCTTCCGGCCGTCCCCTTGAAACGACGAGCCGTGCATGACTGCGAGGGTCGTCGGGTCGAGGTCACCCAGGGCGCGCAGCGTCCGCGCCGTCTGCGGGGTGAGGCAGGTGGCGTGGAACATGGCCTCGGCGGTGAGGGCCGGGTCAATGAGGTCGTCGGTGGTGAGGGCCGCCGGAGCCCCTACTTGGCTGAACAGGTCGCCGCACAACAGCGTGCCCGTCGCTTCCTCGAAGAGCACCTGAGCCTCCCATCCGTGGGGAACGTGCGGCGTCGAGATCTGCCGCAGTCGCTTCCCGCCGAGGTCGATGACTTCCCCCTCCTCGAGCGACCGTGGCGGGCGGTCGCACAAATCGTTGAGCGAAACGTCGCAGCCCAGGGCACCGTGGGCGACCTCGCTGCCCGGCGCGGCCGTGAGCCACATGTTCATCGAACCGCACTCGTCAGCCTCCACGTGACCGAAGGTGATCCAGCGCAGCGACTCGACCGACGTCACTGTGGCCATGGCCTCGGCAACCAGAGGGAACAGCATTCGAGGTCCGGTGTGGAAGAGCAGGCTCTCGTCACCTTTGACGAGGAACTGATTGAACGTGAAGCCCTCTGGGCTGACGTCGGGGATCCAGGTCGAGATTCGATAGATGTCGTCGGCGATCTCGTCGACGGTCGGTTGCATGGGTTCCATGTCCTGATGGCGTTCAAGCCGATCCGTCCCCGTTCACTCAGAACTGAACGACCCAGCGCATCCCGTCGACGTCCGGCTCATACACGCAGTAGACGCCAGTGCGGACCCGCCGGTCGAGGGCCGCGCCCGCCACTGGCAGCGCCTCGGACAGTCGCGCCAGAGCCGACCGCAGCGCGCGGCTGACGTTCAGGCGTGCCCGTTCCGCCGCCGACGCCGCCCTTCTGCTCCGTCCCCCGAGACCGAACGCCTGGGCGAGCTGGCCGACCAGGGCATCGAGTTCGATCTGCATTGCCTCGGCAGCGTCGAGGTGCTCGTCGGCCAGGGCCTCCTCGATGTCGCTTCGCAGTTTCTCGACCCGGTGGCGATACGCGCTCCGGGCTTTCCCGTCCGACAAATCCCCGGCGTCACCGAGCGTCCGGCGAATGGGGTCTCCCTCCCCTCCCACGCCTTCCACCCGGTCGACGAGGTCAAGGACGTGGCGTTCCGCTCCCGGCGTCGCCACCAGCTCGCCCAAATACCGCATCCCCTTGCTATCCGGCAGCCGGACGGTGGTGCCTGCCCACGATGCCTCCCACCACCTCCCGTCCCTCACCAACATCGCGGTCGGGCGCTCGTATCCGTGGCTTGCCGCTGTGGGCGCCAGCCGGGCGAGGAGTGCGATATCGCCGCCCATCAAGGACACGTCGAGGAACGACAACGAGCGTGCAGCAGCGGAGGCGGTTTCAGCCGCAGCGGTACCATCACCCGAGCGCTCGTGAAGACGGGTCAGTGCTAGCTGCAGGTCCGCCTGCAACCATGGCAGCTGGCTGCCGTCGAGTCGGTCGATGGTCGCGCTGACGGTCGCGATGGCGCCGCTGAGATCGCCTGTCGCAGCAAGTACACCGGCGCGGGCGATCGTGGCCCGCGCCTGCAGGGCGGGGATGTCGACGCCGCGGGTGCGCTGGTCCAACGCGTCGCAGGCGGCGAGCGCGGCGGCAATGTCGCCGGCAGCCAGATAGCCGTCTACCTGTACGGCCAACAGCTCGACGGCCCGCAGGCGATCGTCACCAATCAGTCGCAGTCCGCGCCCGGCGGTCGCGAGGGCGAGCTTGTGGTCGCCACGTTGGAGGTGCAGGCGGGCGGCCGGGAGTAGCGCCTGCAGCGACTGTTCTTTCCCGAGGAGGAGAGCTTCAGCCTCGGTGAAGCGGCCTTGCCGCACCCGGAGATCGGCCAAGGCGATATCGGGGTGCCAGCTGGGCGGCCCAACCGCCGCTTCGAATTCGGCTTTGGCGCGCAGCAGAACGGATTCGGCCTCGCTCCACCGTCCCAGCTCCATGAGCAGGGTGGCCTGCACGCTGTCGCAGTGACCGGAGAGGAAGGCTGGGCCAGGCGGCTCGGGTCCGATGAGCCCGCGCTGGCGGAGGAGGTCACCCCATGTGCTCGCCCGCTCGAAATCGACCGCGAAGTAGCAGGCGGTGAAGAAGGAGCACACCGACCGGGCCGCCGCCCCGCTGTCATCCGCGGGCCCGCACGCGAGCGCCATCGCCTCGTCCAGAAGGGCCATGCCCTCGGCCACCCGGCCGGCCTGAACCAGGGCGAGGCCACCATCCGCCAAAGCCTTCGTCTCAAGGTTCAGGTCGCCGAAGCGCCGAGCCCGGTCCAGCGCAAGCTCCGACTGAGCGAGGAGCACCGCTGGATCGTCGACGTCGCAGCCCATGGCCGCCACGGCAACCCACCCCTGCTCCAAGCAGGGCGGCTGATCCGCTACAAGTCGAGCCGCTCGCGCGAACCAGGCACGACCTGCGGTCTGGTTGCCCATGAAGTTGGTCATGGCCTGGCCCAGACGAATGCACGCCATCGCCGCCGCGCATGGGTCCTGAGCGGCCGTGAATCCCCGAATTGCCGCCGACAGGTGAGCGACCATCGCCTCCACGTCGAAGCGGACGAACGCCTCGTCAGCGAGCTCGATCGCCCGCTTCGCTTCGCTCGCCGACATCCCCCAAGCATTGCATCGGGGACCGACCAGGCCAGGACTCCATTCCCAAAGACGGGAGCGAGCGAGTTGAAAGCATCCTCGGCCGGTCTGGATGAGTCGTTCGCCCTTCGGCTCCTTGATCTTGGTGGCGTTCAGTATCCGGGACCTCGGCGACTCGCCGCTCGGAGCTCGTCACGCGGGTCGTATGGCGACCAGGTGATCGGCGCGTCGCGCAAACCTTCGACGACGATGTCGATGAAGCGCTTGGCTTCCATGGCGCTCTCGCCCTGCCGCCGTCGCAGCCACGCCAGAAACGTCTTGCGGCTGTTGGCGATCCAGTCGCCGGGCGCCGGGTCTGCAGCCGTGAGGGCCGCGGCGATCGGCCGCAGATCGGCGCGACCGGCAGGTTCGCTGATGAGCTGCACCCAACTCTCGAAGCGGTACACCAACCGAAAGTCGCGACGCGTCGGATCCACATAGGCGATCCGCCACCTGTTGGTGCGACGATGGATCGCGATCGGATGCACCGGTGTGTCGCGCTGGAGGACGCCACGTTGGACGCCGCCACCTGATTATCCCTCGGGTAACCACACGATTGCCAGGTCAGCGTCGGGAACGTCCTCGATGCGTATCGAGCCGGCGTCAAGAGCTCGCTCGGCGAGCTCGAGGGTGGCCCGCTCCGGCCCCCAGAGTTCTTCATGGTCTTCGATCGAGTCCAGCAGTGCAGGAAAGCGCTCGAGCAACAACTCGTAGTGGGCCGCAGCCACCTCCGTCGGGGAACCAACGAAGGACCGGGGCGGGAGTGACGATGCCGTCGGATCCCGTAGCGCGCCGATGGCGAAGGCGATGTTCGCTCCCCGATCCGAGCAACGATCCGCGAAGTCGCCCGCGGCCGCCACTTCGACGAGAAGCTCGCGTCGCTCGGTCGCATGTTGCGGCTGGGTCAAGACGTACACGGCCACGAAGCCGTCCACATCCAGGTGGTCGTTGGTGACCCAGGGAACATCGACGTGATGTTCGGGCGCGTCCAGGTAGGCGAAGGCGATCTCGGCGGAGAGATCGGCCTTGAGCGGCCATGGGGTTCCACTCTTTGGCCAGTGCGAGAGAACGAGTGTCGTCCCCTCCGTCGGGGTGCCGTCGGCGAGGACGTGCGGCGTGCCCCGGCACTCGGACCACCCACGGAACCGCATTCCTCCCTTCTACCGTGCGGGCCGTCGGTTAAGCAAGAGTTTCCTACACAAATGGTGCGGTGCTGGCCCGTCGCCGAGGGTGCTTCGTCGTGAGGAACGTCCTGGCGAGCTCGTGCGTCTTAAGGCGGCCGCCACCCCCAGCGGCTACGACGTGCTCACCGCCGAGCCGGTCTTCCTTGGAGGCGTCGGCGTCGTCGACGAAGTCACCCGCGCTTACCTGAAGGACAGATTCCCGGACTACCCATCACCGGGGATCAAGGTCGACACCGCCCGCACGCGGGGACGGCGCGCGTTCGCTCGGTGGGAAGTCGCCGACGCCCTGGCCGCGGGCACATTGTTCCTCCGACAAGGCGAGGCGGGCTGGGACGTGATCGCGTCCACCACCGACGGCATCGATCTCACGGGCCTGCGTGTCGAGCCCGGGAGGGTCCGCGGCGAAGCAAGAACCACCAACATCAATTCGATGTTCGCCGACGTGCTCCTGCTCGACGGGACACCCGTCCCGGGGGCACCGCGCCCCGACGGACAGCCTGGAGCCGAGTACCGATACGCGACCGCCGCCGGACCTGCCAACGATGCCGTCCACATCGACGTCGTCATCCCATCGCAAGCCGTACTTCGCGTCGGTCTCGTCGGCGGCACGATCCTTGCGCTCAGCGAGCTCCGTCTGTCGTAGGTCCCCCGATGCCAGGATCGGGTGTGGCCGGGTTCGCGGGTACACGGCTCTCCAAGAACGCATCCAGCTGCCTGAGAAGGTCCTCGCCGATGGCGCGGAAATCGGCACGTTCCATCTTCGGGACCACGGCAGCTGCGAGGTCGCGATACTCGGCTGGGTCCACCCACTCGAAGTGGTCGTGCTCATGGCTGAGCTGCACGTCGGCGGCCGCAACTTCACATGCGTACGTGAGGTTCAGAAGTTGTTGGGTTCCCCGTTGCGCCCGGAACGCGCCGATGAGCCGCAGCGGGCCCTCGGGTACCAACCCTGTTTCTTCGAGCAACTCCCGCCTCGCTGCCTCGTCCGGGCCTTCGTCGCCCTCCAAGAGACCCCCGGGAGGCAGCGGATACGCCGAACCTGGGGCACGAAGGAGCAGCACATTGCCGTCTCGCTCGACCCACACGATTGCGCCGATGTTCAATGCCGGGATCTGCGGCGCCGACGTGGCGGATGCAGTGCTCATTCGCCGAGTGTCGCGAGCCAGCACGGACTCCACGCCGTCAGTTGGCGACGGTCCACCTGGCCGGAGATCGGTGCGATGGATGCTCGCCGCCCAGTTCCCGGCCACGCACCACGTGCCGCTGAACCCGTTCGCCAACGGGAGCAGCGTCGCGCCACGTCCGTCGGGTGTGAAGTCCGAGGCCGCCGTACCATCCGGCGGTGCCGACCGCCCGCCTCTTGTCGAGCCGAGAGCTGTCGAACCGCGAGGCGCGTTGGCTGCGCGTCGAAGGTCAGGGTCTCGCGGCGCCACGTCCGGACAAGGCGCCGACCGTGCGCGCGCTGCAGAAGGCGATCGAGTCGCTCGGGGTGCTCCAGCTCGACGCCGTGAACGTGCTCGAGCGGACGCAGTTCATCGTGCCGTTCAGCCGCCTCGGTCCCTACGACGTCGGGTTGCTGCACCAGCTCACCGGTCCTGGCGGCGCCCTCTACGAGTGCTGGGCCCACGCTGCCTCGCTGGTGCCGATGACCACCGAGCCGCTCCTGCGTTGGCGCCGCGACCGCGCGAGGACCGGCTCGGACCACGGACCGAAGGTCGCGGCGCGCGTGGCGGCCGTCCACGAGGCGAACGCCGACTACCTGGAGGCCACCCTCGCCGAGGTCCGGGCACGTGGGCCGCTGGCGGCGAGCACGCTGTCCGACCCGCGCCCGAACGAAGGCGAGTGGTGGGACCGGCGCAGCGCAGGCCGACACGCGTTGGAGCGGCTCTTCGCCATCGGCGAGGTGGCGGCCTGGCGGACCCCGTCCTTCGAGCGCGTCTACGACGTTCCCGAGCGGGTTCTGTCGCCGGCCGTGCTCGCCACGCCGAGCCCGGCTCCTGAGGAGGCGCACCGCGAGCTGCTCAGGCGGGCCACCGTCGCGCTCGGCATCGGCACGCTGAAGGAGCTCGCCGGCTATCACGGCCTCAAGCCGGCGATGGCGAAGCCGCGGGTGGCCGAGCTCGTGGAGGCCGGTGAACTCGTCCCCACGCGCGTCGAGGGGATGGCTGAACTGGCCTATTCGGTGCGCGGCGCTCGAACGCGTCCGCCGCGCCGCGAGACGGCGACGCTGCTGGCGCCGTTCGACTCGCTCTTCTGGAGCCGCGACCAGACCCGCCAGCTCTTCGGGTTCGACTACCGGCTGGAGATCTACTTCCCGGAGCCGCAGCGCCGGCACGGCTACTACGTCCTGCCGCTCCTCCTCGGTGATGAGCTCATCGCTCGTTTCGACCTCAAGGCCGACCGCCGAGGGTCGAGCCTGCTCGTGCAGGCCTCCCACATCGAGGCCGGTGCCGACCCCGCGTTCGTCGCACCCCTCGCAGCCGCCGAGCTCGACGCGATGCGGTCGTGGCTCGGGCTTCGCGACGTCGACGTGAAGCCGCGCGGCGACTTCGCGGCCGCAATGCGGAAGGCGACCCTCTGAGTTCATCGACGAGCGAGGTGGTCGTCGGCCTTTAGGCGAGGCGCCCGGGCTCGACATCGTTGAGCACGCGAGCGTGGGGAGTGCCATCGAGTCCTGGTGAGAGATCTTTGGATTGCCACACGACGGTTTCGAGGAACTCCTTGAAGGCCTGAGCTGCGTCCGGGTCGTCGAACTCGAGGTCGACGACGATGTAGCGGGCGTCGCCAAGAGGTTGACGCACCCGCTGCGAACGGACGCCTGCCGTCCGGCGGGCCTCCGCGAAGTTGTTGAACGCGCCAAGCCACGTGTCGAGGTCAGTGATGGGGTGCTCGATGTGCAACGTCGCCATGCGATGCTCCTTCGCTGCGTCAGGCGCAGGCTACGCCGTGCGCTGCCATTCAGACCTCGCGATCGTGAGGTCGGTCGAGCGTCGCGCTCCGCGTTCGGTGGAGGTCGCGAGCCAGGCGGGCAATTCGTTCGCGGATACGAGCGGTGGCTCACCGGCGCCCGTTCGCTCGGGAACCAGCTGATCGCGCTGGTCGGGCCGGCAGAGGGCATCTACGGCGACCGCCGCTACATCACCCTCCTGCTCCACATCCATCGCGAGGTGATCCACCATGGCGCGGAGATCCTTCTCCTGCGGGACCTTTTCCGAAATCAACAGGCGATCGACTGATCTGCGGAAGGAAGGCGTCAGCGGCCGGTGATGCGCTCATGACGAGGCGGAGGGCGGCCGTTGGGCACACCGGTGCGGTTCTGGCATTCCCTCTCCGAGGCTGGACCGGAGCTACGCAGCGAGCGACCGGTAGATGGCACTCAGCAGGTGTGCCGCCCCGTTGCTTCCCATCTGGTTCATCACGTAGCCGAAGCCGAGCCGCGTCCCCGGGTCGGCAAGTCCGATCGAACCACCGATACCGGTGTGTCCGAACGATCCAATCGGCAGTGTCGGGTGGATCTTCCACAGCAGCTGGTAGCCGAGGCCGAAGTCGCCAGGTGTGCCTCCGCCCGGCACTCTCGCGAGGGGCTGTTCCTGGACGGCGGCCTCGATCGTCTCCGACCGCAGCACCCGCACGCCGTCGAGCGAACCTGTCCCAGACAGCGCCGCGTACACGCGGGCGAGTCCGTCGGCGGTTCCGAAGGAGGTTGCCGCCCCGTCGCCGGCGGCGCGCCACTCGCGGGTGTTGGCGCCACCGACCATCTCTTCGGGGCCGGTCATCTCGGCGCAGCGGTGGTCGTCCTCGGCCGCGACCTCGATGAGGTAGTCGGCGCCGAGGGGTTCTGCGATCTCTTCTCGGAAGTACGTGCCGAGGCGGCGGCCGTCGATGCGTTGGATCACCCCACCGACGAGGTAGCCGAACTCCCCGCCGTGGTACTCACATCGCGTCCCCGGCTCCCACAGGGGCGTCCCGACTGCCATCGCCGACGTCATCGTCTCCCAGTCAAAGCGTTTGGCGACCGCGATCTCGGAGCCGTCCATGGCACGCCCCGACCCAAGCGAGCGTGGCCGAGGCCGCCCGGCTTGGTGGTTGAGCAGCATTCGGATCGTGACGTTCTCCTTGCCGGCCTGGCCGAACTCCGGCCAGTAGGTCGCGACGGGTTCGTCGACGTCGAGGAGGCCCCGATCGGCGAGGTGGTGGGCGCACGTTGCCGTCATCCCCTTCGTCGACGAGTAGGTGCAGGCGATGGTGGTCTGCTTCCACTCACGCGTTCTCTGCGCGTCCGCCCAGCCGCCCCACAGGTCGACGACCTTTCGGCCGTCGACGTACGCCGCCACGGCCGCGCCGAGCTCGCCCTTCTCGAGCCCGCGCACGAAGGACTCCGCAACCGGCTCGAAACCCGGCTCGACCATCCCGTCGACAGGCGCGCTCGTCACGACGCCCTCACGCACAACATGCACCGACCCGACCCGTCGTCCATGAGGTAAGGCTGTCATGAGCCCGTCGGCCAGGCTCGGACGAGCGAGAGCGGGCGAGGGCCTCAGACGTCGCCGTCGGTCGGTTCCCAGTACCAGAGGTCGACCCAGGGCCCGGACCTGCTGGCTGATTCCGAGGAGCACCTCGGCTCGCACCCTGGCCTGCGCCGGATCGATGTCCAAGGCGCGTGATTGACCTCCTCGGGGAGCGCGTCGAAATCCCAGCGAATGGCAGCGAGTCCGCCGGCGGCGCCCGACCCCAAGCTTCAGACGCGGCGGTCCAGGGCCCGACGAAGCGGGTCAGCCGAGCGCCCCAAGTGCGACGAGTGCGGCCGCCGTCGCCTCCTTGTAGTTCTTCTGCCACGGCGGCCCGATCGACTTGCCCAGCGCTGCGAGCGTCGGGTCGAGAGCGACGCCGAGCACGTCAGAGGCTTCGCTCAACAACGTCGCCCGAGCGGGGATGGTCGTCACCGGGAGCGACGTGCGAGCCGCTCCTTTGATGATCGCTCGCTCGTACAGGTCCCGCTCGGCCTCATGCAGTCTTGCGTGTTTGGCGAGGATCTGGGGAAGTTCCGGAAGCCGGCGGTTCCCGCCAACGACACCGACAGCGGCGACCGCGCCGAGCGACGAGACGAAACCGCGGAGAGTCGCCTCCGCAGAGGCAGCCGCGGCCCTGGCGACCGATCCGATCAACGACGGCGCCTCGCCAAGTGGCACCGCGGTGGCGGCGTGGTACGGCTCACGCATCGACTCGTCCTCGACCAGCGTGACCTGCTCGCGGTGGACGACGACAGGAGAGGCGGGCGGGCCCGTGACGGCCACGACGACGGCCCACCATGAGTGGACCCGCCATCCAATGCCGATCCTCGTGTCCCGCATCGGTAGGAACGTAGCGGCAGCGGTCAGCCCGCGAGCGCCCGGCACCGAGGGCCTGCCACACCCATGCCGCCCCAATGCTCCGCGATGACTGACTGTCTCACCTTCGGCGTACGTTCCGCGGATGAGGTTCGCCGTGGAGGTCACCGGGTTCGGGAGCTACGCGAATCCTGCCGTGGTGGCCGAGGTCGCCGGGCTCGCCGAGGAGGCTGGTTGGGACGGCTTGTTCATCTGGGACCACCTCGCGTGGGCAGGCGGGATCCCGAGCGGCGACCCGTGGGTCTCGTTGGCCGCCGCCGCCAGCGCAACCACCCGCGTGGCCCTCGGACTCGACGTGTCGCCGCTGCCGCGACGAAGGCCGCACATGGTCGCGACGGCCATCGCTGCGTTGGATCACCTGTCACAGGGCCGCATGATCTTCGGCGCCGGGCTCGGTGGTAGCGAAGCCGAGTTCACGATGTTCGGCGAGGATCCGGACGTCAAGGTGCGGGCCTCCAAGCTGGACGAGAGCCTCGACATCCTGGATCAACTGTGGCGAGGCAATCGGGTTCACCATCTCGGTTCCAACTACACCGTCGCCGGTGCGACGCTTTCGCCGCTGCCCATCCAGCGGCCGCGGCCGCCCGTCTGGATCGGCGGCTCCGCCGCACCCGCCCTCCGCCGAGCGGCGAGGTGGGACGGCTACACCGCCGGCGCCATCGTGGACGAGCACGGCACCGTCACCATCGGTCCCGACGAGATAAGGCGCCGAGTGGACCTCATCGCACGACCAGACAACTTCGACGTGGCCGTCGTCGGGGCGTGCGCCGCCGGCGATCCTCGACTCCCGCGTGCCTACGAACGGGCCGGGGCGACGTGGTGGCTCGAGTGCATCCACGATCGACGCGGACCGTTGCCCGAGATGCTCGATCGTGTCCGCGCCGGGCCTTGATCCGGCCTCCCGGGGCAGGGCAAACCTTCGTCCCGTCGTCTTGGGGAACGAGTGGCACTACACAGCGTCCAGCGCCGTCCACGGCGGACCCCTGCGCACCGCGTTCATGAACGCCGAGCGCGACACCCTCCCCGGTCGCTCGTCCCCCGGACGCCAACAGTGCGCGGCGACGATGGCGAGCACGAGCCCTCGACACTCGACGACGAGGTCTCCGTCAGCCCCCGGATACCGCTCGCTGACCGCCGCGGGCACCCAACCAAGGTCCCACTCAACCGGCCCTCTGACGCAGTTCTCGAAGTCGACGAAGCGCGGTCCGCTCCTCGTGTCGAGGAGGTTCCACGGGTGAGGCTCGCCGTGCAACAGCTGCTCCGGGGCGCGTCGATCGACGACGGAATGCCGCAGGCTGCCGAGTGTGTGGACGAGGAGCCCCCGATCCTCCTCCGTGAGGTCAGGCGTGGCGTCCTGGTGCGTCACCCACTGTTCGACGTCTGCGACCCGATCCGTGAAGTGCGGTGACTCGACGTCGATCTGCCGCATGGCACCGTGGAGCCGCCCGAGCGCATCGGCGTAGTCCTCCGGCAGGAGCGCCGGCATCGGCAAGGGTTCGTAGTAGGTCAACAGCCCTATCTCGAAGCCGTCTCGCACGAAGACTCGCGCCTCGACCCTCGGGTCGAGGGCCGCGAGCGGCGCGTCAGCGGCGGCAAGGCGTCGTACGACTTGCGCTTCTCGCTCTGCACCCACTGCGGCAGCGAACACCCGATAGCCGAGCGGCACGATCCGGGCGACGACATCGCACGGCATCAGTCGGACGACCAGTCGATTGGAGTCGTTGAGTACGACCGCGTCATCGACGGCCAGGTCGAACGACTCCGCCACCGAAACTGCTGCCGCCACCGCACGCCGCGCCTGCGTCACTTCCACCAGGTGATTCTCCGCATCGATCGATCGATCAGGTTTCCGCGCGCACGAAAGGTTCTGGCGCACTCGCCCGGAGGGGGCACGGAACCATGGCGAAGTCGCTGAAGCAGCAGCTACGTTCGGCGCTCGGCGCGATCCCGCACCTCGAGGAGGGCGAGGGCGGGGTCTTCCACCCTGATCAACCCGGGTTCTTCGTCGACGGGAGGCTCGTCGTCGAGTTCGTCGACAACAACTCGGTGGGCGTGCGCCTCACGCGACCCCGCATACGAATCCGAAAGGCGGAGCTCGCCTCCGACACAAGGGTCGAACCTGTTCGGTCGGGGACCGACTGGGTCGCCATCCACTTCCGACGCGTCTCCGATCTTCCATGGATCGTCGATCTGGCCGAGGACGCGGTCGGCGCGTACGTCCCTGGCGACGGGCGTCCGCTTCGACCTCCGCCGACGGGCGCCGCGCTCGACCGGCTGCGCCGCTTCCACTGAGTGCTCGACTCACGTTCATGCGGCACTGGGCGGTCCCTCGGACTTGGATTGACTCGCCTGCGAGACTGCAGGGTGTGGTTGCGACGGAGCCGGGCTTTCGACCTCGGATTGCGACCGAGGAGGGGCGAGTGAACCTGTCGCACCTGGGCACGGCCGTGCGACCGATGACGCGGGTGCGCAGCAAGGGCACCAACCGCATGTTCCGCCTCGACACCGACCAGGGGTCGTTCGCGGTGAAGCAGATCAGTCGCCACCGTGACGGGACGTTCCGCTACGCCGACGTGTTTCGCCTCGAGCAGGCCGCATTCGCCGCAGACATCCCGATGCCGGAGCCGATCTCCGCCGATGCCGAGGTGGTCGTGCACCGGTGGGTCGAGGCGGAGAAGGTGCCCGAAGAACCGGTGTCGCGAGACTTCGCGTTGGAGATCGGCGAGATCCTCGCCCGCATCCACGCCCTCGACGTCACCTGGCCGCGTGTGGCGTCGGAAGCCCCGACTCCACTCGACTGGCCTGAGCTGGCCGACCGGGCGGCGGCAACCGGGCAGCCATGGGCGGACGAGCTCGCGGCCACCGTCGATGTGCTCCTCGCGGTGGGGGACTTCGTCGACAGGTGCGAGAGGCCGGGCCCCGTTGTGCTCACCCACAAGGACATCCACCCGTGGAATCTGCTCGCTCGGAGCGGCCGACCGGTCGTGCTCGATTGGGAGATATCGGGGATGCTCGAGCTGTCCAGCGAACTCGGCTCGACGGCCCTGAGCCTCTCGAAGGGACCCGGCTTTGACCACATCGACCCCGCCATTTTCCACGCCGTCCTCGATGGCTACATCTCTGGAGGCGGAGCGCTGCCGCCTGCGGGTCCCAGCTGGTTCGTCTTCATGATCGGCGGCTGGCTGGGATTCACGCGTCGGAACGTCCTGCGCTGCCTGGGAGGCGTCGAGATCGCGACCAATTCGGATCTCGCCGAGTGCCATGAAGAGGTGTGCAACGGCCTGCGGGGCCTGCCCGACATGTTCGGCCGACTCCCCGAGCTCGAGGACCTTCTCGTTCGACCCTGAGCGGCCGTCCGCTCTCATCCGTCGACGCCTGCCGCGAGGCCACCCTCGGACGTGCGAGGAACGATGGGACGAAGCGGTCAGACCGAGATGACGGTCGGCATTCGGTCAGTCGCTGGCGGCCAGCTCACCTGCAACGCGCCGCCCACGGGCAGATCGGCCCAGGTCCGGTGGAGTGCGCGGTCGAAGGCGATGATCCGCCGGACGTCGCCGACCTCGAGGTCGCCGATCGGTGAGTCGGCCTCGTAGGAGTAGGTGCGTCGGATCCGGCGTCGGAGCACGCTCCACGCGCTCGTCAGATCGTCCTCATGCTGTGCGAGTTCGTGGACGAAGGACGCCGCCTCGCCCTGCAGCATCGCCCCCGGATGCTTCCGAGCGCGGCGTTCGAAGCGCTCCCTGGCGCCGCGCTGCCAGCAGCCGGACACAAGGGTGAAGCTGTTGAACGGCGTCTGTGCTCCTGCAAGTGCCCAGAACCCGAACGGCAGGTCGACGTGCGCTTCCACGACGTAATGCTCCAGATCGTGCGGTAACCGTCCCGGATGCGTGTACAGGGGTGTGGTCGCAACCGTGCCGTCCGACCAGCGCAACTCCGCGACGCCGCCCGACCGGGGAGTCTTCGGGAAGATGGCGGCGAGCCGCATCGGGTCGGACCTTACGCACCGAACCGAACGGTGTCGTGCGAGTTTGTTCCCGTTCGTCGCTCAGAACTGTCGGACGAATCCGGCGACGACGTCAGCTACGCCGACGGTGTCTTCGGCGCTGATCCAGTGGCCAGTGTCGAACCAATGAACATCGAGGCTCGTCGCTGTCTGGAGCGCTGCGATGTCGGAGCGTCGTCGGACGGAGTTCGGCGCCTTCTCGGCGGCAAGGAGGAGCTTTCGTTCCGGAGCCGCGCGGAAAGCGTCGGTGATCGAGAATCCGGTGAAGACCTTCTCCTTTCCGTAGAGATGCTCGGCGGATGGACGGGCTTCGATGTCGCCATCGGGCAGGAGAAGTCGTGATCTCTCGGCCGTCGCGCTGCCCGTCGGGCCGGCGGCAGCGAACGTCTGTCGCACGGTGTTCCACTCCTCAGCCGACATCACGCGACGGTCCCGAGCCGGTGGCGGAGGCGGCGAGGCCAGCTTCTGGAAGTCGGCAACGCGGCCGTCCTCACTGATGAAGCCTCGCGCTTCTCCACCCTCGAGGAAGTACCCCAGGCAAACCAGCGTTCCGAAGGAACCCCCGTACAACACCGGGTTCGAGAGGCGAAGCGCCGAGACGACAGCGGCCAGGTCATCTGCGAATGCTCGGACGCTGACGGGCCCGCTCTCGGACCAACCGTGACCGCGCTGATCGTATGCGACTGGCCGTACGTGGTCGGCCAGAAGCGGCCCAAGGACATCGAAGCTCCCCAGGTTGCCGAAGTGGCCGTGGACCAGAACGACCGGTACTCCCTCGCCGCCGTGATCGCGCACAGCGAGTCGGACGCCGCCGGAGTCGACGAACAGGTCCTCAGCCACGCGTTGCGGCGGTCATCCTGCGACCCTCGTAGGGGCGCTCACTGGCTGTAGTCGAATCGCGTGGCGTCGTAGTCATGGAAGTCGCGTCCGCCGGTGCGCCATGCGAACACCCGATCCGGCGCAACCTCCATGCTCCCATCGAACTCCTCCTCGGTGATGTCCCAGTCGTACTTTTCGTTGTAGGCGGCGACGGCCCGCTCGAGGTGGTCTCGGTCCTCCACGGCCACCGCTCGCCCCTCGACGACAACGACCAGTCCTTCGGCCTCCTCAGGATGAGCCGACACAAGCGAATGGCGGCGGAGGTTTCGCGACATCCAGTACCCGCCACCCGCACTGAGGAGAAGCCGTTGATCGAACCAGACACCCCACACGGGACGAGTATGCGGGAGCCCGTTCGCTCGCAGCGACGCGACCCAGTAGTTGCGAGCCGCCGCGAGCTTCCGCTCGACCTCTTCCCACGGGATCACACCGCCGCGTCGTGCCATCCAGTCCGGGTGGCTGACCGAGCGGCCGACCGGCGCAATGCTCATCCTCTCTCGCTCCATGTCATCGGGCGGCCAAGGTGTGCAGGGCCGCGGTGGCAGCGATCTCGTGCTCCTTGCGCCAAGGGGGACCGAGGGCTTGCCGACGGGCTCCACCCTCGGGTCGAACCTCGGCTCCGACCGATTCCTCGATGATCTGGCGGAGGTCGGAGGTCGCCCGCGCAGCAGCGGCCTCGCCCGCCAACTCGATCAACCGCTCAGCATCATCCGCCAGGCTCTCTCGAGTGGGCACGACCCCGCGAACAACCACGCCCAGGTCGTCACCGGCACCAGTCATTGCCACCGCGATGCAACCGTGAATGCCGACCCCGACCTCCCCCAGCTTCATGAGGAAAACGTAGACCTCGAAGCTCCCTGGTCGAGCCGCTCGGATCGGCTTTCGAGCACCAGCGCGCTGCCGAGCAGCCGTCCGCGCGCTCGAAATCACGTCGGGGCTCGGAGCGTCTTGGCCTCTTCCCAAGCAACGGAGCGCCCAGCGACGCCGGCTAGTACCGGCGTGCGAGCACCCTTTCCACCGGCAACTCCCATGTCGTGGTGACGCTGGTCAGGCGAAATCCCATGGCATCGTTGATCGCGAGCATGTGGGCGTTCGAGAAGGCGTTCCCGGTGCGGATGATCCGAGTCTTCGGGGCGTCATCGATGACCTTTCGCGCCATGGCGGCTTTCAGCCACCAACCGAGCCGCCGACCCCGGTGTGCGTGCAGCACGCCGGTGTTGCCTTGGTGTACGACGGCGGGATCCCAGGATCGAAGGAACACGTCGGTGAGCCCGGCAAACCGGTCGGACCCGACCTCTCGGACGAAGGCGCTCCACCGGATCTCCCCGCTTCCCGAGAGCATGGCGTCAGCGCCGACGAGCTGCTCCACGGTCTTCCGTTGCGTGACCGCCTGCAGGTCGTCGTGCGGCATGTCGTCCATGGCGTCGTACGTCTCTGCGATGGCGGGCAGGCACGAGGGGTCGTAGCCGTCGGTCATGAAGACGAGCTCGTAGCCGGGGGCGTGCGCGGGTCCCTCGGACATCCACCGGTCGATCATCGCCAGGTCGAGGGCTGCGAGATCGAGCTCGCTCTCCCGTTGTTCCAGTCCCGGGACACCGCCCATGGCCTCGGCGAACGCCGCTCCGGCCGGCATGGGGCTACGAGTTCGGCCGTGGATGTGGGACCGCCCGTGCTCCGCTGCGTACTCGCCCATGAGCCGCATGAGGGCCGAACCGATTCCGCGTCTGCGCCATCCGGCCGCGACGTTCAGGCTCTCGATCTCCACGACGGGCGCGCCCTCGAACGATGACTCGCCGTGGTACCAGCATCCGGCCTCGGCGATGGGGAGCCCGTCGCCGGACTCCGCCAGCCACGTTCGCTCCACGTAGACCTCCGGGAGCTCGCGTGCCTCGGCGACGCGGTGGACCAGCGGGCGAGGCGCGTCGTGCGGTCGCCACTCGGCCGTCACATCGTTGGCGACGTCGTTGATCGCGGCGAGGTCGGCCTCCGACGCCGTGCGGTAGTCGACGCGGCGAATGCTCCAATCTTCGGGCACGGTGCTGTGGCTTAGCCCAACGAGCACGTCGGCGATGAAGATGTCGTCGTCGTCCTCACGTTTGGGCGCGCTCAGTTCGGCATGCCGAACTGA
>DATLED010000033.1:0-39842 GCA_035525495.1 Acidimicrobiales bacterium | reverse complement strand
TCGGTCCCGGCGGACGTGATCGCGGCGACGCTGGTCCTCCAGGCGCTCGAGGGTCTGTCGGATCGCTATGCCGCGGACGCGTTGCGCCAGAACATCGCCTGGAAAGTGGCGGCCGGGCTGGCGATCGACGCGCCAGGGATCCACCCGACCGTCCTCACCTATTGGCGGAACCGGCTCCGCCAGTCCGATCGCCCGGAGCGGATCTTCGACGCGGTGCGCGACGTCGTCTCGGCGACGGGGATCTTGAAGGGGCGGGCTCGGCGGGCGCTGGACTCGACGGTCCTCGACGACGCGGTCGCCACCCAGGACACCGTGACCCAGCTGATCGCCGCCATCCGCCGGGTCCTGCGGGTCGTTCCCGCGGCCGGCGACGCCACCTTGGCCCGCGACTACTCGACCCCGGCGAAACCGAACATCGCCTGGGACGACCCGGCCGCCAAAGCGGGGCTGGTGACCGAGCTCGTCAACGACGCCCTCACCATCATCGCCACCCTGGAAGGAGAGGTCCTCGACGACGAGGCGGCCGACGCCGTCGGCTTGTTGGCGCTGGTCGCCGGCCAGGACGTCGAGCCCGGCGACGAGCCGGGCACGTGGCGGATCGCCGAGCGGGTCGCCCCCGACCGGGTCGTGTCGGTCGTCGATCCCGAGTCCCGCCACGTCCACAAGACCGTCCACGACTACCGCGACGGCTACAAGGCCCACGCCGCGGCCGAACCCGAGACCGGCCTCATCACCGACGTCGCCATCACCCCCGGGAACACCCCCGACGCCGAAACCGCCCTCGACCTGTTGGCCGGCGAGACCGAACCCGTCGACGTGCTCGGCGACTCCGCCTACGGCTCCGGCAAGCTGCGGGCCAAGCTCAACGCGCTCGGCCACGGCGCCACCATCAAACCGATCCCGCTGCGCTCGGCGGTCCCCGGCGGGTTCACCACCGACGACTTCACCCTCGACACCGAGAACTCGACGGTCACCTGCCCCGCCGGCCACACCGTCGCCCTCACCCGCAAACTCAACGCCACCTTCGGGAAACTCTGCGCCGGGTGCCCCCTCCGAACCCAGTGCACGACCGCCAAGGATGGACGCACACTCAAGGTCCACCCCTATGACCCCGAGCTCCGCGCCGCCCGCGCCGCCGCCAAAGACCCCGACTTCGCGCTCCGCTACCGGACCCTGCGGCCCATGATCGAACGCACCCTCGCCTGGCTCGTCGCCAACAACAACCGCCGCCTCCGCTACCGCGGCGTCGAACGCAACCAGCTGTGGCTCACCCACCGCGCCGCCGCCCTCAACCTCCGACGACTCCTCAACCTCGGACTCCAACACGACGACGGCGGCTGGGCCATCGCCTGACCGCAACGCCGCCGACGCGTGTCCCAACACGCCGCCCCCGAGCCGCGTCAGCCGCCAAAGCGGTTCCGCGGAACCGCACGAACCCAACAGCCATTCCCACCCAAACCCCGACCGAGCCGGTTCAACGGGGAGTCGGCCAGACCCCGGCCGCCGCGAGTCACGCGTTGTTCAGCAGTCTCCTAGCTCGATCGCATCCCGGGCCTCGAGCATCGCTACCTCCTCGCCACCCTGATGCTGCACCGCTTCGATCAGTGCGAGTTCGTCTTCGTGTCGTGCAGCGCTCCAGAACCCGAGGTGATCGACTCCTACTTCTCGTTCCTGCCGGAGAAGCAGCGGGACGGGGCGCGTCGTCGACTGCACGTCTTGTCCCATCGAGCAGCTGCGCTCGTCGATCGGCAAGCGTCCTGCGGTCATCGAACCACTGCTCCCCCCGTTCTGGGTGGGCTGAACGACCTCACAGGTCGTTGAGCCCACCCAGAACGCGGGGCGCGCCGATTCCCGGTTCGGGCGAGACGCTCGGCGTGCTATCGAGCGGCCGGGTCACCCCACCCTCCCCCGCGCAGAGTCGAAGTTGGTCACCTGAGGACACGCAGACCTGTCACCCGTATGTGCTACAACTAGCACATGACGACGGTAGGGGTTCGCGAGTTGAGACAGCGAGCAAGCGAGTTGCTCCGACTCGTCGAAGCCGGCGAGACGATCGAAGTCACCGACCGAGGTCGACCAGTCGCCGTGCTCGCGCCCCTTCCCGATCGGGGGACCCTCGAACAGTTGCGAGCGACCGGCGACGTCACCGCAGCCACGTCCTCCATCGAGGATCTGCCCGAGCCGCTGGTCACGCCCAAGAACCTGCCAACCGCCTCTCAGATCCTCGCTCGCCTCCGTCGCGATGAGCGCTGAACGGGCGACCTACCTCGACTCGTCCGCCGTCGTGAAGCTGGCCGTACGAGAACCCGAGTCCGCAACGTTGCGACGGTACGTACGCCGCAAACGGCCTTTGCTCACCAGCGCGCTCTCCCGGACGGAAGTAGCGCGTGCGCTCCTCCCCTTCGGCCTAGACGTAGTGACCCGCGGCGAGGACGTCCTCCGGCGGCTTGACGTGATCCGCGTCAACGATCGGGTCCTCCGGGCGGCCGGCGCACTCCTACCCTCGGAGCTCCGGTCGCTCGACGCGATCCACCTGGCCACGGCGATCGAGATCGGCGCCGATCTCGCTCGGGTGTGCACCTACGACGAGCGAATGGCGGCCGCCGCCATCGACCTCGGGCTCGCTGTCGTCGCCCCCTCCTGAAAAAGTCACAGCAGCGGCGCGACTCCCCACCCGCCACCACCCGGCGTGAGCATTCGGAGGACATCGCCGCGCCGCAGACGGAGCGTGCACTTGTCGAGCAGTCGCTCCGCGCGACTCTCATCACCTTGCGGCAGCAACCAGTTCTCGCCAGTTGCACCAGGCTCGCCGCCCGCAAGGCCCCACGGCTGCGAGTTGCGTCGCTCGGTGATGAGGGACACGGTGACGTCCTCCAACATGAGCAGATCTCGCTCGATGCCCTCGCCCCCGGGTGAGAAGCCGGCTCCGCCGCTGCTACGGCGAAGGCGGTACTGCAGCACCCTCATCGGGAACGCCCGTTCCAGAGCCTCTGCGGGAGTGTTGGACGTATTCGTCATGTTCGTGTGAATGCCCGACTGCCCAGGTCGCGGCTCGCCCAACTGGTGTCCTTCGTCGACACTGTTCGTCATCCCGGTGTGCACGCCGCTCATCGCGGCGCCTCCGGCCCCGGCGCCGCGGACCGAGGGGCGTCCGCCCTGACCGCCGGCAACGGTCTCGTAGTAGACCCAGCCGTCGCCACCGACGATCAGGTTGTTCATCGTCCCCTGCGACGCGGCGCCGACGCGCAGGGGGATCGCCTGGGCCAAGGCGCCGAGACAGACGTCGGCGATCCGCTGCGACACCTCCACGTTTCCCGCGCCCACGGCCGCCGGCGTCGACGCCGCGACCACCGAGCCGGCCGGAGCCTCCACCCGCACCGGCCGCATCGTCCCACCGTTCGACGGCAAGGTCGGGTCGACGGCCGACCGCAGCGCGAATGCGACGCACGACTCGGTCACGGCCAGCACGGCGTTGACGTTGCCGGACGTCTGCGGCGCCGAACCGGTGAAGTCGAAGACCACCGAGTCGCCCGCGATGACGACCGACACGGACACCGGCACCGGCGAACGCTGTGACTCCCCGGGGCCCGACGAGTCAAGGACATCGGCGAAGGAGTACGTCCCGTCCGGCACCGCCGCCAACGCCGCTCGCATCCGCCGCTCGCCATAGGCCAGCAGCTCGTCCAACGGCGCACCCGCGAATGCGGCCAGCCGTTCCACGCCGATGGCGTTGGCCCCGATCTGTGCGTCGAGGTCGCCACGGCGCTCCTTCGGCGTCCGCGAGTTGGCGCACAACAACCGCACCACATCCTCGCTCAGCACGACCGGCGGCATCCGGAACCCCTCCTGTTGGATCTCGGTCGCCTCGGGTGGGATCGAGCCCGGCGCCATCCCTCCCACGTCGGCGTGGTGCGCGCGATTCGCCGCCCAGCCCACCAACCGCCCGTCGACGAAGCACGGCGCCACCAACGTGATGTCGTTGAGGTGCGTCCCTCCGGCGAACGGGTCGTTGAGGATCACCTGGTCGCCCGGAGCCAGCCGCGCCGAGCCGACGGCCGAGATGGCGGCCGCGACCGATGCCGGCATCGACCCCAGATGGACGGGGATGTGCTCGGCCTGCACGAGCAGTGAACCGTCAGCCGTGAACAACGCCGACGAGCAGTCGGCGCGCTCCTTGATGTTGGGCGAGAAGGCCGCCCGCCGCAGGACCTCCCCCATCTCGTGCGCGACGCCCGTCAGTCGCGCGATCAGAACCTGCAGCGTCGCCGCGTCGAGCGACATCACGGACGCGCCACCCGCGTCAGGATCCACGACCCGGAGCCCTCGTGGACATCGGCCCGCCATCCCTCGGCGACCCACACCGTGCAGTCGGGTTCGGACAGCACCACCGGCCCCACGACCCCGGACCTCCGGGTGCCGCCGACCCCGCCCAGTCGACCACCACCCGGCGACGTCCGGGCCGTCGCCCGCAAGGCCACCACCTCGACGACGCCCGACTCCCGCACGTACCCGTTGCGCCGCGCGTGCTCGGGGACGAAGTCCGAGACCGAGGGCACCGTCAACTCGTGCGACTGCCCCTCGTACCGGCAGTCGACCGCCACGTCGACGACCGCGCCCCCTCCGACCATCCGACTCGCCGCCGCCGCCAGGTCGACGAGCGCGTCGTCAAGGCCCTCGACGTCGGCCCCCGGCGGCCACGAGCGCACCAGGTCGGCCTGCCGCGATGCACCCAACACGCCGACCGCCGACAGCACGCCGGCCCGAGGCGGCACGATCACCACCGGCATGCCGAGCGCCGACGCCACGGCGCACGCATGCAGCGGTCCGGCCCCACCGAAGGCGACCAGCGCCAGCTGCCGAGGGTCGACGCCGCGGGCGACCGAGACCGACCGCACGGCCTGCACCATCGACTCGTCGACCACCGCCAGGACGCCCTCGGCAGCCACACCCGCCCGAGCCAACGCCGCCACCGCGGCCGAGACGTCCAACACGCCGAGCCCGGGGAACTCGGCGCCGCCGTCGATCCGACCAGCGACGAGATCCGCGTCGGTCACCGTCGCCTCGACTCCCCCGAATCCGTAGCACGCCGGGCCCGGCGCCGCCCCCGCACTGCGCGGTCCGACCACCAGGGCACCACCGGGGTCGAGCGAGGCGATCGACCCGCCGCCGGCGCCGATCGTGTGCACGTCCAACGAAGGCAGTCGGACCGGGAAGCCGCTGACGGAACGTTGCGCAGCCGGCGCCGGCCGTCCCCCGAGCACGAGGCACACATCGGTGCTCGTGCCCCCCATGTCGAACGTGACCGCATCGGGGAACCCGGCCGCCACTGCCGCGTTCGCCGCGGCCGCAACGCCCCCCGCCGGGCCCGACACCAACAGCGCCGCCGGTCGCTCGGCGGCATCCGACAGCGACACGAGGCCGCCCGCCGACGTGAGCACCGTCACCTCGTCCGCCAACGACACCAGCTTCTCCAGGTATCGACGACACGGCGGTCGGAGATAGGCGTTCAGCACCGTCGTCGCCGTCCGCTCGAACTCCCGGAACTCCGGCGACACCTCGGTCGAGCACGTCACGTCGAAGCCCCGCCCCCGCAACACCCGCGCCGCCTCCCGCTCGTGCGAAGGATCGAGGTCGGCGTGCAGGAAGCAGACGGCGATGCACGCGACGTCGTCTGGGATCGACAACGCCCGCAAGCCCTCCACGTCGAGCGGCTCGAGCTCCTCACCCCGCGGTCCCATCCGCCCGCCGACCTCGAAGCGCAACGCCCGAGGTACCAGCGGCTCGGGCCGATCGGCGAACGGGTCGTACAGCGACGGACGATCCTGTCGACCGATCTCGATCACGTCGGCGAACCCCGCGGTCGTCACCAGCGCAACCCGCCCACCCCGCCGTTCGAGGACGGCGTTGGTCGCCACGGTCGTGCCGTGCGCCAGCGACTCGAACCCACTGCCCAGCAGGTCCAGCCCCTCGCGCACCGACGCAGCCGGATCCTCACGGGAGGACAGCACCTTGGCGATGCGCCCGTCGCCGCCGACGACGTCGGTGAAGGTCCCGCCCGTGTCGACGCCTACGGCTCGAGCAGCCACACCTCGTCCTCGCCGACGTGGTCCCTCAGCGACCGCACCATGCGCCCGACGATCGGATCGGCACCGTCCCACACGGCCACGCCTTCGTCCGCATGGCGGTACAACCACGCATCCCGGCGGGCCAGGGACGCCCCCGCCCGCTGCCTCGTCTCCGGCTTCTTCGCCTGCAGCAGCACCGTCGACATGGCACCGTCGAGGAGCGAATGAAATCGCTCCTGCGACAGAGGCGGCCACATCGAGTCCGGGTCGGGGTACGGCAGCACGGCGACGTAGGGAATGCCCGCCTTCGCTGCCGCCTCCGCACCGAGCTGCTCGGCGCCGAGCCCGAGTCCGCTCAGCACGACGAGGTCGTCGTGGAGCTCGGCCTTCGCTACCAGCACGTCGGTCAGACGGCGACGCAGCTCGCCGGTCAGCAGGTTCTCGTCGTACCCGAACAGGTCCGCCGGCTTGTGCCCGATCACGAGGAGCTTGTGACCGACGGGGACGCGGGGGTCGGGCGCGCCCGGACCGCTGGGGAGATCGGCCGGGCCGAGCTCGGTCGGGGGATCGTCTCCGGACCGTCCGGCCTGCGTGAGCGCGGCCTCGACCGCCAGCCGGTCGACGATGTCGTTCATCGGATCGCCACTGTGGCCCTTCACCCACGTGAAGCGCAGCCGCTGCGGGTCGGCCCGATACGCGTCGATCAGCGGCTCCCAGAGGTCGCGGTTGGCGACGGGCTTCTTGGCGGAGTTCACCCACCCCTTCCGCAGCCATCCCTCCCACCATCGGTCCCGGAAGCAGTGGACGACGTAGGTCGAGTCACTCACGATCTCGAGGGGTCCGTCGATCGACCGCACGGCGTCGAGCACGGCCTGGATCTCCATCCGCTGGTTCGTCGTCAGCGCCACTGCACCCGACGCGAACCGCCCGTTCGGAACGGCCCAGGCCCAACCGCCCGGACCCGGGTTCCCCGAGCACGCGCCGTCCGTGTAAGCGACCATCGTCATCGAACCGGAACCTAGCGGCGCTCCGTACACTGCCGGCCATGCCGGACGACATCGACGATGCGACCCTCTCGGTCGTCGCCCACAACCTCCGCGGCGCCATCGGGCTCGCGGTCGGCGCGACCCGTGCCGTACGTGTCCGTTGGGCCGCGCTCGACGAGGCCCGACGGGACGAGTTGCTCGACCTGGCCGAGCGCGGCATGGCCCGCGTCGACGACGCGGTGTTCGGCATCGCCCGTGGCCTTCCCGCCGACGTCATCGGCCTGCAGAAGGAGTTCGACCGCGACGAAGCCGACCGCCAGTGGCAGGCCGGTCGACCACGTCATCGGGACCTCTGCGTCTTCGACGAGCAGCCCGGTTCGCTGACCCACGACCAAGTCGCCGGTCTCGAGGATCTTGCCAAGGTGGTCACTGCGCCGTTCGAGCAGCGGGCGGGGTCGATGCAGTTGCGGGAGGCAGCGCTCCGGCAGTTCGAGCTCATCGCCGACCTCGAGCGCGAACGTCGGCGCAACGATCACCTCTTGGAACGGTTGCACAGCGCGGGGCCTAGCCTGAAGGGGTGATCTTCGATGGGTTCAGCCACCAGCTGCCAGACATCGACCCGGAGGTCACGGGCGAGTGGCTCGACTCCTTCGACGCCGTCGTCGATGCCCACGGACGGGGCCGCGGTCGCTTTCTCCTGATGAAGTTGCTCGAGCGCGCGCGGGAGCTGCAGGTCGGCTTCCCGGCCACGGTCTCGACGCCCTACATCAACACGATCCCCCCGGCCCAGGAGCCGTGGTTCCCCGGCGACGAGTTCATGGAGCGCCGCATCCGCGCCTTCATCCGCTGGAACGCCGCCGTCATGGTGACGCGAGCTAACAGCTTGAGCGAGGGCATCGGCGGACACCTCTCGACCTACGCCAGCAGCGCCAGCCTCTACGAGGTCGGGTTCAACCACTTCTTCCGCGGCAAGGAGGACGGCCTCCCCGGCGACCAGGTGTACTTCCAAGGGCACGCCGCGCCTGGCATCTACGCCCGCGCCTTCCTCGAAGGCCGTCTCCAGGAGAGCCACCTCGACCGCTTCCGCCAGGAGCTCGGCGGCAAGGGCCTCTCGTCGTACCCCCATCCGCGCCTCATGCCGGACTTCTGGGAGTTCCCAACGGTGTCGATGGGGCTCGGTCCGATCAACGCCATCTACCAGGCTCGCTTCAACCGCTACCTCCTCCACCGCCGGCTCGCCGACACGTCGCGCTCACGCGTCTGGTGCTTCCTCGGCGACGGCGAGACGGACGAGCCGGAGGCCCTCGGCGCCCTCTCGGTTGCGGCGCGTGAGCAGCTCGACAACCTCACCTTCGTCGTGAACTGCAACCTGCAGCGCCTCGACGGCCCCGTGCGCGGCAACGGCAAGATCATCCAGGAGCTCGAGGCGGTCTTCCGGGGCGCCGGTTGGAACGTCGTCAAGGTCGTTTGGGGATCGAGGTGGGACGAGCTCCTCGCCCGCGACGTCGACGGCGTCCTCCTCAACAAGATGAACACGACCGTCGACGGCGAGTTCCAGAAGTACGCCGTGGAGTCCGGTTCCTACATCCGTGAGCACTTCTTCGGACCGGACCCGCGCCTCCGCAAGCTCGTCGAGCACCTGAGCGACGACGAGCTCCGCACCCTTCCTCGCGGTGGCCATGACTACCGCAAGCTCTACGCCGCCTACCAGGCGGCCATCGACCACCAGGGCGCGCCGACGGCGATCTTGGCGAAGACCGTGAAGGGGTGGACGCTCGGCCCGGAGATCGAGGCCCGCAACGCCACCCACCAGATCAAGAAGATGACCAAGAAGCAGCTGGCGCTGCTGCGCGACCGGCTGTACCTCCAGGAGGAGGTCCCGGACTCGGCGCTCGACGCCGACATGCCGCCGTACTACCGACCGGCGGAGGGGTCCCCCGAGCACGAGTACCTGATGGGGCGGCGCAAGGCACTCGACGGGCCGATGCCGAGTCGCGTCGTGCGCAAGGTCTCGATCCCGCAGCCCGCGCCGGCCGCCTTCGACGAGTTCGTCTCCGGTTCCGGCAACCAGGCGGTCTCGACGACGATGGGCTTCGCCCGCCTCATCCGCAACCTGTTGCGCGACGAGGGCATGGGCGCGCACGTCGTCCCGATCATCCCCGACGAGGCCCGCACCTTCGGCATGGACGCGCTGTTCTCCGAGGTGAAGATCTACGCCCCGTTCGGCCAGAAGTACGACCCCGTCGACGCCGGCATGCAGCTGTCGTACCGCGAGAGCCAGCAGGGCCAGATCCTCGAGGAGGGCATCACCGAAGCGGGGTCGATGGCCTCGTTCACGGCCGCCGGCTCCGCGTACGCGACGTTCGCCACGCCGATGGTGCCCTTCTACATCTTCTATTCGATGTTCGGCTTCCAGCGGACCGGCGACCTCATCTGGGCCGCGGGCGACCAACGCGTCCGCGGCTTCATGCTCGGCGCCACCGCCGGGCGCACGACCCTCAACGGCGAGGGACTGCAGCACGAGGACGGGCACTCGCTGGTGCTCGCGTCGACGATCCCGAACCTCGCGGTGTACGACCCGGCCTTCGCCTACGAGGTGGCCACGATCGTGCAGGACGGCATCCGTCGCATGTACGGCGACGTTCCCGAGGACCGCTTCTACTACCTCACCCTCTACAACGAGAACTATCCGATGCCGCCGATGCCCGCCGGCGACGGAGGCCGGAACATCGTCGGCGACGGGATCGTGCGGGGGCTCTACCGCTTCGCCGACGCGCCCTCGGGACCGGGTCGGCGGGCGACGATCCTCTTCTCCGGTGCGTCGTACTCCGCAGCTGCGGAGGCGCAGCGGTTCCTCGCAGAGACGCACGACGTGGCCGCCGAGCTGTGGTCCGTCACCTCCTACAAGGCGCTGCGGGAGGACGCACTCGCCGCCGAACGATGGAACCGGCTCCACCCCACCGAGACGCCGCGGACGTCGTATGTCGCCGACGTGCTCGCCGACGCCGAGGGACCGTTCATCGCCGTCACCGACTTCATGAAGATCGTCCCGGAACAGGTCGCCCGCTGGATCCCGGGCCCCTTCACGGCGCTCGGCACCGACGGGTACGGGCGCTCCGACACGCGGGCCGCACTGCGACGCCACTTCGAGGTCGACGCCGCTCATCTCGTGGTCGCCGTCCTCCACGCGCTCGGCAAGGCCGAAGAGGTGGCGGAGGCGATCACGGCGTACGGCATCGACGCCGAGGCCGTCGACCCGCGCATCGCCTGAGCGTGCGGCAGGATGGGACGGTGACGACCTTGAACCTCCCGTTCTCCGGCAACGAGGCCGCCGATCGGCTCCTCGAGGAGGACCCGCTCGCCCTGCTCATCGGCATGGTGCTCGACCAGCAAATCCCCTTGGAGAAGGCGTTCCACGGGCCGCTCGTCCTGCGGGAACGCATGGGTGGTGGTCCGCTCGACGTGCGCGCCATCGCCGACGCCGACGAAGAATCGATCGTCGCCTGGTTCGCCACACCACCCGCGATCCACCGCTTCCCGGCCTCGATGGGCACGCGGGTGCAGGAGGTGTGCCGCCACCTCGTCGAGGTCTACGACGGCCGGGCCCAAGACGTCTGGGAGACGGCGGCGGACGGCAACGAGCTGCTGGCCCGCGTGAAGGCGATGCCCGGGTTCGGCGACCAGAAGGCGAAGATCTTCGTCGCCTTGCTGGGCAAGCGCCTCGGCGTCGCGCCCGAGGGGTGGGCCGAGGCCGCCGGTCCGTACGGCGAGCCCGGCAGCTTCCGGTCGGTCGCCGACATCGACGGCCCCGGCGCGCTCGCGCAGGTGCGCGCCTACAAGAAGGAGATGAAGGCGGCGGCCCGCGCCGCCGCCGAGTCGTCTCCGCCGACCCTGAAGCCGACCCTGAAGCCGAAGGCGAAGGCGAGGGCGGTTGGGAAGCGGCGCAGCGGGAGCGCTTCCGGCTGAAGCGCCGGTCGGGCGGCGGCGGCGCCTCACCCTTCGAGCTCGAGGCGGTCGACCCGCTCACCGGCGAGAGCCTCGCCGCGGCGGTCGACTCGCACACCACGAAGGTCCGAAGCCGACGAAGCGCCCGCCTTCGCGGGCTGCGTCGCGCGCTCGTCGCACTGTCGGCGACGTGCGCGTTCGCGGCGGCGTACTTCGGCGTGACCGTCCACCAGCTCCGGGGCATCGAGCGGACGTGGCGCGGCGCGATGGCGGTCGACACCGCTCGTGCCGTCGCCGACGCCCGCGTGCGCTCGCTCGTGGAGCGGCTCGGCTCTGCCGATGCAGGATCGGAGCAGGCGGCGCTCGGTCCCATCGGCGACGAGGCGGCCGCGGCGCTCGCCGACGCGCAGCGATCGCTGGCTGACCGGCGCATCGTCGACTCGAAGGTCTCGGCGCTCCGGGACGCGATGGTGAAGGCGCTCGAGTTCCGCAGGTTCCAGATGTCGCCGCAACGGAGGCAGATGGGGAGCACGCCCCTCGAGAGGGTGAACCTGGAGCTCGCGATGCAGCTCGATCGCTGGGACCTCCCGCCGGGGACTGCCGGCCGACCTGTCGTCCTCCGGTCGGTCGCACCGGCGCTCTCGGCCCTCCACCGCGCCGTGGATGTGGAGAGCGCTGCCGGCGCGCTGCCGAGGTAGCTTCGCCGCTGTGGTCGTGATCGCCAACGGGGACGAGGTCGAGGTCGCCGATGACGCTTCGGTCGCCGACCTCCTCGAGGAACTCGGCCTCGGCGGGCGGCTCATCGTCGTGGAACGCAACGGCGAACCCGTCACCAAGGGCCGGCTGGCGACGACGATCCTCGCCGCGGGCGACCGGCTGGAGCTCGTGCGGGCCGTCGCCGGTGGTTGATCGTCGCGCCGCAAGGATCGGCGACCGGCGGCTCTACCTCTGCACGGCCGACCGTCCCGACCTGGGCGACTTCCTCCGCCGGTGCATCGCAGGCGGCGTCGACATCATCCAGCTGCGGGACAAGGTCCTCGACGCACGGCCGATCCTCGAGCGGGCGGCGGTCGCGCAACGCGTCTGTGCCGACAGCGGCGTCCCCTTCATCCTCAACGACCGCCCCGACCTCGCCCTCGAGCTCGGAGCCGATGGCGTCCACGTCGGCCAGGACGACGCACCCCCCGCCCTCGCCCGGCGCATCCTCGGCGACGACGCCATCGTGGGTTACTCGACCCACGCGCCCGCCGAGCTCGACGCCGCCGCGCCCGAACCCGTCGACTACGTCAGCACCGGGCCCGTCAACGCCACGCCCACGAAGCCCGGACGGCCCGGCACCGGCCTCGACTACCTGCGCTACGCCGCCGGGTGCTCGGGCAACCTCCCCTTCTTCGTCACGGGCGGGGTCACCACCGAGACGCTCCCGGGGATGCTCGAAGCCGGCGCTCGTCGGTTCGTCGTCGTCCGCGACCTGACCGAGGCAGAGGACCCCGAAGCCAACGCCCGCGCCCTCCGCAGGGTCATCGACGCCGCCTGGTAGCGGCGCCGCCCGTCAGACCGCTTGGCGGTCGAGCCATCCCAACAGGACGGCGACGGCGCGCGGATCGTGGCGCAGTCGGTGACCCGCTCCGGTGATGACCCGCAGCTCGGAGGACTCCGCGGAGTCCGCCAGCGCCCGAGCGTCGGACAGCGAGACGACGTCGTCGATCGACCCGTGCACGATCATGATCGGCCGCGGCGCGATCTGGTCGATGCACCCGAGGGCGCGCGTCTCCTTGAGCTCCTGGGCCCACGCGGCGACGTCGGAGGGATAGCCGGCTGTCCGCACCACACCGAGGTCGCGAGTGGTCTGCAGAAACCGGCGCGGCTCGGCCGCCCAGTCGTCGAAGTCGGCCGGCGCGCCGAAGGTGGCGACGCCCTGGATCGTCGGGTCCTCCGCCGCCGCGCACAGCGCCAGAGAACCGCCCGTCCGGAAGCCGGCCAGCCACACGCCGTCGACACCCGATGTCTCGCGCAGGTAGGCGACGGCCGCGTGCAGGTCGTGGAGCCACCCGCCCATCGAGAAATCGCCCTGCGACTCCCCGGTGCCGCGGAAGTTGAAGGCGAGCACCGTCCACCCGGCGTCGGCGGCGAGGCGGTCGGCGAAGTCGGGATAGGTCCTTCCGGAGCTCTCGGACCAGCGCGGACCGGTGGGGAACCCGTGGGCGAGAACGAGGCCCCGCTTGCGCGCGGTCGACGCCGCGCCCCGTGGCGGCCGGCCCGTGTGGGCCCAGAGGCTGAGCCCGTCCGAGTCGATCCGTTCCTCCATACCGTCACTCACGGTACAGGCGCGACTCCCAAGAGTCGGCGCGCGTTGCCAAGAAGGACCTTCTCCTCCACTTCCGGCGAGGGCGAATGCGACCGGAAGGCGGCGAGCCACTTCCCGAACGTGATGAAGGGGTAGTCGGTGCCGAACAGCATTCGATCCTGCAGCGGGCCGAGAACCGCCTCCGTGAGCGCCGGCGCCCACTTGCGCGGCGACCAGCCCGACAGGTCGATCCACACGTTCGTCTTGTGCTGCGCGACGGCGAGCATCTCGTCCTGCCACGGCCACGACGGGTGGGCACCGACGATCGTCAGCTCGGGGAAGTCGGCGGCGACGTCGTCGAGGAAGATCGGACGCGAGTAGCCGAGTTTGATGCCGCTTCCGCCGGGGACGCCGGCGCCGAGCCCTGTCGTGCCGGTGTGGAACAGCACGGGGATGCCGAGGTCCGAGGCCGCTTCCCAGAGCGGGTAGTGCCGCTGGTCGTTCGGCGCGAAGGCCTGCGCGCTCGGGTGGACCTTGAGGCCCCGCAGGCCGAGCGCCGTGATCGCCCGCCGGAGCTCGCCGATCGCCGCCTTGCCCTTCCACGGATCGACGGACGCGAACCCGAGGAACGTGTCGGGGTGGCGTTCGACGCACGCCGCGACCGCGTCGTTCGTCAGCGGCGGGATGCCGGTCGCGGTCTCGGCGTCCCACGCCAGGAGCACGGCCATGACGTCGTCGCGCCGGAACTCCTCGGCCATCTCGTCGACCGTCCGCACGGCGATCTTCGTGCGGAAGTGGCGCTGGGTCGCCTCGAGCAGCTCGCCCCATCCGGCCAGTCCCTCCTCCGTCGAGGGATGGACGTGGAAGTCGATGGCCCTCGTCACGCGTCGACCGGACGATCCGAACGGTCAGCGCCAGTCCACCGCCGACAGCCGAGCGGCAAGGCATCGGCCCGGAGGGCGGCGCCGCAAAGCGAGGCCATCAAATGCAATGGCGGCAGGGCTTGTAGCCGCGGTTGCGGGCCTCGGGGATCGTGCCGGGGCTGATGGCGAGGAACTGCTCCGACGTCATCAGCTCGTCGATGGCGCAGGCCTCGGCCGAGTTGTCGACATCGTGGACGATCTGGGACCGCTTGTCCCCCACGTACTGGAAGTGCTCGAAGCGAACGGGTCGACTCACGTCGCCGACACTACCGAGCGGCAAGGCATCGGCCCGGAGGGCGGCGCCGCAGAGTGAGGCCGAGGACAACGCGATGCGGCCCCGCCGAAGCGGGGCCGCATCCAGATGTTGCTGAAAGAACTCGAGCGCCCGTGCTGCGTTCAGTGGGACCAACTCCGAACTCGGTCGAATCTCGAGCGGTGCGCTGATGGGTTTCCACCCAGGTGGTCCAGCAAGCCGACCTAGTGGTCAGCCACCTCCAGAGTCCCAAAACTTTCACCGTGCAGTCGGACCACCTCCTTTCTCTGGTGAGAGAAATCGTACAACAGGCGATCGCGTAGGTCGCGCCGGTTTACAGCTCCTCGCCGGCCTCCGGGCCGACAGCACCGATGGCCTCGAGATAGCTCATCTGCGCGTCGAGCACGGCGTGGACCTGCTCCGGCGTGAACTCGCTGCCCGTCCGGGTCGCCTGCTCGAGGACGTAAGCCACGGTCTCGGCCCCGCCCACCACGATCGGCGTCTCGACGTGCGGGCTCGACCCATTGCCGCTCACGCCCTTGGACCGGAAGTACTGCAGGTTCCAGTCGAGGATGCGGCGGACGTCGTCGTGGCTGAGGACGGCGCTCACCTCGAAGGGCAGATGGTTGGCGACCCACTCGACGGCCTCGTCCGGATCGAACACCGGCCGCGGCGGTTCGGCGTCGAGTCGGCGGGCCTCCCGTCCGACGACGACGGCGGCGATGGCGAACACGAGCGCCAGCGCCACGAGGAGGTAGACGATCAGCATCGGGCGCTGATCCTACGAACGATCCGTTTTGGCAGCGGCACACCGCCTCCAGAGGCGGGGTCCGGCTGCCAAAAGGGATCACGTGAGGGTCTCCGCGCGCTGCAGACGACGATCCGTTTGGGCGCGCTCAGCTCGTCATTCCGAACTGAGCGCGCCCGAACGTGGAGTGGTGCGTTACAGGCCGATGCGCTGCGCCAGCAGCTCGCGGTGATAGGTGGGGTCGCCAAGCAGGAGCTCGGAGGACTTGGCCCGCTTGAAGTAGAGGTGGGCCGGGTGCTCCCACGTGAAGCCGATGCCACCGTGGATCTGGATGTTCTCGGCGGCGGCGTGGAAGTAGGCGTCCGAGCAGTACGCCTTGGCGAGGGACGCCACGACCGGCAGCTCCTCGCTGTCGTCCGCAGCGGCCCATCCGGCGTAGTACGCCGCCGACTTGGCCGACTCGACCTCGAGCAGCATGTCGGCGCACTTGTGCTTGATGGCCTGGAACGAACCGATCGGGCGACCGAACTGCACGCGCACCTTCGCGTACTCGACCGACATGTCGAGGCACTTCTGCGCCCCACCGACCTGCTCGGCTGCGAGGGCGACAGCGGCGAGGTCGAGGGTCTTGAGGAGGCCGGCCTCGGCTCCGCCGTCGGTCCCGATGAGGCGGGCGGGCGTCCCGGAGAACTCGAGGCGGGCCTGCTTGCGGGTCTGATCCATCGTCGACAGTGGCGTGCGGGCGAGACCGGCGGCATCCCCCTGGACGGCGAAGAGGCTGAGGCCGGCGTCGCTCTTGGCGGCGACGATGATGAGGCCGGCGGTGTGGCCGTCGATCACGAACATCTTGTGGCCGTCGAGGGTGTAGCCGTCGCCGGACTTCTTGGCGGCGAGGCTCACGGCGTCGAGGTCCCAGCGGCCGTTGTCCTCGGTGATGGCCAGCGTGGCGATGGTGTCGCCGGCGGCGATGCCCGGGAGCAGCTCCTTCTTGGCCGCGTCATCGCCGCTCGTGAGGAGGGCGTTGGAGGCGAGGATCGTGGAGAAGTACGGAGCCGCGAGCAGGGCCCGGCCCATCTCCTCGAGGACGATGATGAGCTCGACGTAGGTGTAGCCCGAGCCCCCGTACTCCTCGGGGATGGCGAGGCCCTGGAGGCCGAGCTCCTGGCCCATCTGGTTCCAGACCTTTTCGTCGTAGCCCTCGGTGGTCTCCATCAGGCGACGGACCTCGGTCTCGGGGCTCTTGCTTTCGAGGAAGCGGCGAACGCTCTTGCGCAGCTCTTCCTGCTCTTCGGAGAAGGCGAAGTTCATGGGTCGCAAGGTAGTTCGGCTCTCGAAGTGCCGCCAGTTGTAGTGTGTACACCTGTGGACACCGGAGGACTGGCCAGAGTGGGGGTGCGTGAGCTGCGGGCGAACGTCGCCGCGCTCGTTCGACGGGCATCGAGCGGCGAGCGGGTCGTGATCACCTCGGATGGCGTGCCGGTGGCCGTGCTCGGACCGATCACGCCCGCCGCGACCGGCGTGACCCTCGACGACCTCGTCGCCGCCGGCCTGCTCGTCCCGCCCGGACGGTCCGACCACCCCGACCCCCCGACGCCGGCCAACGTCCCCATCGACACCCGGTCGAGCCGCATCCTCGACGACCTCCGCGGCGCGTGACGTGACGGTCTTCCTCGACACGTCCGCGCTCGTGCAGCGGTACCTGGCCGAGCCGGGACGCGACCTCGTGGTCGAGGTCATGGCGGACGATCCGACGTGGGTCGCCTCGGCCCTCGCCCGCACCGAGACGATGGTGACGCTGCACCAGTTGGCCGCCGGCCCAAGACAGCAGGCCCGCCTGTGGTCCGCCTTCCGCGACGACTGGGACGCCTTCGCCGTCGTCCCCGTCGACGACCGGTGCCTCGGACGCGCCCTCGAGCTCGGCTCGTCCTTCTCGATGCGCATCGTCGACGCCCTCCACCTCGCCGCCGCCGACCGCCTCCCGCGACCGGCGAAGTACCTCACCTTCGACCGCCACCAGATCCCGGCCGCCGCCGCCCTCGGCTTCGAGGTGATCAGCCCGGTCGCGTAACGCGGCAGGATCGTCTGCGTGGCGACCAAGAAGGAGAAGGACGAGGGCGAGTCGGAGGTGGTCGAGGTCGCGGGCCGCGAGTTCACGGTGACGAACGCGACCAAGGTGTTCTTCAGCGAGCGCGGCGAGACGAAGCTCGACCTCGTCCGCTACTACCTCGGCGTCGGCGACGGCGTGCTGCGGGCGATGGGCGACCGACCGACGATGCTGCAGCGCTTCCCCCACGGCGCCACCGGCGAGAGCTTCTACCAGAAGCGGGTTCCGAAGAACGCCCCCGACTGGTTGCAGACGACGACGGTCAGCACGGTCAACGGCACCACCAGCGAGGCCCTCGTCATCGCCGATCTCGCCCACGTCGTCTGGGCCGTGAACCTCGGTTGTCTCGGCTTCCACCCGTGGCCGTTCAAGGTCACCGACACCGAGCACGCCGACGAGCTGCGCATCGACCTCGACCCCCAACCGGGCACCGACTTCGTCAAGGTCCGAGAGGCGGCGCACGAGGTGAAGGCGCTGTTCGACGAGCTCGGCATCGCCGCGTACGCGAAGACGACCGGCAACCGAGGACTCCACGTGTACGTCCGCCTCCGACCGCAGTGGGACTCCTACGACGTGCGGGCCGCCGCCGTCGCCGTCGCCCGCGAGATGGAGCGGCGGCGACCCGACCTCCTCACGTGGGCGTGGTGGAAGGAGGAGCGGGGCGAGCGGATCTTCGTCGACTACAACCAGAACGCGCCGCACAAGACGGTCTTCGGCGCGTGGTCCGTCCGGTCGCGCGCCGGTGCGCAGGTCTCCACGCCGCTGCGGTGGGACGAGATCGACGACGTCCACGCGGACGAACTCACGATGGGCGTCGTCACCGACCGCTTCGCCCACGACGGCGACCCGTGGAGGGGCATCGAGGATGCGCCCCAGACGATCGAGCCGCTCCTGGAGATGTCGCGCCGCGACCTGGCCGCTGGGATGCTGGACGCGCCGTGGCCGCCCGTCTACCCCAAGATGCCGAACGAGCCGCCGCGTGTCGCCCCGAGCCGCGCCAAGCAAGACTGACCGCATGGCCGGCACGCTGCACTACGAGGACACCGACGTCGAGATCCACAAGGTCGTCGTCGGACCGATCGACAACAACGTCTTCGTCGTGCGATGCAGAGCGACCGGGGACGCCGTCCTCCTCGACGCCGCCAACGAGCACGAGCGACTCCTCGAGCTGTGCCGGACCCTCGGCGTCCGCAAGGTCCTCGAGACCCATGGCCATTGGGACCACATCCAAGCGGTGCCGGCGGTGCGCGACGCCGGCTACGAGGTCGGCATCACCGCTGGCGACGCGGCCATGCTCCCGTCCTACGACTTCGTCCTCGAGGACGACTCGGTGATCGAGGTCGGACGGGTCCGTCTGCGCACGATCGCCACCCCCGGCCACACGCCTGGCTCGATGTGCTTCGCCGTCGAAGGGTCGCCCGTCCTGTTGTCCGGCGACACGCTCTTCCCCGGCGGACCGGGAGCGACCAAGTTCCCCGGCTCTTCGTTCGAATCGATCATCAAGGCCATCGACGAGCGGCTGTTTTCGAAGCTCGATCCCTCCACCATCGTCATGCCCGGCCACGGCGACGACACGACCATCGGGTCCGAACGACCCCACCTCCAGGAGTGGGTCGATCGTGGATGGTGACGCCGACGGCCCGCTCGAGCTGCTCTTCCGTCGCCGCTCCATCGGGCGACTGACCGAGCCCGCACCATCCGACGACGAGCTCACGGCGATGCTCCGGGCGGCGGCGGCGGCGCCCGACCACGGCGAGCTCCGCCCGTTCCGCTTCGTCGTCCTGCGGGGCCAGGGCAAGGAGGCGTTCGGCAACGTGCTCGCCGAGGCGTACCTGAGGCGGGTGCACGCCGCCGGCGGCCGACCAGAGCCGGCGAAGCTGGCCAAGGAGCGGACGAAGCTTGGACGGGCGCCGGTGGTGGTCGTCGTGGGCGCCGCGCACGTGCACGACGAGAAGATCCCGTGGTCGGACCAGGTCGGCGCGGCCAACGCCGCGGCGCAGAACCTGCTGCTGGCGGCGACGGCCCTCGGGTACGGGTCGATGTGGCGCACGGGCGATCCGGTGTCGGACCCGCACGTGAAGCAGGCGCTCGGCCTCACCGAGCACGACGCCGTCGTCGGGTTCGTCTATCTCGGCACGCCGCATGAGGGTGGGTGGAAGCCGGCCAACGACCCGTCCCTCGACGGGCTCGTCACCGCCTGGCCGAGGCCCTCGTGACGCACGCCCCCTAGCCTCACCTTCGTGCGGTGCGATGAGTGCGGCTTCGACGGGGAGGCGATGTCGAACGACGACCTGGTCGCGGCCTGCCACGGCTTCGCCCGCCGCTACCGCGCGCCACTCACGCGCTTCTTGCCGAACGAGGACGGTCCTGCGGTCTTGCGCCGGCGTCCGGCGCCCGAGGTGTGGTCGGCACTCGAGTACGCGGCCCACACCCGCGACGTCCTCGCCTTCTACCGGGAACGGGTCTCGCGCGTCTTGACCGAAGACCGCCCGACCCTGCACTCGGTCGGCTTCGCCAGTCGTGAGGAGGAGGCGACCTCCAACGACGAGGACCCGGCGGCGGTCGCCGACGGCGTGACCGACGAAGCCACGCAGTTGGCGACGTCGCTGGAGCGTCTCGATGCCGAGCAGTGGCAGCGGGTCGGTCTGGCCAGCGACGGCAGTGGCGCCGAGCGGACGGTGCGGGTGCTGGCGGAGCGGGCCGTCCACGACGCCTCGCACCACCTCCTCGACATCGGTCGCTCGTTGCGGGCGGCTCGCAGCTGAGGGCGTCGCCGGACCCGCCGCCGCCCGAGGCGCGGCGGTGGGTGGAACGTCACGCCGGCCACGGCTGGCGGGTGCGCGCGATGCGCCGCCTCACCGGCGGCGTCGAGACGTCGACGCACGAGGTCACGCTCGACCGCGCCGCCGATGACCGCCTGTTGCGGCTCGTCCTCCGCCGACCGCACCAGTGGGCCATCGAGCAGAACCCGGACGCGGTGGCACAACAGGCCGCCGTTCTCGCCCACGTGGCCCACAACGCACCGGACCTGCCGGCGCCGGAGGTCTTGGCTCACGACGCGACGGGGCTGCTCATGCAGAGGTTGCCCGGCCGAATCGACGTCGTGCCCCGAGACATGGGGTCGTGGTTGCAGCAGCAGGCCGACGCCCTGCGCGTCATCCACGGCATCCCGCCGATCCCCGCCGCCCCACGAGCGGTCGCGGCCGTCGACATCTCGGCGAAGAAGCCGCCGGAGTGGTCGGTCCATCCTGAGCTGTGGGAGCAGGCGCTGGCCACCATCGCCGCCGGCCACCCCGACCCCGACCGCGCCGACCGCGAGCTCACCTTCGTCCATGGCGACTTCCAGCACTTCAACCTGCTCTGGTCACGCGGGCGCCTCACGGGGATCGTCGACTGGAGCAGCTACAAGGCCCGCCACCCGTCCAAGGACGTCGGCCACTGCCGCCTCAACCTGGTCATCCTCTACGGCTCCGAGGTCGCCGACGATCTCGCGCGGCGCTACGGCGCGCCGGTCGATCCGTGGTGGGACCTGTTCGAGACGTGCATCTTCCTCCCGTCGTGGGGCGACACGATCGTCCGCCAGGTCGGGACTCGGCTGGGCGTGCCTGTCGACGTCGATGCCATCCACCGGCGGGTGGACGCCCACCTGCCCAACTTGTTGGATCGGGTCGAGGTCAGTCGACCATCGCTGGATAGACCAAGGTCTTGAGCTGGTCCCTGAAGTTGAACGTGCCGGAGGGGATGAGCTGGGTCATGAAGATGACCGCGAGCTCCTCGACCGGGTCGACCCAGAAGATCGTCGAGGCGTAGCCGCCCCACGTGAAGTCGCCGGCCGAGCTGACGACGCCGGTCCGCTCGGCGCCGAGGTTGACGGCGACGGTCAGCCCGAACCCCATCCCCGTGAACCCGACCTCGCCGAACCCACCCGGAACGGCGAAGTCCGTCATCGACCCGCCGCCGGGCAGATGGTTGGACGCCATCAACTCGACGGTCTTGCGGCCGAGCACACGCACGCCGTCGAGCTCCCCGCCGTTGACGAGCATCTGGCACAAGCGCAGGTAGTCGGCGGCGGTCGAGACCAGTCCGCCGCCTCCGGAGAGGAAGGCGCGGTGGCCCCGGTAGGGCGACGTCTGGGGATCGTCGACGAGCTTCAGCGACTTGTCCTTGGGTCGGCGGAAGTAGCTCGCGGCGAATCGGTCGACCTGGTCGTCGCGCACCGAGAAGCCGGTGTCGGTCATGCCGAGTGGACCGAAGATCGCGTCCTGCAGGTACGCATCGAACGACTTGCCCGACAGGATCTCGACGAGCCGGCCGCACACGTCGGTCGACATGCCGTAGAGCCAGCGGGTTCCGGGATGGAAGCGCAGTGGGGCGTCGGCCATCTTCGACACCGTCTCCGCCAACGTGTCCGGCCCGTCGAGCATGCTCAGGTTCGGCAGCCCACCATCGGCACCGCCCCCGAGGGCGCCGAGGCCGAGGCCGGACATGTGCATCATCAGGTCCTTCACCGACATCGGCCGCTCCGGGTCGACGAGGTCGGATGAGCCGTCTTCGCGCCGCACCTTCACCTTGAGATCGCGCCACTCCGGGATGAAGCGGTGCACGGGATCGTTCAGCTGGAACAGGCCCTGCTCGTACAGCGACAGCAGGGCCACGCCCGTGATCGGCTTGGTCATCGAATAGATGCGCCAGACCGTGTCGTCCACAACGGGCTTGGCCCGCTCGCGGTCCATCTCGCCGAACGAGCGGAAGTACCCGACGGAGCCGTGGCGGGCGACGACGACCTGGCCGCCGACGATCTTCCCCGGGTCGACGTAGCGGGACTGGAAGTGGTCGGTGATGCGCTCGAGGCGGCGTGCGTCGAGGCCGGCGGCGTCAGGATCGATCTTCACACCGGGCGAGGCTAGGCCGGACCGGTTTGGGCGCGCTGATGCCGGCATCCCGGCATGAGCGCGCCCAAACAGGGTCGGATGTGCCCGCGGCGGGTCAGCGGGTGAGGCGACCGGCGTCGAAGGCGGCGGTCTCGGCGGCGTCGAGCTGCTGCTCGACGATGTCGAGCCCGCCGTCCCAGAAGTGGGGATCGGCGAGGTCGCATCCGACGATGCGGCCGAGGTCCTCCGGGGCCATCGATCCGCCGGAGGCGAGCATGTGGAGGTACCGCGGCACGAAGTCGGACCCCTGCTCGGCGTACTGGCGATAGACCGACAGCGCGAGCAGCTGCCCGTAGGCGTATGCGTAGACATACCCGGGCGTGTTGATGAAGTGCGGGATGTACGACCACCACGTCCGGTAGCCCTCGGTGATCTCGACCGCGTCGCCGAGCATCTCGGACTGCGACTCCGCCCACAGGTCGCCGAACCGTGCCACCGACAGCTCCCCCGCCGTCCGCCGCTCGAGGTGCACGAGATCCTCGAAGCGGTTCATCGCCGTCTGGCGGAAGATCGTCGCGATGGCGTCCTCGATGTTGGTGGCCAGCAGCGCCAGCCGGTCCGCCGGGTCCTCGACCGCCTCCAGCACCCGACCAAACGTCACCGTCTCGCCGAAGACCGAGGCGGTCTCCGCGACGGTCAGCGGCGTCGACTGGTGGAAGATCCCCTGCTCGCGCGCCAGGAACGCGTGCAGGCCATGACCCAGCTCGTGGGCCAGCGTCATCACGTCGCGCCGCCGCCCGGTCCAGTTGAGGAAGACGTACGGATGTACGGACGGGACGGTGTAGGAGCAGAAGGCGCCACCCCGCTTGCCCGGGCGGGCAGGCGCGTCGATCCATCGCTCGTCGAAGAAGCGGGCGGCCGTCGACGCCATCTCGGGCGAGAACGACGCATAGGCGTCGAGGACGATCGAACGTGCCTCGTCCCAGCCGATCTCCTCCTCGGACTCGGCGACCGACGCCATCCGGTCGAAGTCGGCGATGCGATCCAATCCCAACAACCGTGCCTTCAAGGCGTACCAGCGCTGCGGGATGTCGTTGCGCTTGCGCACCGCCTCGACCAACGTCACCACGGACTCGTCAGGGGCTTCGTTGGCCAGGTTGCGCGACGAGATCCACGTCTCATAGCCGCGGAGCCGGTCGTCGGTCGCCTTGTCGGCGAGGAGCGTGTTGAAGATGAAGGCGCGGGTCCGAAGGCCGGGCTGCAGGCCCTCGGTCACGGCCGCGGCAGCCGCCGCCCGGACCTCGCGGGACGGTGACGAGAGTCGGGACAGTCCCTCCTCGAGGGTGGCCTCCCGGTCGCCGTCGAGGACGACCGAGATCGTCGACGACTGCTCCGAGAACAGGCGGGCCCAGGCCGAGCGTCCGGTCACGCCCTTCTCCGTCAGGATCTTCTCTTCGGCCTCGGAGAGCAGATGATCCTTGTAGCGGCGGGCGCTGGCGAGGTGGTGGCGGCAGAACTCGAGGCGGTCATCCGCGAGCAGCAGGTCGGCGTGCTGGTCGGGAAGCGCCGCCCACTCGAGGTCGAAGAAGATCAACTTGGTGTTGATGGCGGTGTATCGCTCCTGGACCTTCTGCATCAGGGCACCACGGGCCGCGTCCGTGGTGTCGGTGGCGAAGCGCAGCGACGCGTAGGCGGCCGCCCGTCCGATCAGCTCCTGCAACTCCGCCATCGTCCGCATGACCTCGGCCAGCGCACCGCTGTCGATAACGGCGATCGTGCCGCGCACGCCGGCGACCTCCTCCGCGATGGACTCGGCCCGGTCGAGGAGCTCGAAGACGGCTGCCTCCGCGTCCTCCCGTCCCTCGAGCAGGTGCGAAAGGTCCCAGGTGACGTCGTCGACGTCGGTCACGCTCATGACTGCCTCTGGGCCGGCGGGCCGATCGCTTCGCTCATGACTTGCCTCTGGGCCGGCGGGCCGATCGCTTCGCTCATGACTGACGACAATACGGGCATGGCCCTCCCGTACGACCAACGTCCCATCGACGCCACGCCGCTCGACACCGACGACCTGCCGCCGCTCCCCCAGCGCGACCGCAGCATCCCGGCGTCGGCCTGGCGACAGGCGACGACGGCGCTCTTGCGGCTCGGCGAGCCCTTCGGTGGTCCGGAGGCGCTCTACAAGCGGCGCATCGGAGGGTGGTTGCTGTGGCGCAGCGGCCCGGCGACCAAGGCCGATGCCGCCTACCTCGCGCTGTGGGCGGCCGACCTCGACCGAATCCACACGTTCCGCCTCCACCCCGATGGCCGCGGCGAGGGCGACGGCCCGAGCGGCGCCACCCACGACCGGTTTCGCTCGTGGAAGGAGGACCTCCGCGACCACCAACCCACCCCCTGATCGTGATGGGGGCTCAGGCGGTGAGGGGCGAGCGGGGCTCGGAGACGAGCTCGACGTCGGGAGGGAGGCCATCGACGTGGACGGACCCGTTGGCGTCGACGTCGACGGACACCCGCGAGCCCGCGAGGGGGATGCCGTCGACCCTGAGGCGTCCGAGCGACGCGGGGACGGCCGGCGCCACCGACACCTTGCCGGACGGGATCCAAGGATCGAAGCGCAGCAGCGTCCGCAGGAACAGCAGCGGCGAGCCGGCCGCCCAGGCCTGCGGTGAGCATGACGTCGGGTACGAGACGACGGTCGGATACTCCTCGCGATCGAGTCCGGTGAACAGCTCGGGCAGCCGGCCGCCCTGAGTCGACGCGGCGTCGAGCATCGCCAGCACCACCCGCTGCGCCTCGGCGACATGGCCATAGCGCATCAGCCCGGCGGCGATGAGCGCGTTGTCGTGCGGCCACACCGAGCCGCAGTGGTACGAGATCGGGTTGTAGCCGACCATCGACGCGCCGAGCGTCCGGATGCCCCAGCCGCTGAACATGTCGGGACCGACGAGGTGGGCGGCCACGTGGGCGGCCTTGTCCTCGTCGACGATGCCGGTCCAGAGGCAGTGGCCCATGTTCGAGGCCAAGGCGTCGACCGGACGCTTCCGATCGTCGAGCGCCATCGCGAACCAGCCGCGCTCGGGCAACCAGAAGTCGCGGTTGAACGCCTCCTTCAGCGCCGCAGCCTTCGACCGGTAGCGGGCCGCCACCGACGCCTCACCGTCCTCGTCGGCGAAGTGGGCACGCGCCAGGTAGGCGCCATAGACGTAACCCTGGACCTCGCACAGCGCGACCGGCGCCCGTGCCAGCTCGCCGTCGGCGAAGCGGATGCCGTCGTGGGAGTCCTTCCACCCCTGGTGCAGCAGGCCGCGATCGGTTGCCCGCCGGTACTCGACGTAGCCGTCGCCGTCGCGGTCGCCGAAGTCCTCGATCCACGCCATCGCTCGATCGGCGTGGGGCAGCAGCTGGTCGACGACCTCGGGCGCGAGGCCCCACCGGCGGAGCTCGGCGAGCAGCATGACGAACAGCGGCGTGGCGTCGGCGCTGCCGTAGTAGACGCTCCCGCCGCCGAGTGACAGTGACACCGCTTCGCCGAAGCGCATCTCGTGGAGGATGCGGCCGGGTTCCTCGTCGTTGCGTGCATCGACGTCGACACCCTGGAATCGGGCCAACGTCTGGAGCACGCCGAGGGCGAGGTCGGGGTCGACGAGCAACGCCATCCACGAGGTGATGAGGCTGTCGCGCCCGAACAGCGTCATGAACCACGGCGCGCCCGCAGCGACGACCGTCCGCTCGGGGAAGTCGGGGTCGAAGATGCGCAGCGCGCCGAGGTCGTCGACGCTCCGGAGCACCGCGTCCTGCATCCCCTCGTGGTCGGTGGTGACGACGGGGACGTCGCGCCGCCACTTCTCCAACCGCTCCGCCGGCGTCGCCCGCTCGACCGGCTGGCCGCACAGGTATCGGGGACGGATCTCCTCGTCGTCGATGATCGGTGTCACCTGGATGCACGTCGACCACTCGCCGTGGGGCGGGATGACCACCTCGAAGCGGACGAGATCGTCGGTCGGCCGGACCTCCTCCTCCGCCGGGAACCCGATCCGGACACCGCGGCGGATCCCACCGCTGCGCCGGACGCGGTAGACGGCGTCGCTGCCGCGCGCCTCGAAGGAGCGGTCGCCGTCGAGGGCGACCCGTCCCTCCTTCACGTCGAACAGCTCGGCGAAGTCGACCTCGATCCGCAGGTCGATGGCAGCGAAGGCCGCCTCCTCGCTGAAGTTGCGGACGGTCAGGTCCTCCCGCATGCCCCGTCCGATGTAGCGGCGGCGGAAGACGAGGAGGTCGGCGCTGCGGGACACGAACACCGCTGCGAACGGATCGGTCGATGTGCCGGCGAGGGCGTCCGGCGGCGCGCCGTTGACCCGCAGGCACAGTCCGGACAACAGACGGCTGTCCCGGAAGAACAGCCCCTGGGGGGTGCCGGGGCGGATGTCGCCCGACCCCTCGGAGATGCAGAAGGCGGACCCCTCGACCAGCGTGATCGTCGTTCCCGGAGGGCCCAACGGGACGCTCTCACCGTCGAAGTTCCAGGGATCGGCCACCGGTGGCGACGCTAGCCCCACGCCTATTTCCCCTACCGCCATAGGGGAAATAGAATGCCGCCGTGGCCCCCCTCTTCGAGATCCACGACCTCCACGTGAGCGTCGACGGCCAGGAGATCCTCAACGGCGTCGACCTCACGGTGGGCGCGGGCGAGATCCATGCGCTGATGGGTCCGAACGGGTCGGGCAAGTCGACCCTGGCCAACGCCCTCCTCGGCAACACCGACTACACGGTGACGTCCGGGCGCATCGTGTTCCAGGGCGACGACATCACCTCTTGGCCCACCGACGTCCGGGCGAAAGCGGGCCTGTTCCTCGCCTTCCAATACCCCGAGGAGGTGCCGGGCGTCCCCGTCATCCAGTTCCTGCGCCAGGCGATGGGCGCTCGCAAGGGGCTCGACGACATGTCGGTGCTGGAGACGCGCATGGCCATCATCGAGTGGATGAAGCGCCTGGAGATGGACCCGTCGTTCGGCGACCGCTACCTCAACGAGGGGTTCTCCGGCGGGGAGAAGAAGCGCAACGAGATCCTGCAGATGGCCATGCTCGAGCCGGCGATGGCGATCCTCGACGAGACCGATTCGGGCCTCGACATCGACGCACTGCGCATCGTGGCCAAGGGCGTGAACGAGGTGCGGGCGGCTCGGCCCGAGATGGGCGTGCTGCTGATCACGCACTACCAGCGGATCCTTCAGGCGCTGCAGCCCGACGTCGTGCACATCCTCGTGGACGGACGGGTCGTCGACACCGGCGGTCCCGAGCTGGCCGAGCGGTTGGAGGCCGAGGGGTACGAAGCATGGCGGTGAGCGACAGCCCCGACTTCGACGTCGACACGATCAAGAAGGACTTCCCGATCCTCGACCAGAGGGTGAACGGCCACCGCGCGGTCTACCTCGACAGCGCCGCCTCGTCGCAGAAGCCGACGGTCGTGCTCTCGGCGATGACCGAGTACTACGAGACGACACACGCCAACGTCCATCGCGGCGTGTATGCGTGGGCAGAGGAGGCGACAGCCCGCTACGAGGCGAGCCGCGGCAAGGTGCGGCGGTTCATCGGCGGCCAGCGCGACAGCGAGATCATCTACACGAAGAACGTCACCGAGGCGATCAACCTCGTCTCGAACTCCTGGGGCCGAGCCAACCTCCGGCCCGGCGACGCGGTGCTGCTGACGGAGATGGAGCACCACGCCAACCTCGTCCCGTGGCTCATGCTCAAGGAGTCGTTGGGGATCGAGCTGCGCTACCTCCCGCTAGGCGAGGACGGGCAGCTCGACCTCTCCGATCTCGAGCGCCTTGTCGACGGCGTGAAGCTCGTGGGCATCACGGCGATGTCGAACGTGCTGGGCACGATCACGCCGGTGCGACGCATCGCGGATGCCGCGCACGCGGCGGGCTCGCTGGTGCTGGTCGACGGCGCGCAGTACGTGCCGCACCTGCCGACGGACGTGGCGGACATGGGCGCCGACTTCTTCGCCTTCACCGGCCACAAGATGCTCGGGCCGACCGGGATCGGCGTGCTGTGGGGTCGCGAGGCATTGCTCGATGCGATGCCGCCGTTCCTCGGTGGCGGCGACATGATCCGGGACGTTCGACTCGACGGGTTCACGCCCAACGAGCTGCCCTGGAAGTTCGAGGCCGGCACCCCGCCGATCGCCGAGGCCATCGGGCTCGGCGTCGCCGTCGACTACCTGCAGGCGCTGGGGATGGACGCGGTGCGGCGCCACGAGGTCGAGGTGACGGCTTACGCGATGCGGACGCTGACCGAGCACCACGGCTCGCAGCTCGAGATCCACGGACCCGTCGAGCCGGCGATGCGGGGTGGGGTGCTGTCGTTCGCCTTCGCCGGGCTTCACCCCCACGACATCAGCCAGGTGCTCGACTCCCAGGGCGTCTGCGTCCGTGCGGGCCACCACTGCGCCAAGCCGCTGATGCGGTGCCTGGGCGTGGGCGCGACCGCACGCGCCTCGTTCTACATCTACAACGACGAAGCCGACGTCGATGCGCTCAGCTCGGCGCTCACCGACGCCGCCCGGTTCTTCGGCAAGGAGACTGACTGACGTGCCCGGACTCGAAGACCTCTATCGCGAGATCATCCTCGACCACTACCGCTCGCCGCGGAACCGCGGCGAGCTGCCCGCGCCGCCGGCGACCCGCACGGAGGGGTTCAACCCGTTGTGCGGCGACGAGATCGTGGTGTTCCTGTCGGTGGACGGCGATCGGGTGACCGACGTGAAGATCGGTGGGCAGGGATGCTCGATCTCTCAGTCCTCGGCGTCGATGATGTCGGCGGCGGTGAAGGGCAAGTCGGTGGACGAAGCCCGGGCGCTCATCCGTGCGTTCAAGGCGCTGATGTCGATCCACGAGCGGTCACTCGACAGCGACGGCCAGGAGACCGGCGAGGCCGAGGCCGTGTCGCCCGACCCCGAGGTCAAGCTCGGCGACCTCGAGGCGTTGCAGGGCGTGGTGAAGTTCCCGGTGCGCATCAAGTGCGCCACGTTGTCGTGGAACACGTTGGCGCAGGGCTTGGACGAGGCGCTCGCCTAGTCCCCTCGACAAGGGTCAGGCTCCGCTGACGTTGCGGACGTAGGCCCGCGCCAGCGTCGCCTTCACGGCGTCGTCCAGATCCGACGGGTCCCGCAGCCGGATCTTCTTCCACCCCTCCGGCCCGGGGTAGCCGAGGTTCACCCACTTCGTCAGCGGCCGCAGCTCGAGGAACGACCGGTGCGTCTTCACGAAGATCCCGACGGATACGGGCTCGACGTGGAACGGCCCGCCGATCGTGTCGAGGTACGACATGACCGCCTCGAAGACGGGGCGCTCGAACGGTGGACCGGTCGAGAAGTACTCCTCCAACGTCATCGCCGGCGCGCACTCGTGCGACTGCTTCGTCCGTCCGAACAGGCGCCCGCAGGACGGACAGGTCCATGACACCCGCGTAGGGTACGCAACCGACTACCCGAGGAGGGCGTATGAAGGTCGTCGTCGACTTCGATCTGTGTCAGAGCAACGGCATCTGCCAGGGCCTCGCGCCCGAGGTCTTCGAGGTGCGTGACGACGGCTACCTGTACCTCCTGCAGGACAACCCCGACGAGTCCCTGCGCTCGAAGGTCGAGATGGCCGTCAACTCCTGCCCGGTGCAGGCGATCTCGCTGCTGCAGGAGGATTAGCCGCGATCGCAACCCGTCCCCGCATCGCCCTCGCCATGGCGGACGGCCTCGAGACCGCCGCCTTCGCCGATGCGCACCGCGCCCGGCTGGCGGTGATCGGCGACGTCGTGGCGTCCGGCGGTGATGCCGAGGTCCTCCTCGGTCACTGGGGTTGCCCGAGGCTCGACGAGGCGACGTTGGCGTCGATGCCCAGCCTGCGCTTGTTCGCGTACGCCGCTGGCACCGTCAAGGAGATCGTGACGCCCGCGGTGTGGGCCCGCGGCATCGTCGTGACGTCGGCCGCCGCCGCGAACGCCGTGCCGGTCGCCGAGTACACGCTCGCCGCCATCCTGTTCGCGAACAAGGGCGTGCTCGCCAGTCGCGAACGTCTGCGCGCCACATCGGACGTCCGCATCCGCCGACCCCGACCCCTCGGCAACGTCGCCAAGCGCGTCGGGCTCATCGGCGCATCCCTCGTCGGACGACGGGTCATCGAGCTCCTCCGACCGTTCGACCTCGAGGTCGTCGTCGCCGACCCCTACCTCGACGACGCCGAGGCGGAGCGCCTCGGCGTCACCCGAGTCGAGCTCGGCGAGCTCGTGGCGACGTCGGACATCGTTTCCGTTCACGCCCCGAACCTGCCTTCGACTCGCCACCTCATCGGTCCCGCGCAGCTCGGGGCGATGCGCGACGGCGCCACCCTCGTCAACACCGCGCGCGGAGCCATCGTCGACACCGACGCGCTGGTCGAGGCCCTGCGTGACGGTCGCATCTCGGCGGTGCTCGACGTGACCGACCCCGAGCCGTTGCCGCCGGACCACCCGCTCCTCTCGCTGCCCAACGCCTTCGTGACGCCCCACGTCGCAGGCGCGCAGGGCAGCGAGCTCGGACGCCTCGCCGATCTCGCCATCACCGAGATCGAGCGCTTCGTGGCCGGTGCGCCGCCACTGCACCCCGTCAACGAGCGGGACCTGGAGCGGATGGCGTGAGCCCGCTCCGACCCGGCCTCTGCTCGGTGACGTTCCGGGCGCTGGCGCCCGACGAGGTCATCGCGACGGCCGTCGTTGCGGGGCTCGAGGGGATCGAGTGGGGCGCCGACGTGCACCTCACCCCCGGTGAGGAAAGGGCGGCGAGGGACGTGCGCCGGCGGAGCGAGGACGTCGGGCTCGGCTGCCCGTCCTACGGCTCGTATCTGGTCGCCGGGAAGTCCTCGCCGGCACGCGTGCCGCCGGTGCTGGCGACCGCGGTCGCGCTCGGCGCCACCAACGTCCGCGTGTGGTGCCCGTTCGGCGCTCGACCGGGGAGCGACCCGGAACTGTTCGCCCGGACGGCGGCCGACCTGGCGGCGTGGACGGCGTCGGCGGCCGATGCGGGACTCACGATGTCGACGGAGTTCCACGTCGACACGTTCACCGAGACGGCAGCCGGGACCCAGTCCCTCCTCGACGCCGCCGGGCGACCGGCGAACCTCTTCACCTACTGGCAGCCCGTCGCCGGCCGGCCGCTGCGCGACGAATCCGCGGCCGTCGGCCCGGACGTCAGCCACGTGCACGTGTTCCACTGGAGCGACGACGGGACTCGGCACCCGCTCGCCGAGGGAACGGCCTGGCCGGCGCTCCTCGGCGTGCTCGGTGCCGACAACCGCTTCGCCGGCGACCGCTATGCGTTCCTCGAGTTCGTCCGGGACGACGACCCCGCGCAGGTCGTTGCCGACGCGGCCACGTTGCGGTCGTGGCTTGGGGCATGACCTCGCCGCTCCACGAGCGCCTCACGGCCTTCGTCGTCGACGCCGTCGAGGCCCTCGAGCGGACGCACCTCCCAGGGCTGCGCATCCCGAGGGTGTTCGCCGGCCATGAGGTCAACCCCGACGTGCGGGCCGACCTGGCCTTCACCCTCGGCCACCTCGGGCGCTGCGGCGTGGACGAGGTCGCCGGTCGCGCGCTCGACGACGCCCTCGAGGTCGTGCTCGCCGAGGTCGATGGGCGCCGCACCCACACGTTTTTCTCCTACCGGATCGCGGAGACCATCGAGCGCCGGCCCCATCTCCTCGAGCGCTTCGACGACGCCACCGTCGCCGAGCTCCACGAGGCTTGCGACTCCACCTCGCACCTCCCGGCGATGGCCGAGGGTCGGCTCCCCCGCAACTACGCAGCCGTCCTCCTCCGCTGCGAAGCCGCTCGGCAACGCCTGGCGCTCGGCGCGGACGAGACCGCACTCGCCGACCTCACGGCGCGGACGACAGCGCTGCTCGCCGACAACCCGCGCGGGTACCTCGACGACTCGCACACGGGCATCGCCCGCTTCGACATCTACAGCGGCGACATCTACCTCTTCACGGAACCGGTGGCCGACCGGCTCGGCGCCGTGTGGGAGCCCGGTGCCCGGGCCGCCCTGGCCCTCGTCGAGCGCATCGGCGCGACGAACGGCGCCGCTTTCTCGTGGGGTCGGTCGAGCGGCGCGCTGGCGACATGCCTCACCGTCGAGCTCGGCGGGCTAGGCGCTTCGAAGCGGCTGACCGACGACGTCGACGGGTGGCTCGCCCGCGCCGACCACGCCTTCGCCGCCATCCCTCCGTGGTTCGCGGCCGACGGACTCATCACCGCGCACCAGCACCGGTCGACGTTCGGATACCGCGGCCCGTTCCGGCGGTTGCAGATGACCCTCGACTGCCTCGGCAAGCTCGCCGACACCGCGGCCGTCCTCCGGGAGTCCGGGATCGAGCACGCGCCGACCGTTGATCCGACCCACCTCTTTCGGGCGGCCGACGAGCTGATCGTCTTCGACGAGGAACGGCGAGCCGGGGTGTGGACGTACCGCTCGCGCGACCTCGCCTTCGTCCTTCCGGTCGTCGGTTGCACAGTCAGTGACTACCTCCCGGCGCCGCACAACCCCGGGCTGTTCGAGGTGCCGGTCGACGCCGACCTCCCGACGGGCGTGCCCTTCGCGTTCCGGCGGGGAGTCCGCTACACCGCGGGCCATCTGCCGGCGAGCTTCGAGAAGGTCGACGCCGGCCTCCGGCTGACCTACGAGGGGTTCGTCCGCTCGCACCAGTTCGAGGTGGGGAGCGACGTCGAGGTGCTCGGGGGTTCGCGTGCCGTGACCTACCGCGTCGAGGGACGGACGCTGCATGTCGATGAACAGCTGCATTTCGACGAGGGGTCCGTGCCCCACGCGTTGGCGGTGCAGGTGGCCGAGACGAAGGAGCGACCGCTCCGGGTCAGCTTCCGTGGCGACGGGACACCCGCGGTGGTCGACGTCGACGGGCTCAAGGAGTACCGCAGCTTCTGGGCCGAGCTGCCGCGGGTCCACCAGCTCGACCTCCCGCCCTCGCCGGAGGTCTCCTTCGGATGGTCGGTCACGCCGGTGCTGCGGGTCCTGACCACCGGGCTGACCCACCACTACCACCGCAGCATCTACGACCCGCTCGTCTCCGCCCAAGCCGTCGCCGACCACCAGATCTCCACGAGCCGTTTGCTCGGCGGTGGGGCGTCGTACCTCGCGGGCTGGGACGCCTTCCACCTCCACTGGCCCGAGTGGTTCCTCGGCCCGGACCTCGGTCGCCACCGCACCGCCATCGACGTCCTGCGCGACTCCGGCGTCCGCATCGTGTGGACCCAGCACAACCTCGTCCCCCACGACAAGGACCCGCGTCAGCGCGCCATCTACGACGCCTGGGCGGGGGCGGCCGACGGCGTCGTCCACCACAGCGAGTACGGCCGTCAGCGGGTCGAGTCCCGGTACGCGTTCCGCGCCGACGCCGTGCACCGCGTGATCCCCCACGTCCACTTCGGCCATCTCAGCGGCGACGCTCGGGTGGACGGTCGGGACGGACCGATCCGCCTCGGCGTCGTCGGGGCACCCCGGGCCGAGAAGGACGTGCAGGCCGTACTGGACGCCTTCCATCGGACGACCAGGGACGACGTCGAGCTGCACGTGTACTCCCTCGGACCGGGAGACGTCGCGCCCGATGATCCGAGGATCACGGCCATCGCCTACGAGATGGTCGACCGCGCCACCTACGACGAACGACTGCGCTCGGTCGACGCCCTGATCCTGCCCTTCGACGAGGCCGACATGATCACGACCGGGACCGTGGGCGACGTCATCGGCGCCGGTGTCGGCGCCCTCGTCTCGTCGTGGGGGTACCTGACGGAGACCCTCGGCGACGCGGGCATCCCGTACGGCGACGACCTCACGGCGGCGATCGAGGCACTCGACCGACCTGCGCTGTCGCGGGCTGCTGCGGCGGCGCGTTCACTGCGCTCGTCCTGCGCGCCCGGCGCCGTCGCCGCCGCCCACCTCGACCTCCTCGAGACCCTCGGCACGACTCGCCTCTGAACGGCGTGATTCGCCGAACGTGGAACGTCCTTCCATACTGGAGCGTCGAACCAGCAATGGAAGGTCTGTCGGTGCGCGCCTCACTTCCCCGGAATCTCGCCGTTTGCGCGGCCTTGCTCGGCCTCGTCGCGAGCGCGTGCAGCGGTTCGTCGGGCGAGCGGCAGGCATCGGCCCAGGGAACATCGGTCACGACGTCGTCGACGACGTCGACCACCGGATCCACAACGACGACGACCGCCGCGACCACGACGACGGCGAGCACCGAGCCGCCGCCCCCGCCCGCCCTCACCCGTGGCGCCAAGGGCCCCGAGGTCCAGGCGATGGAACAGAAGTTGGCCGCCCTCAAGTTCGACACCGGCAAGGTGGACGGCGTGTTCGACGCCGCGACCGGCCATGCCGTGATGGCGTTCCAGAAGGTGAGCCGCATCGAGCGTTCGGGCAAGGCCACGCCGGCCGTCCTCGAAGCGATCGCCAATGCCGGCGAACCCGAGCCGATGCTGGCGTCCGGCGGCGCCAACCGCGTCGAGATCGACCTCAAACGCCAGGTGCTCCAGCTGTACAAGGGCGGAGCGCTGGTGCGGACGCTGTCGGTCTCCACGGGGAACGAGAAGCGCTACTGCGTCGACGGCGAGTGCGACGTCGCCATCACGCCGGGCGGCTCGTTCAAGGTGAACCGCAAGATCCGCGGCGTGCGGGTGAGCCGTCTCGGCGAGCTCTTCAACCCCCTGTACTTCAACGGCGGCATCGCCATGCACGGCTCCGCGTCGGTACCCGCCTACCCGGCGTCCCACGGCTGCGTGCGCATCCCGATGACCTCCTCGCTGTGGCTCTTCGACAACGTCCCGAGTGGAACGCCCGTCTACGTCATCGGCGGCAAGAAGGCCCCGGTGCCGTTCAACGAGCAGGCGCCGCCGGCGAGCGAGGAGGCGACGACCACCACCGTCGCCCCCACGACGACGGCCGCCCCGACGACGACCGGCGCGCCGACGACGACCGGTGCGCCGACGACCACGGCGGCGCCGACGACCACGGCGGGGCCGACCACGACGGCGACGATCATGCCGACGTCGACGTCGACGTCGTCGTCGTCGACGACGACGACGACGACCTCGCCGTAGCGGTCCGCCGGCGGGGGTCGGTGATGACCGCGATCCATGGTGCGCGGACATCGGGACGGCGTCACGGTCTCCTGGTGGCCATCGCGCTCGGAGGCCTCGCGCTTCGCCTCGCCCCCCTGTTGTCCGGTGGCGGTCCTCTGGCGTTCCCCGTCGACTACGACGAGGGCGTCTACTTCGGCGCGTCGGGCCTGCTCGCGTCCGGCCATCTGCCCTATCGCGATGTGATCTTCGTCCACCCGCCCATGTGGCTGCTGCTGTTGCTCCCCTTCGCCGGGGCCCTCCAGGCGGTCGTGGGCGCCGACCGAGCGTTCGCGGTTGCAGTGCTGGCCATGCCGTTCGTCGGCGCCGTCAACGTCGTGCTCTGCGGAATCGTCGGGAGGATGATCCGCGGTCCGGTCGCCGGGGTCCTCGCCGCCGCCCTCTATGCGACCTACCCGGCGGTGGTCGCCGTCGAGCGTGGCACCTTCCTCGAACCGAGCCTCAACCTGTTCGTCCTGCTCGGCGCGATGTGGTGGTTGCGGTCGGACGGCTCCCGACGGTCGCAGCTCGCCGCGGGCGCGGCCTTCGGCCTCGCCTTCGCCGCCAAGACGTGGGGGGCGTTCGCCGCCCTCGCCGCCCTGGCATCGCTCCCCGTGACCACCGTCCTCGAGACGCGACGCGCGGTCCTCCGGCTCGCCATCGGCGCCGCCGGGATCATCATCGTCTTCGTCCTGCCCTTTCTGCTGCTGGCTCCGCGCGACGCCGCGGAGCAGCTGGTGCGCTTTCAGCTCTTCCGCGCTCCGGACGGGGCAGCGGTCGCTGACCGTGTGCGGATCATCTTCGAACCGCTCTGGATCCGGAACCGGTCGCAACTGATCGGGTCCTTCCACGGGGTCAGCGCGACCGGCGCCGGCATTGGCGCGATCTGTGCGCTGGCCCGGGCATGGCGACGCGATGGACGGGCCGAGCGCTTCCTCCTGGTGCTCGCCGCCACGACCATCGGCGCGTTTCTCATCGGTCGCACCTTCTGGCTGCAGTACCTCTCGCACCTCGTCGTCGCAGAGGTCCTGCTGGCGGGGTACGCGGCCGGAACCGCGTGGACGTTCTTCGCGCGCCGTCCGCTCCGCCTCGTGCGGCCGGTCCTGGCATTGGCGCTCGCGGCGACGCCCGTCATCCCCTTCCGTCAGTCGATGAAGAGCATTCCCCCGCGGACCCACGAGCTCCATGCGCTGGCCGACCTCATCGCACGCGACGTTCCACCCGGAGCGTGCCTGTTCGCGTTCGAGCCCGCGTGGGGGGTCGCTTCCGGTCGCCTGCCGCCAGCCGGGTTCCCGCCCAGCGCGGACCCCTATGCGTCGATGCTGTTGCCGACGAGCCGGCCAGACCTCGAGTTCGAGGGCGTTGGCCCGGCCTTCGAGGTGCCGTCATCCCAGGTCGGGATGCGACGACTCCTCGAACACTGCGACTGGGTGGTGTACGGGGGGCGCGGCCCGGCGCAGCTCTCGGCGGCGAGCGAGGCGTGGTTCCAGGCGGCGTACGAGCGTGTCGCCGTCGTCCCCGGACCCGCCGGGCTCGACCTCTGGCATCGGATCCGCTGACGCCGAAGCGTCAGCCGGAGAGGTCGGTGATGACCGCCCGGCCGAGGTATCGACCGGCTGCCAGCTCGTCGAAGATCGCCGGCAGCTCGGAGAGCCTGCCGGTGCGGTCGACGTGGGTCTTGACCTTGCCGGAGGCGGCGAGGTCCACGAGCTCTCGCATGTCCTGCACGGTCCCGACGGCCGAGAAGATCACCCTCCAGTCGTTGAGGAAGAACCGGAACGGGTCGAGCTGGAACGTCCCGTCGCTCGTCGGCGGCAGACCGACGCCGATGAAGAGGCCGCCTTTGCGCAGCAGGTTGAGCCCGAGGTCGTACCCGGCGACCCGAGCGGCGAAGACGATGGAAGCGTCCACGCCGCCGTATTCGCTCTGCACGACCGACTGTGCCTCGTCGACGCTGACGGCGCGCTCGGCGCCCATCGACCGGATGAACTCGAGCCGCTCCTCACCGATGTCGACGCCGACGACCCGGTACCCGAACGCCGTCGCCAGCTGGATGGCGTAGTGGCCGAGGCCACCGGCCGCACCCACGATGGCGATCGGACGACCGGGTCGCACGCCGTTCTGCGCCAGCTTCTTGACGGCCCCGTACGCCGTCAGTCCACCGCACGCGAGCGGAGCCTCGCTGTCCGGGACGCCCTCCGGGACCGTCACCAGCCCGGGGGCGTAGACGGAGAACTCCTCGGCGAACGTGCCCATCACGCCCTTGGCCTGTGCGCAGTGCCGAGGCTGGCCGCCGAGGCAGTAATCGCACCCGCCGCACCAGTAGCCGCCGCCGGTGCCGCCGAGACCGAGGATCACGCGGGAGCCCACGGACGTGTAGCGCTCGGCGCCCGGACCGAGCTCCTCGACGATGCCGATGGCCTCGTGCCCGATGCTCTCCGGGCGCATCCCGTACCAATCGCCTCGGGCGAGGTGCAGGTCGGAGTGACACACACCGGCCGAGGTGATGCGCACCCGAGCGTGGTCCGGCTCGGGCACCGGCGCCTCGACCTCCTTGACGCTGAGCTCCCCGTCGGTGATGCGCGCCGCCTTCATCCGCTCAGACCGCCTGGCGGACGGGAACGTCGATGTTGACGAGCTTGGCCATCAGCTCCATCTCCCGGATGATCAGGTCGAGGAGGTGGTCGAGGTCGGGGACGAGCTCGCGGCACGACACCAGGCCCCAGTCGAGGGTGTCGAGATAGGACTGCACGGTGATGTTCAGCCCTTGGCCATCGGTGATGGTCGACACCGGGTAGTAGTGCAGGAGCTTCGCCCCCGACGAGTACAGCGGCGTCCGCGGCCCGGGCACGTTCGAGATCACGAGGTTCACCGGGGGATTGAGCCGCTCGCCGAGACGGAACCGCGTCGCCATGCGGGTCGCACGGGCGAACGTGGCCGGCGACGGGAACTGGGTGAAGTCCGTGAGCATCTCCGCTGGGATGGCGTTGAACATGTCCTTGCTCGCCACCATCGCCTCGTGCACCTTGCGGACCCGCTCTCCGATGTCGCCTTCGTCGGTCGGCAGCGTCGCCAGGAGACCGGACACGCGGTTGGTCCACTTCTCGACCTCGTCGCCGGTCCGGATCGACACCGGCACCATGGCGACGAGCGGCTCGGCCGGCAGTTCTCCCTTCTCCTCGAGGTAGGCCCGGAGCCCGCCGGTGCAGGCGCCCATGACGACGTCGTTGACGGTGGCGCCCATGGCGTTCTTGATCGCCTTGACGGCCTCGAGCGAGGTCGACTGGAACGAGAAGTTCCGGTGCGCCGTGATCGTCTTGTTCCACGGCGTGCGGGGGGCCCGCAGGGACGGCAGCGGCGGCGGCGGATCGCGGTCCTCGTCGCGGCTACGGCCGATGTTCATCACCGCGCCGACCGGGCCGCGGAGGCTGTCGCGCCACTGGTTGGCGGCGGCGACGAGGACGGGGTTGCGGGTCGCCTTGCCGACCTCACGCGCCGTGCGGGCCGACAGCAGCGCGAGCCGGCCGGGCTTGCGGACGAGGTTGGCGGCGGCTCGGTTCAGGACCTCGAAGTCGCTCGGCACCCGCTCCGGCTTCCAGGGCTCGGCCGGCGGCTCGATGACGTCGCCTTCGGGCGTCTGGTCGAGCATCAGCGTGAGCAGCTCGGCGCCGGACGCGCCGTCCACGGTGGCGTGATGGACCTTGGTGAAGATGGCGAAGCGGTTGTCGGCGAGGCCCTCGACGACGTAGCTCTCCCACAGCGGGCGCTTCCGGTCGAGCGGCCGGCCGATCAGCCGGGCCACCAGCTTCGACATCTGCTCGTCACCACCGGGCGGCGGCAGCGCCGTGTGGCGCACGTGGTAGTCGAGGTCGAACTCCGGATCCTCCACCCCGTACGGGTGGTCGACGTTGAACGGCACCTCGACGAGGCGGCGCCGGAGCGGCTCGAGGAGGTGGAGGCGCTTCTCGATCGCCGCCCGCCAGGCCGGACAGGGTTCGAAGTCCTCGGACGGGCGCTCGTAGATCGAGACGCTCGAGACGTGGCCGAACTGCGAGGCCGTCTCCATCGAGAGGAACGTGTTGTCGAGACCGGACAGTTGCTTCATGCCGGAAATCCTATGACGGTCGCGTCAAAGACACTCAGGCGAGCGGGCGGCGCCGGGTTGCCGGCGGCATCGGGAGCGCCAGTCGGCCGAAGAAATTCGCGACGAGGTCGCCCGACCACGAACGACTGGCTGTAGCGACGGAGCCGAGTGCGACCTCGTCGCGAATTTTCCGTCCGAGAGCAGCTGCCAGCCGAGCGGCAAGGAGTGAGGCGACGCTGAACGACGCAGAGCGAGGCCGACGACTACGCGAGGGGGTCGGCGAAGGGGTCGGCGGCGGGTGGTGCCGCTTCCTCCTTGGTGCCGTAGGGCGCGTAGCCCGTGGACTCGAGCTCGTCGGCCAGCTCGGGTCCGCCGCTCTTCACGATGCGTCCGCCGGAGAGCACGTGGACCCGGTCGGGCCGGAG
>DATLED010000031.1:0-26945 GCA_035525495.1 Acidimicrobiales bacterium | reverse complement strand
GGGATGACCTTCGGTCACGGACTCGGAGGTGAAGGTGAAGCGGTCGCTCACGGCGTGGATTTCCTTTGGAGGTTGACGGTCGATCGGAGGGTGACGACGCGATCGAGGACGGCCCGGGCCACCTCGCGCTTGTCGGAGAGCGGCACATCCTGCTCGGCGCCGTCGGCGGAGAGGAGGATCACCGAGTTGGTGTCGTGCTCGAAGCCGGCCCCGGGGGCCGACACGTCGTTGCCGACGATGAGGTCGAGCTTCTTGCGGCGGAGCTTGCCCTCGGCGTTCGGGCGCAGGTCGTCGGTCTCGGCGGCGAACCCGACGAGGACCTGCGTCGATGGCTTGTCACGTCCGAGGTCCACCAGGAAGTCGTGGGTCGGCTCGAGGACGATCTCGGGAGGACCCTCCTCCTTCTTGGACTTGCGATCCGACGGCGCCTTCGGCCGGAAGTCCGCGACCGCGGCGGCCATGACGATGACGTCGAACTCGCGTTGGTGGGGCACCACCGCCTCCTGCATCTCAGCCGCCGTCGCAACCCTGACGACGTGCGCGCCGGGAGGCGCCGTGCGGTCCACGGTGGTGACGAGGGTGACGGACGCGCCGCGCGAGAGGGCTTCCTCGGCGATGGCATAGCCCTGCTTGCCGGACGACCGGTTGGTGATGACCCGCACCGCGTCGATGGGCTCTCGCGTGCCCCCGGCGGTGACGAGAACCCGGACACCGTCGAGGTCCCTCGGCCCGAGCAGTCGATCGATGGCGGCCACGATGTCGCCCGGATCCGCGAGGCGGCCGGCGCCGATGTCGCCCCCGGCGAGGCGACCGATGGCGGGCTCGAGCACGTGCACTCCCCGCCGGCGCAGCGTCGCCAGGTTCTCCTGGACCGAGGGGTGCTCCCACATCTCGGTGTGCATCGCCGGGCACACGAGAACCGGCGCGCGCGTCGCTAACAGCGTCGCCGTCAGCAGGTCGTCGGAGATGCCGGCGGCGTACTTGCCGAGCACCCGCGCCGTGCAGGGCGCGATCACCACGAGATCGGCCGACTGACCGAGCCGCGTGTGGGGGATCGGCTCGGGCTCGTCCCAAAGAGACGTGCGCACGGGTTCGCTGGCCAGCGCGCTGAACGTCACCGCACCGACGAAGCGGGACGCGTCCGCGGTGAGCACCGGGGACACGAACGCACCGGCGTCGACGAGGCGCCGGCAGACCTCCACGGCCTTGTATGCCGCGATGCCGCCGGAGACGCCGAGCACGATCCGCTTGCCGGAGACATGAGGCATGCGAAACCGCCCTTGGGTCGAGACGGCCGGAACTACTCGGCCGTCTCCCCTTCGCCGTCGTCGTCGGTGGGCTCGATCCGGTTGTAGGTGATCTTGTCGGCGGCGATCTCCTCCAGGGAGATCGACATCGGCTTGCGGGAGATCGTCGCCACCTGCGGGGGAACGATGGCTCCGAGACCCTCGCCGAGCTGGTTGAAGTAGCTGTTGATCTGACGAGCACGGCGCGCGGAGAGCGTCACGAGCGTGAACTTCGAGTCGACCCGCTCGAGCAGGTCCTCGATCTGGGGGTCCATCATCGTGGCGCGCTGCTGCTGGGCCATGTTCTCTCCGGGGTCGTCGGCGGCGGCTAGGAACCGCTGCGGTAGCCGTCCAGTATACCGGCGACCTCCTCGACGGCACGATCCAGGTCGTCGTTGATGACCACACGGTCGGCCAGCTCGAGGCCGCCCGTGATCTCGACGTCGGCGAGCGCCAGGCGTCGTTGGACGTGCTCCTCATCGTCACCGCGGCCCCGAAGGCGACGCTCGAGCTCCTCCTGATCCGGTGGAAGGACGAGGATCAGCCTGGCATCGGGATAGCGCTCGCGGACCTGGCGGGCGCCGTTCAGATCGATCTCCAGGACCACGTCGCGGTTGGGCTGGTCCGGCCACGGCGTGCCGTACCAGCAGCTGTTCCCGGCGAACTGGTTGGTCTCGAGGAAGCCGTCCGCAATCGCCTTGGCGGCGAAGGTCGCCTCGTCGACGAAGACATAGGCGTCGTCGGGTTCACCGGCGCGTTGCGCGCGCGTCGTCCACGACCTGCTGAGCCACAGTCGGTCGTCGGCATCGACGAGCCGCCGGACGACCGTGCCCTTGCCGACCCCACCGGGCCCGAGGACGACGAACAGCAACGACGAGTTGCTAGCTGCCGGCGAGCTTCTCGAAGAGGCTCTTGCGCTGCTTCTCGCCGAGGCCCTGGACGCGACGGGTCTCGCTGATCCCGACCTCTTCCATGAGGCGGCGGGCCTTCACCTTGCCGACCCCCGGCAGCGATTCGAGCACGGCGACGACCTTCATCTTGGCGACGACCTCGTCGCGCGTGGCCTGGTCCAGCAGCTCCCGCAGCGTCAAGGAGCCCATCTTGAGCTTGTCCTTGAGCTCGGCGCGCTGACGTCGCGCGGCGGCGGCCTTCTCCAGTGCCGCCGCTCGCTGTTCGGGCGAAAGTGCGGGAGGCAAGGGCATGGACGACGACCCTAGCGCGACGTCGTCACCGCGTCGCCGTCCAGAGATTCGGCGATCTTGCGGGCGGCGTCGGCGTGGTCCGATGCCCCCGTCACCGCCCGTCCGATGACGAGGAGGTCGGCTCCCGCCGAGATCGCCGACTCGGGGGTGGCGGCTCTCGCCTGGTCGTGGGTCGCCATGCCGGCGGGCCGGATCCCGGGGACCACGGCGAGTATCCGCGGCGCCAGCGTCTTCGCCTGCCTGATGTCGGAGGACGCGCAGACGATGCCGCGGCAGCCTCCCTCGACGGCCGCCTGCACGCGCTTGCCGAGGATGTGCGGCGGTGCGCCATCGTCACTCGTGAGGATCGTGACGGCGAGCGCGATGGGCTCGGGCAGCGCGGCGCGACTCGCGCCTTCGCAGAGTCCGTCGACGCCCGCCCGCAGCATCGCCGCGCCGCCCATCGCGTGGATCGTGAGGTACTTCACGCCGAGGGATCCGACGACCCGCGCGGCCTTCCCGACGGTGGTGGGGATGTCGTGCAGCTTGATGTCCAGGAAGACGTCGTAGCCCAGCTCGTTCAGGTTCCCGATGATGCGCGGGCCCGCGGCCGTGTAGAGCTCGAGGCCAACCTTGGCCACGCCGAACCACGGTGCGACCTCCTTCGCCAGGCGCAGCGCGACGACGATGTCGTCGACGTCGAGGGCGATCGCCAGGTGGTCGCGGGTCTCACTCATGCACGGCTCCGATCAGGTCGGCGAGGCGGCGGACGCCATGTCGGCGGCACCAGCCGTGTAGCTCGCGAAGGATACGCCCGCACGCTCGCGGATCGCGGAACGTCGCCGTACCGATCTGCACGGCCGTCGCACCGGCGAGCATCAGCTCCACGACGTCCTCCGCGCGGGTCACGCCGCCAACGCCCACGATCGTCGCGTCCGGCCGGGCCCGGTGGACGTCGTTGATGGCGCGGACGGCGACGGGGCGGATCGCGGCGCCGCTGAGGCCGCCACCGAAGTTGCCGAGCGTCGCCTTGCGGGTCACTGGGTCGATGGCGAGACCCATCACCGTGTTGACGAGCGTGACCGCATCGGCTCCGGCATCGACTGCCGCGCCGGCGATCTCGGTCACGTCGGTGACGTTCGGGCTGAGCTTCGCCCAACGGGGACGACGTGCGCCCGCTGTCGCGGCGACGACGTCAGCGGTCGCGCCTGCGTCGTGGGCGAACATGTGGCGTCGCGACTCGACGTTCGGACAGCTGAGGTTGATCTCTACGGCGACGACCTCGGACGGCGCATCTGCCAGCATCGCCGCCGCCTTCTCGTACGCCTCGACCGTGAAACCCCAGATGCTGGCGACGACGCGCGCCCCCGTTCCGATGAGCCCCGGGAGCTCGTCGGCCAGCCATGCCTCGACGCCAGGGTTCTGGAGGCCGACGCTGTTCAGCATGCCGGCCGTCGTCTCGTGCACGCGCGGTGGGGGGTTGCCCGCCCATGGCTCGGCGCTGAGCGACTTCACGACGACGGCGCCGAGCGCGCACAGGTCGAGGTAGCGCCCGAGCTCGGCGCCGTGACCCGCCGTCCCCGAGGCCGTCATCACCGGGTTCGGCAGCACGACGCTGCCGATCCGGGCGGTGAGGTCGAGGTGAGCGGCCATTACTTCGGTTCGCTGCGCCGATGCAGCGGGCTGCGCTCACGTGCCGCCTGCTCGCTGGCGCTCCCGACCCCGGCCTGGGTGCTTCGAGCCGTCACTAGAGCTCCAGTCTGAGCTGGTCGGCCTCGTGGAACTCCTGGAGGCTGCGGACGGTGAGGGGATGGCGGGACCAGTCGAGGATGCCGGCGGCCGCGGCGCGCGCCGCCGCGGCAGTCGTGAGGCACGGGACCTTGTGGAGATTGGCCGCGCGTCGGATGTAGGCGCCGTCGGCGCGGGGTCCGCGACCGCGCGGCGTGTTGACGACGAGCTGGATCTGCCCGGACGAGATCAGGCTGACGGCGTCGGGCCCGTCGTGCTCCTCCCCCACCTTGGCGACGACCGTCTCGACCGGGACGCCGTGCTCCTCGAGGTACGTGGCGGTGCCGACCGTCGCCGCGAGCGCGAACCCCGCCTCGACGAAGCGCCGGGCGGCGTCGAGGCCCCCGACCTTGTCGCGGTCGGCGAGGCTCAGGAACACGGTCCCCGACTCGGGCAGGCGGTTCCCGGCGCTGGCCTGGCTCTTGGCGAAAGCGAGGCCGAACGTGAGATCGATCCCCATGACCTCACCGGTCGAGCGCATCTCGGGCCCGAGGACCGAGTCGACGTCGGGGAACCGATTGAACGGCAGCACGGCCTCCTTGACGCTGACGTGGCCACCGGTCGAGGGCGGATTCAGGAAGCCCTTACCTCGCAGCTCGTCCAACGTGGCGCCGACCATGACGCGGGCCGCCACCTTGGCCAACGGGACGCCGGTCGCCTTGGACACGAACGGCACGGTGCGGCTGGCACGGGGGTTCGCCTCGATCACGAACACCTGGCCCTGCTTGACCGCGTACTGCACGTTGATGAGGCCCCGGACGTCGAGGGCGTGAGCGATCGATCGCGTGTACTCCTCGATGACCTGGACGACGGTATGGGGCAGCGTCGGTGGCGGAAGCACGCACGCGCTGTCGCCGGAGTGCACCCCGGCCTCCTCGACGTGCTCCATGACTCCACCGATGAGCACTTCGCCGGCGGCGTCGCGGATGGCGTCGACGTCGACCTCGATGGCGTCTTCGAGGAACCGGTCGACGAGGACGGGGCGCTCGGCACTGAGCCCGCCCTCCTTGCCCAGGCTGCCGAAGCCAGCGAGCTCGGCCATGGCGCGTCGGAGACCGTCCTCGTCGTAGACGATCTCCATGGCGCGCCCGCCGAGGACGTAGCTCGGTCGGACGAGGGCTGGGTAGCCGATGCGGCCGACGATCGTCAGCGCCTGCTCGATCGTCACAGCCGTCCCGCCGGCGGGCTGCGGGATCTCGAGGCGGTCGCAAAGACCGTTCCAACGATCGCGATCCTCGGCGAGGTCGATCGACTCGGGGCTCGTGCCCAGAACGAGCTGGCGCGGGAGCTTCCCCGCGAGCTTCAACGGCGTCTGTCCGCCGAGGGCGACGACGATGCCGTCTGGCTTCTCGGCCTCGACGACGTTCATGACGTCCTCGAAGGTGAGCGGCTCGAAGTAGAGACGGTCGCTCGTGTCGTAGTCGGTCGACACCGTCTCCGGGTTGCAGTTGACCATGATCGTCTCGTAACCCGCGTCGCGGAGGGCGAGGCTGGCGTGCACGCAGCAGTAGTCGAACTCGATGCCCTGGCCGATCCGGTTCGGGCCGGAACCGAGGATCATCACCTTCTTGCGCCCGTCGCTCGGGCGGACCTCGTCCTCGTCCTCGTAGGTCGAGTAGTGGTAGGGCGTGGCCGCTTCGAACTCGGCGCCGCACGTGTCGACGGTCTTGAACGTCGCTCGGACGCCAGCGGCGAGGCGGGCCGTCCGGACGGCTTCTTCGGTGGTCTTCCAGAGGTAGCTCAGCTGGGCGTCCGAGAACCCGAGCCGCTTCGCCCGCTTCCACTGCCTGGCCGTCATGGCGTCGAGGGTCGCGGCCTCGAGCACTTGGCGTTCCTCGATGATCTGCAGGATCTGGTCGAGGAACCACGGGTCGACGCGGGTCGCCGCGGAGAGCCGATCGACCGAGATGCCACGCCGGAGCGCCGCCTCGAGCTGGAACGGACGATCGGGTGTGCCGATGGCGCTGCGGCGCACGAGCTCGTCGTCGTCGAGCTCGCCGAGGAGCTGTTCGGCCGGATCGCAGTTGAGACCCCAACGACCGTGCTCGAGGCTCCGCAGCCCCTTCTGCAGGCTCTCGGGAAACGTCCGGCCGATGGCCATCGCCTCACCGACCGACTGCATGCGGGTACCGAGGACGGCGGGTTGTCCGGGAAACTTCTCGAACGACCAGCGCGGAACCTTGGTGACGACGTAGTCGATCGTCGGCTCGAAGCTCGCCGGCGTGACCTGCGTGATGTCGTTGCGGATCTCGTCGAGCGTGTAGCCCACAGCGAGGCGGGCGGCGATCTTGGCGATCGGGAAACCCGTCGCCTTCGAGGCGAGGGCGCTCGATCGCGACACGCGGGGATTCATCTCGATGACGACCATGTCGCCGTCCTCGGGGTTGATGGCGAACTGGATGTTCGAGCCACCGGTGTCGACGCCGATGCGCCGGATGCAGAGGAAGGCGGCGTCGCGCATGCGCTGGTACTCCACGTCGCTCAGGGTCTGTGCCGGAGCGACCGTGATGGAGTCGCCGGTGTGCACGCCCATCGGGTCGAAGTTCTCGATCGAGCAGACGATCACGCAGTTGTCCGCGTGGTCGCGCATCACCTCGAGCTCGTACTCCTTCCATCCGGCGATCGACTGCTCGACGAGGATCTCACTGATGGGGCTGGCGTCGAGGCCAAGGGTGGCGAGCGTGCGCAGCTGCTCCACGTCGTGGGCGATGCCCGTTCCGGCACCGCCGAGGATGTAGCTCGGCCGGATGATGATCGGGAAGCCGATCTCGTCTCCGACCGCCATCGCCTCTTCGAGGTTGTAGGCGAAGCCGCTCGACGGGACCGCCAGTCCGATCTCCTGCATCGCCGCCTTGAACAGCTCGCGGTTCTCGGCGGTGGCGATCGCGGTGGCATTGGCGCCGATCAGCTCGACGTCGTACTTCTCCGGGACGCCGCGTTCGACGAGGGCCATGGCGAGGTTGAGCGCCGTCTGGCCGCCGAGCGTCGGGAGGATGGCGTCGGGCCGTTCCCGCTCGACGATCGCCTCGAGGACGTCGACGTCGAGGGGTTCGATGTAGGTCCGGTGGGCGAAGTCCGGGTCCGTCATGATCGTCGCCGGGTTCGAGTTGGCCAGGATGACCTTGTAGCCCTCCTCCTTGAGGATGCGACAAGCCTGGGTCCCCGAGTAGTCGAACTCGCTCGCCTGACCGATGACGATCGGGCCGGACCCGATGATGAGGATGGACTCGATGTCCGTGCGCTTGGGCATCTGCTAGCTCCGCTCCATCGCTTCTTGGAACCAGGTGAAGAGGTAGCGGGCGTCGTGCGGACCGGGTCCCGCCTCGGGGTGGTATTGCACGCTGAAGGCCCGCTCAGCCTGGTGGTCGAGTCCTTCGATGACGCCGTCATTGAGGTTGACGTGGCTGACGACGGCGTTTGGAAGACTGCCCTCGACGACGGCGTAGTTGTGGTTCTGGCTCGTGATCTCGACGGCGTTGTCGGTCGTGCGCCGGACCGGATGGTTGCCACCGTGGTGACCGAACTTGAGCTTGTAGGTCTCAGCCCCCAAGGCGAGGCCGAGGAGCTGGTGCCCCAGGCAGATACCGAAGATCGGCACCTCGCCGACGAGCGCCTTGATGTTGTCGACGGCGTACTCGACGGCCGCGGGGTCGCCCGGGCCGTTCGAGAGGAACACACCGTCGGGCTGCATCGCCAGGACCTCGTCGGCCGGCGTGCCGGCCGGTACGACGTCGATGGTGGCGATGGTCTCGAGGTGGCGCAGGATGGCCCGCTTGATGCCGAAGTCGTACGCCACGACGTGGAGGGGCCGATCACCCCGCTCCATGGGGCGCTCGGCCACAGCCCCGCAGCGGTAGATGCGATCGGTCGTCACGGTGGCGACGAGGTCGACGTGATCGGTGCCCGGCTCGTTCGTCGCCGCTTCCTTCAGCGTGCGCTCCTCGGCGGTGCCGAAGGCGCAGGGCATGGAGCCCGCCTCACGGATGTGCCGGGTGAGGCGGCGGGTGTCGACGCCGGCGATGCCGGGGATCCCGTGCGTCGCAAGGAAGCCCTGGAGATCGGCGTTGCTCCGCCAGTTGCTCGGCCGACGCGCGAGGTCGCGGACGACGACGCCGCGGCAGAACGGCTTGCGGCTCTCGTCGTCATCAGGTGTCGCGCCGTAGTTGCCGATGTGCGGGTACGTGAAGGCGATGACCTGTCCCGCGTACGAGGGGTCCGTGATCACCTCCTGGTAACCGCTCATCACGGTGTTGAAGACGACCTCCCCGGTGGCGACGCCGTTCGGGGGTGCGGCCCCGATGGCCTCGCCCTCGAAGGTCGTGCCGTCGGCGAGGACGAGCAGGGCTTCTTGGGGTCGTTGTGGTTGTGCCAGTTGCGTCATGCGGTGCGGATCTCCACCCAGGTGCGTTGGTCGTCGAGGTAGCCGGTGATGCGGAGCTGATGCGGGGCGAGCGCCTTGACGAGGTCGTCGTCGTCGAGGACGACCCCCTCGTAGCGGTGCTGCCAGCGGTCGCCCCCTTCGCCACCGATGGTGAACGCCATCGTCGCCGCGAAGGCGGCGCCGTCATGTCGGACGTCGGACATCGCGTAGGTCACGCCGCCCTCCTCGCTCTCGGCATCGATGGCGAGCGGGACGAGCTCCGGGTCGAGGCGCTGGACGTAGATGCTCCCGTCCGACGTCACGTGGCGTTTGCACGTCGCCAGGAACTCGTCCCGCTGGTGCTCGTGAGGGGTGTTAACCAGGAAGCTGGCGAGGAGGACGGCGTCGAAGGTCCGACCGAGGTCCAGCTCCTCGATGTCCGCGAGGTGGCACTCGAGGGTCTCGTCGACGTGGTCCAGCATCGCTTGTGACTGGTCGACGACGGTGACCCGGTGGCCACGGTCGACGAGGGCGTGGGCGATTCGTCCGGCGCCACCACCGAGGTCGAGGACGGTGGCCGCCGGCGGCAGGGCGTTGTCGAGCAGCTCCGGGGCCGGTCCCGGGGGCAGCACGGCGAACGCCTCGACCGGGCTTCCGTCGGGCGCATACGTCGTCATCGCGCGGCCTCCGCCGTTCTGACATGCAGATCCCGCCGTGGACGGCGGGATCTTGATGACAAAAGCGTGGTGGGGTGGGTCACCGGGTGGCCTCTCCATCGCGGACGACGAGCTCGCCGCGGAGCATGGTGTGGCGGACCTTCCCCGTCAGAGCCCGGCCGGCGTACGGGTTGTTGCGGCTGCGGCTGGCGCTCCTGGTCGGGTCGACCGACCATCTCGCCGTCGGGTCGATGACGACGAGATTGGCGGGGCGACCGGCTTCGATCGGGCCGCCGTGGTCGCGGTCGATGCCGGCAATGGTCGCCGGGCGCCAGGAGAGGAGGGCGAGGACCTGTTCGATCGGAAGTCCCAGCTCGGTGACGGCGAGCGCCAGCGCGGTCTCGAGTCCCAGCATCCCCGGCGGCGCTTCGTCGAACGGCGCCTCCTTGGCCTCCTGCGTGTGGGGCGCATGGTCCGTGGCGATGGCATCGATCGTGCCGTCGGCCAGCCCTTCGCGCACGGCGGCAACGTCGTCCTCGGTTCGCAGCGGCGGATTGACCTTGAAGCGGGTGTCATAGGTCTGGGTCTCGGCATGCGTCAGGCTGAAGTGGTGGGGCGTCGCTTCGGCAGTGATGCGGAGGCCGCGCGCCTTTGCGTGGCGGACGAGGTCGATGCTCCTGCGGGTGCTCAGGTGCAGGAAGTGGACGGGGCTGTTCGTCAGTCGGCTCAGGGCGATGTCGCGGGCGACCATCAGCTCCTCGGCCTCGGCGGGGATGCCGGGGATGCCGAGCCGGCTGGACCACTCACCCTCGTGCATGTGGCCCCCATGGGCGAGGGCCTCGTCCTCGCAGTGCTGCGCGAGGGTGACACCGAGGGCGCTGCTGTACTCGAGGGCCCGTCGCATGAGGCGCGTGTCCTGGACGCCGGCGCCGTCGTCGGTGAACAGCTTCACGCCGAGCTCGGCCATCTCGGCGAGGGGTGCGAGCTGCTTGCCGGCCCGTCCCACGGTGATGGCCCCGGCGACGCGCACGTCGGTGAGCGCCTTCGCGCCGAGGTCGAGCACCTGGCGCACGACCGCGGCGCTGTCGATGGCGGGCTCGGTGTTCGGCATGGCGACCACCGCCGTGTAGCCGCCGAGGGCGGCCGCCCGAGAGCCGGTCTCGACGGTCTCCGCCTCTTCGCGGCCCGGCTCCCGGAGGTGGGTGTGGAGGTCGACGAGACCCGGGGCGATGACGCAACCCGTGGCGTCGATCGACTCGCGGCCATCGAGTCCAGTCCCGACCTCGACGATGCGGCCGTCGTCGACGGCGACATCGATGCACGGACGCGAACCGGTGACGTCGACCAGGGTGCCGTTCTTGAAGACGACGTCAGCCGGCAAGGGGGGCTCCGGCGCCGAGGAGGAGGAACAGGACGGCCATCCGAACGGCCACGCCGTTGGCGACCTGCCTCGTGATGACCGTGTTCGGGAGCTCGGTGACCTCCGCTGCGATCTCGACGCCCCGGTTCATCGGGCCGGGGTGCATGACGAGTGCGCCGTCCTGGAGGTTCGCCGCTCGCCGGCTGGTGAGCCCGTAGTGCGCCGTGTACTCGCGAAGACTGGGGAGGAGCGCTTCGGCCATGCGCTCATGCTGCATGCGCAGGAGGTAGACGACGTCCACCTTCGGAAGGACCTCGTCGAGGTCGTGGCTCACGTCGACCGGCCAGCCCTCGAGGCTCGGAGGAAGCAGCGTCGGAGGTGCCACGAGCGTGACGTGGGCGCCGAGGGCGGTGAAGGCGAGGACGTCGCTGCGTGCGACCCGGCTGTGCTTGATGTCGCCGACGATCGCGATGTGCTTCTGCTCGAGCGTCTGAAGTCGCTCACGGATCGTGTAGCAGTCGAGGAGCGCCTGCGTGGGGTGTTCGTGCCAGCCGTCGCCGGCGTTGACGACGCTGACGTCGTCGTGGACCCACTGGGCGACCTGGTGCGGGACGCCCGCCGACTTGTGGCGCACGACGACGGCGTCGATGCCCATCGCCTCGATGGTCTCGACGGTGTCCTTGAGACTCTCGCCCTTCTTCACACTGCTCGTGCTGACGCTGAACGTCATGGTGTCGGCGCTCAGCCGCTTGGCCGCCGTCTCGAAGCTGAGCCTCGTTCGGGTGCTGTCCTCGTAGAACAGGCTGACGACGGTCTTGCCTCTGAGGGCGGGCACCCTCGGGATGTCACGGCTCGACACCTCCACGAAGCTGTCCGTGATCCTCATGATCTCCTCGATGCCCTCTTGACCGAGGTCGGCGATGCTCAAGAGGTGGCTGCCGGCCGGGCTCACTTCGGGATCACCATGTCTCCGAGGATCACGCCCTCATCGCTGACGTCCACCATCTCGTCTCGGCGAGTCGGCAAGTTCTTGCCGACGTAGTCCGGCCGGATCGGGAGCTCGCGATGGCCGCGGTCCACCATTACGGCCAGTTGAACGGACTTGGCCCGCCCGTAGTCGTTGAGGGCGTTGAGGGCGGCCCGGATCGTGCGGCCCGTGAAGAGCACGTCGTCGACGAGGACGACCGTCTGCCCGGTCAGATCGAACGTGATGTCGGTGACCGCCTCGGGGAGGACGGGTCGGAGGCCGATGTCGTCGCGGTAGAAGGCGACATCGAGGCTGCCGGTCGGAGGCATGGTGCCCTCGATGCGTCCGAGCGTCTCGGCGAGCTGCATGGCGAGGGGGACGCCCCCGGTCTGGAGGCCGATCAGCACCGTCGTCTCCGGCTCGAGGCCGTGGTTGCGCTCGACGATCTCGTGGGCGATGCGGGTGATCGCACGCCGGCAGTCGTCGGCCGTCATCACCTGGGCCCGAGGAACGAAAACGCCCCCGAGTGGGGGCGTCAGATACCGCTCTCGTTCAGCCAAGTGCGTGCCTCTTCCTGTCCGTGCCAGCCTCACAGGACTGGCTTCACGGTCAGGACGTGATGGTAGCAGCAGGTGCGGAAGTGGTGGTGCTCGCCCATCGCTCTCAGGAACTGGCGACGAGCGCCGATGAACTCGTACATGCGGGCGGCACCGAGCGAAGCGGGGCCCGATCCGGGGTTCACCCTCATCGAGTTGATGGTGGTCGTCCTCATCATCGCCGTGCTCCTGGCAATCGCGATCCCGACGTTCCTGGGTGCGCGGCAGCGAGCGAACGACCGCGCCGTCCAGAGCAACCTCCGCAACGCGCACACCAACGAGCTGACCTTCTACAGCGACCGCCAGAAGTTCACGGAGGACCCGGCCGAGATGCACGCGTTGGACGCGTCGCTCGACTACACGATGGCGCTCGTGGACCTCCAATCGGCGACGAGAGTGATCCTGCTCGACGCGTCGACGACCTCATCGACGGACGACACGATCGTGCTCGGTGGGCGGAGCAACTCCGGTCGGTGCTTCTGGCTTCGTACGGTCGGCAATCAGAACCTTCCACGGTTCGCTCGCAACGACTGCTCATCCGTGCCCAGCGGAGCCAGCTTCGTCGATGAGTGGTAGTTCCGCTCTCGGTGGGCCGATCAGGGACGAGACCGGTCGCAGGAGGACCGCGGCGGTGAGTACGTAGAAGCCCACCCACCACATGTGCCCACCCGGCTTCCAGAAGACGTAACAGAACAACACGAAGCCGGCGGCCGCAGTGAGCCGGTGGCGGGCACCGATCAGCACCTCGTGGACGACGCCGAACGCCAGACCAGGGGCCAGGTAGTAGGCGTGCAGCACCGGTTCGAGAAGGGGCCTCGCCAGGAAGGCCACGGAGACGGCCGCCACGACCGTTCGGTCGTCCGTCCTTCCCCGCACCAGGATGGCGAGGACGATGACGACACCCACGAGCGCGAGCCGGGCGGGCGTCGTCACGATGGTGCCGTCGCTCGAGGACGTCCACCACGCGACGTGGCCGAAGGTGGCGAAGGTCGGCGCACTGATCAATGCGCGCGAGGCGTGGGCCCAATCCATCGTGAGGGGAACGGCTGCGGCCGCCGCGGGCAACGCGAACGCGGTGACACACGCCCGAATCCGCCGCTCGCGCCATCGGGTGGCCAGCAGCACGGGGACCGCCAGGAAAGCGAATTGCTTGAAGCCGATCGCAAGGCCCATCCACAAGGCGGACCGGTCCTGGGTCTCGGCGCGGGCGTCCGCAACGCTGAGCATCACGAACCCGACGGCCACCGCGTCCTCGAAGTGCCCGAAGACGAAGATGGAGAACAGCGCGCCGGTCAGCAGAAGGATCGCCGTCGACCAACGGTTCTTCTGCGGCAGGAGCCTGGCGGCGCCGTGGAACACCACCGTCGAGCCCATCAGACCCACCGGCGCCAGCAAGAGGTACATCGTCGGATGCGGTACGGAGAAGGGGTACCCGACGCTGAGCCCCACCGCCCGCCCGAGGGCGAAGAACGGAGCGAGCACGATGGCGAAGAAGGGAAGGGCGGGACCGGCCGCGTTCTCGTACATGTAGGGGAAGGCCCCGTCGGCGATGAACTGCGCACCGAGCACCGTCTGCCAGAGGTCACCGGGCACGAACCATCCGCGCTCGGGGTAACCGGCCACCGTCCAGGCCACGAACGAGATGGCCATCATGAATGCCGTGGTCGTCAGCCCGATCGCCACCGAGTGCCAGCGGCCGGGAACGTCGCCCGCACCCCCCGCGGTCACCGAACCGACAGCGCCACCGCCGCCAGGAGGCCGTTCACGAATCTTCCCGACTCCTCCGTGGAGAAGCGCTTCGCAAGTTCCACCGCCTCGGAGATCACGACCGCGACCGGAACCTCGGAGCGGGCGACGAGCTCCCAGACGGCGATCCGCAGAAGCGTCCGGTCCATCACGGGCATGCGGTCGATGGTCCATCCCTTGGCGTACGTGGAGATCAGTCCATCGATCTCGCCGGCCCGAGCCTCGACGCCTCGTACGGCCGCCTCGGCGTACTCGTCGGGGGCGATCACCAACCCGGAGATCACGTCGGAGGGCGACAGGCCCTTTGCATAGGACTCGTACAACAGCTCGAGGGCCCGCTCCCTCGCCTCCCGGCGCGCACCGGCCGGAGCCACGAAGACCTAGACCCGGGTGATGTAATCGCCGGTGCGGGTGTCGACCTTGACCCGGTCGCCCGGGTTCACGAACAGCGGCACCTGGATGACGTGCCCCGTCTCCAACGTCGCCGGCTTCTTGGCGCCCGACACGCGGTCGCCCTGCAACCCAGGATCGGTCTCGGAGATCGTCAGCTCCACCGACGCCGGAAGATCGACGCCGACGATCTCCTCGTTGTACATCTGCAACACGGCCGAATCGCCTTCTTTGAGGAACTTCGTCGCCACCACGAGCGCCACCGGGTCGACGTGCAGCTGTTCGTAGGAGACGTTGTCCATGAACACGTACTGGTCGCCATCGCGGTACAGGTACTGCATCTCGCGCTTGTCGATGATCGCCTGTTCGAGCTTCTCGTCGGCCCGATACGTGCGTTCGATCACCGCGCCGGTCCGGACGTTCTTGAGCTTCGTCCGAACGAATGCACCGCCCTTTCCCGGCTTCACGTGCTGGAACTCGACGACGGAGAACAGCCCATCGGGACCGAGGTCGAGCGACATCCCGTTCTTCAGGTCATTGGACGATACGGCCATCAGGAGATCACGAGTTCCTTGGGTGCGTTGGTCAAGCGGCGGCAGCCTTCGGCGGTCACGACGACCGTGTCCTCGATACGGACTCCGCCCTCGTCTGGGAGGTACACGCCCGGCTCGACGGTCACGACGAAGCCGGCTTCGAGGCTAGCAGTGGCCGTCTGCCCCAGGATCGGGAACTCGTGGATGTCGAGGCCCACACCATGCCCCGTCCCATGGACGAACGCTTCGCCGAATCCCGCATCCCGGATGAACGCACGGCACACCTCGTCGATGTCGCGGGCCGCGACCCCGGGACCCACCGCCGACACCCCCGCGGCCTGCGATCCCCGCACCACCTCGACGACCTCGGCGAGCCGTGCACTGGCCGGCTCCCCCAGGCTGAGGGTGCGCGTCATGTCGGAGTGATAGCCCTCGACGAGCGCGCCGAAGTCCAGAACCACCAGGTCCCCCTCGCGGATCCGACGATCGGATGGCCTGGCGTGTGGCTTCGCGCCGTTGGGTCCCGATGCCACGATCGATTCGAACGACACGTCAGTCGCCCCCGCTCGACGCATCGCGAAGTCGAGCTCGATCCCGAACTGTCGCTCGCTTGGACGGTCGCGTAGCAGCGGTAGGATGCCCGCCAGCGCCTCGTCGGCTATGGCACACGCCGCCTCGATCCGCGCCAGCTCGCCGACGTCCTTGACTCGTCGCAGCGCCTCCACCAGCCCCTCGGTGGCGACGAGCTGGACCTGCGGAAGGGCCGCCGAGTACTCCCGCTGCGCCGCCCAGGTCGCATGCCCGGACTCGAGCCCCAGCGTGGACAGATGCGCCGCCGACTTGGTCAGCGCCGTCCGCTGCTCCGGGACGTTGCCGATCTGGATCTCGGCGTCGACTCCTGCCGCCGAGAGCTGTTCCGATGACTGCGTCGCGTAACGCCCATCCGTGAACAGCGTGGCGCCGTCGGAGCGGACGAGGAGAGACCCCGCCGACCCTGTGAAGCCGGTCAGGTATCGGACGTTGGTCAAGTTCGTCACCAGCAGTGCCTCGCACCCGGCACTGTCGAACCCGACCCGCAACCGGTCGAGGCGGGCCGAGACATCCATCGGCGGTAGAGCCATGCACCGACGCTAGTTTCGCTGTCCGTGCTCGCTCCGTTGGTGGTGCTCTGCGGCGTCGTCGGCCTGATGGTCGGGTCGTTCCTCAACGTCGTCATCCACCGCCTGCCCAGAGACGAGAGCGTCGTCACGCCGCGATCGCATTGCCCCAACTGCGACACGGAGCTCGCCAACCGGGACAACATCCCGGTGCTGTCGTGGCTCGTGCTCCGGGGGAGGTGCCGGACGTGCGGCAATCCCATCTCGGCGCGCTATCCGTTGGTCGAGGGCTTGACAGGTGCGCTCTTCGCCACGGTCACCGCCCGGTTCGGGTGGGACGAAGCGCTGCCGGCGTACCTGGTGTTGACCGCCTTCCTGATCGCGCTGTCTGCCATCGACCTGGACACCTTCCTCCTGCCGAAGAAGCTGGTGTGGCCGGCGTTCGGCGCCGGGGTGGTGCTCCTGGGCGGCGCGTCGGCCTTGCAGGGGGATGCTCGGAGCGCCTTGGAGGCCGCGGCCGGGTCGACCCTCGCCTTCGGGGCGTTGTTCGCCATCCACTTCGTGTCGCCGAAGGGCATGGGGTTCGGCGACGTGCGTCTCGCAGCCGTTCTGGGTCTGTACCTCGGGTGGCTCGAGCTCCCGGAGGTGCCCCTCGGCCTCTTTCTCAGCTTCCTCGTCGCCTCCGTCGTGGGCGTCGGCCTGATCGTCACCAAGCGGAAGGGCCGGAAGGACCGAGTGCCGTTCGGGCCGTTCCTCGCCGTGGGAACGGGGATCGCCGTGCTGTTCGGGGAGTGGATCCTCGGGGCCTACCTCGGGCGCTGATCAGCCGAGCAGAGCCGCGACCGCCTCGACCGCCAAGCGGTAGCCCGGGCCGCCGACGCCGGCGATCGTCGCCGTCGCCACGGGCGTCACGACAGACGCGTGTCGCCACGACTCGCGCCGCACCGGGTTCGAGATGTGGACCTCCACCACCGGCCCTTCGAACGCCGCCAGCGCGTCGTGGATCGACCACCCGTAATGCGTCAGGGCGCCGGCGTTGATGATGATGGCGGCGCAGCGGTCGCGGGCACCATGGATGGCCTCGACGAGGGCACCCTCGTGGTTCGACTGCACGTGCTCGAGCGTGAACCCGTTCGCAGACGCTGCGTCCGTCGCCGTCTTGACGTGATCCTCGAGCGTCGAGCGTCCGTAGATCAGTGGCTCGCGCTGGCCGAGCAGGTTCAGGTTGGGGCCGGAGATGAGCAGGATGATCACGAGGCACCCATCGACCGCAAGAGATCGGCGGCCTCCGACTCGGCGACTCCGTTCACGACTTCGACGCCGCGGGGCCCATCGAGGACGAACGTGAGCCCACCAGTCGCCTTCTTGTCGCGGCGCATGAGCCGCACGAGGACCTCGGCGTTCGACGACGGCGGCAGGTCCATCGGGAGGTCATACGACGCGAGCACTCGACGATGATCGTCGATCCGGTCGTCATCGACACGGCCGAGCGAGCGGGCGAGGCGGGCGGCGTAGTGGAGCCCGATCGCCACCGCCTCGCCGTGACGCAGGTCGTACACGTTGGCCGTTTCGAGCGCGTGCGCGAGCGTGTGGCCGTAGTTGAGGATGGCGCGGCGTCCGTCCTCGCGTTCGTCGCCGGCGACGACAGCGGCCTTGAGGGCGACGCACCGGGCCACCTTCTCTTCGAGGTCGCAATCGGCGAGATCGTCTGCGCCGAGGAAGTGGTACTTGGCGACCTCGCCGAGCCCGCTGCGATATTCGCGCGGGGGCAAACTCTCCAGGGTGTCGGTGTCGCAGAGGACCGCAGCCGGTTGCCAGAAGGCACCGATGAGGTTCTTGCCCTCGGGCAGGTTCACGCCGGTCTTCCCGCCGATGGCGGCATCCACCTGTGCGAGGAGGGTCGTGGCGACATGGATCACGGGAACGCCGCGGTGATACACCGCCGCCGCGAAACCCGCGACGTCGGTGACGACTCCCCCGCCGACGCCAACAACGACGTCCGTTCGGGTCAGGCCCCACCGGCTGAACTGGCGGCAGAGCTCCTCCACCGTCCCGAGGTTCTTGGCGTCCTCGCCCTGGTCGATGAGAAAGGTCTCGCACTCGATGCCGGGGTCAACGGAGACCGGCAGATCGGGCTGGGTGACGATCGCGGCGCGGCGCGCGCCTGTGGGGATCACGTCGTTGAGGCGGTGCAGGACGCCTGCGCCGACGAGCACGTCGTAGCTGCGATCGCCGAGTCCAACCGGGACCGTGATCACGGCGCCATCTTCCGTTCCTCGTACCACTCGACGATCTCGGCCGCGATCTGCGTCGGAGTGCGGACAGACGCGTCGACGACGAGGTCGGCGATCTCCTCGTAGAGCGGCCTTCGCTGACGCTCGAGGCGCTCCAGCGCCGTCGCCGGGTCGTCGCCGAGCAACGGTCGGTGGTCGACCCCGGCGCGAACCCGGCCCGCGAGCACCGACGGTGGAACGTCCAACCAGACGACGGGCCCGGACTCCGAGAGCAGGGCGCGGTTTGCGGCCTCGATGACGGCGCCTCCGGCAACTGCGACCACCGCCGGTGTGTCGGGGGCGGCGCGGGCGGCCTCGCGCAAGGCCGCGCTCTCCTCCCCGCGGAAGGCGGCCTCGCCGTCCGTCTCGAAGATCTCCCGAACGGTTCGTCCCGTGCGCCGGCACACCTGCTCGTCGCTGTCGAGGGACACCCAGCCGAGCCGCGTGGCGACCAGCCTTGCAACGGTCGTCTTTCCCGAGCCCATCATGCCGACGAGGTAGAGACGCTCAGGCAAGGCCGGCGATGAAGGCGTCTCGGTTGCGCACGAGCTCGTCGATGCTGTCGCCCCCGAACTTCCGGAGCGCCTCACCGGCCAGGACCAGGGCGACCATCGTCTCGGCGACGACACCGAGCGCGGGTACGGCGGTGACGTCGGTGCGCTCCTTGAAGCTGACCGTCTCCTCCTTCGTGTCGACATCGACGGTCTTGAGGGTGGGGCGGTTCAACGTGGCGAGCGGCTTCATGTAGGCGCGGGCCGCGAGCAGGCCTCCCGTGCTGATGCCTCCTTCGATGCCCCCGGCGAAGTCGGTCTCCCGGCGGTACTCCTTGGTGGTCGTGTCCCAGACGATCGGGTCGTGCGCCTGCGAACCTCTGCGGCCGGCGACGTCGATGCCGTCGCCGATCTCGACGGCCTTCACCGCCTGGATGCTCATGAGCGCCTGCGCGAGGGCGGCGTCGAGCTTTCGGTCCCAGTGGACGTGGCTCCCGAGACCGACGGGGACGCCGTAGGCGAGGACCTCGGTGGCGCCGCCGAGGCTGTCGCCGGCCTTGGCCGCCTGCTTGATCTGCTCGACCATGCGCTCGGATGCCTCGTCGTCGAAGCAGCGGACCTCGTTCTCATCGACGTGCCCGAGATCGTGTGGCGCGGGACGGTGATCGGCCTTCGCCTTGGCCGACCCCATCTGGACGGTGTGGCTGAGGACGTCGATGTCGAGTTGTCGCAGCAGTTGCTTCGCCGCTGCTCCCGCAGCGACCCTCGCCGCGGTCTCCCGCGCGCTGGCCCGCTCCAGGACGTTTCGGGCGTCGGCGTGCCCGTACTTCTGCATTCCGGCGAGGTCGGCGTGGCCAGGTCGGGGCTCGGTGAGGCGGGCCTGGGTCTCGAAGCCCGGATCCGGGCTCATCTCTTCGTGCCACTTGTCGCTGCGTTGCCACTCGGTGTTGCCGATCTCGATGGCGAGCGGGCTCCCGAGCGTCCGTCCGTGCCTCACGCCGCCGAGGAGCGTGATCTCGTCCTGCTCGAACTTCATGCGCGGGCCGCGGCCGTAGCCGAGCCTTCGGCGCGCCAGCTCCCGTTGGACGTGACCGGTCGTCAGCTCCAGCCCCGCGGGAAGGCCCTCCACGACGACGACCAGGGCCCGTCCGTGCGATTCACCAGCGGTGAGGAAGCGGAGCATCTCGGGCCATCGTACCGACTGGCCCTCGACCTCAGCAGTTCACCGTGCAGGTCGATGGGACCTCGCGGTAGTCGGCGATCTTCCAGTCTTCGATGGTGATCTTGCTCAACGACTGGTCGAGGACGCCGAGGTTCGGGGCACCGTTGATCTCCACGCTGTCGGCGACGATGGACCCCTTGATGGTCGCACCCGGTTGGATGACCACGGCACTCGACGGCGAGTAGATCCCGGCGTAGACCCTCGTCGACCCCCTTATGAGCAAGGAGCTCGTCTTGGCCCCATAGATCTGGAAGCGCACGGCGGCGCCGCCATCGTTCAGCGCATTGAGGTTGCCGGTGTCCACCGTCCCGCCCATCACGTACAAGAGGACGTCGCCGCCGCCAGACACGGTCACGGTGTTCTTCAAGATGACGTTCGTCGAGCAGTTGTAATAGCCGGTGGTGCTCCCTGCGATAGCGATGTTGTCGATCGTCGTGTTCGGACCTACGGTCGTACCCGGACACCCGAGGTCGGTGAGGCCGGCCGTGGAGGGGGGCAACTGGACGGGGGGCTTGAAGTTCGTCTCCGCGAGCCGCTTCCCGTTCGGGTTGTACTGCGAGATGCTCCTGTCGCCGCATCCCTCCGACAGCGCCGGCATCGTCGAGTCGTCCCTCAGGTAGCAGTCGGCTGTGGGCACGCAGTTAGGCGCGTTTCCCGTACCCGTGATGGTGTTCGCGGTCCCGATCGGGCCGAGGAAGCTGCCGCAGTTCCCGTTGATCTTGATCGTCGAGCGACCGTAGAAGACGTAGTCGAAGCGCCGGCGCCGCTTCGCCGTGACCATCACGTCGTGGCGAACGCCGTTGACGGTTCCCGACGACCTGATGGTGTACTTGTTCTCGTCGATCGGCGTTGCCGTGTAGCCGAAACTGTCGCCGTTGCCGACGGCGACGTTGCTTCTCGTCACGGTCGACGGGGCGACGCTGGGATCGAGTTGGTCGAGCTGGAACAGCGCATCGGAGATCCCGGCATCAGCAGACGCGAGCGCACCATTGAAGTCCTGGTTCGAGCGCACCTGGCGTTGGCTCGAGATCGTGCGTGCGAGCATCCCGATCGTCAAGAGCGACAGCACCATCAAGACGACGATCGCGATGATCATGCTGCCGCTCTCGTCTCGTATGACACGGGACCTCAACATCCGGCGACTCCTCGTGACCCGCGGTTCCTCAACAGCACGTCCGAGGCGACGGTGTAGTTGCGGGTCGCGCCCTGGCGGAAGCTCCGCACGGTCAGACGAAGCCGCACGGTGCATCGCGCGAGATCCGTGGCCAGTGTCGTCGCAGGGTTGAGCTCGAGATTTGCCGCACCGAAGTAGCTGAGGAACGGCAGGCCGTCGGTGGTGGTCGTGATGTCGTCATACGTGCCTGCGACGCTCCAGCTCGGTGTCGTCGTCGTCGAGACATCCAACTCTCGGTAGAGCTTCTTCTGCGTGGTGTCCACGCGCCAACGGGTGTGCTTGCCGTCCGATCGATAGAAGCTGATCGATTGCGTCGCCGACGCGGGCGAGGCGGCTTGGTCGATCGTCTTCGACGAACGGAGGTCGCGGGACAACGCAACGACGGCCTCACGAGTCGCTTCCTGTGCCGCCACCCGTCGCTGCGCCCGCGCTTCGGACGCAGTGAGGCTGTCCAGTGCGCCGAAGATCCCAAAGAGCGCGATCGAGAAGATCGCCAGGACGGCAACCAGTTCGACCAGGGTCATTCCGGCCTCGTCGCCCGCCTGATCGGGCAGAAGGTCTTTCAACATGAGGTCGCCGGATAGGCACAGACCGTGAGCGTGAGCGTTTCGCTCAGCACGTTCCCGGCTCCGTCCTGGATCGCGATCAGATGCGGACCGACGGACCAGTTGGCGCTCGTCCCGCTGAGGGCTCCCGTCCAGGTCGTTCCGGCCCCAGGAGAAAGCGGCTGGATCGTCGTGAAGTTGGAGTCCTCTATCGTGTGGTACTTGACGGCGAGATAGGCGCAGCCGCCGCCGGTGGCGATGTTCACGGTCGGATTGCTCGACAACGAGCTCGATCCCGATGCTTGTCCGACGCTCGAAGGCGTGATCGAGGTCGATCCGATGGTGCAGGAAGGCGACGTGGACGCGGCCGTCGTGACGGTTGGAGGGGTGTTCGAGGGAGCGAACTCTCCGTTGGACGTCCGTCGCGCCAGCACTTGGAACTGGTACGGCGTCAAGGGACTCAGACCGGTGAGGACGATCTGGTGGACCGACGTTGCGAGGTCCCCGCCCGTATAGCGGTAGCTCGTCGCAAAGTTGTCGGAGGAATACAGGATCCGGTATTGATCGAAGTTCAGGGGGGTCGCCGTCGGGTCGCTCCAGGTGAGCTTCACCTTCGAATCCGGCGGCGAGTCGAGTGTCGCCGCGAGGTCGGTCACCCCGGTGGGAGGGGCGGTGTACCCCGTGTTGCTGACGGTTCCACACTTCTTCGCCGACCAGGAGCCGATGCCGCCGGGATAGATCACCGAGTTCTGCGTGATGGAGTAGTTCCGCGCCACCTCCTTCCAGGTCACGACCACGGTCGCCTTCTTGTACGCCTGTTGCAGGCTCGTCGTCGGCGTGCTCACGACCCGACTCGTCGACACCCAGGTCAACGAGCGCGTGAACGTGTACGTGATCCCGTCGACGACCTCGGACCCGGTGGGTCCAGGCGCGCCCGGGGACGGGTTCGTGACGACGACATCGTCGGGCGGCGTCCCCGTCGTGAAACCGAGGTTGCAGTACGGAACGGACCGAAACGCCTCGATGTCCCGGGTCGCCAGGGCAAACGCCCGGGTTCGATGGATTCCCGAGCTGGCGGAGCGGTTCGCGGCGATGAAGACCGGCGCAAGGCCGAGGATCCCGACGGTCAGCAACGTGAGCGCGACCATCATCTCGATCATCGTGAACCCCTCGGACGGGCGTTCTCGGTGCAATTTGCGTGCGCGGGAGGTCAAGGCGGTCCAGTCGAGCGATGACGATATGGCTTAGCTATCGGCTTCGGCACCGCATTCTTGAGCTACGCCGTCGAAGCGCAGCTCAGATCTGACTTGATGCGTCCGTTCTCAACGCGACCAGCATCGCGGGCACCGTCGTGGCCGCGACGGCGGCACACTCGGCCGGCCACCACCACACCTCACCCTTGCCGACCCAGAAGAGCGTCGTCGCGATGGCTCCCGAGCCAACGGTGAGGTAGAACCGGCCAGTCCGCACCGAGGCGACCAGCAGCACCGCGAGCGCTGGAGCGAGATAGTACGGGAAGAGCGCAAGCTCGACGAAAGTCCGCAGCGCCATGCACACACCCAGGGCGGCGACACGAACATCTGGGGCTCGTTGCCGTGTCAGGAGGGCTGCGACGACGGCGACGACAAGGGTTCCGGAACGCATCGCCGACGCCGATGCACCCGAACCCGCCCACGGAGAGACGCGACCGAGGTGCCCATACACCGGAGGGCTCAGCAGGTTCGAGGATGCATGGGCCCAGTCGACCGCAAGCACGAATCCCGCCAGGATCGCCGGAGGAACGAGCGCCGCCGCCAACGCCCGCCTGCGGTCGCCAGGGGGAGCTCCCAGGACCACGAAGGGGACGGCGACCGCGGCCCACTGCTTCGCACAGATGGCGATGCCGATCCAGAGCGCTCCGCGCGCAGCTCGGCCGCGGGCATGGATTGCGAGACCTCCGAGAAGGAGACCGAGCGCGAGGCCGTCCTCGAAATGCGCCCAGAGGAAGATCGGCCCGAGAGACAGGACCGCTAGTACCGGTCGAAGGGCGCCGGCGGCGAGATCGTGGCCCACCCGGCCTCCCAGCGACTTGAGGAGACGAGGGCCCGTCAGGAGCGTGGAAGCCCCCAGAATGGTGCCGACCGGGGCAACGAGCAGCCACATCGTGGGTTCAGGCGTCTTTGTCGGGAACGCCTCCGTGAACCGGTGCGCATCGCCGAACGCCACGAAGGGCGCCATCAGCATCGGACAGAGAGGGAGACCCGTGAACGGTCCCGCCTCGTACATGTAGCCGAGCGCGCCCGCGGACACCGCCCGTGCGGCACGCACGAGTGACCAGACGTCGCCAGGAACGTGCCAGCTCGACTTGCCGAGCCACGCGGGGATCAACCAAAGGCTGCAGACCATCGCGAACGACGGCCAACCGACCACCCACCCGGCGTCCACCACGCGATCCCGCCATCGCTCGGTCGCCGACGACCCAGTCACTACTGTGCCCCTGGTGGAGCCCGAGGTGACGGTCGCGCCGACCGCGTCGTGGGCCGCGGTCTGCGCATTGGCGTTCCTGTTGCCGGTGGCGTTCTCCACGAGCGTCTTCTCCGGGTTCTGGTCGCCGAAGGCCGTCCTCCTGCTCCTTGCCACCGGCTGGGGACTTCCGCTTCTTCTAGCGCAGGTGCGGGAGGGTTCGCGACAAGCCGCCGCTGCCCTGGTCGTCATGGTCGTCGCGCTGGTTGCGACCTTGCTGTCGCCCTCGCCACTGCTGTCCTTCGTCGGGGCGTACAACCTCGGGACCGGCTGGCTCTACGTCGCCGGACTGGTGGCCTGTTGGGCCATCGCGCGGCGGCTCTCATCCGTTGGCGTCAACCGACTCGAGCAGGCACTCATCGCGGCGGTGCTCGGCAATGTGGTGATCGGGCTGTTGACGCCGTTCGTCGACTTCTACGTCCTGCGACTCGACCCGGACGGACATGCACAGGGTCTCGTCGGGAACCCCGGCCCGTACGGGGTGTTGCTGGTGTGCGGCATGACCCTCTTGCTCCCCCGGTTCGCCAACCGGCCGGCGCGTTGGCTGCTCCCGATCATCGCGACTGCCGCCGCCGTCGAGCTCAGCGCCAGTCGGGGCCCGTTCCTGGCGATGCTCGGACTGGTGGGAGCGTTCGTCCTGGTGAAGCGGCCACGCGTCATGGTCACCGCGATGCTCGTGGCGGCGGTCGTGGTCGGCGTCGGGGGGATGCAGTACCTGCTCGAGCGAGACGAGCAGCCCGATCGGGAGGCGCAAGCGCAAGGCCTTCCGGTGGAAACGACCACTCGGACGGCGACCGGCCGGATCGCCGCAGGATCCGAGGCTGGCGGACGCGCGCGCATCGAGGCATGGCGGGCGGGCGCAGAAGCGCTCGGCGAGCGGCCGCTTCTGGGATGGGGCCCGGGCCGCTTCCGTGAAGCAACGGCTTCTCGCCGTACGGTCGGGTTCGCCCGGGCCGAAGGCGGAGATCGCCTCTTTCTCGACGCCCACAACATCGTCGTCGAGTACGGGACGACCACAGGCGTCCTCGGACTCACGGCGATGGCCGTGTGGCTCTCTGGAGCGTTTCGACGAGCGAGAGGACCCTTGTCGTGGTTCGCCGCCGTTGGCCTCTCGCTGCACCTCGTCGAGCCGATGATCTTCGGCGTCACGCCCCTCCTCTTCCTGGCGCTCGGAGCGGCCGGTCGAGTGGTCGCGACCCCCGTTGGCAGGTCGATTCGGATGTCACAGCTCGTCGGCACATTCGCGTCCGCGACGCTTTCGATGGGCCTGCTGCTCGGCGATTTCCACTACGAGCAGGCGCGGCTCGACTACGCCCTCCCCGACGCGACGTCGGCTGCACGGCTGCTCGCCCCTTGGCCGGATCCGGTGGGCATGGAGGCAAGGATTCACCTCCTGGAAGCGATCGTCGCCGACGATGACCCCGAACAGGTCGCCGCCTCCCGGCGACTCCGAGCGGCGGCGATCCGTCGCGATCCGACGGATCCCGGGCTCTGGAACGACGCCGGCGAGCTCGACCTCTCCTACGGCCAGCTCGAATCCGCGGAACGGCGCTTCCAAGCCGCCCTCCGAAACAATCCGTGGTCGACGCGAGGGCTCGTCGGGCTCGGACGCGTCCGCGTCTTCCAACATCGGTACGCCGACGCCGTGGCGCCCCTTCGCCGTGCACGGATGGTCGAGGACACGCCAGAGGTGGAACGACTCCTCGATCTCGCTCTGCACCGCGGGCGGCGGACGCGTTAGTGGCGCCGCCTCTCGGCGGCGCCACCAACCAGTCGCCTACCTCAGGTCATCGACGGGCTACCACTTGTCGTCAATGGCCGAGGTCAGGGCCTGGGCACCCGTGCAGGTGGCGTGGGTGCCGTACTTGGTGCCGCCGCCGGCGCCGGACAGGTCCTTGATCAGGTAGCAGGTGCCGCTCTTGGACAAGGCCGCGGCCGCCCACGTAGCGGCGCCCGAAGACGCCAACGACACGATCTTGAAGTCGGTCGACGCGGCGGTCGTGTAGGTGAGGCTGGGCTCGACCACGCTCAGCTCCGCCGACGTGTCCGCGGACGTGTAGTCCTGAGCGTCGGTGAAGATCGTCTTCGCCGCCGTCAGCGCATTGCGGAGCGACGACTGGGCGGCCCGGTCGTTGGCTCGGTCGCGAGCGCCCAGGAACGTCGGGATCGCGATGGCGAGCAGGATGGCGATGATCAGGACGACGACCATGAGCTCGATGAGGGTGAAGCCCTCTTCCTGCTCACGGCGCTCCTTGAAGGTGCGAAGCATGTTCTTTTGGTCTCCTTAGAATGACAATGGATACGAGCCCGTGTTCACACCTCTCGGGCCCCTCCCGGTCATCCGGTGTGGTGCGAGGTCCGTGGCGTTGCTTCCCCGCCTCTCGACGGGATCCCCCGCTCGTGAGTCATCGGTCAACGCCCGGCGCGACTGAAGGATGCTGCTCGGCGGGGGGAGGAGCTGGCATCGCGGTGGACGCGATGATGGGGCCCTTCCGGGCCCCATCATCGACAAAGTACCAGTACGGGGTGGGTTAGACGATTACCACTTCGCGAGGGTGGCCGAGGTCAGGGCCTGGGTACCGGTGCAGGTGGCGTTGGTGCCGTACTTGGTGCCGCCGCCGGCGCCGGAGTCGTCCTTGATGAGGTAGCAGGTGCCGCTCTTGGACAAGGCCGCGGCCGCCCACGTAGCGGCGCCCGAAGACGCCAACGACACGATCTTGAAGTCGGTCGACGCGGCGGTCGTGTAGGTGAGGCTGGGCTCGACCACGCTCAGCTCCG
>DATLED010000100.1:0-37992 GCA_035525495.1 Acidimicrobiales bacterium | reverse complement strand
AGTGGGGGGAAACCTAATTGCGGGGTACGCTCGGTGACCCTCAGAAAGGGCTCGCCGCCTCCGCATGACCGACTTCTCTCTGCCCTCCCGGACGATCACGCCCAAGGGGCACCTCGGCACGAGGGTCCGGGACATCTTCCGGTACCGTGAGCTGCTCATCAACCTCGTGCGCAAGGACCTCAAGGTCCGGTACAAGTCGAGCGTCCTCGGGTTCCTCTGGTCGTTGCTGAACCCGGCGATGCTGCTGCTCGTCTACTACTTCGTGTTCTCCGTGCTGCTCGGCAGCGGCATCCCGCGCTTCCCGATCTACCTGCTGTCCGGCCTGCTCGTCTGGAACCTCTTCAACGTCGGGTTGATCTCGGGGACGGGGTCGGTCGTCGGTGCATCAGGCATCGTCAACAAGGTCTGGTTCCCGCGCGAGGTGCTGCCGTTGTCGGCCATCGGCGCGGCCGTCGTGCACTTCTTCCTGCAGGGCATCGTGATGATCATCACGTTGCTGGTCTTCCAGCACCCGGTGGCGTGGTCGTACCTGCCGCTGCTGCCGATCGCGCTGGTCGACCTGCTCCTGTTCGTCGCTGCGCTCGCACTGCTCGGCTCGGCCATCAACGTGTACCTGCGCGACATGCAGCACCTCGTGGAGATCGCGCTGTTGCCGTGGTTCTTCTGCTCGCCGATCGTCTACAGCTACGACCTGATCGCCAACAAGCTCGGTCACCTCCAGTTCCTCTATCTGCTCAACCCGGTGACGCCGGTCGTGCTCGTCTTCCAGCGCGCCATCTACGGCGGTTACAGCGACGTCGTCCATCGGTTCCCCTATTGGTGGTATGCCCGCAACCTCGCGTTCGTGCTCATCGGCAGCCTGATCGTCCTCGCCTTCGCGCTGTCGGTCTTCCGCCGCCTCGAGGGCAACTTCACCGAGGAGCTCTAGAGGTCGTGGCCGCCGCCGTCGAGATCGAGCACGTCTCGAAGTCGTTCAAGATCTACCGCGAGAAGTACACCTCCGCCAAGGAGCGCATGATCCACTTCGGTCGGGTGCCGCACGAGACGTTCCAGGCGCTCGACGACGTCAGCCTCCGCATCGAGGCCGGGTCGACGATGGGGCTGCTCGGCCACAACGGGTCGGGGAAGAGCACCCTCCTGAAGTGCATGGCCGGGATCCTGCAACCGACCTCCGGATCGGTCCGGACCGTCGGGCGGCTGGCGGCGCTGCTCGAGCTGGGCGCGGGCTTCCAACCCGACCTGACCGGGCGCGAGAACGTCTACCTGAACGCATCGATCCTCGGGCTCAAGAAGGGCTACGTCGACAGGGTGTTCGACGAGATCGTCTCGTTCGCCGAACTCGAGCGGTTCATCGACACGCCGGTGAAGCACTACTCGTCGGGCATGTACATCCGACTCGGGTTCGCCACCGCCGTCAACGTCGACCCCGAGGTGCTGCTCGTCGACGAGGTGCTGTCGGTGGGCGACGAGTCGTTCCAGCGCAAGTGCCTCGACAAGGTGAAGACGTTCCAGGCCGAGGGACGGACGATCGTCGTCGTCACCCACGCCGCCGATCTCGTTCGCCAGATGTGTGATCGCGCGGCGGCGCTCGACCACGGCCGGCTCGTCGTCGAGGGTGATCCGAACGACGTCATCCGCGAGTTCCGGGAACGCCTGATGTCCGGCGTCACCTCTGCCGCGGACGTGACGCCCGAGATGGCGCGTTCGGAGCTCTCGCCGCTGTGGGGCAAGGTCAAGATCGAGGACGTGCAGATCCGATACCCCGAGGAGGGCCGCCACAACGTCCACGCCGACGAGCCGCTCTGCTTCGACGTCATCCTCACGAGCACGGAGCCCGTGGACGACGTCCTGATCGGCATCGCCGTCTACGGCCCCATGGGCCAGTACATCTACGGGACGAACAGCAGCATCAAAGGGACGGACCTCGGCACGATCTCGGGGCGCCGCCGCGTCCGGTTCGACATGGGCAACGTCCCGCTCCTCGACGGCACCTACGGCCTCACGGTCGGCGCCCACACCCTCGGGGGCCTCGTCTATGACCACTGGGAGCAGAAGCGTCGCTTCGAGGTCGCGGCCGGGGGCCGCGACGAGGGACTGATCGCTTTGCCCGTCCGGATCACGATCGAGGACGCGTAGCCGTGCCCGGGTTCCGTTCCCTGCTCCGACCCCTCAACCGCCAGCTGCGCCAGCACGTCGAGGACGTGACGATTCCGCGCCTCGACGACCTCTCAGGTCAGATCGAGGGCGTGCGGGTCGCGACGCTCGAGGTGCGGCGGATCGTCACCGACGACCTCGACGCGTCGAATGAGGTTGCCGCGGTGCTCGGCCGCGCGCTGGCGGAGCTGACGGCGTCCGTCGAGGAGCTGCGGGCCGAGGTCGCGGAGCTGAAGGCGAGCACGCGGTAGCGGTCCCGGGTTCGGCACCGGTCGTCTACGACCTCCAAGGCGCGCAGAGCGTCGACCACCGCGACCGCGGCGTCGCCCGGTACGTCGTCGAGCTCGCGCTGGCGCTCGAGCGTCGGGCGCCCGACCGTGTCCGGTCGTATCTCCTCAACCCGGACCTGCCGCTTCCGTCGGGCATCGAGCCGCTCGTCGCCGGCGGAAAGCTGCGGTTCGTCGATGAGCACAATGTCTACCGCGAAGGCGACGTGGTCCACCTGGCGTCGCCGGTCGAGTTGTCGGTGCCGATCGACCGGCTGCTCCCGCCCGAGGCGCGGGCCGTCGGGACACGCGTGTGCGTCACGGTCTTCGACCTGATCCCGCTGGCGATGCCCGAGGTCTACCTGGAGGACCCGGGCCTCCGCCGTCGGTACCTCGCCCGCATCGAGCTGCTCCGCAACGCCGACCGGATCCTCGCCATCTCGCGCCACGTCGCCGCCGAGGTGACGTCGCGCCTCGGCGTTGCTCCGGCGAGGGTGCTGGCCGTCCCGCTGGTGCCAGCCGCAGGGTTCCGACCACCCTTCTCACGCGAGACCGCGGTACGCGAGGCGATGGACGCGGTGCCCGGACTGCGATCGTCGTTCGTGCTCTACACCGGCGGGAGCGATGGCCGGAAGAACGTCGAGGGGCTCCTGCAGGCGTGGGCCCTGCTTCCGGAGGAGCTTCGGCGGTCGTGGCAGCTCGTGGTCGCCGGTTCGTTGCCGCCGCTGCACCGCCACCACCTCGAGGTGATGGCGGCCACGCTCGGCTTCGGGGACGGTTTGTTGTGCACCGGGTTCGTGGACGACGCCGTGCTGGTCGCGCTGAACCAGTCCGCCGGGCTCTTCGTCTTCCCGACGCTGGCGGAGGGCTTCGGGTTGCCGGTCGCCGAGGCACTGGCGTGCGGCACCCCGGTGATCGGTGGCGACAACACGTCCATCGTCGAGCTCCTGCCCGACGAGGCTCGGTTCGACGCGTCGTCTCCACCACGAATGTCCGAGGCGATCGCACGCGGCCTGACGGACGACGCATACCGGCGACGGATCCTCGCGGTCGCGAGCGAACGACCCGACCGCACGTGGGACGACGTCGCCGCCGAGACGCTCGCCGCCTATCCCCCAGGGGTGGCCCGGCCGCGACGCCCCGACCCGCGGCTGCGCCTCGCGTTCGTGAGCCCGCTGCCCCCACAGCCTGGCGGGGTGGCGACCTACAGCGCCCGGCTGCTGGGGGCGCTGCGAGCGCGCGACGACCTCCAGGTCGAGGCGTTCGTGGACGGACCGCCACATCACCGCGCCGAGGTCCTCGCGGCGGACGCGCGTCCGCTGGCGGCGCTCGATCGCACCGAGGCGCTCGGCGGTCGCTATGACGCCGTCGTGTACTCCCTCGGCAACAGCGAGTTCCACACCGGGGCGCTCGCGCAGCTGGTGCGGCGGCCGGGAATCGTCCTCGCCCACGACGTGCGCCTCACGAACCTCCACCGCTTCGCCGCGTGGCAGCACCCCGAAGCGACGCCTGGCGGCTTCGCGGCAACGCTGCACCGCATGTACGAGGGCCGCCTGCCCGCGGAGCTCGGAAGGTCAGGCGGGCTCACCGATGCCGAGGTCGACCGATGGGGACTGTTGATGGCCCGCGACGTGATCGCGGCGTCGACGCGCTTCGTGACGACGTCGGACTTCGCGGCCGACCTGGCCCGGCTCGACGCCCGTCCCGAGCATCGCCATCGGATCACGACGATCCCCTTCCCCATCAGCGACAGCCCCTCCGCCGCGCGCGTCGAGGGTCCACCCGTCGTCGTCAGCTTCGGCGTCCTCAATCCGCTCAAGCAGGGCCCACTGCTGGTTCGCGCTCTCGCGGCGTGCGGCGACGACGCCGTTCGCCTCGTGTTCGTCGGGCCGTCGAGCGACGCCGACACCGCTGCCGTCCGCGACGCTGCGAGCGAGGCAGGAGTCGGCGGACGTGTCGAGGTCACGGGCGCGGTCGACCACGACGGGTACCGACACCACCTGGGTGCGGCGACCGTCGCCGTGCAGCTCCGGGCGTCGACGAATGGCGAGTCATCGGCGGCCGTCGGCGACTGCCTCGCAGCCGGGATCCCGACGGTGGTGACGGACATCGGCGCGAACCGAGCGCTGCCCCGCGACGCCGTCGTGGCCGTCGCTGCGGACGTCAGCGCGCCCGAGCTCGCCGCCGTGCTCGGTGAGCTGCTGCACTCGCCCGGCCGCCGCGCATCCCTCGGCACCGCCGCGCGGAAGTATGCCGAAGCGCACTCGTTCGCCGACGCCGCGGACGCCCTCTACCGGCTGGTGTCCTCGCCCGCCTGAAGCGCCGCCTCGAGGGCGTCGATCGAGTCGATCGTGGCCTGGTGCAAACGGTTGACCGACGCGACGACGTTGTCGAACTGCCACGCCAGCAGCTTGGCGATCACCCGCTTGAGGAAGGCGCCGCCGGGCTTGGCCGACCGCACCGGAGCGCGTTCCATCCGGACCAGGTGACGGAGTGGCAGGCTCGCCGCCCCCTCCCTCGTGACCGCCGCCCGACGGTTGAGGGCGCGGTCCTCGGCGGCCCGTTCGCGCATGAGCGCTTGAAGTTCCGCGGCGGTCGGGGCCGCTGTCGGCAGCACCGATTCGGCGATGCGGCGTCGGTCCGACCCGGACTCCACCGCGGCGGTGGACCCCGGCTCGGGCGCGACGACGATACGGGCGGCATCGACGCCGGCGTTCGCCAGCGAGTCCAGGGCCGCCGAGTCGGCGACGAGCACCCGCCTCGCCTTGCCCAGCACCAGCGACGCCCACTGCCGGCTCACGGTCGATGGCACGCGGTCGAGCCGGACCTCCGTCTCGACCGCCCGCCGCAGGACCCCGTTGAGGGCGATCCTTCCCGGGAGCAGGCGAGGCGAGTCGATGTCAGCGCGCAACGAAGCGGCGTCGAGACGGAGGTGGAGCAGCTCCGCTCCGCCGACCAATCGCGCCAGACGCGCAGCACCGCGAGGACCACCGGGGTCGGCGTGGTGGTGCGCCGCCGACGGCGCCGGCGACACGACGATCACGTCGTCCCCGGCTCCCACCAGCTCGCGTACGACCGTGAACGTCGCCGCCGCCTCCGGACCAGGCATCGTCGGGTACGGGCCGGCGACGACGACGCGACGTGCGCTCATGCCGGCATCCCTTCGAGGGCGGCTTCCATGCGGTCGAGGACGACGGACCACGTGTACTCGCGGAGGACGTACTCGCGACCCGACGGTGCCAATGCTCGCAACGCCTCGGGGCGTTCGCCCACGAGGACCATCGCCTGGACGAGCTCGTCGGGATCGTCGTAGGTGATGCCGGCCCCCGACCGCTCGCAGTGCCAGGCCACCACCGCGCTCCCGGCGTTCGCGATCACGCCCGTCCCCGCCAGCCACGACTCCATGATCGTGCGGGAGAAGCTCTCGTTGCAGCTCGGCTGGACGTACGCGGCGGCCGCGGCGAAGACGTGAGGCAGGTCGTCGTAGGACAGGAGCCCGAGGTCATGGACGCGGTCGGCGACGATGACGGCCGGCTCGACCGGCCCGACGCCCGTGGTCACGAGGTCGAGGTCGACGCCGTACTCGACGACGGCGCGGGTGAAGGCACCGAGGAGCTCGAACCAGCCCTTGCCGCCCTCTCGGCGTCCGCCGTAGTACACGAACGGACGCGACGTCCCCGCGAGCTCACGGCCCTTGGCCGCGTCACCGGCGTCGAAGACGTGCAGGCCGGCACCGGTGACGGCGTGGGGCGCCATCTTCCCGCCACCGACGAGCCGCCGTCCGAGGTCCCGTTCCGGCTCGGACAGGAACCACAACTGGGCGACGTCCTCGAGCAGCGGACGCACGATCTCGAGATACGCGTAGTACTCGTCGTGGAGGCACGGCATCACGATCGTCTTCTCCGGCGCGACGAGGGCGCAGCTCACGGTCGTCCAGAAGAGGTACGGCGAGAGGACGATGGCGCGGTACGAGGCCGAGTGCACGAGCAGGTGATGGAAGAGCTCAGGGACACGGAACGTGCCGTTGAGCCACAGCCGCTGCTCGTCCGGCGTCACGGGGAGGCCGAGCTGGATGCGCCCCTCGATGGTGTCCCGCATGAGCTTGTCGCCGTCGTGGACGGTCGGAAAGCGCCGCACGCGCACGCCGTCGATGACGAACTCCCCCGGCGGATGCGCGTTGGCCCACGTGTGGTGGTCGATGGCGCAGGTCGTCAGGATGTCGACCTCCCAGCCCCGCTCGACGAGGCCCTGCGCCGCTTCCCTGAGCACGGACTCCGAACCGCCGACGACGCCCTCGCCGTAGCGCGGCGTGACGAAGGCGAGCCGGCCTTTCGCCGAGGTCACCGGGTGAACCCCTCGAGCAGGCTCAGCAGCTGCGCGCTCGTCCGCTCCAACGAGAAGTCGTCGGCGCGACGGTGCCCGGCCTCGACGAGCTCGTGGCGCAACGCGTCGTCGCGCAGGACGCGGTCGACGGCCGCCGCCACCACGAGGGGGTCCTTGTCGGCGAGGAGCACGCCGGCATCGGATACGGTCTCGGGGACGGCCGAGCTCGCGAACCCGACGACCGGGATGCCGAAGTGCATCGCCTCGACGAGCGGGACCTTGAAGCCCTCGTGCTCGCTGAGGCAGACGAACACATCTGCGGCGCGGTAGCAGGCGAGCTTCTCCTCGTGGGAGATGGTGTCGGTGAGCTCGACAGCGGCGCCGACGCCGAGCTCGTCGGCGAGCAGCTCGAGCGACCGGTAGTACACGTTCGAGGTTCGGCCGCCGACGAGCGTGAGCCGCGCCTTGGGGTCGTACACCTCGCGAGAGGCGGCGAAGGCGGCGATGACGTCGTGTTGGCACTTGTTCGGCGCGGCGCGCCCGATGAACAGCCAACGCGCGCCACCCGAGTCCGTCTCGCGGCGGAGGCGCTGCAGCAGGCGTTGGTTCGGCGCCCCCGCGAGCTCCTTCGGGTCGAGGAGGACAGGGCTCACGGCGGTCGGCGAGAAGCCCGCAGCCTCGAGATCGGCGGCGCTGAAGGTGGAGTTGGCGATGGCGAAGCGGGACGTCGGTGCGAGGCGACGCATCTCCGAGAGCGCGGTCCGCAAGTTCTCGGACGCGCCGGGCTCCCAACGTTCGAAGAACAGCGGCGGCGTGATGTTGTGGAAGTAGACGCCGAACGGAACGTCCTGGTCGAGCAGGAACGACGTCATGCGGCTCCCTGTCGAGAGCTGGAACAGGACCCACGCGTCGCCGTTGCGCCCGTCGGCGGCGCGGTCCCATGTCGAGTAGTGGCGGCCCAGCTTGCGGACGGCGGCCTGGGCGTCGTCGTAGAAGATCTCGCTCTCCCATCCGGCCGCACGCAGCGCCGCTTGCGTCAGGCGGACGTGCACGCCGATGGCGTCGCCAGCGGCGAAGTTCGGGACGAACTGGTGGAGGACGCGGCCCACCTCAGCCACGGTCCTCGAGCCGCGCCACGCGCTCTCGCAGGTCGGCGACCTCAGCCTCGAGCTCGTCGACGCGGTTGGCGACGGTGACACCGAAACGGGCCGTCGCCTGGCCGAAGGAGGAGATCTGGTGCCCGAGGTAGCGGAGATACCAGATCATCAGCTTCTTCAGAAGGCGCTTGAGGAGCGACACGCCGGGGACGCGCGAGGCCGTCGGAACCTGCAGATCGATCATCGCCTGGCGCTCGAGGAGGAGCGCGGCGTGGCGAAGGTCGTCGGGGCGGAACTCGCTCGCCGCCAATCGCGCGGCCGCGGCGCGGATGCGCGCGACCCGTTGTGAGGGGAACTCGGGGTCCGTGGCGCGGGCGGCGGCGGCGGCGGCGATCTCAGCGGCCAACCCGGCGCGCGGCAGGACCGGGGGGAGCGATTCGGTGGCCACGACGCCAGTGACACTACCGGGTGGCGGTGCTTGTTCCTGGTGGGCCACCGGTAGATTCGTCCGGTGCGCCTACGCCTCCTGACCGCCGTTCCTGCGTCGCTCGCACTCCTCGTTGGGCTCACGGCGCCCGCTCCCGCGTTCGAGGCGAAGGCTCTTGCGCGCGCAGGCACGCTGCTCGTCACCTTTGCCGACGGCACCACCGCTCCCGCCCGACGCGCCGCCCACGCCGCTGCCGATGCCTCGGTCGAGGGGCGCCTCGGTGCGATCTCGACGGAGGTCGTCACCGTGGATGACATTCCGTCGGCGCTCGCAGAGTATCGCCGGCGCGCCGATGTCCTCGATGTGGAGGCCGACGGCACCGTGCACGCGCTGATTGCGCCATCCGACGAGCAGTACGGACTGCAATGGAACCTGCAGCCTCCCAGCGCTGCCAACCAGGGCACGCTCGACTGGGAACCGACCTACCCGACGACGCAGGGGCAGGGGGTACTCGTGGCGGTCGTCGACACCGGGTTGCGCTTCGGCGGACCCGACGGCCCCGAGAACGTTCGGCGCGACATCGACTACGACTTCGTGAACGACGACCTCGACGCCGAGGACGAGAACGGGCATGGGACCCACATCACCGGCACCATCGCCCAGCACACCGGGAACCCCGTCAACAACACCGGAGGGGTCAGCGTCGCCGGCGTGGCATCGAAGGCGTCGATCGTGCCGATCAAGGTGCTCGACCGGTTCGGCGAGGGCACGGTCTCCGACACCGCCGCCGGCATCCTCTACGCCGCCGACCACGGCGCCAAGGTCATCAACCTCTCGCTCGGTGGCGAGTTCTCGCGGTCGCTGTGCGACGCCGTCGCCGTCGCATCCCGCAGCGCGCTCGTCGTCGCCGCGTCAGGCAACGAGGCCGAGGGCGGGTTCGTCCCGGTCTCGTACCCGGGCGGCTGTCCGACAGCCATGGGCATCGGCGCCCTGCGCTACAACGGGACGCGGGCCCCCTACTCGAACGCCGGTTGCGACCTGGCGGCGACCGGCCCGGGCGGCGACCTCAGCGCCACCGGGCGGCTGTTCCCCCGCACGGCGGGTGGCGAGGACCCTCGCAACGGCATCCTCCAGGAGGCGTACGACCCCGGTCGCACCGCCGGCAACGGCTTCGGCTACTTCTACGACTCCGGGACGTCGATGGCCGCCGCGCACGCGGCCGGCGCCGCCGCCGTGCTCCTCGCCATCAACCCCGACCTGTCGACGGTCCGCCGGGCGATGTTGGCGAGCGCGCGCGACCTCGGCGCGGCCGGTCCCGACGACGAGTACGGCGCGGGCGCGCTCGACCTCGCGCGGGCGGTCACCATGCTGCAGTCCGGAAATGTCCCGTCGCCGAAGGAGGCGCTCGGGTACTGGATGGTCGCCACCGACGGCGGGATCTTCGCCTTCGGCAACGCCGGATTCCTCGGGTCCACCGGGGACATACGGCTCAACTCCCCGATCGTCGGGATGGCGCGGACCGTGACGGGCCGCGGGTACTGGATGGTCGCGGCCGACGGCGGGATCTTCACGTTCGGCAATGCCACGTTCCTCGGTTCCACCGGCGACATGAAGCTGAACTCGCCGATCGTCGGGATGGCGACGACGCCGAGCGGCAAGGGCTACTGGCTGGTCGCCGAGGACGGCGGGATCTTCACGTTCGGCGACGCCGGGTTCTTCGGGTCGACCGGGGCCATCCGGCTGAACCAGCCGATCGTGGGGATGGCACCGACGGGCACGGGCCAGGGCTACTGGCTCGTGGCGCGGGACGGAGGCATCTTCGCCTTCGGGGACGCCAAATTCCTCGGCTCCACGGGCGGCACCCGTCTCAACTCGCCGATCGTGTCCATGGCCGGAGACCGGACCGGACAGGGCTACTGGCTCGTGGCGTCCGACGGAGGCATCTTCACCTTCGGCAACGCTCCGTTCCGAGGCTCGACCGGAAACCTCAAGCTGAACTCGCCGATCGTGACCCTCACGCCATCACCGACGAGCGACGGCTACTGGCTCGTGGCGTCCGACGGAGGCATCTTCGCCTTCGGCGACGCCGGCTTCTTCGGGTCGACCGGGGACATCAAGCTCAATCGTCCGATCGTCGGGATGGCGTCGACGTGCTTCGGCACCGGGTATTGGCTCGTCGCTTCCGATGGCGGCGTGTTCGCGTTCGGCAACGCGCCGTTCCTCGGCTCGACTGGAGACATCGCGCTGAACAAGCCCGTCGTCGGCATGCAGCTCGCCATCGACCACCGCTCGTCGCAGGGCTGAGCGAACCTGCCGAGCCCTCAGGTCGGGCCGGTCGCGGCCGATCAGAGGATGCCGTGGCTGCCAGGAACTGGGCGCTACGGTCTTCTCGGGCGGATCCGATTCTTGTGAGAGCCATTCCCTGATGTCGCCTTCTTCCCTCCGTCGCGTCCTCGTCGGCGTCGTCGTCCTCGCCGCGGCCACCGTGCTCCCGATCCGGACGGCGTGGAGTGCGCCGGCCGTCCGGCTGGACGAACTTGCCGCCGATCCCGGTGACGTCGTCGGCCTCACCCATCCCTCGTCGCACCTCGGGGTCCGCTGGATCGGCGAGGAGACCGACGTCCTGCAGGCCCGTTGGCGCGCCGAAGCGGCCGGGTGGTCGGCGTGGACGCAGGTGGAGATCGCCCACGACCTCGGCGACGACGCCACCGACGTCCGCCTCTCGGGGCTTCTCGTGGTCGACGACGCCGTCGACGCGCAGGTGCGCGTCCTGGCGGGGACACCGGACCACATCGAGGTCGTCGCCATCGACACCGAGCACGGCCCGCGCCATCTCGTGATCGAGAAGCCGCCGGCCGGCGCGCAGACGATCCTCACCACGCCGACCACGGCGGCGCCAGCGTCATCCACGACCACCACGACGACGACGAAGCCGACGACACCCCCGCCGGTCGCGCAGCCGAACGTCATCACCCGCGCCCAGTGGGGCGCGGACGAGTCGATGAAGGGCAGCGACCCGCCGCTGTTCGCGCCGATCACCCGCCTCGCCCTGCACCACACCGCAGGGGCCGAGGGTGAGGATCCCGCCGCCACCGTGCGGGCGATCTACGCCTACCACACCAAATCCAACGGGTGGAACGACATCGGGTACAACTTCCTCGTCGACTCCGCGGGCCGGATCTATGAGGGCCGCTACGCGCGCGACTACGCCCGCGGCGAGATCCCGACCGGCGAGACGACCGACCAGCTCGGGGTCATCGGCGCGCACATCTCGGGCAACAACACCGGCACCGTTGGCATCGCGCTGCTCGGGGACTTCAGCGGCGACGCGCAGCCGACGTCGGCCGCCGTGCGAGCGGCGGAGAAGATGTTCGCCTGGAAGGCCGACCGGCACGACATCAACGTCGCCGGGACGACCAGTTGGTCGACGGGTGAGAAGCCGACGTTGATCGGCCACCGCGACGCCGGCACGACCGCGTGCCCCGGCGACCGCCTCTACGAACAGCTGCCCGCCATGAGGTCGCGGATCGTCGAGGTCGTCGGTCCGGTCAAGCCGAAGCCGACGACGACGGGGTACTGGGTCCTCGGGCGCGACACCGCGCTGTACACCTTCGGCGACGCGCCGTTCCAGGGCGGCGCCATGGAGATCCCTGCGCCCGCGGTCTCGATGTCGCCGACGCGCACCGGCCTCGGCTACTGGCTGCTGTCCGCCAACGGACGGGTCAGCGCCTACGGCGACGCCGGCAACTACGGATCGACGGAAGCCATGAGGCTGAACGCGCCGGCCGTGCGCCTCGAGCCGACCCGCTCGGGCAAGGGCTACTGGATCCAGGCGGCCGACGGCGGCATCTTCTCCTTCGGCGACGCCACGTTCTACGGGTCGACGGGAAGCCTCAAGCTGAACTCACCGGTGATCTCGATGTCGGCGACCCCGTCGGGGCGCGGCTACTGGTTGCTGGCCGGCGACGGCGGCGTCTTCACGTTCGGCGACGGCGAGTTCTTCGGCTCGACCGGCAGCATGAAGCTCAACGCGCCGGTCGTCTCGATGGCGCCGCACCCCAACGGACGCGGCTATTGGCTGCAGGCGCGCGACGGCGGCATCTTCTCGTTCGGCGAGGTGCGGTTCTTCGGCAGCGTGCCGGGCCTCGGGATCCCGTCGGCTTCGACCGTCCAGATCCGGACGACACCGAGCGGCGACGGCTACTACGTCATGGCCGCCGACGGTGGCATCTTCACCTTCGGCGACGCCCGCTTCCACGGCGCGCAGCCCGGGTTGAGGGGCGGGTCCGTCGCCATCGACCTCGGCCTGAAGTTCGGCAGTACCGCGTAGTCGCCCTCGGGCTGCGCCGCGCGCCCTGCTAGCCCGTGGTGGCGGCGAGGCCGGCGAAGGCGCCGAAGGCGATGCCGGCGCCGCGGAAGTCGCCGACGGTGCCCTCGCCCATCTTGTTCATCACGTAAGCGATGCACATCCGCGCGTCCTGGTCGACGAGGACGAGCGAGCCGCCCCACCCACCCCAGAAGCACGTCCGGGGGTTCGGACCGAGCGGCATCTGCGGGGACGTGAGGCCGTAGCCGAGCCCGAAGCGAATGGGCATCTGCAGCACGAGGTCCGGTCCGGACGATTGCTCCTCGAGGACCTTGGCGCACCCCTCCTCCGAAAGCAGCCGGACGCCGTCGACCTCGCCGCCGCACGCCAACACCGACTGGACGCGGGCGACCGAGCGGGCGTTGCCGTGGCCGCCGGCGGCGGGGATCTCGGCGCGGCGCCAGTCGACCTCGAAGGACTGGCTGGCATCGACCCGCGGGTTGGAGAGCGTCCGGACGGCGACGCTGTCGGGACCCAACGCCGCCACGGCGGTGCCCAGGTCGACCTCGGGCGGGGGGATCACGGGGGCGACGCGGTGGTCGTGCTCGGGAGCGGTGCCGATGTGGAAGTCGGCGCCGAGCGGACCTGCGATTTCGGAGGCGAAGAACTCGCCGATCGTCCGCCCGGTGACGCGGCGGACGACCTCACCGACGAGGTAGCCCTGGGTGATGGCGTGATAGCCGGATGCCGAACCGGGCTCCCACCACGGCTCCTGCGCGGCGAGGAGGGAGGTGCACCTCTCCCAGTCGTAGAGGTCCGTCGGTTCCATCGGCTCCTGCCAACCGGAGAGGCCGGAGTTGTGGGAGAGGAGGTGGCGCACCTCGACCTCCTCCTTGCCGGCGGCCTTGAACTCGGGCCAATAGCGGGCGACGGGGGCGTCGAACTCGAGCTCGCCGCGATCAGCGAGGACGAGCGCCGACAGCGCCGCCATCGTCTTCGTCGTCGACCACACGTTGATGATCGTGTCCTCCTGCCACGGCTCGGTGCGGGCCTCGTCGAGGTGGCCCCCCCACACGTCGGCGACGACTCGCCCGTCGACGGTCACGCATGCGCTGGCGCCGACGTCGTTCCCGGACTGCAGGTTGGCGGCGAGGGCGTCGCGCACTCCCTCGTAGCCGGGTGCGACGGTGCCTTGGACCTCGATGTCAGCCATCGACGGACGCTACCTGGCACACCGGCGCCTCGGCACGACGAGGGCCGTCGTGCTCGGATGGCCGCAGTCCACGGCGCGTGGCCGGCGGCTCGACCGACGAGCGGGTCAGCAGCCCCGCGGTGGACGGATCGGCCGGCAGGTGCTGCGCGTCGACGTCGCCACCATCTGCCGACGCGCCGTCGGCGTGCGCACCGATCCCTCCTCGTTCACCACGCCGCCGTGGGCGGCGACGAGGGCGAGCACGACGATGGCGAAGCGCCACTGTTCGCGCCGTTCGAAGGCGTCGATCGGCGTCGGCGACGGCAGGGCGAGCGACACGTCCCTGTTCTAGACGACCCGCCCCGCCCCGACCGCGGGACTTCCGCCGCCGCCGACGTCGGCTGGGCCGCCGCCGGACGAAGCATCGCCGAAGGCATGCACCCGTCCCTGCGCCGTCACGATCAGATACCCGAACCCGGAAGGCGAGGGCAGCAGCTCGACCGCCGTCTCCAGCACGCCTCGCCCCGGGAGGCTGCCCTGGAAGGTGGCGTCGCCGAAGGTGAAGATGCCGCCGTCGCGTGCCACCAGCCAGTACCCCTGTCCACCCGGCGTGGGGGCCATCGCGAACACCGGCTGGTTGAGCCGCAGGTCGCCCGTCGAGCCATGGAACGGCGCGTCACCGAAAGTGAAGATGCCACCGTCGGTCGCCACCATCCAGTAGCCCCGGCCGCCCTTCGTCGGCGCCATGGCGACGACCGGCTGGTTCAGCTTGACGTTGCCGGTGGAGCCGAAGAACGGCGCGTCACCGAACGAGAAGATGCCGCCGTCGCCGGCCACGAGCCAGTAGCCCTGCCTCGACGCCGAGGCCTCCATGCCGACGACCGGTTTGTTGAGGCGCTGGCCGCCCATCGATCCGTAGAACGGCACGTCGAAGCTGAAGACCCCACCGTCCTCGCCGAGCAGCCAATACCCACCGCCGGGTCCTTCGGTGATGTCCTTCACCTGCGTCTTCACGCCGATCCCTGGCAGCGAGCCGTGGAACTCGGCGCCGCCGAAGCTGAAGACCCCGCCGTCGCGAGTGACCACGTGGTAGGGGAACGAGGCGATGTTCACCGGCGTGAACCAGTCGGATTTGAGGTTGAAGGCGAGGCGGAACTCGTCGCCCGTGACGTCGACGTTGCCACCCGTGAAGAACAGCCGCATCTTCCTGACCCGCCCGCCCTCGGCCCCGAGTCCGTTGCGCTCGAGGACCTTGATGTCGACGAGGCCGCCCTTCCCGTACTTGGCCTCGACGACGTCGACGCCGATCTTCGACGTCCAGTTGTGGTTCGGGTTCGAGGCGGTGTCGTCGCCGTCGTCGGTCACGGTCGGGAACGGGCTCCCACCGGCGACGCCCGCGGTGACGCCACCGGTGGAGGAGGAGAACTCGGTCCGGGCGATGGCGCCGTTGAGCATGCGCACCTCGCCCGCGGTCTCGACGATGGCGCGGTCAGTGCGAGCGTCCTCGAGGAGCTTGAACGCTGCCGTCCCGACCTGTTCCGCCTTGCCCAGATAGACCTGGCACGAGGTCGTGTCACACGTCTTGGAGACACCCGGACGGTCTTCGGCCTGCGCGTACGAACGGGCGGCCACGGCCTGCGCCCTCAGGGCGTGGATCCCGGCGCCCCCCCCCAGGTCGGCCCATGACGCCGGCGACTCGCGAGGCACGACGCCCCGGAGGTAGGACTCCATCTCCAGGCGATTGATCGTCTCCGCGCTGGTGCCGTTGTAGTGCGATTCGATGGCACCGCGGTACCACCGGTAGGCGCCCGCCTCGCAGATCTGGATCATGTCGCGAGGGTCGTCGGAGGTGACCGTCGGGACGATGGACACCGAACCGGCGCGAGCGCCACCGACGTTCGACCACGGTCCGGCGCACGTCGGAGCGGACTGCACCTGCCAGAGGCTGTTGCCGAGTGGCAGGACCTGCAGAGCGGTGTACGTGCCGACCTCACCGGCGATCGACATCTGCCCACGCTCCTGCTGCACGAGCGTCGCCTTGCCGTCCATGCGAGAGAGGCGCACGGCGATCGTGGGGTTGCCGATGTTCCCTTCCGTCGTCCCGCCGTAGTAGTGGCCGACGATCTGCTTGTAGCTCCAACCGTGATCGATGGCGTAGCCCAGGGCGCCGTACTGGCCCAGGCCGCGGCCGTGGCCGAAGCCGTGACCGAAGAGCTCGACGACCGGGTTGGGATAGGCGGCGGCCGGAGGTGGGGACGCGACACCGACGGCGACGATGAGCCCGGCGGTGAGGCTCAGGACGGCGAGGATGCCGGTGCGGCGCTTCACGGACAGGAGGCTACTTGTGGCCTTCGACCTCTCCCGTGACACGCCGTTCACTCATTCACGTCACTCGGCGGAGGCCGATCGGGCTTCGGCCGCTAGCTTCGCTCCGTGACGATCACCGTGTTGTCCGGAGGCGTGGGGGCCGCGCGGCTGCTGCAGGGCATCGTGGCCGTGGTCGACCCGGCGTCCGTGACGGCCATCGTCAACACGGGCGACGATCTCGTCCTCCACGGGCTGATGATCAGTCCGGACCTCGACACGATCACCTACACCCTCGCGGGCGCCATCAGCCGGAAGCAGGGGTGGGGACTCGAGGGCGAGACGTGGAACGCGATGGAGCAGCTGGGCAACCGCTACGGCGGACAGACGTGGTTCGGCCTCGGCGACAGGGACCTGGCGACGCACCTGTTCCGCACGCAGCGGCGGGGTGCCGAGGGGGTGACGCTGAGCGAGGTCACGGCCGAGATCACGGCGGCGTGGGACCTCGGCGGATTGCGGCTGCTGCCGATGAGCGACGACGTCGTGTCGACCCGCATCACGTTGGCGGAGACCAACGACGAGATCGGGTTCCAGGAGTACTTCGTCGGGCGCCACCACGACGTCGCCGTGACGTCGGTGCGATTCGCAGGGTCGGATGCGGCCCGGCCGGCGCCAGGGGTCCTCGAGGCGATCGATGGAGCCGAGCGGGTGGTGATCGCCCCCTCGAACCCGATCGTGAGCATCGGCCCGATCCTCGACGTCCCCGGAGTGGCGGATGCGGTGCGCGCCCGCCGCCACGATGTGGTCGCGGTGAGCCCGATCATCGCCGGCGCCGCGCTGAAGGGTCCTGCCGATCGGCTGCTGACCGAGCTCGGGCACGAGTCGTCGGTAGTGGGCGTGGCTCGGCTCTACGCGCCGTGCTGCGCGACGTTGGTGATCGACGAAGCGGACGCACCGTTGGCCGCGGCCGTCGAGGCCGAAGGAGTCCGGGCCGTGGTGGCGCCGACGATCATGACGAGTCCGGAAGTGGCGGCGGCGTTGGCCGAGGTGGTGCTGTCGTCGTGAGCGGCCTCGTGGTCATCCCGATCACCGGCATCCCCGAGGTGAGGCCGGGCGACGTGCTGGCCGACCTCATCCTCGAGGCCTGCACCGACGAAGCGTCGTTGGCCGACGGCGACGTGCTCGTGGTGACGCAGAAGGTCGTGTCGAAGGCCGAAGGGCGGCTCGAGGCCGTGAACCCGGACGACCCCCTTTCGCACAAGGCCATCGTGGAGCGTGAGGCCGTCCGCATCCTGCGGCGGCGGGGCGAGCTGTTGATCACCGAGACGTCGCACGGGTTCGTGTGCGCCAACGCCGGGATCGACCTCTCGAACGTCGAGCGGGGGTACGCGGCGCTGCTGCCCGTCGACAGCGACCGGTCGGCCCGCCGCATCCGCGACGGCCTCCGAGCGAAGGGCGGCGTGGAGGTCGGCGTGATCGTGTCCGACACGTTCGGGCGGACGTGGCGCCGCGGCGTCACCGACGTGGCCATCGGTTGCGCGGGCGTCGCCGCCGTCGTCGACCTCCGAGGGACCGAGGACGCCTACGGCCGGGAGCTGATGGTCACGGAGGTGTGCGTGGCCGACGAGCTCGCTGCCGCCGCTGAGCTGGTGATGGGCAAGGCGACCGGCGTCGCCGTCGCGGTGCTTCGCGGCGTCAACCCCGAGTGGCTCCGGGAAGGGTCGGTCAGGGACGAGGTCGTCCGCCACCCCGACGAGGACCTCTTCCGCTGAGCCTTCGGGTCGCTCCGCACCACCACAGCCGTTCTGGGGATGTTCTTCCGTGCCGGGCAAGAAAAGACCTCCCCAAGACGATCAGGCCGTTCGACGGAAGCTGTCGACGGTCGCGGAGACGCCCTGCTCCAACGTCGTCCACGGGCGCCACCCGAGGTGGACGCCCGCGCGGCCGGGGTCGAGGCAGGACCGATGGAGCTCGCCGGGCCGGGGCGGCGCGTAGGTCGGTTCGGCGTCGCTGCGGGCGGCGTGGGCGACGGCGTCATAGAGGCGACGCAGCGCCGTCTCCACACCGGTGCCGATGTTGAGCAGCAGGCCGTCGCCTGCCTCCGCCGAACGGGCGAAGGCGTCGACCACGTCGTCCACGAACACGTAGTCCCGGGTCGACGAGCCGTCGCCGAAGATCGTGCACGGCTCATCGGCGATCAGCCGCTGGCCGAAGATGGCGACGACGCCGGCCTCCCCGTGCGGGTTCTGCCTCGGCCCGTAGACGTTCGCCAACGCCAGCGCGGTGAACTCGAGGTCGTGGAGCTGGCGATAAGCGACCAGGTAATCGCCGACGGCCTTCTTGGACACGCCGTACGGCGACAGTGGCTGCTGCGGATGGGTTTCGCGTACGGGCAGCTCGACGGGATCAGGGTCGCCGTAGATCGTCCCACCGCTCGACGCGAACACGACCTTGCGCGCCCCGGCCCGGCGCGCCCCCTCGAGCACGTTGAGCGAGCCGATGATGTTGGTCTCGGCGTCGAAGACGGGACGCTCGACGGACACCCGCACGTCCATCTGCGCCGCGAGGTGGAACACGACCTCCGGCTGACGACGCTCGATGAGCTCGGTGACGTCCCCCGTACGGATGTCGATGCGGTGGAACGTGAAGTCCGCGTCCTTCGACGTCCGCGCCTCGCCGAGGTTCGTCAGCGTCCCCGTCGACAGGTCGTCGACCACGTCGACCGAGTGGCCCTCGGCGAGCAGGCGGTCGACGAGGGTCGAGCCGATGAAGCCGGCGCCGCCGGTCACGAGCACCTTCACTCCGTCGGACCCCCCTCCCGAGCGATGCGTCCTCCGGCGACGGACCCGCCCTCACGGACCGATGCGCCACCTTGCACGACTGTCGTGTCGGTGACCTCCGCTCCGGCGCCGATGACCGCGCCCTCGCCGATGATCGAGTGGTCGACGACGGCGCCGGCGTGGACGACCGCGCCCTGGAGCAGCACCGACCTCGTCACGCGCGCGCCCGACTCGATGCGCGACCCGCCGCCGATCACCGACTCCTCGATCGTCGCGCCGCTCGCGACGTAGGCGGCATCGCCGATCAGTGCCGGGGCGACGACCGTCCCGTCGATCACCGATGCGCCGAGCGTCCAGATGCCCGCATGACGTTCCTTGGCACCGGGCGCTGGAGCGTCGCCGCCCCGCAGTCCACGGAGGTAGTCGAGGCTGGCCTGGAGGTAGAGCGGCGGTGTGCCCGTGTCCGTCCAGTAGACGGATGAGGCGAGCCCGTACAGCACGCTCTCGCCGACCATGACGGGGAAGACCTCACTCTCGAGGTGGACGACGCCGTCCACGGGGATGCGGTCGATGACTGCAGGCTCGAAGACGTAGAACCCGGCGTTGATGTTGTTGGTCGGCGCCTCATCGGCGGAGGGCTTCTCGATGAACGCCGTGACTCGGCCACGGTCGTCGGTCGGCACGACGCCGAAGGCGGACGGGTCGTCGACGGGCGTCAGCGCGATCGTCGCCTCGGCACCCCGCTCGCGGTGGAAGGCGAGGAGCTCGGTGAGGTCGACGTCGCCAAGGACGTCGCCGTTCATCACGACGAACGTCTCGTCGAGACCCGCGAGACGCGCCGCGAAGGCGATCCCGCCGCCGGTGTCGAGACGGCTCGGCTCGACGGCGTACGTGAGGCGAACGCCCTTGCACGTCCCCTCGGGGAAGGCGGCGAGGAACGCGTCCGGCCTGTAGCCCATCGACAACACGACCTCGTCGATGCCGTGACGGCCGAGGTGGGCGACGACGCGCTCGATGATCGAGACCTCGGCCACAGGCAGCATCGGCTTGGGGGTCGAGTACGTCAGCGGCCGGAGTCGCGTGCCCTCGCCCCCGACGAGGACGACAGCCTTCACGGAGCGGCGGTGGTGGTCGTCTCCCCGCCCACGGCCGGTGCCGTGGTCGAGGTGTCGCCGGCCACGGTGCTGGCCGTCGTCGCACCCGTGCCCTCGGGCTCGACCTTCTCCGTCTCGGGGTTCAAGCGGGCGAGATCGGCGGCCGAAGGCGGCGGCGGGATCTCGGCGCCCTTGGGCGCGAACGCGATCGTCACGAGGTCGCCGTCGCTCAACTTGAACTTGTCGACGTTTTCGGTGATGACCTTCTGGTTGACCTTGACCTGGACGACACCCGTCTTGCCGCCGCACTTGGTCTCGCCGGACTTGTGGTCCTTGCCGCCCGGCTCCTGGACGTGATCGTCGGACAGCTCGAGGCCCGTGGCGTCGGCGAAGACGGCGAGGGTGGCGTTGCGGCCGGCCGCCGACCGGACGAACGGATGGATGTGGACGATCCCGTCGCCATGGGTGTGGATGCCCTTCGGGTCTCTCGTATCGGTGATCGGCGGCGCGAACTTGTCGCAGAGGTAGACGCCGTAGGCCGCGTGCCAGTGGTCGCGGTTGGCGACCGGAGCGGACGAGCCCTTGCCGACGGCGAGCTCGTCGCGACGCTCCTGGCGGCTGAACACGATGCCGGAAACGCCGAGGAGCACCACCAACACGACGGCCGCGTACCACGCCAGGGGACGGCTCCCACGGGTCGTCCGACCACCGCCGGTGGAGGCGGCGCGGGCGACTTTCTTGCTCGAAGAGGCACGTCCCATAGCCGGCCGACCCTAGTGGACGGGGCATCCTCCGCCGATGCAGTCGCCCCCGGGGAGTACCCGCATTCACCCCCGGCTTGAAGTCAGGTGCGGCCGGCGCGCCGCTTGCGTCCGGCGAGGGCGCGGTGCGCCCATGCCAGGGGCGTCCGGACGAGCAGCCCGACCGCCATCAACGGGAGGAGGAGCCGCTCGGCCCCGGAGCTCGTCCGGGCGGCGAAGCGCAGCAGGGCGCGATGGTGCTCCGCGATCATCCGGTAGGGGTGCCGATCGGTCGAGATGCCTTGGGCGTGGATGGCGTGCGCCGACGGTTCGTAGGCCACGTCCCACCCGGCGCGGCGGGCGCGCCAGCACAGGTCGACGTCCTCGGCGTACATGAAGTAGGCCTCGTCGAACCCGGCGATGGCATCCCAGCACCGGCGCCGGATGACGAAGCACGCGCCAGAGACCCAGTCGACATCGGCGGCGGCGTCGTGATCGGCGTCGAGCATGCGGTAGCGGCGGGTGAAGGGGTTCCCACCCCACACCATCCCGAGGAAGGCGTGGCCGACGGCGTCGACGAGCGTCGGGAACGTGCGGGCCGACGGGTAGAACGCGCCGTCGGGGTCGGTGATGCGAGGGCCGACGATGCCCAGCGACGGGCGTTCGTCGAACGCCGCCAGCATCGCCTCGAGCGCGCCCGGTTCGAGCTGCGCATCGGGGTTGATGCACAGCAAGAACGGACGGGATGAGTCGATGCGGGCCACGGCCCGATTCGTGCCTGTCCCGAGGCCGAGGTTGGCGCCCGTCTGGACGTAGTCGACCGCGGCGTCGGCGGACCGCACCGCGGCCTCCGACCCGTCGACCGACCCGTTGTCGGCGATGACGATCTCCTCCACGCCCTCGGCCCGCAGCGAAGCGACGCAACGCAGGAGGTGGTCCCGAGCGTTGTAGTTGACGATGGCTGCCCCGACGGAGTTGGAGTCGGAACCTGTCAAAGGACCGATCGGAAGTACGCGGCCGTGCGCTCGAGACCTTCGCGAAGCTGGATCGTGGGCTCCCAGCCGAGGCGCGTGCGCGCCAGCGTCAGGTCGGGCTTGCGTTGCGTCGGATCGTCGACGGGGCGCGGTTCGTAGACGATCTCCGACGACGATCCGGTGATCTCGATTGCGAGCTGCGCCAGTTCGAGGATGGTGAACTCGTTGTCGTTGCCGATGTTGATCGGACCGGTCTCGTCGCTGTCGAGCAGCGCCAGGAACCCGCGGATCTCGTCGTCGACGTACGTGAAGGATCGGGACTGGCGCCCGTCGCCGTAGACGGTGATCGGCTTGCCGTGCAGCGCTTGGACGAGGAAGTTGCTGACGGCGCGACCATCGTCGGGGCGCATCGAAGGCCCGAAGGTGTTGAAGATGCGCACCACCCGCACGTCGACCTGGTGGTATCGGTGGTAGGCGAACGTCATCGCCTCCGCGAACCGCTTGGCCTCGTCGTACACGCCGCGTGGCCCGATGGGGTTCACGTTGCCCCAATAGGTCTCGGGTTGCGGGTGCACGAGCGGGTCGCCGTAGACCTCGCTCGTCGACGCCAGGAAGAAGCGGGCGTCCTTGTCCTTGGCCAGGCCGAGCGCGTGCTGGGTCCCGCGCGAACCGACCTTGAGGATCTGGATCGGGATCCGCTCGAAGTCCGCCGGGGAGGCCGGAGATGCCAGGTGCATCACGGCATCGACCTCGCCGGCCACGTGCACGTAGTTCGACACGTCGTGGTGCTGGAACGTGAAGCCCGACCGACCGAAGAGGTCCTCGATGTTGCGCATCGACCCCGTGATGAGGTTGTCGATGGCGACGACCTCGTCACCCCGCTCCAGCAGCGCTCGACAGAGGTGCGATCCGAGGAACCCGGCACCGCCGGTGACGACCACCCGGCCCACTCCGGCCTGCCGGCCCGAGGCAGTCACGGCCGCCCCAGGCCCTCGTACTGGAAGCCCTTGCGACGGACGGCCGCGGGGTCGATGAGGTTGCGGCAATCGACCATCCGCGGCTCGTGCATCAGGCCGGCGACCTTCTCGAAATCCACCCAGCGGAGCTCGTCCCACTCCGTCAGCACCGCGAGCACGTCGGCGCCCTCGCAGGCGCCGTACGGATCGGCGCACCGCTCGACGCCGTCGGGCGTCTCCTTGGCGGCCGGGTCGTAGGCCCGGATCTTGGCGCCCTTCTTCTGCAGGCGCTCGATGACCTCGAGCGACGGCGAGCGGCGCACGTCGTCGGTACGGGCCTTGAACGTCAGCCCCCACACCGCCACCGTCTTGCCGTCGATCGAGCCGCCGGCCATGCGGACGACCTTTGCTGCCATGCGCTCGAACTGCTCGTCGTTGACCTCGATCACGCCCTTCAGCAAGGAGAAGTCGTAGCCGTTGTCCTCGGCGATCCGAACCAGTGCCCGTGAGTCCTTGGGGAAGCACGAGCCACCCCATCCCGGCCCGGGCTTCAGGAACTCGAAGCCGATGCGGCGGTCGTAGCCCATGCCGACGACGACGTCGCGCACGTCGGCGCCCACGGCCTCGCACAGGTTGGCGACGGCGTTGACGAACGAGATCTTCGTCGCCAGGAAGGCGTTCGACGCGTACTTGATCGTCTCGGCGGAGGCGGGATCGGTGACGATGACGGGCGCCTTGATGTCGCTGAACAGCGACGCGACGCGGATGGCTGCCGCCTGGTCCTCGCTGCCGATGACGATGCGATCCGGATGGAGGCAGTCGTGCACCGCCGAGCCCTCGCGGAGGAACTCCGGGTTGGACACGACGGCGACGTCGCCGCGGCCAAGAGCGCGCTCGACGACGAGCGTCGACCCGACCGGCACCGTCGACTTGTTGATGACCACGGACTCGCCGGTCAGTACCGGACCGATGTCGGCAGCGGCCTGCTCGATGTAGCTGAGGTCGGCGGAACCGTCGTCGCCCTGGGGCGTCGGCACGCAGAGGAAGACGAACTCGGCCTCGGCCGCGGTGACCGCGTCGGCGGCGCCGAGCATGAACCGGAGACGACCGCCGTCCACGCCCGCCCGCACGAGTTCCTCGAGGCCGTCCTCGAGGATCGGCATCTTCCCGGCGTTCAGCCCGTCGATCTTCTCTGGGACGACATCGGCGCAGACGACGTGGTGGCCGAGGTGCGCGAGATACGCGCCCGTCGTCAGCCCGACGTAGCCCGTGCCGATGACGGCGATGTTGGCCATTACGAATTCAGCTCCTTCACCAGGCGCCCGAGCGAGTCTCGCCAGTCGGGCAGGAGGGGTAGTCCCTGCAGGCGCAGGGCGGCATTGTCCAGCACCGAGTATGCCGGTCGGCGGGCCGGGCTCGGGTGGTCGGCGGTGACGATCGGCGTGACCCGCCCTGGGTCGAGGCCCGCTGCCTCGAGGGTCGCCTGCGCGAGCTCGAACCACGTGGCCGTGCCGGAGTTGGTGACGTGAAAGACGCCAGGCAAGCGACCCACGACGAGGCGCTTGATGGCGAGCGCAAGATCCTCGGTGAAGGTCGGGCTGCCAACTTGGTCGGCCACGACCCGGAGCTCGTCCCGCTCCCCGGCCAGGCGCAGCATGGTCTTCACGAAGCCCGTGCCACCGCGCGTGCGGATGATCGTGTTGCCCGGATCGACCTCGAGCTCGCCGCCGAGCTTTGAGCGGGCATAGACGCTCAGCGGGTTCGTCGGCGACCACTCGTCGATGGGGGAGCTCTGGCTGCCGTCGAAGACGAAGTCGGTGCTGACGTAGAAGACGTGGGCGCCGACGATGCGGGCGCCGTGTTGCACGTGACGCGTGCCGAGGGCGTTGATGCGGAACGCCTTGTCGGGATCGGACTCGCAGGCATCGACGGCCGTCCATGCGCCCGCATGGATGATCGCGTCCGGCTCGGTCGTGGTGATCGCGCCCAGGACGCTGTCCCGATCGCCGAGATCGAGCTGCGCGCGGGTCGCTGCGATGACGTCGTGGTGCGGCTCCGAGAACGCCCGCACGAGATCGCGGCCGAGCTGTCCGCCCGCACCCGTGATCAGGACCCGCAAGTGACCCACCCGCGGCGAGGGAAGCGCAGCGACGAGCCGCCATCGAGCGGCAAGCCCACCCGCCCGGAGGGCCCCGAGGCGCAGAGCGAGATCACTTGAGCGGCTCCCACCACCAGCGATTGTCCCGATACCAGGCGACCGTCTCCTCCAAGGCCTCGTCGAGCGTGCGGCGCTTCGTCCACCCGAGGTCAGTGATCTTGGAGATGTCGACGGAGTACCGGCGGTCGTGGCCGAGGCGGTCCTCGACGTACTCGACCATCTCCTCGCCGACTCCGAGCAGGCCGAGGAGCTTGTCCACGAGGACGCGGTTCGGCGTCTCGTTGCCCGCGCCGATGTTGTAGATCTCGCCGGGGTTGCCTTGCAGCCGGACGAGCTCGATGCCCGAGCAGTGGTCGTCGACGAACAACCAGTCCCGCTCGTTGAGGCCATCGCCGTAGAGCGGGAGCTTCTTGCCGTCGAGCAGGTTGGTCGTGAACAGCGGGATGGCCTTCTCCGGGAACTGGTACGGCCCGAAGTTGTTCGTGCACCGCGTGACCGTGACCGGCAACCCGTACGTGTGGTGGTAACTCAGGGCGATGAGGTCGGAACCCGCCTTCGACGCCGAGTACGGGCTGCGGGGCTCCAAGGGATCGCCCTCCTTCGACGAGCCCGTCTCCACCGATCCGTAGACCTCGTCGGTTCCGATGTGGATGACACGGGGGATCTCGAGGCGCCGGGCCGTGTCCATCACGATGTTCGTGCCGAAGCAGTTCGTGTTGATGAAGTCGTCGGGGCCGGCGATGGAGCGGTCGACGTGGCTCTCGGCGGCGAAGTGGACGACGGCGTCGTGGTCGCGCATGGCGTCCTCGAGCGTGCCCGGATCGCAGATGTTGCCCTTGACGAACCGGTACCTCGGCGAGTCGTCGACATCCCTCAGCGTGCTCAGGTTCCCCGCGTAGGTGAGGGAGTCGTAGACCGTCACCTCGTCGTCGGTGTTGGCCAAGACGTGGCGGACGTAGTTCGACCCGATGAACCCGGCACCGCCGGTCACGAAGAGCTTCATGGCGGACAACAGGCTACGGGACGGCTGAGCGGAGCGGCATCTCTGCGGAGCGAACGATCAGCGCTGTGTGCCGTCGGTGGCGAGGCGCACGAGGTACTGCCCGTAGGGCGACTTCCCGAGCTGCTCGCCGAGGCGGTGGAGCTCTTCCCGCTCGATGTACCCCATGCGCCAGGCGATCTCCTCGATGCAGGCGATCTGCTCGCCCTGCCGGTGCTCGAGGACCTGCACGAAGGTCGACGCCTCCAGGAGCGAGTCGTGCGTGCCGGTGTCGAGCCAGGCCATGCCGCGACCGAGCTCGATGAGGCGGGCGGTGCCGTGCTGGATGTAGCGGTTGTTGAGGTCGGTGATCTCGAGCTCGCCCCGGGGCGACGGCTCCAGATCCTTGGCGATGTCGACGACCTGTTCGTCGTAGAAGTAGAGGCCCGTGACGGCCAGGTTCGAGCGCGGCTTCGCCGGCTTCTCCTCGATCGACCGGACGTTGCCGTCACCGTCGACCTCGGCGACGCCGTAGCGCTCGGGGTCCTTGACGCCGTAGCCGAACAGGACGCACCCGTTCCTGAGCACGGACGCCTCGAGCAACAGCTCCTGGAGGCCGTGGCCGTGGAAGATGTTGTCTCCGAGGACGAGGCAGCACGGTTCGCCGTCGATGAACTCCTCGCCGATGAGGAACGCCTGGGCGAGCCCGTCGGGCGACGGCTGCACCGCGTAGCGGAGCGACATGCCGAGCTCGTGGCCGTCGCCGAGGAGGCGCTCGAACTGCGGGAGGTCGTGGGGGGTGGAGATCACGAGGACGTCCCGGATGCCCGCCAGCATCAGCACCGACAGCGGGTAGTACACCATCGGCTTGTCGTAGACGGGTAGCAGCTGCTTCGAGATCCCGAGGGTCACGGGGTGCAGTCGGGTCCCACTCCCTCCGGCGAGGATGATCCCCTTCAACGTCGGCGCTCCAAGCCCTCGTTCGGTGTCGGCGTCAACACTGCGGACCTGCCGGCGCAGGAGCGGTGGTCGTCGACCTGCCCTTGGCCGTGGTGCTGGGGGTCGTCGTCGATGCCGGAGCCGCGCCGGCGACGCCGCCATAGCTGCCTCCGGTGATGACGACGACGTCGATCGAACGCAGCGTCGGGTCCTCCTCGAGCTTCGTCCCGCCCTGGATCTTGGACTGGACGACGAGGGCCTTGTCCCGCTGCCCTGGCGCGAAGCTGATGACGGTGTCGGTGAAGCGGAACGAGCTCGCCTGGCCGAGGCTGGCGACGTTGAATCCGACGTCGCTCAACGACTTGCCGACCTCACGCGCCTGACCTTCCGCGCCCGACCCGTTGAGCACGCGGAGGCGGATGTTCCCGGGCGGGATCGCCGGCACGTCGGCGGGGACGCCGGCCGCCGGAGGCGTCTTGGCGAGGAACGTGTCGATGACCTGTTGGGCCTCGGGCTGCTTCATCCGCAGGACAGCGGCACCCCCGATGTTCGCCGGAACCGTCGGGATCGTGAGCATCTGCACGGCGTTGGGGTCGAGCGAACGGAACCGGTTGGCCAGCGCGGCGATGTCCCCCGGTTTGAAGCCCTTGTCGATCTGGACGTTCCTGATGCCGCTGTCGACGAGGCGGGAGATGGCGAGGGCGTTGAGGCCCCGGGCCTTCTCGTTCGCCTTCTTCATGACGCGGCGAACGAAGTCCTGCTGGCGCTGGATGCGGCCGAGGTCGCCGGTCGGGTCGCTCCGCCACTTGCCGTTCTCGAAGTACTGGTACTGGCGGCTGCGGACGTACGCGAGCGCCTGGTTGCCGTCGAGGGTGACGCAGCCCGGGTTCGGGATGCTGAGGCCGGTGACGGTGTCGCGGGCGCGAGCGGGGCTGTAGATCTGCACGCCGCCCACGGCCCCTACGATGCTGCGCAGACCGTTGAAATCGACCTGGACGTAGTGGTCGATGGGAACGCCGAGGTTCTGGGTCACCGTCGCGATGAGCCGGTCGGCGCCGCCCTCGAAGGCGCTGTTGATGCGGAAGCTGCGGCTCGTCCCGGCGATGGGCACGTAGAGGTCGCGCGGGATCGACAGCATCGCCGCCTGTTCCTTCTTCGGGTCGACCCGAAGGAGGATGATCGTGTCGCTGCGCTGGCCTTGCACCTCCTTGGTGCCGCCGAAGTTGTCGGTGCCTGCCTGGTCGATGTCCTCCCGGGTGTCGGAGCCGACGACGAGCACGTTCATCGGCTCGCCGATCGGCACCTCGTTCCCACCGCCCCGCCGCAACACCGAGCCGAGGTCGTCGAGGGTGTCGATCTGGCCGAACTTCCAGCGGACGTACCCGTAGCCGCACGCGGTCGTGACGACGCAGAGGGCAACGACGATGTTGGCGGCGATGAGGAGGCGGCGCGGCCAGGTGCGAGTGCGCTGGCGCGGCGCCACGACCTCCTCGGACGGGGGAGCCACGGAGGGAGAACCTACCAGCGGCTCTTCGAAGGGTCAGGTCAGCGTCGAGCGCTCAACGACGGTCAGCACCGGTCGGCGTCGGGAGCGCCAGTCCGCCGGAAAAATTCGCGACGAGGCTGCGCTCGCTTTGAATCGGAAAGGGATAGCCGCAGCCTCGTCGCGAATTTCTTCGGTGGAGAGCAGCCGACACGTCGAGCGGCAAGACCCGGCGACCGAAGGGCCCCACGTCGCAGAGCGAGGCCATCAGGTGGGGAGGCCGAGCTCGCGGCTGATGACGAGGCGTTGGATCTCGCTGGTGCCCTCGCCGATCTCGAGGATCTTCGAGTCGCGGTAGAAGCGGCTGACGGGCGTCTCGTCCATGAACCCGTACCCGCCGAAGATCTGCGTCGCCTCGCGCGTCGCCGTGACCGCGGCCTCGGTCGCGTACAGCTTGGCGATGGCCGCCTGCCGCTTTACCGGACGGCCGACGTCCTTGAGCCACGCCGCCTGGTACGTCAACAGCCGGGCGTTCTCGCAGGCCACGGCGAGGTCGGCGCACTTGAAGGCGATCGCCTGGTTGGCTCCGATCGGGCGACCGAACGCCGTGCGGTCCTTGGCGTACTGGACGCTCAGGTCGAGGCAGGCCTGGATCGTCCCGACGGCCAGCGCGGCGATGGCGATGCGCCCCTCGTCGAGGATGGCGAGGAACTGGCGGAAGCCGTTGCCTCGCTCGCCGAGGAGGTGGTCCTCCGGAACGGTGCAGTCGGAGAACGTCAACCCGTGCGTATCCGACGCGTGCCACCCCATCTTGCGGTAGGGTGGCTGCACCACGAATCCCGGTGTGCCCGCTGGCACGACGATCGCGGAGATCTCCCCCGGCGCCGTCCGAGCCGTCACCGTGACGATCGACGTGATGTCGGTGCCCGAGTTGGTGATGAACGCCTTCTCGCCGTTGATCACCCACGAGCCGTCCACGAGGTCCGCCTTCGTGCGCGTCCCACCGGCGTCGCTGCCGGCCTCCGGCTCCGTCAGGCCGAACCCGCCCAACGCACGCCCGGCGACGAGGTCGGGCAGCCACCGCTGCTTCTGCTCCTCGGTGCCGAACTGGAAGATCGGGTTGGCGCCGAGCCCCACACCTGCCTCCAACGTGATCGCCATCGACTGGTCGACGCGCGCCAGCTCTTCGATGGCCAGGCACAGCGTCGTGAAGTCGGCGCCGCTCCCGCCGTACTCCTCGGGGAACACCAGACCGAAGAGACCGAGGTCGCCCATGGCCCGCACGACGTCCGTCGGGAACGAATGGTCGCGATCCCACGCCTCGGCGTGCGGCGCGATCTCCGAGGTGGCGAAGTCCCGCACCACCTTGCGGAACGACTCCTGCTCGTCGGTCAGGTCGAAGTGCACATCGTGGAGCGTACGCTCGCGCTCCTTATGCCGTTCCCGCTGGCCGTCGTCGGAGGGCAGCTCTGCACCGAGCTGCGCGATGTCACGACGGATCTCGCGGCACTCGATTCGACGGGCTTCTGGGTGGTGGTCCTCCCCTACGACGGTGAGCCGCTGTGCGCCCGCTTCGACAAGGTGCGCGGCGCGGTGCCCTGGCCCGGCCGGCCGTGGCGGGGACCGACGGCGCGTTCGTGGACGTCGTCGCTCGATCGCACCGCGTACTGCGACGGCGTGCGGACGATCCGCGAGCTCATCGCGGCCGGCGACGTCTACCAGGTGAACCTCTGCCGGATCCTGTCGGCGCCGCTCCCCGTCGGCGCCGACGTCGCCGCCCTCGGCGCCGCCCTCTCCGCCGGCAACCCCGCCCCGTACTCGGCGGTCGTGCGTCTCCCGGCCCACGGCGTGCACCTGGCCTCGGCGTCGCCCGAGCGCTTCCTGCTCCGCGACGGGGTCGTCGTCGAGTCGCAGCCGATCAAGGGGACGGCGGCCACGCCGACGGGGTTCCTCGCCAAGGACCGCGCCGAGAACGTGATGATCGTCGACCTCGTCCGCAACGATCTCGGGCGCGTGTGCGAGTGGGGCTCGGTCGAGGTGCCCGGACTCTGCGAGGTCGAGAAGCACCCCGGGCTCTACCACCTCGTTTCGACGGTGCGCGGCCGCCTGCGGGACGGGATGGGATGGGCCGACGCGGTAGGCGCGACGTTCCCGCCCGGATCGGTCACGGGCGCGCCGAAGATCGCGGCGATGTCCGTGATCGACAAGCTCGAGCCGACGTCGCGCGGTCCGTACTGCGGCGCCATCGGATGGGTCGACGCCGACTCGCGGGAGGGCGACCTCAACGTCGCCATCCGCACGTTCTGGTTCGCCGACGACCGCATCCTCTTCGGCACCGGTGGCGCCATCACCTGGGACTCGACACCTGACGGCGAGTGGGCCGAGACGGAGCTGAAGTCCCGCAGGCTCCTCTCGGTAGTCTCCTCCGGGTGAACGTCTGGATCGACGGACAGCTCGTCGACGCGGCCGCGGCCCGCATCTCGCCGTTCGACCACGGCCTGCTCACGGGTGACGGCGTGTTCGAGACGCTGATCGTCTACAACGGGCGCCCGTTCGCGGTGCGCCGCCACCTCGAGCGGCTCGCCGTGTCGTGCAAGGGGCTGGGCCTCGACGTCCCGGATGCCGGCGTGCTCCGCTCCGCCCTCGATGCGGTGGTCGAGGCGAACTCGTTGTCCAGCGCCCGCTTGCGCGTCACCGTCACGGGCGGCGACTCGCCGCTCGGCTCCGATCGCGGCGCCGGCGGTCCGACCGTCGTCGTCGCCGGCGGTGCGCTCGCCCCATGGCCGGCCACCGCGGATGTCGTGACGGTGCCATGGGTTCGCAACGAGAGGGGCGCGCTCACCGGGCTCAAGACCACGTCGTACGGCGAGAACGTCGTCGCTCTCTCCTACGCCAAGGAGCGCGGTGCGTCGGAGGCGATCTTCGCCAACACCGTCGGTGGGCTGTGCGAGGGCACGGGGTCGAACGTGTTCGTCGGGATCGGTGGGCGGTTGATCACGCCGCCGCTGCGGTCGGGCTGCCTCGCCGGCGTCACGCGTGCGCTCGTCCTCGAATCGGTCGAAGCCGCCGAGGAGGAGCTGCCGCTCACCGCGCTGGCCGCCGCCGACGAGGCCTTCCTGACGTCGACGACGCGCGAGGTCCAGCCGATCGCAACCGTCGACGGTGCACCCCTGCCGGCCGCACCCGGTCCGCTCACGGCGGCCGCGGCGACGGCCTTCAAATCGGTTGTGGCCGAGTCGATCGATCCGTAAGGGTCTCGCCTCCCCATGAGGCTCTTCTACGAGGTGGCCAAGCGCGCCTTCCGTCGCTACTCGACGTACCGGTCCGCCGCCATCGGCGGGACGATCACGAGCACCGTGTTCGGCGTCATCCGGGCCTCGATCCTCCTGGCCGTGTTCCGCCAACAGGGACGCATCGGCGACTTCGACGCGCGCGACGCCGTCACCTTCGCCATCATCGGCCAGGCGATGCTCCACATGGGGTTGATGGGCGGTCATCTCCCCTTGGCCGACCGGATCGTGTCGGGCGACATCGTCACCGACCTCTACCGACCGGTGGATCTCCAACGGTTCGAGCTGGCGACCGACCTCGGACGCGCCCTCTACCAGGGCGTCTCGCGATGCTTCCTGACAATCGGCGTCGGCGCGCTGATCTTCGACCTGCGCATCGCCGCTTATCCCCGGACGCTCGGCCTGTTCGCCGTCTCGATCCTGCTCGCCAACGTGGCGAACTTCGGCCACAAGTTCCTCGTGACGCTGACGACCTTCTGGACCCTCGACTACCGCGCTCCGAGCCAGATGGCGACCGTCATCGCCATGTTCTTCTCGGGCTTCGCCGTGCCGGTCGTGCTCTTCCCCTCGTGGCTCGAGGACCTCTGCCGGCTGCTCCCCTACGTGGGGTTCTCCCAGATCCCGCTCGAGGTGCTGCTCGGCAAGCTCCACGGCCCGGAGCTCGTCGCCGCCCTCGGCAGCCAGCTGGTGTGGTGCGTCCTGCTGCTGCTCGGCGGCCGGGGGCTGTTGGCCAGAGCGACGCGCCGGGTGGTGGTGCAGGGTGGCTGAGGTCGTCCTCGACAAGCCGTCCTGGCGGGAGCTGGCGCACATCTACCGGATGATGGCGAGTGCCCGGATCCGCGCCGACTGGCAGTACCGGGCGTCCTTCTTCGGTTACACGATCACGCAAGGCCTGATCACGTTCCTCGACTTCCTCCAGATCGCCGTGATCTTCGGACGGGTGGACCAGCTCGCCGGCTGGTCGGTCGCCGAGGTGGCGTTTCTCTACGGGACGTCGTCGGTCGCGTTCTTCCTCGGCGACGTGTTCATCTCGCAGGTCGAGCGCGGTCCGCAACGGGTCCGAGCGGGGACCTTCGACGCGCTGTTGATCCGGCCGCTCGGGACGATGTTCCAGCTGTGCGCCGACGACTTCGCGTTCCGGCGGGTCGGGAAGCTCGTCCAGGCCATCGTGGTGCTCGCGATCGCGGTGACGATGCTCGATGTGGCGTGGACCACGGCCCGCGTCGCGGTGTTGGGCACCATGCTGGTCGCCGGGACCGTGATCTTCTCCTCGATCTGGGTGATCGTGTCCTCGCTGGCCTTCTGGATGGTCGACGGGCAGGAGGTCGCCAATGGGTTCATCTACGGCGCCTCGCTCACGACGCAGTACCCGCTGCAGGTGATGTCCCACTGGGTCAGGTGGTTGTTCATGTTCGTGGTGCCCGCGGCGTTCGTGAACTTCTTCCCCGCGTTGTACGTGCTCGGGAAGCCCGATCCGTTCGGCTTCCCGTCGTGGGTGCGGTTCGTGTCACCCGCGGTCGCGGCCGTGCTCTTCGTGCTCGCCCGTTCGGCCTGGCTCACTGCTGTACGGCACTACCGGAGCACGGGCTCGTGAGCGACCCGGTGATCCGGCTGGACCACGTCTCGAAGACGTTCTTGCTGCGGAAGCGGGCGGGCGTGGCGCGGCGCCAGAAGGTCGAGGTGCGGGCCGTTGACGACGTGTCGCTGACGGTCGGCGCCGGCGAGCTCGTCGGCTACATCGGGCCGAACGGCGCCGGGAAGTCGACGACGATCAAGATGCTGACGGGGATCCTGGTGCCGTCATCGGGTTCGATCACGGTGGCCGGCGTCGATCCGCAGCGGCGACGGGTCGAGCTCGCGCGGCGGATCGGCGTCGTCTTCGGGCAGCGGACGCAGCTGTGGTGGGACCTGCCACTGCGCGACTCGTTCGACCTGCTGCGTCACGTCTACCGGGTGCCGGCGTCGGTGCACGCTGCCAACCTCTCGTCGTTCGTCGACCTGTTGGACATGGGGCCGTTCCTCGACACGCCCGTGCGTCAGCTGTCGCTGGGGCAGCGCATGCGGGGAGACCTGTGCGCGGCGCTGCTCCACGACCCGGCGATCCTCTACCTCGACGAGCCGACGATCGGGCTCGACGTCGTGTCGAAGTCGCGGGTGCGGGAGTTCCTGGCTTCGATCAACGCCTCGCGTGGCGTGACCGTGGTCCTCACCACCCACGACCTGTCCGACGTCGAGCGGCTGTGTTCGCGGCTGGTGGTGATCGACCACGGCCGGGTGATCCACGACGGGACCGTTGCCGAGATCAAGTCCCGCTTCGGCGAGTACCGGATGGTCGTGGTCGACCTCGAGGAGGAGGCGCCCCCGTTGGTCGTGCGGGGGTGCGAGACCGTCCGGGTCGACGGCGTGCGCCAGTGGGTCCGGTTCCGAGGCTCCGACGTGTCCGCCGCCTCCGTCGTCGCCGCCATTGCCGACGCCGCCCGTGTCCGCGATCTCACGATCGAGGAACCCGACATCGAGGACGTCGTCACCCGGATCTACACGTCCGGCCCCTGAACCGTTTGGGCGCGCTCATGCCGGGATCCCGGCGTGAGCGCGCCCAATTGCGTCGGCAACGACCTTGGCGACGTGCTCCGGTCGCTTGACGACGTCGGACCAGGTGAAGCGGAGGACGGTCCAGCCGAGGCCGACAAGGTGGTTCTGCCGGTCGCGGTCGGACTGGAACGCCGAGCGGGACGAGTGCGGCCCATACCCGTCGACCTCGATGGCGATCATCAGGTCGGGGTACGCGAAGTCGATCTTGAAACGCCCGACGCGATGCTGGAAGACGGGCATCGGGAGCGCGGCGAGCTTGCAGAGGCGGGCGAAGCGGGGCTCGAGCATGCCGTCCGGCGGCTCCTCGAGCAGCGCGTGCCGGTCGAGCACCTCTCGCAGCGGTCCGGTGCCACGGCGACCGGGCCGCGCCACGCGCGAGAGCTCCCACTCGACGGCGGCGATCGAGCACAGGCCCGCAACATCGGCACGGTCGACCGCCACCTCGAGGACGGCAGCGGGCACGACCGCCCCGAGGTCCACCAGCGTCCGCATCGGCGTGGTCACGGGGATCCCGCGGCGGTGCGCGACGACGATCGGGTCGCGCGTCTGGTGGACGATCACCCCACGGAGGTCGGGAGTCCTCCCGCGAGGCACGGCGATCTCGATCGGCCCCCGGCCCAGCAGACCCCACAGCACGGCTGCCGTCCGGTGGGACGCGGCGGCGCCCGGCCCCGCGGCGAGCACGGCTGCCAGAACCCGCTGCTCCCACGTCACCGGCGCTCCCGCCACTCGGTACACCCGCGGCTGTACCCGCACGAGTCGTCCGGCGGCGACCCAGGTATCGATCGTGCTCGTGGCCACGCCCGCCGAGACCAACTGATGGAACGTGACGAGCCCGTGTTGGGCCGAAGCCCGTTGGAACGGGTCCATACCCGCACCTCCTGCAGCTCTGGGCGCGCTGATGCCGGCATTCCGGCATGAGCGCGCCCAAACGTTCTGGGAGGGGGAAGGGGTCTGCGGGTCCGTTCTAGCGGACGTGTGTGACGTCGCCGACCTCGACGGTGCGGAGGCACACCGAGGTCTCGACGAGGAGGCGGCCGGCGTCGTCGACGTCGGCGGCGGTGCCCTCGAACACCTCGCCGTCGACGAGCTCGACGCGGACGCCACGTCCGACCGTCACGCACGCCGCCCGGTACGCACGGGCGACGGCGGGCCAGCCGGCGTCGAGCCAACCGCCGAGCGACGCCAGCAGCGCTTCCAACACGTCGTCACGGGACACGTCCGCGCCGAGGCACGCCGCGCCCTCGGGCGCCCACGCGACGTTCAGCCCGATGCCGACGGCGACGGCGCCCGCGCCGTCGGTCTCGGCGAGGACGCCGGCGAGCTTGCGGCCGTCGTCGACCACGAGGTCGTTGGGCCACTTGAGCCCGCACGCCACACCCGCCACCGACGAAGCCGCGTCCCGCCCCGCCAGGGCCACCGCCGCGACCGCCAGGTGGGACACGTCGGACGAAGGCCGGAGCAACACGGTCATCAACAGGTTCACCCCCGCCGGCGCCTCCCACACCCGCCCGAGCCGACCGCGACCCGCAGATTGGTGGTCGGCGACGGCCACCAGACCCTCGGGCGATCCGCCGCGGGCCTCCGCCGTGACCCACGTGTTGGTGGAGTCGATCGTCTCGAACCGGCGGATGTCCCACTCGCGAGGCACCGCCCTACAGTACGCACCGTCATGTTCAGCAAGGTCCTGATCGCCAACCGAGGCGAGATCGCCGTGCGGGTCATCCGCACCTGCCGCGAGCTCGGCATCGCCACCGTCGCCGTCTACTCCGACCTCGATCGCGAGGCCCTGCACGTCCGTCTCGCGGATGAGGCCTACGCCCTCGGCGGCACCACCGCGGCGGAGAGCTACCTCAACACCGAGAAGATCCTCGACGCCATCCAGCGCAGTGGCGCCGAGGCCGTGCACCCCGGCTACGGGTTCTTCAGCGAGAACACCGACTTCGCCCGCGCCATCACCGAGCTCGGCGTCACCTTCATCGGTCCGCCGCCCGAGGCCATCGAGGTCATGGGTGACAAGATCTCGGCGAGGGAGGCGGCAGCCAAGGGTGGCGTGAACGGTGTCCCCGGCGACAACACGATCCTCACGAGCGGCGAACAGGTCGTCGCCTTCGGCGAGGCCAACGGCTGGCCCGTCGCCATCAAGGCGGCGTACGGGGGCGGCGGGCGCGGCATGCGCGTCGTCAAGGCGAAGGAGGAGGCGCAGGCTGCGCTCGAGAGCGCCATGTCCGAGGCGCTCAAGGGCTTCGGGCGCGACGAGTGCTACGTGGAGCGCTACCTCACGTGGCCCCGGCACATCGAGATGCAGGTCTTCGCCGACACCCATGGCAACGCGGTGTGGATCGGCGAGCGCGACTGCTCGTGCCAGCGTCGCCACCAGAAGCTCATCGAGGAGTCGCCGGCCCCCGACTTCCCGGACGAGATCCGCCAGCAGATGGGCGCGGCCGCAGTCCAGGTCGCCAAGGCGTGCGGCTATGTCAACGCCGGGACCGTGGAGTTCCTCTACCAGGACGGCGAGTTCTTCTTCCTGGAGATGAACACCCGGCTCCAGGTCGAGCACCCCGTCACCGAGCTCACCGTGGGCATGGACCTCGTCGAGCTCCAGCTGCTCATCGCCGCGGGCGAGCCCATCCCGTTCACGCAGGACGAGGTCGCCGCCCGCCGCAACGGCCACGCCATCGAGGCCCGCATCAACGCCGAGGACCCGGCCGGCGGTCGCTTCCTTCCGTCGCCCGGAAGGATCACCCGGTTCCGCCGAGCCGACGGATACGGGGTGCGCAACGACGCCGGCTACGACGAGGGCGACGAGGTCAGCCAGTACTACGACAACCTCGTGGCCAAGCTCATCGTGTGGGGCGAGGACCGTGAGCACGCCCGCAGGCGCCTCATCCGGGCGCTCGAGGAGACGGAGATCGAGGGCATCGCCACCACGATCCCGGCGCACCTGGCGATCCTCAAGCACCCGGACTTCGCCGCCGCCAAGCACTCCACGAAGTGGGTCGAGGACACGCTCGATCTGTCGACGATCGCCGCGCCCGCCCCCGCCGCGGCGCCGGTGGACGGTGGGGACGGCGACGCGCCGAGGGTGCAGCGCGACGTCGACGTCGAGGTCGACGGGCGGCGGTTCAAGGTCAAGCTCTGGGTGCCCGACGTCGGCCCTGCGGTCGTTTCGTCGGCCGGCGGCGGCGGACGCGCCGGCGCGCCCGCCGGCCGCAGCCGACCCCGCCCGGGAAGCGCGGGCGGCGGCGCCGGTGGTGGGGCCGCCAGCGGCAACGTCATGGTGCCGATGCAGGGGACGATCGTGAAGATCCTCGTGGCCGAGGGCGACAAGGTCGAGGTCGGTCAGGCGATCTGCGTCCTCGAGGCCATGAAGATGGAGAACAACGTCACCGCGCCCGTCGCCGGAACCGTCGCCCGTGTGCTCGTCAAGTCGGGCCAGCAGGTCCAGCGCGCCGAGACCCTCGTCGAGCTGGCCTAGACTCGCGCCGGCGATGGATTCCAACTACCCGTCTCGTGTGCGCATCTACGAGGTCGGGCCGCGCGACGGCCTGCAGAACGAGTCGACGGCGGTTTCGACCGACGACAAGCTCGAGTACGTCCGGCTCCTCCGCGCTGCAGGCCTGCGCGAGATCGAGGCCACCAGTTTCGTGTCGCCGAGGGCGATTCCTCAGCTCGCAGATGCGGATGACCTGTTGGCACGATTGTTGTCCGAGGATGGCGCCGGCAGGACTCGCTATCCCGTACTCGTCCCGAACATGCGCGGTATGGCTCGTGCCGAAGCCGCGGGTGCAGATTCGCTCGCCGTGTTCACGGCGGCGACCGATGCTTTCACGGAGCGAAACATCGGCATGACGGTCGACCAGTCGCTGGAGGCGTTCCGGCCGGTGTTGGAGCGCGCGGCGGAGCTGCGCTGGTGGAAGCGCGCCTACGTGTCGACG
>DATLED010000099.1:0-6987 GCA_035525495.1 Acidimicrobiales bacterium | reverse complement strand
AGCAGGCCGAGTCGTGGGTGCTGGTCAGCCAGGCTCGCGAAGCCGGCAAGCTCAAGGGTTTCTCGTTCTGCACCCTCGAACGCATCGGTGGCACGCCATGCGTGCTCATCGGCGTGGCCTCGGTGAAGCGCACCAGCAAGCGCGACACGGTGCTCAAGGCGATGATGACCGACCAGTACCGCCGGGCCGTGCTCGCCTTCCCCGACGAGGACGTCCTGATCGGCACCCGCCTCATCGACCCTGCGGGCTACCTCGCGTTCCGGGGTCTCGAGGACATCGTTCCCCGTCCCGACCACAAGGCGACGGGTGAGGAGCGGGCCTGGGGACGCCGCCTCGCCAAGCGCTTCGGCGCCGAGGGCCGCATCGACGATCGGACCTTCGTCGTCACCGGCGACGGTTCGCCGGCGGGCTGCCTCGACCACGAGGCCCTCAAGCCCGAAGGCCTCGACCCCCGCATCGCCGAGTACTTCAGCGGCCTCGACCGCGAGCGGGGCGACGAGCTCATCGCCTTCGGCTGGGCGATGGCCGAGGTCCTCGCCGCCAAGCTGTCGCAAGGCAAGTAGCGCCCCACTTCGCTTTTGCCATCCGGATCCCGCCTTCGGCGGCGGTGCATGCCTGCCAAAAGCCGTGGTGGGATCCACCTTTCGGGTTCCTGAAGCGTGGACACTTTGCCGATGGACCTCGGACTCGTCCTCGGGGCGGGTGGCACCGTCGGGCTTGCGTATCACGCAGGGGTGCTGCGGGCGCTCGAACAAGCGGGAGTGGTGCCCGACGAGGCCGACGTCATCATCGGCACCTCCGCCGGGTCGGTGGCGGCCGCCTACATGCGCAGCGGTTGGTCGACCGAGGAGCTGTGGCAGATCGCGCTGGGCACGCATCCGTCGATGGACGGGCTGTCGGCCGAGGAGCTCGACGCGCGCTCCCGGGGAATCCTCGCTCCCGCGTTCACCGACCCGCTTTCCCTGGCGCGGCGGCTGGTGGGGTCCGCCTACGTCTCGAGTCGCGCCTTCCTGCGGGTGCCGGCGCCGTTCCTGCGGATGCCGGAGGCGTTGCAGCGCGCCTTCCCCGGCGGCGTCTTCGAGATGACCGAGGGACGGCGGCGCTTCGCCGAGGAGCTGCCGGTCGGTTGGCCGGACAAGCCGCTGTGGTTGTGCTGCGTGGACATCGGTACCGGACGGCGCGTCGTGCTCGGCAAGCCGGGACGGGCCGCGGCCACGAAGTCCGCGACGGCCTCGCTGCGGGCGGCGGTCTCGGCATCGTGCGCCATCCCCGGGCTCTATCCGCCGGTGCGGGTCGCCGGCCGCACACTGGTCGACGGCGGCATCCACTCGACGACGAACCTCGATCTCGCGGCCAAAGCGGGTTGCCGCCTCGTCATCTGCGCCGCTCCGCTGGCCTACGACACCGGCGGGTCGCTGCCGGCGCCGTGGACCCAGCTCGTGCGGCGCATCCCCGCGCGCATGCTCGTCGACGAGATGGAGGATGCGCGCCGTCGGGGTGCCGAGGTCCTGTTGATCCGCCCGTCCGCCGGCGAGCTCCGCATCCACGGCGTGAACCTCATGCGGCGGGGTGGCTGGGACCTCGTGGCCAAGGCGGCATACGAGTCCGCGGCGCGTCAACTCGCCACCGACCGGTTCCAGGGTGTGCTCCGGGAGCGCGCCGCCTGACCCGCTCCACGTCTGGGCGCGCTCAGTTCGGAATGGCGGACTGAGCGCGCCCAGACCGGGGCGGTCGGCGGCGCGCGAGTCGGTCCGGCGCTCGCGGCGGGCCTGGGCGAGGCGGGCGGGGGCGGCCGCCGTGGCGGCGGCGGGGCTGGCGTTGGCGCCGCCCCCGAGGGCGGCGGTTGCCGTCGCGGTCGTCGCCGCGATCGTCGCCCTCTGGCCGTCGAAGGCCGGACGATGGGCGGCCGGGGCCGCCGGGGAGCGGGCGACGGCCCGAGCGCTCCAGGGCATCGAAAGGGAGGGCTACGAGGTCCTCCACGATGTGGGCCTCGCCGGCCGGTCGTGGAACCTCGACCACGTCCTCCTCGGGCCCGCAGGCATCGTGATCGTCGAGTCGAAGCAGTGGCGGCGACCGGTCCGCGTCGCCCGCCGCCACCCCCGGATCGTGGACGAACGGGTGGGGTGGCAGGTCGCCGCCGTGGCCAAGCTCCTCGGTGGGCGGACCGACGTCCACGGGTTCCTCTGCGTGCACGGCGCGGCGGTCCGCCGCCGTTGGTGGACGGGGGCCCGGTGGGCCGCCGTGGGCGACGGCCGCCACCTGCGGCGATGGTTGCGACGCCTGCCCGAGGTCCCGGAGAACGGACAGATGGCGCGAGGCGTGTTCGAAGCTCGGCGATGATGGGGATAGCTCATCCATGCAGGAGCACGAAGGCCGGACCGAGCTCTGGTCGAACGATCCGATCACGGGGCAGGCGACCCTCATCGAGACGTTCGAGCATCCGCTCAGCGAGGAGGACCTCCGGGCCTTCGCCATCGCCGCCGCGCTGCCCTTCATCGACCACCTGACCCTCGAAGACCTCTGGTCGCTCGGCTAGGCGGCCGCTAGACAGGGCGGCGTGGCCGAAGATCGCTTCGAGCGCCTCGCCAACCTGGTGACCTTCCTCCTCGACGCCGGCGAGCGTCAGGGGCGGGGTGCGACGTATGCGGAGATCGTGGGCGGGATCCCCGGCTACCCCGAGGGCGAGGGTGCCCGACGCCGGGCCTTCGAGCGGGACAAGAAGCTCCTGCGGGACGAGGACATCCCGCTGGTGGAGGAGGACGGGCGCTACCGGATCCCGCCGGAGGACTACTACCTGCCGGACCTCGGTCTGAGCGAGGACGAGCAGCTCGCCCTTCAGCTCGCCGTGGCTGCGGTGCCCCTGGGTGAGGGTGGGGAGGAGGGGCTGCGCAAGCTCACGGTCGGGCTCGGCGCCGGTGCGGTGGCTCCGGGCGCGGCTTCGGCGCTCGCCGACCTCGACGAGCACCCGCTGTTGCCGATGCTCCACGCCGCCATTCGGAGACGAGCGACGGTCACGTTCCTACGGGCGGGTGACGCTCGGACGGTCGAGCCGGCGTCGCTGTTCTTCCGGGACGGCCATTGGTACCTGTTCGGGTTCGACCGGTTGCGGGGCGCGGACCGCAACTTCCGGGTCGACCGCTTGGGCGACGACGTCGCGGTGGGATCGCCCGCCGGCTTCGAGGCCCGGCGGGCGGCGCCGACGGACCCCGACGAGATGATGCCGAAGCCCTGGCTCTTCGGTGAGGACGACGTCGACGAACGCCTCGAGATCGCGACCGTACGGGTCGACGCGGTGCTCGCGGCCAAGGCGGTCGCCGACGCCGGGGAGTCCGCCACCGTCGTGCGTGACGTCGATGGCGACGGGTCGGTGAGGTTGACGATGCCCGTCCGGGAGCGGGGGAATTTCCGCTCGTGGGTGCTAGGCATGCTCGACCACGCCGAGGTCGTCGGTCCGCCGGAGCTGCGAGCGGACGTCGCCGACTGGTTGCGACGGTTCGTCGGCTGATGGCCCGGGGCCCGTCGAACTTCGCGCCTCGGCTGCGGCGGATGCTGGTCATGGTGCCGTGGTTGTTGGAGCAGGGCGGCTCGACCGTGGAGGAGCTGGCGGCCAGGTTCGGGGTGAGCGAGGACGACGTCGTGCGGGACCTCAACCTCGTGATGTGCTGCGGGGTCCCTCCGTACGGGGCGGAGCACATGATCTCGGTGATGCTCGACGACGACGGGTCGGTACTGGCGTGGAAGGGGCCGTTCTTCAACCGTCCGATGCGGTTGACGCCGGCCGAGGGGTTCGCCGTGCTGGCGGCGGGGCGCACCTTGCTCGCGGTGCCGGGCGCGAGCGCCGAGGGTCCCCTGGCCTCCGCGCTGGCGAAGTTGGAGGCGGCATTGGGTGCCGACGGCGGGAGCGTTGCCGTCGACCTCGAGACGCCGCCGTTGCTCGCCGAGGTGCGGGCGGCGGTCGAGGGCCGGCTGCGGTTGGCCGTCGAGTACTTCTCGGCGTGGCGCGACGAGGTGACCTCGCGGGTGATCGATCCCTACGTGGTGTTCTCGCAGGAGGGGCGGTGGTACGTGGCGGCGGCGGACTCGTTGCGGGGCGTCGTGCGCCACTTCCGGGTGGATCGGTTCGCCTCGGTGGCCGAGACCGGGGAGGTGTTCGAGGTTCCGTCCGGCGCGCCGGTCACGCCGCCCGAGCGGGCATTCAGGGGCAGTGGGGACACGGTGGAGGTGGTGGTCGTCGTGCCGCCGTCGGCCCGGTGGGTGGCCGAGTCCTACGACCCGCTCGACGTCGAGGAGCTGGACGACGGCCGATTGCGGCTGCGACTCGCCGTCGCGGGGGAGCGGTGGCTCGAGCGCCTGCTGCTGCGGGTCGGACCCGACGCGGTCGTCGAGCTCCCCGCCGAGCTCACCGCCGTCGGCGCAACCGCCGCACGTCGTCTCCTCGCCCGATACTGACCACCGATCGGAGGGCTGGTTTCAGCCGAGGGCGAGCTGACCGCCGGGCGGCAGGCGGTCGACGCAGCGCCGGAGCTGCGACCAGTGGTGCTCCGCCAGCTGGCGGGCGAGGGCGGCGTCCGAAGCGACGTAGCGGCGCAACTCGCCGACGGGGACGGCGTGCAGCTGGGAGATGTCGCTGACCTCGACGGCGTCGAGGCCCTCGGTCCGCGCGACCGCCTTCAGCCCGCAGGGCTCGTCGGTCGAAGCCAGGCCGACGGCCCGCCACGCCCGATAGGCGTCGAGGTGTCCGTGGCCGTACCAGCACGCCGCGTACACCCCCAACGACCCGGGCAGCGGAGCCCGCCCCAGCCGGTACGCCGCCGGATCCCAAGCGAGCTCGAGCCCCAGCGGTACGCCCACGACCGCCGCCCGGGCGGCCAGGAACGGCAGGTCGAACGCACCGCCGTTCCAGGTCACCACGACCCCCGGCTCGAGGTCGCCCAGGTGGGCGTCCAGCGCAGCCAGCACGCCGCCCTCGGACCCCGTGAGCACGACGTCGCCGCCTGCTTCTGACGAGACGGCCACGGCGACCACCCGCGCCACGCCCGGGTCGAGCCCGTCGTCGGACGTGTCGGTCTCGATGTCGAGTCCGTAGAGGGGCCGTCGGCCCGTGTACCCCACGCTTCGGAGCATACGGAGGGGGTGTGACGACTTCGGGGAACCTCCTCGTGCCGGAACGGGTCACCTCCGCCCGGCGTGTCGTCGTCGTGCCCGGGATGCCGCGCACCCGCTCACCCCAGTTGGCCCAGCAGCTCGGCGACGGACGAGACGGGCGCGCGGCACGCGAAGTCGCGACACACGTAGGCCAGTCCGTCCTCCCGCTGGTCCCACAGCGGTGAGGTGTAGCGCTCGCCCCACGCGAGCACCGCGTTGGGTCGGTAGTCGCGGACGACGGCGTCGACGAGGTCGCGTCGGTCGCCCACGATCGCGATCTCGTCGATGCCGGAGGCGACGAGGTCGACGCCCTGGAGCGCGTACGTGAACGCCTGGGGGTGGTGCGCCATCGACTCCGCCAACCACGTCAGGACGGCCACGCCGGCATCGGTGTAGCGCAGCTCTCCGGTGAGCGCGCCGAGTCGCAGGAGTGCGACCGAGGCGACCCCGTTGGCCGACGGGGTGGCGCCGTCGTAGGAGTCCTTCTGGCGCACGATCAGCTGCTCGGCGTCGTGTCCGACGGTGAAGACGCCGCCCTCCTCGGCGTCCCAGAACAGCGCGAGCAACGCATCGGCGGCCTCCCTCGCCGCCTCGATCCACCGGGCTTCCCCGCGGGCCTCACCGAGGCGGGTGAAGGCGTCGACGAGCCACGCGTGGTCGACGGCGTACGCGACGAGACGGTCGTTGCTGCGGCCGCGATGCCAGCTGCGTCGCCAGCGTCCGTCGACGCGGAGGTTGGCGAGGAGGAAGTCGCCGGTGCGAGCGGCCTCGTCGAGCCAGTCCTGGCGACCCATCGCCGCGCCCGCTTCCGCCAGCGCGCTGACGAACATCGCGTTCCACTCGGTGAGGACCTTGTCGTCGAGACCGGGACGGATGCGCGTCGAGCGGGCCTCGAGGAGGAGTTGGCGGGCCCGCTCGACCTCGGGCGGTCGGACGAGATCGCCGCGCACCGGCCGGTGGAGGATGTTCGAGCCCTCGAAGTTCCCCGCCTTGGTGACGCCCCACCACTCGAGGGCGGCGTCGGTGAGGCCTTCCGGGTCGAGGACCTCGGCGATCTCCTCGGGACGCCAGACGTAGAACTTGCCCTCCTCACCCTCGGAGTCCGCGTCCTCGGCCGAGTACAGCCCTCCTTCGGGCGACCGGAGGTCGCGCAGCACGTAGGCCACGATCTCCTCGCACACCTGCCGCCAGTGCTCGTTCCCGGTCGCCTGCCACCCGTGGAGGTAGGCGCGCAACAACTGCGCCTCGTCGTAGAGCATCTTCTCGAAGTGGGGGACCATCCAGAAGGCATCGACGCTGTAGCGGCTGAACCCGCCGCCGAGGTGGTCGTAGATCCCGCCGCTCGCCATCGCATCGAGGGTCGTCGTCAACATGCCGAGCGTCTCGGGCGATCGGTTGTGCGCATGCGCACGGAACAGCAGCTCGAGGTAGGACACCTGCGGGAACTTGGGCGCTCGCCCGAAGCCGCCCCACTCCGGCTCGAACGCCTGGCGCAGCACGTCGTACCCCGCTTGCAGCATCGAGATGTCGAGGGCGTGGGCGTGGCCCTCGCCGTCGGCGCTGCCGGCGAGCGTGCTGCGGGCGCGCACCGCCTCGCTCAACTGGTCGGCCTGGGCGACGAGATCGTCGCGCCGGTCCGTCCACGCCTCGTGCACCGCCCGCATCACGTCGACGAACCCGGGACGGCCGTGGTGGCTCGACTTCGGGAAGTAGGTGCCGGCGAAGAACGGCCGGCCGTCCGGCGTCATGAACACCGTCATCGGCCACCCGCCCCGACCGGTCATCGCCTGCGTGGCGTCCATGTACACCGAGTCGACGTCGGGCCGCTCCTCCCGGTCGACC
>DATLED010000094.1:0-46044 GCA_035525495.1 Acidimicrobiales bacterium | reverse complement strand
CCGCCCCCCCCCACTTCCATGTCTCGGGAAGCCTGAACGAATCATGGACATCGCAGCTGTTCTCACCGACATCCTCGTCGTCCTGGTCGCCGCCAAGGTGGCTGCGGAACTCGCCGAACGCCTTGGCGTCCCGGCCGTCGTGGGGGAGATCGTCGCCGGCGTCATCATCGGCCCGTCCGCCCTCGGCCTCGTCGGCCAGCACGACGAGGTTCTGCGGACCCTCGGCGAGATCGGCGTCATCCTCCTGCTGCTCGAGGTCGGAATGGAGATGGACCTGGTCGAGCTCGGGAAGGTCGGCCGCGCCTCCCTCCTCGTCGCGATCGCCGGCGTTGTCACGCCCATGCTGTTGGGCTTCGGCGCGATGGAGTTGTTCCACGACGGCGACTTCAAGACGTCACTCTTCGTGGGAGCGGCCCTGACTGCGACCAGCGTCGGCATCACGGCGAGAGTGTTCGGCGACCTCCGCGCGCTGGCAACGACGGAGGCACGCATCGTTCTCGGCGCGGCAGTCGCCGACGACGTGATGGGCCTCGTCGTGTTGACGGTCGTCGTTCGCATCGTCACCGAGGGGTCGGTGTCCGTCGCCTCGGTCGGCGTCATCGTCGCCGTGGCCGTCGCTTTCCTCGTGGTTGGCGGCCTCGGCGGACTCCGTCTGAGCGGCCCGCTGTTCGGCCTCGTCCACCGCGTCTCGCGCTCGACGGGGACGATGGTCGCTCTGGCGCTGGCCTTCACGCTCGCCTTCGCCCGAATCGCCGAGGCCGCCAAGCTCGCACCGATCGTCGGGGCGTTCGTGGCGGGCATCGCGTTGACCCGCAGCGACCAGTCCGAGCGCATCCGACGGGAGCTGACGCCCGTCGGGCACCTCTTCATCCCCGTCTTCTTCCTCCAGATCGGCATCGATGCCGAGCTCGCGGCGTTCGGCCGGACCGAGGTGTTGGGCACGGCAGCCATCCTCCTCGTGGTCGCCGTCATCGGGAAGATGGTCTCTCCCATCGGAGCGCTCGGATCGCGAGGCGACAAGCTCTTGATCGGCCTCGGGATGCTCCCCCGAGGCGAGGTCGGGCTCATCTTCGCCACGATCGGCTTGACGACGGGCGTCCTCGACAAGGCGATCTACGCGGCGCTGCTCCTCGTCGTGCTCGTGACGACGTTGGCGACGCCCCAGCTGCTCAAGGTCCGCTACTCCCGCCTGCGCAGCTCCACCGCCGATGCGACATCGCCCGCCGATCCCGAGCCACCCGGCGGTTGGCTGAGGGCCGATGGTGAGGTGCAGCTGGCAGCCCGGCCTCCCGAAGCGATCGCCCTCGAGCTGGCACTCCAGAGCGCGGTGCTGGTCGGCCGCCGGGACCCCGGCGAGGCATTGGCGACGTGGCTCGCAAGCGTTCCACGGTCTGCATTCGCGTGGCGTCGAGAAGCGCTCGACGACCTCCTCGACGTGATCGAGCGCGGCAACGCCCGATCCTGGCGTTTCCTCGACACGACGGGCGTCCTCGACGGCGCCCTCCCGGAAGTGTCCGATGCGTTTCGTCGGCGGCGAAACGACTCGCTGTCGGTCGATCTCCTCGAGGCGTATCGGACGCCCTCCCTCGCGCGGCTGAGGCAAATCAACGGAGGGGACCCAGTCGCGGTCGAGGCGGCTCGGCTACTCAAGCCCGAGGTGCTCCTGTTGGCGCTCTACCTCGTCGACGTTCTCGAAGCAGTGCCCCAGCGGGCGACCACCGCCAGGAAGATCGTCGCCCGTCTCGGCCTCGGCGTCGAAGCCGAGGACGCCGTCGTCGACCTCGTCGAGGACGCGCCATTGCTCTGGGGGGCCGCGCTTCGCGCCGGAGGCTTCGCCGAGGAGGCTGTCGTCCAACTCGCCTCCCACCTCGAGACCGGGGAACGGGCACGAGCGTTGTACGTCGTGTCGGCCCTCGGCGGCGCCGACCGTCCCGGCTGGGCTCAGACCCGTCTGAAGGAGCTCTACCGCTTGATCCAGGAGGTCCTCGCTGGCGATCTTTTCGGTCAAGGCGGATCGGGCGACCTCCTCGACCTGCGGCGTACCGCAGCCATCGCGCTCCTCGGCGACGCGGCTGCGCGACAGCGTGTCGTGCGGGCGCCGCGTTCCTACGTGGCACGGCGAGAGCCGGGCGTGCTCGCCCGGCAGGCGGCGCTGTTCGTTCCGACGCTGCCCTCGAACGGCGCGCGCGTGCAGGTCCTCGCTGCCTCGGCACCCGACGAGTGGTGGGTCGACGTCGCGGCGCGTGATCGAAGGGGCCTGCTGGCAACCGTGACCGAGGTGCTGTCAGCGGAAGCCCTCGACGTCATCGAAGCAGTGGTCGCGACATGGCCCGACGAGATGGCGCTCGAGTCGTTTCTCGTGCGGGCGTCCAGAGCGCCCGACGCGACGGAGTTGGAGCGACAGGTCATCTCGGCCTTCGACGACCTCCTCGACACGGGACCGCTCGCCGGCGCCGAAGTGATGTTCGACAACACGTGCTCGCCGTGGCACACCGTTTGCGAGGTGATCGCACCGGACCAGGCTGGTCTCCTCCACGTGATCGCCGCCGCCTTCGCCGCCGCCGGCGTCGATGTCGTAGCCGCGACCGTGGTCGTTCACGACGGCATCGCGGACGACCGTTTCGAGGTGGTCGATGCCCGCGGGAACAAGCTCGACGAGGCGGCCTTCGAGGTCTTCCGTCGGTATCTTTCGCAGGGCGTCCGATCGAAGCGCCGCAGGTTCGGACGCCAAAGGTTCGCGACCGCGGCAGCGAGCTGAGATGTGCCCGTCGCCGCGAGCGTTGGCCAGGAGAGCGGACCTGATCCTGATCATCGCTGACGACGTCGAACCGCGGTCGGAGCTCGGCCGTGCGCTGCACGGATCAGACATACGGGTGGAGGGCTCGGACACCGGTCTTCGTGGGCTCGATGCCGCGTCGCGATTCGAGCCCGACGTCGTCCTGGTCGACCTCGGCCTGGAGGACATCGATGGAGTCGACCTCTGCGAGAAGCTGCGTCGCTGGTACCAGAACCCGATTCTCGCCATGTCGGACGACACTTCCGTGGAGCGAAAGATCGCAGCCTTCAACGCAGGCGCCGATGACTTCTTGAGCCTGCCTCTCGTCATCCCGGAAGCGGTCGCACGACTGCAGGTGGCGCTACGTCATCGACGCGTCCTCGCCCTCGTCGGCGACGAACGCCCGATCCACGTCGGTGACGTCACGATCGATGTATCGAGTCGCCTGGTCGAGGTCGATGGGCAAGCCATGCACCTGAAGACGAAGGAGTTCGACCTGCTGGCGCTGCTCGCACAGACGCCGGAGGACGTCGTGCACACCCAGCGCATCCTCGAGGAGGTCTGGAGAGACGGGTCGCGGGCCCACGCCGGGTCGCTACGCGCCTACGTGACCGCTCTGCGGAACAAGCTCGGAAAGGCTCCGGAGCGTCCACGCATCGTGAACATCAGAGGAGTGGGCTATTGCCTGACACGCCTCGGCGACGCACCTCGTCGCTGCCGGTCAGCTGATAGGGATCCGGAATCGTCAGTGGGCCGCCGCCACGCCGCGGCGCTCGGCGGCGATCGCCTTTCGCTTGGCGTCCACCACGAGCTCATCGAGCCGATGCAGCACACCTGGAATCGCGCGCTCGCCGACGAGTGGCGTGAGCACCTCGATCAGCTTCGCCCGGTCGGCACTGAGACGCTCGAGGTTCGCTCGCATCTCGGGCGAGTACTCCGGTGGCAGCGGCCGGGTGAAGTTCTCGATGACGGCGTGTTCGATGGTGCTGGTGAACGTCAGGTCGTGGTCGACGGGGATCAGGCGCACGAGCTCGCCGTGAGTGTCCAGCTGGACCAGCAGGTTGCCGAGGTTCTGGCCACGGTCGACGTTGTTGGTCAGGTAGTCGAGCGCATCGATGGCGTTGCGCTGTCGTCGGTACTCACTCGAGCTGACGACACGACGGAAGGCGTCAGGATCCTTGTCCCTGAGCTTCTTGAGGGAGATCGTGCCGCCCTCCCACCGCGTGAGCGAGCCCTTCTCGTTCCCGATCACGACGGACCGCACCTCGGGGGTGTCGATTCCCAGCTGGTTCGCGACGTGGGCGGCGGCATCGGCGCGGGAGTGGTGCTCGCCCGTACGGATGCCGTGCTCCTTGGCGCGCGGGACGGCGATCGCTTCGTTCGCCGGCTTGAACAGGTACTGCTGGCCGGTTGTCGTGTCCTCCAAGCGCCGCTGCCCCGAGACGCCTTCACCGGCGAGACCCTCCACCTCCCGGAAGCGTGCGCGGTCGAACCGGAGGTGTTCGACGCCCATCGGAACCGATGGGAGATCGATGTTGTCGAAGCGGGTGTCGGGTCCGGCGGCGTCGTGGGTCGCGGCCCCACCCGCGCCGGCTCCGTCCTGGCGCGGCGCGCTTCCTGGAGCTGGGCCATCTCCGGATGCGACCGTGTTCACCGGATCCGGGTGAGGTGTCGCACCCTCGCCGGAGCCGACCGTCGACCTCGGATCGGCGTGCGGGGCCGGTGGGACCGTGGGCACGTGAGCCCCCTCGCCGTGGTTGCCGCCGGGCACCGTAGGTGCGTGCGCTTCCGGGATGTCGACGTTCGGCGGGGCTTGGGTCGTAGCTCCTTCACCGGGGTGAGACGTCGTCGTCGGCGCATCTGCCCCTCCGCCAGCAGGCTTGCCTGCGGGTCCGAGGAGGAGCTCCGCAGCATCGCCGGTCGTCGACGATCCACCTGATTCGCCGGTTCCCCCGGTGGAAGAGGGGTCGTGCGCTCGGTGGTTGGTGACCGCACCGCCCACCACGTTGCCGGCGCCGCCCAGCACCGCACCCTTGGCGACGTCCTTGGCGTCGCCCCCTGCAGCAGCCGCTTTGGCACCTCCAGCCACCACGTCGGCCGCCACCTCTCCAGCCTTCCGGCCCTTCGCCGCAGCCTTGAGCGTGTGGCCGACGGTGCCACCGGCGATGCTGCCGACGGCTGCACCCTTCACCGAGTCGCCCTTCGCCGCCGCGGACGCCACGTCGAGGGCGGTGCCCGCGCCGATCGAGCGGATGGCCGCACCCGCCTTGCTCGTTGCGCCCGCCACCTTGAACGCCTTGTCCGCCGCGGCACCACCTCCGATGGCCATGCCCTCGGCGGCGCCGACCCGCACGGCGCCGACGGTCTTCCGCAGGCTGACGCCCTCGCCCGAGCTGACCTGGTCGACGACGGATGCCCCACCGGCGGCGACGCCGCCGGCGGCCGTGCTGGCTCCCAGCACGCTCAGCGCGCCCGCTGCACCGGATCGGACGATGCCGGCTGCGCCCGCAGTGGCGAGCAGGGTGAGCCCCTCCTTCAGCACGGTGAGGCACACGACGAGCCACCCGGCGCCAGCCACGAGGGACCCTTCCCAGGCCTCTATGCGGTTCGCCATCGCCACGGCGTGTCCCTGTCCGACCAAGAGGAAGTGGACGGCCTTCGCGTACTGGCCAGCGGTGGCTTTGGAGGTCACGAGGTCACGGAGGCCTTTGCTCGTGGCCCAGTTCTGGTCCATCTCCGCCTCGGTGATGTCCGCGGTGCCCGTGTACCACTTCACGGCCTTGTGGACGTTGCTGTGGCGCTGGTTCGTGGAGTTGCGCGCCTCCCAGGCCTCCCATGCCTTTTGGAACGAGGCGTGCACCTTCCGAGCAGCGTCGTCGAGCGTGGCGTTGACCTTCGCTCGCAGCTGTTGCACCTCATCGACCCCGACCGGTATCCGCTCGGAGCCGTTCGGGAGCCACATGAGGCCGGGATCGTTGGGGTCGCGCTGGATCGAGTCCATGATCCCCGCGAGCTGCTCCAGCTGCTGGGTCTCGTCGCCGTAGAGCGACTGCAACCGCCGGTCGACCTTCGCTCGGCGCTCGGCGCTGACCTTGGCGGCGACCTCGGCGTCGCTCGAGCCCTTCAACGTCCGAAGGGCTTCGCCCAGGCGAGCCCGCTCGGCTTTGGTCGCCCCGGCGCGGAGGTAAGCGTGGATGGCGTCGATCTCCTTGCCGGCGTCGAACCCGGGCATGAGGGCGAGGAAGCCGGCGGGCATCGTCAGCGAGGCCGGCACGTCCTTTCGGCCCCGGAGCTTCGCCTGCGTTGCGCCCGACCTCTTCCCTCTGCCCGTGCTGGTGGTGAGCGCGGTCTCTTCCTTGGCGATGGCCGCCTTGCGGCGCTCGAGCGAGCCGATGCGCAGCCGCATGAAGTCGGCGAGCTTCGAGGACTGGTCCGTCTGCTGTGCCAGCTGCATCCGGATGTGGGCGAGCTGCGCTTCCACCTCGCTGTAGGGCATGTCGTCGATCAACGATCGAGGCTTCTTCGGGCCCGGCTTCGTCTTCGTCGGTGCTTTCGTCTTCGTCGCTTGGATCGCCGCCGTGACCGCCTTGTTGCCGGCGTCGCGCTGCAGCCGCAGTAGAGACGACGCGCCGGCGACGCTCGGATCCAGCACCCGACCTGCCGGGACGGCCTGTGGCGAGATCGCGCGCTGGCGCCCGGCTAGCAGGGCCTTCACGTCCAAGAGAGCGTTGCCATTGCGCACGGTCACGTTTCGGACCGGCGGTGGAACACCAGACAATCCGCCCATTCCTGCAAGTGTCTCCTTCCGCCGCGGGCGATGCAACTGGCGGAGCGATCCCGGTCGAACTCCTCTGCAGTGCATTTCTCACGCACGCGAGCTGACGTCGACGCGTCGGCCCACGGGTTCGGGCCCCCGCGAGGTCGAACACCTGCTGTATTCACAGTCCGATCTCGACTGGACCGATGTCGCTCGCGGTTTACGACGCGTTGATCACCAGGATCTCCCGTCGCATCCGCCCCGCCCGACAAAGAGTCGGCTGAGTCAGCGCGGGAGGCGCAGGGCCACGAGGCCGCCAGCCGGGGACGGGAGACCGGCGAGGTCGTGCAGTCCACCGGCGTCGCAAGGGGCGAACACGGTGTGACGGGCCACGGCAACGCCGGCGCCGACGCCGAGGCACTGGTCGAATCCACCGTCGAGGGCGATGGATCGCCGCAGGAGCGGAAAGCCGGTCGCGGCGTCGACGCCGACCAGCAACCCGAGATCGTTGATGGCGTACACGACGCCGTTCGCCACGGTGACCGGCTGATAAGAGAACAGATCGGCGTCGGTCGTGGCCGCCCATCGAAGGTCGCCGGCGTCACCACCGAGCCCGTACAGCAGATTCGGGGTGGCCGCGACGAGCACCCGGTCGCCGTCGATGGCGGCGGTTGCCCCGTCCATGAATGCGCCGCCAGGTCCCACCAGGAACGTCCAGGCGGCGTTCATGGTCGCCGCGTCGACCGAGTGGTAGATCCCGGACTTCTGCAACGCTCCCACCCGCAACCGACCCGAAGCGTCGTCGTAGAGGTTGGGTGACGCGCCGAAGTCGAGGTCGAGCTCCAGGCAGGTCGGCGAGGCCGACGTGTCGAAGAACGTGGGCGGGTCGATCCCGACGGCGTCGCCGGCGAGTCCGCACGCAGGGTTCTGCTCGCTACCGATGACGGCGTCGAGATCGGCGTGCTCGCTGGTCCCCGAGTACGAATCGACGACGGTGGCGAACGTCGTCCGTGTCGGGTTGGCGTCGACTCGGAGGAGCGCGTTGTTGTACGGGTGCTGCCGAGTGTGCGCGTCCGAGTCGGCTGTGCCGACGTACAGGTGCTGCGTCGTCGCGTCGTACGCCGCGGTGGACCAGACCCCCGTGCCGCCGAAACCAGCGTCGTACTCGGCGTCGGTGAGCGTGAAGGCTCGGCGGACGATGGAGCCAGTCAGCGCGTCGATGAAGTACATCGGCACCCGGGCGCCGTCGCCTCCGCCGCCGGCGAGTGGCACGAACACCAACTCGCGACCGCCGACTCGGAAGGCGACTGGGCTGGCGTTCACGAACGTGCCGTTCTTGGCGTTGCCGTCGTCGAGGCGCGCGCTCGTCCAACGGGTCTTTCCGCTGTGCGCATCGAAGGCCGTGGCGTAGCTGCCGGCAGGCGCGTAGTCCTTGGTCACGACCGGCATCGAGAGATCGCCCCGTGTTCCTCGGCTCGGGGTGGCGTAGATCATGCCGTTGGCCGCCGCCAGGCCGAGGATGGACCCGTCGATCTGGCGGTGCCACACGAGCGCCCCGGTGTCGGCGTCGAGTGCGACCACGTCGCCGCGGTCGCCGAGGTACCCCATGCCGAAGGCGACGTACACGCAGCCGTAGGCGACGACGGGGGTGGACCGCGTGCCCCCGGTGATGCCAACCGACGCACCGTCGAAGGACCACGCGGGTTCGAGATCGGCGACCTCGCGCGTCCCGATGCGATCCTCGGCTCGCTGGTTCCGGGTGTTGCCTGGATCATGGTTCAGCGAAGGCCAATCCCCACCGTCGCTCAGTTGCGCCGTGAGCGCGCACCTCGGCTTCGCCGGGGTTCGAGTCCCGGGCGCTCTCGGCGTCGCCTTCGCTGCCGCGTCTCCTCCCAGGATCAGCAGTAGCGCAGCGGTCATCGCCCACTGCCACGTCGTCCGCCTGTGCGCCGCCATGTGTCCGCCTTGCTTGGAGCCGCTCGTGGGTTCCGACGGGCGGGCTCAGGAGTTCTTCATCGGAGGGGCGAACTCCTGCCCGCCCCGGAACGGGCGGTTGGCGGCGAATGCGCCGCCCTCTCGCGACCCGGGACAACGGAAGGTTCCTGCGGAGAGCTCGGGGTGAAGTCTGAGGTAAGACTGAAATTCGTTCACAGCGCTCGGTGGTGGCGCTTCCGTGCCGATTGGGCTCACATGGCCGTCGTCGTCATCCACGATGATCCCATCGCCGCTGACCCCCCGCTGGCACTGCTTCGGTGAGGATCGACAGCGTGCAATTCGAGTCGGAGGTCGGTCGACCAGCTGCTGCGGCGCACCTCCGGCTCTACGTGACTGGGCGAACCGCTCGATCGAGAGCGGCGATCGCAAACGTTCGGCTGCTCGCCGAGCGCTACCTCGGAGGGGCCGACATCGAGACCGTCGATGTGCTGGAGCGGCCCGAAGACGCCAACGAGGACGCGGTCGTGGCGACACCGATGCTCGTGCGCCGCACCCCGGGGCAGGGCCGTCGAGTCATCGGCGATCTGGCTGCGGTCGACGACGTCGCCGACTGGCTCGAACTCGAGGTCGGTGCCGAGTGACCGCCCCGCTGACACGCGTGCCCAGCGGCATCGCCGGCCTCGACCTCATCACCCACGGCGGGCTTCCTCGAGGCCGCACGACGCTGGTGTCTGGGACAGCGGGGAGCGCCAAGACGCTGTTGGCGCTGCAGTTCCTCATGTACGGCATCTCTCAGGGAGAGCCCGGGGTCTTCCTCACCTTCGAGGAACGGCCGGAAGACGTGCGGGTCAACGCGGCATCGCTGGGCTGGGACATCGAGGCGGCGGAGGTCGCCGGCCTGTGGACCTTCGTGGACGCCTCTCCGCGGGCGGATGGAGAGTTGCTGCTCGGAGCCGACTTCGACCTTGCAGCACTTCTGGCCCGCTTGTCCCACGCCGTGCGGAGCTCGCGCGCCAATCGGGTCGCCGTTGACTCCATTGGTGCCTTGTTCGCCCAGTACCCCGACTCGGACCTCGTGCGCCGATCGCTGCTCAGCCTCTTCGCGACGCTCCGCGACTGCGAGGCGACGGCGGTTGCGACAACCGAACGCGCCTCAGATGATGCCGACCACAGCCGCTATGGGGTCGAAGAGTTCGTGGCCGACGGCGTCCTCTGGCTCCGCAACACGATGCATGGCAATCAGCGGCGACGCACCATCGAGGTCCTGAAGCTGCGGGGCGCCGGCCACAACCGGGGGGCGTACCCCTTCACGGTGGCCACGGGCACGGGTTTGGCGGTGCTGCCCGTGACGACGATCGTCCAGCCACCTCTCGTCTCCCACGGCCGACTCAGCTCGGGCGTCGCGGGCATCGACGCCATGGCTGGCGGCGGCTTCTTCGCCGACACCATCGTGTTGGTCTCGGGGGCGACCGGAACCGGCAAGACCCTCACCGCCATGCACTTCGCGGCTGCTGGAGTCGACGCCGGGGAGCCTTGCCTGATCGTCGCCTTCGAGGAAACCCGTGAGCAGCTCACCCGAAACACCACTTCGTGCGGACTCGACCTGGCGGCGATGGAGGCTACTGGTTTGCTCCGCATCGAGCAGCCACAAGCCCTGTCCGGAGCGTTGGAGGACCACCTGCTCCACATCGCACAGGTGGTCCGTGAGCACCGTCCGACGCGAGTCGTCGTCGACAGCCTTTCGGCCCTCGAGCGAGGCGCGAGCGACCACAGCTTCCGCGACTTCGTCGGCGGCCTCACGTCCCTCCTCAAACAGGAGGGCATCGCCGGCATGCTGACATCGACGACCCCGGAGATCTTCGGCGCCTCTACGATCACCGAGGCCAACGTCTCGACCGTCACCGATGCGGTCGTGCTCCTCCGCTACATCGAGATCAACGCGCGCATCCAGCGGGGGATCACCGTTCTCAAGATGCGGGGAAGCAGCCACGACCTCTTCATCCGTGAGTACAGCATCGGCGACGAAGGACTGACCGTCGGCGAACCATTCTCGGAGTTGAGCGGCATCCTCGCCGGGCACCCGACACCCCTGAACGGAGCGAACGCCACCGAGGCGACGAGACCGAGATGACCACCCGCGACCGACTCGGAGCTGAGGCGCCCCCCTTGGCGGCGGCCTCACTCGAGGCGATCATCGCCCAGAACCCGGATGGGATCATCGTCGTGGACGGCAACGGAGTCGTCACCTTCGCGAACGATGTCGCAGCCGGTCTCTTGGGCGCCGAGCTCCAGGCACTTCACGGTCGACCTCTGGGGTTCGTGGCCCTGCCCGGCGTGGCCACGGAGATCGACACGGTTCGCGCCGATGGTCGGGCAACGGTCGCCGAGCTCCGGGTCTCGAGCATCGATTGGCAGGGCGGAACGGCCACGCTCGCCACGCTGCGGGACGTCACGACACGTCGGCGCGCCGAGGAGGGATTGCAGCTGCTCCTGAGGTTGAACGAGCTCGTCGCCGATGCCGACTCGTTCGATGGGGCTCTCCGAATTGCCGTCGACACGCTGTGCGACACCCTTGAGTGGACGTTCGGCCACGTGTGGTTGCCCTCCGACGGCCGCACCCTGAGCGCCGCCGACATCAGCGCCGGCGCGTCCACGGTGGCGGAACGGTTCCGTGCGCTCACGTCCAGCGTGCGCTTCGGGCGAGGAGAGGAACTGCCCGGGCGAGCCTGGGAACGTGGCGCACCGACCTGGGTCGAGGACTTCGAGGCTGAGTCCGACCTCGCGAGAGGAGACGCGGCCCGAGAGCTCCGACTGCGCAGCGCTGTCGCCTTCCCCGTCTTGGTCGACGACGAAACGCGAGCGGTCGTCGAGCTGTTCTCCCTTCAGGTTCGCCCCGCCGAGGACCACACGGTTTCACTCTTCCGTGCCTTGTCCACCCAGCTCGGGGTGCTCGTGCGTCGAAAGCAGGCCGAAGACGCGCTGGCCCGCGTGGCCGTGTCGACCGCCACACGCAACCACGACCTCGGCGCTCTTGTCGCGACCCTCGAGCAGACGAACCAGGATCTGGACGTCTTCGCCCAGCGGGCCTCACACGACCTCGCGTCGCCTCTGACGATCGCCGCCGGACTCGCTCGCACCCTCGCCGATCTCTACGGCGATGATCTCGACGACCTTGGCCGGGAGCTCCTCGAACGGATGGTGTCGGCCACCGACCGCATGCGCCTCCTCATCGACTCGGTCTTGGCGTTCGCCCGGTCCGGAGGTGAGCTGCAGACCGCCTCGATCGACAGCCGCATCGTGGTCGCCGAAACGGTCGCCATGATGCGCGCCGACATCGACGCCGTCGGCGGTCAGGTGCAGCTCGGATCCCTCCCCGTGCTTCAAGCGGACCCGGTCCAGTTCGCCGAAGTGATCCAGAACCTCCTCACGAACGCGATCAAGTACCGGTCTCCTGGCCGACCCCTGCGGATCAGGATCAGCGCCGAGCGCGACGACGCCGACTGGACGTTTCGCATCGAGGACAACGGCGTGGGCATACCCGACGGGGAGCACGGCTCGGTCTTCGACATCTTCAAGCGTGGGGCCGGCGCCGCCGCGGTGACCGGGTCCGGCATCGGACTTGCCGTGTGCCGGCGGGTCATCGAGCGGCACAACGGGCGCATCTGGGCCGAGCCGACGCCGGGAGGCGGCACGGCGTTCGTGTTCGCCTTGCCCGTGTGACGGTTGGCATACGTCCGAATTGTTCCGACGGCAAGGGTCCGAGGCTCACGCGGCGAATCTTGTCGAGTCGATCGTTTGGATGATGCGGAGATGAGCAGTTGGCGGGAGACCAGGAGCGGGCGAAGCGGAGGGTCGTTGTCTTCGCGCCAGGCCACCCTCGCGCGGCGGAGGTGTTGGAAGGTGCCGGGTACTCGGTGGAGCAGCCCGCGAGCGCGTTCGATGCGCTGAAGCTCCTCCAAGTGGGCGAGACGGTGGCAATCGTCGTTGGCTGGGACCCCCCGCGATCGAGCGGGGCGTCGATCGTGGCCGCGGTCCACCAGGACCCGACCTTGCGTCACGTTGCCGCCGTTGCCCTCGGCGAACGGAGCGGTGGTGCCGCCTCGGCGTTTGGCCTCGGCGCCGACGAGTTCATCGGCTCCGGCGAAGAAGACGACGAGCTCCTCGCCCGGGTCGACGGCGCCGTGGCCCGCAAGCGCGCCATCGAGGGACTCCGCGACGACAACGCGGTGTTGCAGCGACAGGTGATCCACCTCCAGGACTCCTCGCACACCGACCCGCTCACCGGTCTTGCCAACAGACGCCACCTCGAGGAGCTCTTCACGAACATCGCCAGCGCGGCTCGCCGGCACGAGTGGCCGCTCGCGATTGCAATGGTGGACATCGATCACTTCAAGACCGTCAACGACACGCTGGGCCACGACCGCGGCGACGAGTCCATCAGGTTCGTCGGACAGAGGATCTTGCGCGCGCTGCGGCTCGAGGACCACGTGGGCCGTTGGGGCGGCGATGAGTTCGTGCTCATCCTGCCCGCGACCGACCTCGACGGAGCCGCCATCGTCGCCGAACGCGTCCGGTCGCTCGTCGCCCTGCCTGGGCCCCGTCCGTCATCAACAGAGCCGGCCGTGACCGTGAGCATCGGAGTCGCCTGGGGTGTCGAGGACAGTCCGACAGAGTTGCTCCGGCGCGCCGATCTTGCCCTCTACCGGTCGAAGCTCGCCGGCCGCAATTGCGTCAGCCTCTGGCAACCGGAGGGTCTCGGATCAGCCCTGTCGACCTGAGTTCCACGCTTGCGGCTTCGAGCCGCTCCAGCACAAGCAGCCGAGTCCCCGCCAGTCCCCGTTCTGGGTGGGCCGAACGACCTCACAGGTCGCCGAACCCGCCCAGAAATGTGTGGCCGGACGATGCGAGCGGCTCAATGCCGATCGAGCTGCTGGCCTTCGCTGAACACGCGGGGAGCTTGCCTGGGAACCGGACTGACTCGCCGGACTGCCGATCAGCGGAGGGAGAAGCCGGGCGCAAGATGTGCTGGTGTTGAGCGTGTCCCCACTGCGCCCCGTCGTGACGTGATCGTCCGTCCGCGGACGAAGGCAGACCTCGACGCGCTCGCGGTCATCGCTGCCGATGTCCAGGAGCTCGACGGTTATCCAGTTCGCTATGCGCTCGACCTGCGGACATTTGTCGAGGCGCCCGGCGCGTTCGCGGCGTGGGTCGCCGAGGACGATCGGGGGGTCTTCGGCCATGTCGCGCTGAACCCCCGCAGCTCGCCGCCCGTGATGGCGCGCGTCTTCGACGTGCTCGGCCACAGCCAGGTCGGCGTAGTCGCTCGGCTCCTGGTCGCTCCAGTAGCGCGCCGGACCGGTATCGCCGCCCAACTCCTTCGCACTGCCGCCGATGATGCCAGGGCGCGCGGGCTCCACCCGGTGCTCGACGTCGTAGCCACCTTCGAACCGCCACGCGCTCTCTACGAGCGCGAGGGATGGCGCGACGTCGGCACCGTCCTTGCTGTGTACGACGGGTTCTCCGTAGAGGAGGCCGTGTACCTCGCGCCTGGCTGACGGCCCGGCCACGGCGAGCCGACGGTTCGACCACGACGACCGACAAGTGATCGACCACGGAGTACCGCCAACGGTCCAGCCATCGATGGCGAACGGTGTCGGGCCACGAAACCCGTCGTGCGTCACGCGCGCTCATAGTTCCGGGCGGCGTGACAGCGGCTCGCCGCGAACTTCGGCGTGTGCTCGCGGACCGCTACGAACGCGGCCTCGCGGCAATCGTCGATCCGGACCTCCTAGACCAGGAGCAGTCCGGATGGCGGCGGAGGTCGTTGTCTTGGACGACCGGCTTCTTCTCGAGGAGTCGTTGGTCGGAATCCCGCGAGGACGGCGTCGCCCGAGCCTCTCCACGACGTCGTACTGGTACTACCGCGCCTGCCGCGCGGCAGTCGCCGGCGCCGGCGGTCACTTGTCGGGTCCGTTCGAGCAGCTCGCCGCGCCCGAGCAGGAGAGAGCGATCCTCAGCCTGTTCGAGCTTCGCGAGGACATCGGACTTCCCGACCCACGGGCCACCGTGCCGGCAATGGCGGACATCTCACGGCGTCACGCCCAATTGAACCTGTTGAACCTTGAAGCTGTCGCGGTAGCGGGCCTGTTGCGGGCCACGGTCTGGTTGTCGGTGCCGGCCGCGAGTGGCGTGCTGCCTGGCGCCCGTCGAACGCGCTGGCCAACGGCAGCTTCGAGAACCCCCAGTGGTTCGCACTTGGCGGCCACTGGTACGCCTGGACCGCCAGTTGGTGAGCGCTGTCTGACGGGTTCGTGTTGAAGCGGATGCCGGATGAAAAGGCGGATGGCCCACCGACGCGCAAGAGGCTGGTCAAAACGCAATTGCCCCTGACCAGCCACTTTGCCTTGGAGCGGGCGACGAGAATCGAACTCGCGTTCTCAGCTTGGGAAGCTGATGTTCTGCCGCTGAACTACGCCCGCGGGGTGGCGCCAAAGTAGCAAAGTCGTTCTCGGCGTCCGCTCCTTGGGCGGAACCGTCAGGCTGCACCGGCGATCTCGGCCCACGTCACCTTTCCATCGGGGTGGGGGTCCACGCCCCAGGCTTCGGCGAGGGCGGCAATGAGCATCAGCCCGCGGCCCGAGCCCTCCGCGACATCTGGCTGACGCGGCTGGGGCATCGTCGCGGCGCCGTCCAGCACCTCGATCCGGAGCACCCCACCGTGGAATCGAATCCGAAGTTCACTCGGCGTCCGCGCATGACGGATGGCGTTGCTGACGAGCTCGCTGGCCACGATGAACGCGTCGGCCACCATCTCCTCGGCGCAGTTCCACTCACGGCAGTGGCGCTCCAGGAAGCGCCTGCACTCGCGCACCTCGGCCTCGTCGGTGCCGACCCGCAACCAGGCCATGGCGGGTGATTGCGGCTTGACCAAGATCGCCTGTACGAGGACTTCCAGGTCGCCGCCCTTGACGACGTAGCCGTCGGCGCGCTCGACGACGGTCGTGTCGAAAGCTTCCGATCCGGTGTACACGACGATCCGGGACCGGGGAGCCGCTTGTCGGATGGCCGCGAGCAGCTCGGTCCCGTGGAGGTCGGGCAGGCCGAGGTCCAAGACGACCGCATCGGGCTGGTGTCGGCTGGCCAACTCGATCGCGCGGTTTCCGGTGTCGGCCTCGCCCACCACCGAGAACGCCCCGTGGATCTCGAGGGTGACGCGCACCAGCGTTCGCAGATCGCCCTCGTCGTCGACGACGATCACTCGGGTCGGTTGGGGATCCGCCGCGCTCACGTTTGCGTGTCGGGGCCGAGGATCGAGATCGCGTCGTCCTGGGTGGGGCAGACGGGCGCGGCTTCGTCGAACGCGGTGATCTTGAACAGTTTGTGGAGGGGCGATCCGTCGGGGATGACGACGGCGAGGCCCCCCGCGGAGCGAATCTGCGCCGCTAGGGCGAACAACTCGCCGATGCCGGCGCTGTCGATGTAGGTGACCCCGGTGAGGTCGACCACCAGCCCGGATTCGGGGGCTGCCGCCGCAGCGAGCGACGTACCCACCCGGCTTGCGTTCGCGAGGTCGATCTCCCCGACGACGCGCACGACGGCGATGTTGCCGACCTGCTCGACGTGCATCGCAAGGTCGCTCATCCGTTCACCGGGGAGCCGGAGAGGTGGCGACGCATCGAGAGCACGCCTGCTCCCGGACCGGGCGTGAAGGTGACCTCGTCCATGAGCTCATCGACGAGTCGCATGGGGTCACCGCCGCCACCGGGCGGCATCGTGATGGTGATACGAAGATCCTCCCCGTCGAGCTCGGCGGCGAGCCTGAACGTGTCGTGGCCCGTCGGCGCTCGCAGGATCGCCTTCGAACAGGCTTCGCCGGCGGCGACAAGGATGGCGAAGCGTTCCTCCTCGGTCGCCTGGGTCTCGTCCAGCGACTGGCGCAGCACGCCGCGCAACCAGTGCAGGGAGGACGCGTCGGTCGGGACTTCGACCTCGAATCGCGTGCTCAGGGGTGCGCGGCGAGCGATGAGGATGGCGGTGTCGTCGGCCCCGGCCTCGGCGCCCCGTTGGAGGATGCGTTCGCACAGCGAGTCGGTGTCGACGTCGGCGCCTTCCGCTGCGGCGCGCAAGCGCTCAAGACCGTCGTCGAGCGGGGTGTGGCGACTCTCGACGAGACCGTCGGTGTAGAGGACGACACCGGCGCCCGGCCGGAGCGGTGTCGTCGCTTCACGGTAGGCGTAGCCCGGCAGGACTCCGAGCGGGACCCCGGCGGCCCCCTCGAAGAAGATCGCGCGTTCTTGGCCGTCGATGATGAGCGGCGGTGGGTGACCTGCGTTGACCACCCGGAGCTGTCCGCTGACAGCGTCGAGTGCGGCGAACACCAGCGTCGCGACATAACCGCGCCCGAGTCCGCACGCGAGGTCGTTGAGGAGATCCACGACGGTGGCGGGCGGGTGGCCTTCGAGTGCGTAGGCGCGCAGCGCGTTGCGGAGCTGGCCCATGAGCGAAGCCGCGGCGACGCCGCGGCCGACCACGTCGCCCATGACGAGTCCGAGAGATCCGTCAGGGAGCCCGAACACGTCGTACCAGTCGCCGCCGACGTCGAGGCCGGGCCCGCCGGGCAGGTAGCGGGCGGCAAGCGACACGCCCGGGATGACCGGCAGCCGGTCCGGCAGGAGGCTCTGTTGGAGGGTTTCGGCAGCGGCGCGTTGGTTGGAGTAGAGGCGTGCGTTCTGGACCGCGACCGCTGCGTGGGCGGCGATGCCGGTCGCCGCCCGTTCGTGGGCGTCGGTGAAACGGGCCGGTTCGCCATGCCCGAAGAACAGGCCGCCTACGACCTCGCCCAGCGACACGACGGGCACCGCCAGGTAGCTGCGGACCGCCACATGCCCTGCCGGCATCCCGTGGTGTGGGCTGCTCAGGCCGTAGCGCGGGTCGGCCAGGACGTCGTCGATCCGAAGGACCGCCTCGCCGCGGAACGTAGGGCCGAACATGGCGGTGGCCCGGGGCATCTCGAAGCCGGCGAACGCCTCCGCTGGGACACCGGAGAGGGAGTACAGCAGGTAGCCGTCACCGGCCTCGGTCGTGGAGTTGTAGAAGAACGCGCCGAACTCGGCGTCGGTGAGCTCGGTGGCGACGTCGGTGACCCGCTGGACGACGTGGTCGAGGTCGAGCTCCGCGGCGAGCATCGAGCCGACCTCGTTCAGCCGCTCGACGACGCGAGTCTCGTCCCGGAGACGCTTCTCGGCCAGATGGACCTCCTCGAGCTGGCGCTCGTTCAGCCGCCAGTTCACCAGGCACGCCGCGCTGATCCCAGCGATGAAGAAGGCGTGTATGCCCGCCCACCGCCATGGGTGGTTGATGGCGGCCGGGTGGTTGAACACCGACTCGGGGTCGAGCGCGCCGAGCGCGCCGTGGTGCACGAGCACGTACCCGATGGCCGTCAGGAAGGGCAGCCAGTCCTGGTACAGCGAAACGACCGCCACCATCACGAAGAAGTGGAAGTGCATCTCGATGACGCCGCCCGAGAGGTGCACGAGGATGGCGGAGCAGGAAAGCAGTCCGAAGCTGGCGACGAGGGTTCGGAGTCGCTGTGAGAGGGCGGCCTGCGAGGCCGCGATCGCCGCGACCGGAACGACGGCGGCCTCCAGCACCACATGGGAGGGCGCGAGTCCCCGGACTCCGGCGTACACCGGGATCACCAGCGCGTGGAGCCACAGGAGCCAGGTGATCATCCGGTGGCGTTGGGACCACTGCGCGTGCGGCAGGGAGCCGCCTCGGGGAAGAACGTCGAGGATCGGCTGGAACAGCGGAGGCCCCCTTCATTCTCGCTACGGCGGTTGGCGTGCGAGAGCCGCTGGCTCGAGCCCCCGCACGGAAATGGTAGGCACACCCCTGAGCGGCGCGAAGTGCCAGCCTCCGGAGACAAGAGGATGACTCGACGAAGACGCGGTCGCACCACCGGAGAGTGCGGGCGGACCGGCGAACGAAACGGGCTCTGAGTCACCTGACGAACGCCCACGCGACCATGAGCGGGAACTCCTCACCCCAGAAGGCGCCGCCGTGCGAGCCGGCCCGCTCTTCCATGACGACGTCGGCGCCGGCGTCGCGCAGCGCGTCGGCGCACCGGGCCGCGTGTCTCGGACCTCATCAGGTGAGTTCTTCGTCGACGATCACGAAACCCCCCGCGTCGGGTTTCGCGCTCGTGCGGATGCGGTGCACGCCGGGCTCGGGAAAGCACACCGTCGCCGTCCCGCGTCGAGGGAGGGCCACGGTGGCGGCTCCCGCACCAGAGATCGCGTAGCTCGAACCGTCACCGTTGTGGACCTCGATGCAGTCGTCGACGGCGACGTGCAGCCACCGCGGCACGAAACGGCCGGCCCGCACGTCCGCCGCACCGCCACCGTCGTCGTCACCACCGCGTCCGACGACCGACCATGGCTGGTGCCACACGAGGAGACCCACGCCGACGCCGACCAACGCGAGCACGGCCGGACGGCCGGCCGTCTCGGCGCGCAACTCGGCGACCCGCGCGTCGGCTCGCTCCACCCAACGTCCGAGGGGCAATCCGTAGAACACGTGGGCCGCATAGGCGATCGCGATCAGACCCCACCGTCCCCGTAGCCCGTAGGTGTCGACGAACGGTGTGAGCACGGTGGCCGTCTCGAGCGTCATCGCCCAGAGCACGCCCCACCACCACCGCCTCCCGAACGCCACGGCGGCGTACGCGATCCCGAACCCGACACCGTTGCTCACGTGGTAGGCCCACCCGGCGAACCCCGTCAGCGGACTCGACCCGTGTGCGCCGAGCAACAGCACGCCGTACGAATCGATCGGCGCCAGGAGCCGGTAGCCGGCGATGAGGAAGGGGAGGCGGAAGACGTCGTAGCCCGCGGTGCCGATCAGTCCACCGATCGTCCCCGCCACCATCGCCGTGTGGAGGCGACCGCCCGCTCGCCTCGAGGCGAGCCACCAGCCCACGGCGATCAACCCCGCGACGCCGGGGGCGCTGACCCGCCAGAACCACACCGAGAACCTTCCGAGGCCGAGCACCCACGCCAGCAGCGAGGCCACCGGCGTGCCCGCCAGGAGCACGACGGCGAGCGAAGCCGCGATGCCGTCCCGAGGTGTGGGGAGGTCAGTGATGGCCGAGGTCTCGATGGACGCCATGGTCCCCGTCATGACCTTCTGGCGATGCCCTCATCCGCCTTCCCCCCTCGCCTTCTCGATCGGCCCGGTCGACCACGATCTGAGGAGGCCGTCAGCGGCCACGCACCGTCCACGCGTCGGGGTCGGCGGCCATCTTGGCGATTCGAGCCGGCAGCTTGCCCGAAGCGATGTCGGCGAGGGACACGTGCTCGAGGACCGACCGCAGCGACGCCCGCGCCGCCACCCAGACGTCCTGGAGATGGGCCGCCGGACCCTCGTAGACCGACTGCTCCGGGCGCTCGCCCCGCACCTCCGCGAGCGGGCCGTCCACGAGGCGCAGGACGTCCGCCGCCGTGATCTCGCGCGCCGGTCGTGCGAGTCGATAGCCACCCTCGGATCCCCGTTGGCTCCGGACCAGCCCCCCGCGACGGAGATCGACGAGGATGTTCTCGAGGAACTTCACGGGCAGCGCTTGGGCGGCCGCCAGCCGATCGGCGGTCAGCGGCTTCGCTTCGGGCTCGGCCGCGAGCGTGAGGAGCGCGCGCATGGCGTACTCCGCCTTCGCCGAGATGTGCATCAGCCGAGCCGCACGTCAAGGGCGTCGACGATCGACTCGAACACGTCCTCCGGTGACGCGCCGGCGTCGATGGTGACGAGACGATCGTTCGTCCGGTAGAAGTCCAGGAGCGGGTAGGTCTGCGCGTGGAAGACCTCGAGGCGATGGCGGATCACGTCGGTCGACGCGTCGTCGACCCGACCCGATGTCGCCGATCGTTCGACGAGCCTGGACACCGCGACCTCGTCCGGTACGTCGAGGAAGAGGACCGCGTCCGCGGCCATGTCGCCTTGCGTGGCGAGCTCGTAGGCGCGCTCCGCCTGGGCGAGCGTCCGCGGGAACCCGTCGAGGAGATAGCCACCCGTCTCCATGGCCGCGACGACCGCGCGGCCGACGACGGCGAGGACGAGGTCGTCGGGAACGAGCTCGCCGGCGGCCACGAAGGCCGCGACCCGTTGGCCGAGAGGAGTCCCTTCGGCGACGTGCTCGCGCAGGATGTCGCCGCTGGCGACGTGGGCGACCCCGTAATGGTCGGCGAGGCGGACCCCCTGGGTCCCCTTCCCTGCCCCGGGCGCGCCCAAAAGGATCAGTCTCATGTGGGCGCCGAGTGTTCCAGAAAACGTCGCCGCTCAGGTGCGCCGGAGCGGGTGGGCCTCGAAGAACGCCCACAGCGTGTCGGTCGCGGACAGCTCGTCGGTCGTCGCGCCGAGGCCGCGGGAGGCGAGGTCGAAGGCGGAACCCGGCCACGTGTGGCCGCCGCCCTCGATCACGTAGAGCTCGACGGCGGCGCCGGGGGCGCAGCCGGTCCACACGCGGTGGACGACGGACGCAGACGGACGAACGTCGCTCGCGTGCGCGTCACAGCCCGCACGATCCGCGAACTTCTGGACGGTGTCCTCGGCACCCGGGATGGTCGGGTTGCCGCAGCAGTTCACCCGGCCGCCGGCGAACGGGACGACGGGGTCCGCGTCGCCCATCATGCCGACGAACGGTGCCGGGGGACCGCCGTCGTCGCATGGCGGAACGAAGATCATGGCGGCCACGGCCCCGGCGGCGGCGATGCGGCTCGACGCCCGACAGGCCAACACGGACGACAGTGCCCCGCCGTTCGACATCCCCGTGGCGAAGACGCGCTCGGCGTCGACGCAGAGGCGCGCCTCGAGATCGTCGAGCAGCGCGAGCGTGAAGGCGACGTCGTCGGCTTCCCCGGTGGCGGGACCGAGCAGCGTGAAGTGCCGTGGCGTGCCCTGTCCGTCCGGGGCGACCACGAGGAAACCTTCTCGATCGGCGAGGGGCCCGAACGCCGCGTACGCCTGTTGCGCGGGCGCGCTCGATCCATGACCGTGGAAGTTGAACACCAGGGGCATCCGGCGTCGGCCGTCGTAGGACGGCGGGATGTGCACGAGGTACGTCCGGTCGAGACGATCGAAGGTGAAGGCACCGGTCGTCTCGCCCGGCGTCGCGCTCGACGGCGGGCATGCCGGCGCGGCCGTGGTGGTCGCCGACGGAGGCGCCGTCTGTCGTCGCCCGGCGCGGTCGCAGCCCGCGACGAGCGTGACGACGATCAGGAGAGATCCGACGACGCCGAGGCGTCGCCGGCGAGCGGTCGCGCTCATGGGCGGAGGCTATGCCGCGACCGAGATCAGCCCTCGGCCTCCTCGGCGAGCGCCAGCCACCGGTCCTCGGCACTGGCGAGCTCCTCGACGACGGTTGTCAGGTCGATGCCCAGGCGGGCGAGCTCCACGTGGTCCGCACCGGCGTCGACGAGCGCCCGGTGCAGCGAGTCTCGCCGCCGCTCGAGGTCGGCGACCTCGCGCTCCGCCGTCCGGAGCAACCGGTGCAACGTGCTCGGCGATCGCCGCTTCGCGGTCGACGCCGCTGGGCCGGAAGCCCGTTGCACCACCTGGTTGCCCACGACGGGATCGTGGCGGGCAGCGAGCCGGGCGCGACGCGCCGTCTCCCAGGCGGCGTAGCCGCCCGGAGCGCGGGCGACTCCGCCGCGTCCGTCGAGCACGAGCGCGTCCTCGACCGTCCGCTCGAGAAAGGCGCGGTCGTGGCTCACCGTCATCAGCGCACCGGGCCAGTCCTCGAGGAAATCCTCCAGCGCGCGCAGCGTGTCGAGATCGAGATCGTTCGTCGGCTCGTCGAGCAACAGGACGTTCGGTTGCCGCGCGAGGACGAGGAGCAGCTGGAGCCGCCGTCGCTCGCCCCCCGACAGCGTCGCGATGGGAGCGAACTGGGCGTCTCGATCGAACCAGAACCGCTCGAGCAGCCTCGCCTCGTCGGTGCTCGGGCGCCGGTGTGGTCCGGCGACGGCATCACGCACGCGCTGGGCGGGGTCGAGCTCGGTGCCGGTCTGGTCATAGTACCCCATGCGGACCGTGGGGCCCGTCTCGACGCGACCGGTCGTCGGGGGATTGCGTCCCGCAACGAGGCCGAGGAGCGTCGACTTCCCGCTGCCGTTCGGTCCCAGGATGCCGAGGCGCTCGCGTGGATCGAGGGCGAGGTCGAGTCCGTCGAACAGCGCCGGCCCGTCCGGCCAGCAGTGGCCCACTCCGTGCAGCTCGATGACCTTGTCGCCGAGCCGAGGCGTGCCGAAGTGGAGGTCGAGCTCGCCGATCCGGGCTGCCGCCTGAGGGCCGCCGCTGACGATCGCGGTCGCGGACTCGATGCGGGCCTTCGGCTTGCGCGTGCGCGCGGGCGCTCCTCGGCGGAGCCAGGCAAGCTCCTTCGTCGCGAGGTTCCGTCGGACGGACTCGGCGACGACGGCACGCTCCTCACGCTCGGCCCGAGCCTCGAGGTACGAGGCGTAGCCACCGTCGTGGACGTAGCCCTTGCCGCGGTCGATCTCCAGCACGCGGGTGGTGACGCGGTCGAGGACGTGGCGGTCGTGGGTGACGAGGACGAGTCCGCCGCGATGACGCGCCAGTCGATCCTCGAGCCACGCGATGGCCTCGATGTCGAGGTGGTTGGTCGGCTCGTCGAGGACGAGCAGGTCCGACGGTTGGACGAGAAGCCTCGCGAGGGCGACCCGTTTCGCCTGCCCACCCGACAGGTTGGCGACGTCGGCGTCGTGAAGGGCGCCCATACCGAGGTGGTCGAGCACCGCGGCGGCTTCCCAACCTTCGCCGACGGCGCCCCGGACGGTGCCCGCGGGTAGGCCAGGGCGCTGCTCGAGGAAGCCGACGCGGACGTTCCTTCCGGTGCGGACCTCCCCTGACTCCAGGTCGAGGTCGCCCGCGAGGACGCGGAGGAGCGTCGACTTGCCGGCTCCGTTGAGACCGACCACGCCGAGGCGGTCGCCTGCCTGCACCGTCAGCGAGAGGTCTTCGAACAGCGGACGCCCTGGCCGCGTTGCGGAGACGCGCTCGAGATCGACGAGGATCACGTCGAGAACGGTTGGGGCGATCGTCCTTCGAGGAGCTGCCCCGTCACCTCGGCCACGAACCACCGGCGCAGGCGGGCCACGTCGTCTTCTGCGGGTCCGATCAACAGCTCGCCGGCGCGGGCCAGTTCCTCCGCCTGCTCGAACAACGCCACGAGATCGGCGGCGGGGACGATGGACGTGACCGTCATGCGCCCCTGGAGGTCGACCGACGTCAGCCCCCGCTCCGCGGCATCGAAGACCTCCGCGCGGAACCCCTCCCGGGTTGCGTTGAAGTACCGGCGCGAGCGTTCGATGACGTCGACGAGCTGGGGGCTGGGATCGAGCTCTCCCGCGTGATCAGCGGTGAACGCGAGGAGCTCGAGCTCCCGCAGGACGGCGTCGTTCTGCTCCTGGAGGCGGAGGTACACGGCGACGGGGACTCCGAGGAACTCGACGTCGCGCGCGTCCTGGGCCGCCGTCTCCTCCGATGTCGCGGTGAGCGTCGACGACGGTGCCGATGGTCGGTGCTCCCCACCTTGTGCCGATCCCGGTGCCAGCTCGACCCAGACCGTCTTCCCGCCGGCCGACGGTTCGACGCCCCACCGTCGCGCCACGCGGGCGACGAGGCCGAGACCGCGACCGGTCGACGCCACCGTCCCGTACTCCCGGACGACCGGCGCCACGGGGGACCCGTCGGAGATCTCCAACCGCACTGCCGAGGGTGGGCCGGGGTCGACCGCCGCCCGCACCGTGATCGGGCCGCCGGCGTGCAGGACCGCGTTGGCGACGAGCTCGGTGGTGATGAGCCCGGCGTCGTCGCTCAGTTCCGGGAACGATGCGAGGGCATTCCGGACGAAGCGCCGAGCCGCCGAGACGCTCGCGGGCTGTCCGGCGAGCGTCACGGTGTGGACGACCGCGCGCCGATCGCCGGGACGGCCTTCGTCCCGGACCGAATCAGCCTCGTCGCGTCCAGGCTCGGTCGTTTGCGGTCTCTTTCGTCGTGCTGACGGCTACCCCTCGTCCGCTTCCCTCAAACTGGCGCCTGACCAGCTACTCGACGATGAGCTCGACCTCGATGTTCCCTCGCGTCGCGTTCGAGTACGGGCACACCCGGTGCGTCGCCTCGAGAAGCTGCTGGGTTGCCGCCCCGTCGAGCTCCGGGACGCTCACGAGAAGCCGGACGCCGAGGCCGAACGTTCCGTTCGCATTGGCGCCGAGGTCGACCTCGGCCGTCACCGACGAATCGGTCAGGTCGTGGCCCTGCGACTTGGCGACGAGGTGCATGGCGCTCTGGAAGCACGCCGCGTAGCCGGCGGCGAAGAGCTGCTCGGGGTTGGTGCCGTCGCCGGGCCCGCCGAGCTCCTTCGGCGGCACGATACGAACGTCGAGGTTTCCGTCGAGCGAGCGAGCGGCCCCGTCCCGGCCACCTTCGGCCGTGGCGATGGCGGTGTACAAGACCTTCATGCGCGCGACGGTACTTCCCGCTCGATCTCGATGAAGATGCACTCGCCCGGGCAATCCTCGGCCGCGTGGACGGTGACACGTTCGAGGGACGAGGGGACGACGGCGAGGCTCCCCGACCCGCCCGGATCGTTCAGGACCCGGCCGCGCTGTTTCACGTAGGCGATGCCGTCCTCGAGGAGCGTGAAGACCTCGGGGGCATGGTCGGTGCACAGGCCATCGCCGGTACACAGATCCTGATCGATCCACACGCGCACGTTCCATGGTCTCCGACTCCGCAACCTTCGGCCAAACTGCCGCCGTGAAGATCGCCATCGCCGCAGACCACGCGGGGTTCCTGCTGAAGGCCGAGCTCGTCCCCTGGCTGGAGGCGCGGGGCCACGAGGTGGTCGACTTCGGGACGCACTCGACGGAGCCCATCGACTACCCCCCCCTTTGCGCCGCCGCGGGACGGGCCGTCGTGGCCGGCGACGCGACGTTCGGGATCGTCCTCGGCGGCAGCGGCCAGGGCGAGCAGATCGCGGCCAACAAGGTGCGCGGCGTCCGCGCCGCGCTGTGCCACGACGTGTGGTTGGCCCGCATGGCGCGATCGCACAACGACGCCAACGTGGTGTCGATGGGCGCGCGCGTGATCGCCGCCGCGATGGCGAAGGAGATCGTGGAGGTGTTCCTGACGACGCCGTTCGAGGGTGAACGCCACGTCGCCCGCATCCGTCAGCTCGGCGAGATCGAGGATGCGGAGGCCGCTCCCTCCTGAGGCGCCGGGGGCAGATGTCCGTCCGTCACCGCCTGGTGCAGCAACGCTTCGACGTAGGTCCACAGCGTCGGCGACCCGAGGCTGATCCGCGCGTTGAGCTCGAAGACGCGGTCCGCGGTGATCCCGTGTTCCTTCCACGAGCGACCCTCCGTGGTGAGGTTGAGGAGCAACGGTTGGAGCCGGTCGACCGCACCCGCGAAGCGGGCCTCGGCCGTCTCCTTGGCCTCGAACTCGTCCCACAGGGCTCGCAGCTCAACTCCCTGGTCCTGCGGCAACAGCCCGTAGAGGCGCTCGGCAGCCGACAGCTCGAGCGTCGCCTTCCCCGCCCGGGCGGCGGCGTCGTAGACGAAGGCGTCACCGACGTCGATCTCGACGATGTCGTGGATCAGGACCATCTTCAGCACCTTGGTGACGTCGATGGGCTCACCCGCGTGCTCGGCGAGGACGAGCACGAACATGGCCAGGTGCCACATGTGCTCGGCGTCGTTCTCCAGGCGACTGCCGTGCGACGTAGCTCCGCCGGAAGACGGACTTCGCCTTGTCGAGCTCGACGAGGAAGGCGAGCTGCTGTCCGAGCCGGTCGGCGCCGATCGCGCTCACGAGACGAGCGTGGCGACGGCCCAGATGGTGGCGACGAGTCCGACCGCCATCATCACCGCCGTGCGGGCGAGGGGCGCTCGGGTGAGGTCGCCGTCCTCGGTGTCGGGCGGCGGGCGCAACAGCGCGAACCCGTTCCCCACGAGGAGGGCGCCGCCGAGGGCGAGGACGAGGTAGGCGAGCAGGTCGTCACCCAGGAACATCGACGTGAACCTCCGAGAAGGTCGCACCCAACTCGTCGCCGCCTCCCGAGCGGATGACGAGGAGACCGGCGGTGATGATGAGCGCGCCGCCGACCGTCGTCGCGGCCGACGGTGTGTCCGAGAGGAACACCCAGCTGGCGACGACGACGGCAGCGGGTTCGAGGTAGCCGAGGATGCCGACCTGGGTCGCCGGGACGACGGCGAGGGCGTTCAGGTAGAGGGTGATGCCGGCGGCCGTGTGCACCACGCCCAGGACGACGAGCGATGCCCACTGCGCGGCGGTCGGTCGGCCCCAGTCGACGCCGGCGGCGACGGGGATGAGCACGAGGCCGGCGCCGGTGAGCTCGATGCGGGTCAGTCGGAATCCCCCGTGTCTCTCGGCGAGCGGCTTGGAGACGAGGACGAGGATGACCAGGGTGAGGCCGCTCAAGGCGGCGTAGGCGATCCCCGACCGACTCCCCGATTCGCCGCCGGCGCCGAGGGACGGGGCCGTGACGAGGACGAACCCGACGACGGCGACGGCGAGCGCGGCGATCGTCGATCGGGTGAGGCGCTCGCCCAGGACCGCAGGCGCCGCGAGGGCGATGCCGACGGGGGCGAGGAAGACGACGAAGACGACGATGTCGTCCGGTGCGTGCTGGTAGCCGGCGAACATCGCCGTCCAGTGCACGGCGAGGAGCGGGCCGACGAGGATCGCCCTCCACCCCAGCGCCGGGGCAAACGCAGGCGAGTCCGCAGTGCGGCGGTCGTGGCCGCGGAGGAGCGCCACGACGGCCAGTCCCGCCGCTCCGACCCAGACCCGCACGAAGACGATGGCGCCGGGCGGGAGCTCGACGCGACGGGCGAGGAGCGGGATCGTGCCCCAGGTCGTGCACACGACGACGAGGGACAGCAGGGCGCGGCGCACGGATCGAGGGTACGCGGTGCACCCGTCCCTCAAGTTCCCACGGAGAGTGGCCGAAGCTGGACGGGCAGCCCGTCCTCCAGTCGGGTCGCAACCCGCCGAGTGGGGTGGGGGTCGAGGACCCTCCAGCACGAAGTCGGAGGGGACGCTCCCGCAGGGTGGCCCCTCCCCCTTCAGCCGAGGCCCCCACCTCCCGGCGGTCTTTCGAATATTCTCCCGCGCCGACGGCGGGGAGCCGCCTGCCGGAGCACGGCGCTACGGCGTGGTCACCGGCATCTGGTCCACCGCTGAGGCCGCCGGCTGACGGGCACGACGACGGGGACGAGAGACCGATGCGGTGGAGCGGGCGGGGCGGAGGGCTCCGGAGCGGGCGCCGGCGCTGGCTGGACGGTCGCCGCGAGGCGCTCGCGCGCCGCACCCCGAGCGCACGGGTGCGTGACAGCACACGCCTTGCCGTCGTTCGCCTGCTGCCGGAGGCAGGTCGGGGCACGGCATCGGCCCTGGCGTTCCTCGTGCTGGCAACGCCCGTGCTGTCGCTCGTCTTCACGCTCGCCAGTGGGCGCCTCGTCGGCTCCGTTCCCGCCGCCGTCCGGGGAGGGCCCGGCTCGCCGGCCGGGCGAATCCTCGTCGGTGCGCTCGTCGTCCTCGGCGCCTCCTTCGTGGCCCAACACCTCACGGCCGGCGTGCGCGAGGTGCTGGCGGTCGCCGCCGGTCGGCGCATCGACCGGCGCCTCAGGGCGCGGCTGCTCACGTCGACGCTCGGACCGTCGGGCGTCGCCCACCTCGAAGACCCGGAGCTCCTCGATCGCCTCGAGATCACCCGCGCCCGCAACACGGGGATGACCCCCGGGATCGCGGCGCGTGCGGCCGTTCAGGTCGCGGTCAACCGTCTGGCGGTGCTCCCGCCGTTCTTCCTCCTGGGCGGGTTCCGGTGGTGGCTCCCGATCGTCACCGGGGCAGTCCTCCTCTGGATGCGCGTCGCCATGCGTGAACACATCCTCCTGTCGGTCCGCGCCGCCATCCAGCAGACGCCGGCACTCCGGCGCAGCGGGTACTTCGTCGACCTCGCGCTGCTGCCCAGCGCGGCCAAGGAGACGCGGATCTTCGGCCTCGGTGGGTGGCTCGGCGATCGGTTCGCGCAGCACTACCTCGATGCCATGCGCGACGTGTGGCACCAGCGAGCGGCGAGCCAGCGGCGGCTCGTCCTGCCGGTCCTGACGACCCTCGTGGCCAACGCCCTCGCCTTCGTCCTCGTCGTGCGGGCCGCGACGACCGGGCAGATCGACCTCGCCCAACTCACGATCCTGATGACCTCCGTCGGCGGGATGCGGATGCTGCTGGCCATCGGGAACGAGGACGTCGAGCTCGAGCAGGGCGCAGCCGTCCTCCCGACCCTGTTCGAGGTCGAGCGCGACCTGGCGGAGCGAGGCGAGGCGATGTCGGGTTCACGGCCCGCGACGGGCCTCCCGGCAGTGGCCGTCCGCTTCGAGGACGTGTACTTCCGCTATCCGCGAGGCGATCGGGACGTCTACGCCGGGCTCGACCTCGATGTGCGGGCCGGCGAGTCGCTGGCCGTCGTGGGCGTCAATGGCGCCGGCAAGACGACGTTGGTGAAGCTGCTGGCACGCCTCCACGATCCGACGTCGGGCCGGATCACGGTCGACGGGATCGATTTGCGCGAGCTCGACGCCGACGCGTGGCAGCAGCGGGTGGCGGCCATCTTCCAGGACTTCACCCACTACGAGCTCTCCGCCGCCGACAATGTCGGGTTCGGTGCGCTCGCGCTCCGGGACCAACCCGACGAGCTCGATGCCGCGATCCACTCGGCAGGCGCCGGCGACATCATCGCCGGCCTCCCCGCGGGATGGGACACCCCGCTCTCGCGGCGATTCACCGGCGGCACCGACCTGTCCGGCGGGCAGTGGCAGCGCATCGCGCTGGCGCGGGCATTGCTCGCCGTCCGCAACGGCGCCGGGATCCTCGTGCTCGACGAACCGACGGCCAACCTCGACGTCCGAGCGGAGGCCGAGCTCTACGACCGCTTCCTCGAGATCACGAGAGGCGTCACGACCGTGGTCATCTCCCACCGGTTCTCGACCGTCCGACGGGCCGATCGGATCGTCGTGCTCGACGCCGGACGTGTCGCGGAGGACGGCACCCACGACGAGCTCGTTGTCGCGGGCGGGCAGTACGCGCGGATGTTCACGCTGCAGGCGGCGAGGTTCACCGACCTCGACCGCGGTGAGGAGCTGACCGGTGGCTGAGCGGCTCCGATCCGTCTGGTACATGACCGTGCTCGCCTTCCGGGCCGACGCCCCGCGGGCGACGGGCGCACTCGTGGCCGGAGCACTGAACGCCGCGGGCTTCCCGATCGGTGCGTACCTCACGAGCCGGGTCATCACCCACGTGGTCGCCCTCGACGGGGACGGGGCGCTCCGGGCGGTGGTCCTTCTCGCGGTCGTCGGCATCGCGTCGATGACGGCGTCGCTCGTCCGACTCGACCTCCGGTTCCGCATGGAGGAGTCGACGGCGCTGCTCATCGACCGCGATTTGGTCGCCCTCACGACCGGGATGCCCGGCCTCGAGCACCACGAACGGCCCGAGCACCTCGACCGGATGGAGCTCCTGCGGGCGCAACGGCGCATGTTGTCGAGCTCGGTCGCCGCCATCATCGAGAACTTCGGCACCGTCGCTGCGATCGTCACGACGACGAGCCTGCTGGCGACGATCGACGCCCGGCTGTTGCTGTTGCCGGCGTTCGGGATCCCGTCCGTGGTGGCCTCGGCGAGAACACGGCGGTGGTTCCAGCAGGTCGAGGAGCGCACCGCCGAACGGTTGCGGGGAGCCGAGCACCTCTATGACCTGGCAACGACCGCATCGCCGGCGAAGGAGTTGCGGGTCTTCGGGCTGCGGCCCGAGATCCGGCGTCGCTACGTCGAGCTCGCCGCGGGGATCGACGCCGAGCACGACCGGACGATGCTCCGGTCGACGATGGCGTCGACCGCGGGTTGGGCGGTGTTCGCCGTCGGCTACGTCGCGGCGATCGCCTTCGTCGCCCTCGAGGCGGTGGCCGGACGAGCCGGTGCCGGCGACGTCATCCTCGTCGTCTCCCTCGCCGGTCAGGTCAACGGGCAGGTGTCGTCGATCTACCTGATGGTGGGCTGGCTGTTCGACACGCTGAAGACCGTCGGCCGGTACCTGGCGCTGGTCGACGAGGCGGCGGCGACCCGTCCGAGGATCGACGATCCTGCCGCCGCGCCCGACGAGCTCTCCGTCGGCATCGAGCTGCGGGGCGTGAGCTTCCGCTACCCCGGCACCGACACCATGGTGCTCGAGGACCTCGACCTCTTCCTGCCTGCGCGCTCGACCGTCGCCATCGTCGGCGACAACGGCGGCGGCAAGAGCACGCTGATCAAGCTGCTGAGTCGGTTCTACGACCCGACAGAGGGCGCCGTTCTCGTCGACGGCGTCGACCTGCGCCGGATCCCGATCGACGACTGGCGGGCGAGGATGGCGGCGGGCTTCCAGGACTTCGCCCGCCTGGAGCTGCTGGCCCGCGAGACGGTCGGCGTCGGGTCGTTGCCGTCGGTCGATGACCTCCATGCCGTCGCCGCCGCACTCACACGAGCCTCGGCCGACGACATCGCCGGCGCGTTGCCGTCAGGTCTCGAGACCCAGGTGGGGCGCAGCTTCGAGGGCGGAATGGACCTCTCGGGCGGCCAGTGGCAGAAGCTGGCGCTGGGTCGGGCGATGATGCGGGAGACGCCGCTCCTGCTCGTGCTCGACGAGCCGACCGCCGCCCTCGACGCCGACACCGAGCACGCGTTGTTCGCCCGCTACGCCGGTGCGGCTCACGACCTCGGTCACCGGACCGGCGGCATCACCGTGCTCGTCTCGCATCGCTTCTCGACGGTCGGGATGGCCGACCTCATCCTCGTCGTGGGGGCCCGCGGGATCCTCGAACAGGGCACGCACGACGAGCTGATGGCGCGCGGCGGCACCTATGCGGAGCTCTTCGCCTTGCAGGCGAGCGCGTACCAGTGACTCAGACGCGGGCCATGTTGGCGAAGCGGGTGTAGCGGTCGAGGAAGGCGAGGCGCTCCGTGCCCGTCGGGCCGGAGCGGTGCTTGGCGACGATGACTTCGGCGACGCCGCGGTCGGGGCTCTCGGCGTTGTAGAGCTCATCGCGGTAGATGAACATCACCACGTCCGCATCCTGCTCGAGCGAGCCCGACTCGCGGAGGTCGGCGAGCATCGGTCGCTTGTCGGCCCGCATCTCGAGGGCGCGGGACAGCTGGCTGAGCGCCACCACGGGCACCTCGAGCTCGCGGGCGAGGATCTTGAGGCCGCGACTGATCTCGGACACCTCCACCTGGCGGTTCTCGGCGCTGCGGCGGCCGGTCATCAGCTGGATGTAGTCGACCACGATGAGGCTGAGCCCGCCGAGACGGCTCTTGAGCCGACGGGCCTTCGACCGCATCTCCATGACCGTGAGATTGGGGTTGTCGTCGATGTACAGCGGCGCCTCGCTGAGGCGGCCGATGGCGTGGCTGATCTTGTTCCAGTCGGTGTCCTGCAGCTTGCCGTTGCGCAGTCGGGTCGCCTCGACCTTGGCCTCGCTGCTGAGCAGGCGCTGCGTGACCTCGTCGTGGCTCATCTCGAGGCTGAAGAAGAGGACGGGCAACTGGCTCTCGACGGCGGCGTGACCGGCCATGCCGAGGGCGAAGCTCGTCTTTCCCGCGCCGGGGCGGGCGCCGACGATGTAGAGGGCACTGGGTTGCAGACCGCTCATGCGCTCGTCCAGGTCGTGGTAGCCGGTCGGCGTGCCCGTGATGGCGTCGCCGCGATCGTAGAGGGCCGCGAGGCGGTCGAGACTGTCGCCGAGGAGGCTGCGCAGATCGGACATCGAGTCCGTGACCCGGCGCTGGGCGACCTCGAACATCATCGACTCGGCGTCGTCGATGGCCGCCTCGACGTCCTCGGGCACGGAGTACCCGATCTCGGCGATCTCGCCGGCGACGCCGATCAGGCGCCGCAGCAGCGCGTGCTCCTCGACGATCCGGGCGTAGTGGGCGGCGTTGCCGATCGCCGGCGTGTTGCCCTGGAGGTCGGTGAGGACCGCCGGACCGCCGATGGCGTCGAGCAGGTCGGCGCGGCGCAACTCGTCGGCGACCGTGACCGGGTCGGCGGGCTCGCCGTGGCCGTACAGGCTCTGGATGGCGTCGAAGACGTGGCCATAGGCGGGCTTGTAGAAGTCGTCCGCGCTGCACGTCTCGGTGGCGGCGGCGATCGCGTCCTTGCTCAACAACATGGCGCCGAGGAGCGACTCCTCAGCCTGCAGGTTGTGAGGCGGGACGCGACTGCCCGGCCTGGTCGAGCGTCGGCGGGCTTCCTCGAGCGACTGGACCATGACTTGTCAGAGTGTCGGCGCGATGGCCTGGGGGAAACGAGTGGAGAGACCGACGAATACGGTGGATCTTGCTGTGGAGGAGCGGTGCACAACTTTCGGCTTCTCCACAGGGCGACATCGGTGGCGGGGGAACATGCGTTCGAAGCTACCGCGAGGGTGGGACCGGAATCCGGTCGAGCCGAGGGAGCCGGGCCGCCGGCGCCGGCTCACCATCGTCCTCCTCGCGGCGACATCCGCCGCCATCCTCGCCTTTCCCGCCTGCGGCGATGGCGACGAGGAGGACGTCCCCACCACCGTGACCGGTCGGGTCATGTCGATCGACGCAGCGCGCTACTGCGTCAGCCCCGACCGCGGCGAGTCCCGGATGTGCGTCGTCATCCCCGACCCGATGGCCGTCGAGGGGGTCGATGTCGGAGCGTGCGTGACCACGACCTCCGACCTCACGTCGGAGGGGGCAAAGGTCGTGGTGGTCGCCGAGGCCGCCTGCGCGGCGGGGGACCTCGGCGCGTGAACCCGGGACCCCGTTAGGCCCTCGCAACCTCGAGGGTGATGCGGAACTGCACGTCGGCGTGCAGACGCACCGGCACCTCGTGGGTGCCCACCGAGCGGATCGGCTCGTCGAGGTGGACCTTGCGGCGGTCGAGCTCCACGCCGGCCTGATCGGCGACGGCCGCCACGATGTCCTGGCTCGTGATCGACCCGAACAGCTTGCCCTCTCCTCCGGCGCGAGCCGACAGCTTGATGACCATCGGGACGAGCTTGCGGGCGATGGTCTCGCCCGCCTCGCGGTCCTTGGCGTCCTTGAGGTCGCGGCTCCGGCGCATCGCACCGGCCTGCGCGTCCACGCCGTCGGTCGCCCTGATGGCGTGGCCCTTCGGGAGGAGGAAGTTGCGGGCGAACCCGTCGGCGACGTCGATGATGTCGCCCTTCTTGCCGACATTGTCGAGGTCGGTACGCAGCACGATGCGCATCAGGCCTCGACCTCTTCGTCGATGTCGAGGTCGACACCATCGAGATCGGCGTCATCGAGCTCGTCGAGCACCTCGGACGTCTCGTCGACCTCGACGTTGGCCGGAGCGCCCCGGGGGGCGCCGCCACGGCCCGGACCGCCGCGACCTCCACGGCTCTCCGACACGGTCCGCTGGCTGTACGGCAGCAGCGCCAGCTCGCGGGCCGTCTTGATGGCGATGGCCACCGCCGACTGATGCTGGGAGCAGTTGCCCGAAACCCGGCGCGCCCGGATCTTGCCGCGGTCACTCATGAAGCGGCGGAGCAGGTTGACGTCCTTGTAGTCGACGTAGGCGATGTGCTCGCTGCAGAACACGCAGACCTTCTTCTTGCCCCCCTTGCGCGGGGCGTCCTTGGGGCTGCGTCGACGGCTGTCGCGATCGCCCCGGTCGTTGCTCTTGGCCATCAGAAGGGCTCCTCGTCGTACATCGGACCATCGGTCGGGGGGTTCGACCTCGGGCGCGTCGCCTGATAGCCCGTGTCGCCGCCTTCGCCAGGACCCTTGCGTTCCGTGCGGGTCACCTGGGCCGTCGCGAAACGAAGACTCGCACCGACCTCGTCGGCCACGATCTCGACCTTCGAGCGCTTCTCGCCATCCTGCGTCTCCCAGCTGCGCTGCTCGAGGCGGCCGGTGACGATGACACGGGAGCCCTTGCTCAGTGACTCACTGACGTTGTCGGCGAGGTCACGCCAGCAGACGACGTCGATGAACGACGTCTGCTCCTCCCACTCCTGGGTCTGGCGGTTCTGCCAGCTGCGATTCACGGCCACGCCGAACTGCGCCGTGGGAACACCGGCGGGGGTGAACCGAAGCTCGGGGTCACGGGTGATGTTCCCGACGATCGTGATGCTGTTGATGTTGTTCGCCATTAGCTCTCGCTCCTTGCGGCTGCGGCTGCCGGGATGGATTCCGGCGTGCCCTCCGACTCGGCCGGAGCGGGCGTGCGGGTGGCACGGCCGGCGACGTCGTCGGGAAGGCGGATGACCTTGTGGCGGACGACCTCGTCCGCGAGGTGGAGTGCCCGGTCGAGCGCGCTCATGGCGACCGGCTCGGCCGTGGCCTCGATGAGGACGTAGTAGCCCTCCCACTGGTGCTTCACCTCGTAGGCGAAGCGCCGCTTGCCCCACCGGTCGACCCGGTTCGACGTGCCGCCGTTGGTTCGGATGATCTCCTGGGCCCGGTCGATCTGGGCGCGGATCGCATCCTCCTCGAGCGCGGCGTTGAGGATGATCATGACCTCGTAGGGTCGCATCAGCTGGGGGTTCCTCCCTGTGGACCCGGCACCCGAAGTGCCCGGGGCCCCGTCGTTCGGGGCAGGTGAGTTGACCGTTCGATGCTAGCGGACGGGTCGCGGAAGGGCATAGGCCAACGATCGCACGGGGGTACGACAGGAATCGGACCGCTGCGTTCTGGGTGGGCTCGACGACCCATCCGGTCGTTCACCCCACCCAGAACGGCCAGATGCCAGCTGCCACCAGCCGCTCGGCGGCACTTCCACCGCTGCATACTGTCCAGCCGTGGACGCGACCCTCCGAGAAAAGGCCGAGGCGGCCAAGGGGTTCATGCCGCCCGACGAGGGCGAGACGCTCCACGACGCCGCCCTCGAAGCGGCCGGTGACGGCCCGCTGCTCGAGGTCGGCACGTACTGCGGAAAGTCCGCCATCTACCTCGGCGCCGCCGCCCGCCGACGGGGCAGCGTCCTCTACACCGTCGACCATCACCATGGCAGTGAGGAGAACCAGGCCGGGTGGGAGCACCACGACCCCACCCTCATCGACCCCGTGACGCATCGATTCGACACGCTGCCGACGTTCCGGAGGACGATCGGTGACGCCGGGCTCGAGGACGTGGTGGTCGCCGTCATCGGCGAGTCCACGACGGTCGCGCACCACTGGACGACGCCGCTGGCCTTCCTGTTCATCGACGGCGGCCACGGGAGCGAGGTCGCTTGGGCCGACTATCGAGCGTGGACGCCGAAGCTCGCGTCCGGCGCCACGCTCGCCATCCACGACGTGTTCCCGGATCCCGCCGACGGCGGCCGCCCCCCCTACGAGCTGTACTGCGAGGCCATCAGCGACGGCGGCGGCTACGACGAACGTCGCGCCGTCGGCAGCCTCCGGGTCCTCACCAAGCGATAGGGACGACTCAGCGCTCGGTGAGCGACGGCTCGACGTCGACCGTCGGCAGGTGATCGCCGCGGAACAGCCCGGCGGCGGGCGTGAGCCCGCCCAACGCATCCGAGGCGAGCAACATCACGGCCGCGGTGTACGACGTCCGCTCGCCGGCCGGGAAGTGGATCTCGTCGGGGTGCACGCAGCCCGTCCAGTACGACCCGTCGGGCTCGCGCAGGTACTGCACCCACGTCAGGAGGCGACGGGCCTGGTCGGTGCGCCCGCACGCATCCAACGCGAGGACGCACTCCGCGGTCTCCGAGGCCGTCACCCACTCGGCGTCCGACACGCAGCGGATGCCGAACCCCTCGATGACGAACTCGTCCCAACGATCGTCCATCCGGGCCTGGCCGATGCCGCCGCCGACGGCGCCGCACAGGACCGGGTAGTACCAGTCCATCGCCCAACGACGCTTCGGCTCGAAGGCGGTGTCGGGACGGTGGGCGACGGCCGAGCCGAGCCGAGCCGCGGCCAGCTCCCACTGGGGACGCTCCTCGCCGAGCACCACCGCCGCCGCCATCGCACACCGCAACGACAGGAAGATCGATGACGAGCCCGTCAGCAACGCGTAGGGCTCCGGCGTCCCGTCATAGTCGTAGGCCCAGAGGACCTGGCCGCCGCGTTGTTGCAGCCCCAGCGCGAACTCGATCGCCCGAACGACCATCGGCCACACCGACTCGAGGAACCCGAGGTCGCCGGTCGCAAGGTAGTGGTGCCAGGCGCCGACGGCGACGTAGGTGCACACGTTGGTGTCGCGCCGCGCGTCCTCGATGTGGTCCTCGATGCCGACGTAGTAGTTGTGCCAGCCGCCGTCGCCGTGTTGCGTCGACGCCAGCCAGTCGAACGCCCGGTGGGCCTCGGCGATGCGTCCGCCGACCGCCAGGGCCATCGCCGACTCGACGTGGTTCCACGGATCGCAGTGCCCGCCGGGGAACCACGGGATCTGCCCGGTCGGCAGTTGCAGCGAAGCGATCGCCGACGCCGTGTCCTCGACCTGCGAACGGGACAACACCCCGGGCAAGAGCGGCAGCGGGCTCATGTGACTTCCCCGCCCGCCCGGTCCTTCACCGCGTAGAGGATCAACGACTTCCCGATCAGCGGCTGCAGCACCCGCTCGGCCACCTGCAGCGGCAGCGGGTCGGACGTCATCTCCAGGACCAACAGGTCGTGGTACGCCTTCACGACCGGGTTCGACGAGGAACGGTTCACTCCCAGGGCGCACTTCAGCCACCAGTACGGCGCGTGGAGCCCGTGGGCGTGGTGCCGGTCCACGACCCGCAGCCCCGCGCCCCCGAGGCGACCCCGCAACGCCGACTCGCGGTAGATCCGCACGTGCCCACCCACGGCCGCGGGCGCGTGGTACTCGTCGTCGAGCGCCCAGTTGACGAGCTCGGGTCCCCAGCGAGGCACGGTGACGGCGATGCGACCGCCGGGCTTGAGCACCCGTGCGAGCTCGGACATCGCCCGACGGTCGTCGTCGATGTGCTCGAGGACCTCCGAGGCGATGATCCGCTCGAAGGAGTTGTCGGAGAACGGCAGGTCCAACGCGGAGCCGTTGCAGGCGCCGGGCTGGGTCCCCGGCGCCATCTCGCCCGCTTCCATCATCCCGCCCATGACCGCCAGCGCGTCCTTCAAGTCGGCGGCGTTGAGGTCGAAGGCGGTGACGTGGGCCCCGCGACGCAGGCACTCGAAGGCGTGGCGTCCGCCACCGGCGCCCATGTCGAGCAGCCGCTCCCCCGCCTGCAACCCCAGGCGCTCGTAGTCGACGGTCAACATCCGAGCTCCTCGCGGTACTCGGCCAGCGAACCTTCGGCGGTGCGGCGCCACGTGTAGCGATCGAGCACGCGACGGCGGCCACCCTCGGACAACCGCTCCCGTTCGGCTGGGTCGTTCAGCAGCTCGACGATGGCCGACGCCAACGCGCCAGGGTCATTGGGCGGCACCAGCCGAGCCGAAGCCCCGTCCGTGCCGACGACCTCGGGGATGGCCCCGCCGGTCGTGGCGAGGAGGGGCGCCCCCGACGACATGGCCTCGATGGCCGGCAACGAGAACCCCTCGTAGAGCGATGGCACCACCGCGAGCTCGCACTCGGCGTACAACTCGACGACCCGTTCGTCGGTGATGCCCGACACGAACGTCACGTGGTCGCGCAGCCCCAGCCGATCGAGCGTCCCGGGGATCTTCGAGCCCGACCGGAGCTTTCCGATGACGAACAGGTGGATGTCGTCGCGCTCGGTCCGCGCCTTGGCCACGGCCTCGAGCAACGGCACGAGTCCCTTCAAGGGCACGTCCCCCGAAGCCGTCGTCAGCAGGCGGCCGGGCACCCTTGCCACGCCGGGCAGCGGACGGAACCGGTCCTCGTCCACGCCGACCGGTACGACGCGCATCCGCTCGATCGGCACGCCCATCTGCTCGGCGATGTCCCGCTTCGACGACTCGCTCACGGTGATGACCCGCTTCACCCGCTTGGCCACCCGGATCTGCGCCGGCAGGAACGAGTACCAGCGCCGCAGCGTGAACCGCTTCCACGCGTTGGTGGCGTGGTTCAGCTCGAGCTCGTAGTCGACGGTGATGGGGTGGTGGATGGTCGCCACGAACGGGATCGCGTCCGATCCGTCGAGGAGATCCAGCAGGCCGGTGCCGAGGCACTGGTTGTCGTGGACGATGTCGAAGTCCGCCCGCTGCGCCTTCAGCAACCGGGCGACCCGGTAGGAGAACGAGTGCGCCTCCGGGAACTGCCCCGTCATCTCCCTCCCCCACTCCAGCCAGTCGATGCGCGCGCGGGGGATCTTGTTCGGGATCCAGAGGGGGAACCGGTGCCGGTAGAGGTCCAGCGACGGGACCGGCTGGAACTTCACGCCCTCGTCGAGCTCGGGCCACGGCTGGCCTGCGAACACCGTGACGTCGTGGCCCATGGCGACGAGCTCGCGCGTGACGTATCGCGTGTAGACGCCCTGTCCACCCGAGTGCGGGTTGCCCCGGTAGCAGAGGAAAGCGATGCGCAGGCGCGACGCCTCGGATCCAGCGGTGGGCATCGACATTCCTTCCAGGGTCCCGTTTTCTTGACCGGACGGTCAAGTCCTGGGACAGGCTCCGGTGACCTCGAGCTTCGAGCCGGGACCGATGCCCAACGCGGCGAGGTCACCCTGCGGCACCTCGAAGGCGACGCGGTAGGGGCCGGTGGCGCCGTAGGTCGGGCAGTCGGACCGGTCCTCGCACGGCGCCATGTCCGCGCTGCTCACGAACGACCCGTCGGCGGCGAACCAGGCGATCGACAACGGCGTCGGGGTGTTGCGCATGTAGTAGGCACCGGTCGAGTCGGCGGGGTACCGGAAGACCATGCCGGGATAGCCCTTCAGATCCGTGACCTCCATGAGGCCCCGTGCCCGCTGCTTCTCGGTGGCGGCGAGGAGGGCGCACTCCTCGGTCGGGGTCAGGCCGGTCGCTGTCGCTGCGGGGACGATGCGGATGCCGATCTCGCCGAACCCGGGCAGACGACTCTCGCCGAGCTCGGGGTCGGACGGGTTGTTCGCGCCCTTGGCGATGCAGGCGCCGAAGCCGGCGACGAGCAGCCCGACGACGAGCCAGGTGAGGATCCCGACGCGAGGATCCGGCGGGTCGAGGTCCTCGGGAAGCATCGGACCAACAGGCTAGGCGGAGGGTGATCCGTACAGCCCCAGGAGCTCGGCCACCTCGTCGGAGAGGTGGTAGCTCTCCGAGTCGTCCGGGAACCGGCCGGCGCGCACGTCGGCGGCGAACGCGCTCATGGCGGCGACGGCGTCGGCCTTGAGGTTTCCGTACCTCCGGACGAACTTCGGTGCCATCCGGTCCTCGAGGCCGAGGAGGTCGTGGAAGACGAGGACCTGGCCGTCACAGTGCGGCCCAGCGCCGATGCCGATCGTCGGCACGTCCACCCCGTCGGTGATCAGCTTGGCCACGGCGTCGGGCACGCCCTCGAGGACGATGGCGAACACGCCTGCCTCGACGAGCGCCTTGGCGTCCTCGACGAGCAGCTGCGCGCCGCGGGCCTCCTTGCCCTGGACCTTGAAGCCGCCCATGGCGTGGACCGACTGCGGCGTCAGCCCGATGTGGCCCATGACCGGGATCTCGGCGTCGACGATGGCCTCGACCATCGACACCCGCTTGCGTCCGCCCTCGAGCTTCACGCTGGCGGCACCCGCCTTGATGAGCATCGCGGCGTTGCGAACCGTGTCCTCGGTGCTGACGTGGTAGCTGAGCCACGGCAGATCGCCGACGATGAGCGCGTTGGGCTTGGCGCGCGCCACCGCGCCGACGTGGTGGGCCATGTCGGCGGTCGTCACCTGGAGCGTGTCGTCGTACCCGAGCACGACCATGGCGACCGAGTCCCCCACGAGGATCAGGTCGACGCCGGCCTTGTCGGCGATGCGAGCGCCTGGCGCGTCGTAGGCCGTCACCATCACGAGCGGCTCCGCTCCAGCCGCGACCTTGCGGGCGCGCACGGCGGGAGCGGTCAGCTTCTGACCCATGAGGGGTTCTCCTTTGTCAGGTCCAGCGCCCTTCGGCTGCCGGCCGTCGACCCAAGTGTAGGTTCTCCGGCCGTGCAGGACGAACTCGGCACGTGCGAGAACTGCGCCCGCGAGGACAGCGAGGTCGCTCCCGTGAAGCGCATGTACGTCGTGCCAGAGTCGTGGGATCAGCACGGATCGTCGACGACGATGGACGAGGTCGAGCGCTGGTGCTGGTCCTGCCGCACCCAGTACCCCCACGTAGAAGTGGAATAGAGCAACCGTGGCGCCAGCGACCGGGGCACGAACGACCCCGAGCAGCGCACGCCGGCGTCGGGAGCGCCGGCGAGCAGCCGGCACGTGAGCGGAGCCAGCATCACCGGCGCAGCGAACCGGAGAATCGGGGCCGGGGCGTTGTTCCGCTCTCGTCCCGGGCGGGTGCTGCTCGTGAACCCGACGTACAAGCCGCCGTGGGAGATCCCCGGTGGGATCGTCGAGGAGGGCGAGAGCCCTCGCGAGTGCTGCGCCCGGGAACTCGAGGAGGAGCTCGGCTGGACGGGCGCGGTCGGACGGCTGCTCGTCGTCGACTGGCTCCCGGACCTCGGCGGCCGCGGCGACCGGATCCTGTTCGTGTTCGACGGCGGGGTCGTCGACGACGAGCGGACGTTCCTTGCCCGCGTGTGCCTGCCGCCCGACGAGCTCAGCGAGTGTCGGTTCGTCGACCTCGAGAACGACGGCGGTGACTTCCTCGGACCGGGGATGGTGCGGCGCGTGCTCGAGGCCAAGGCGCATGCGCTCGCCGGCACCACCGGCTACCTCGAGTTCGGCTGGCCGGACCAGCTGCCGATCGTCGGCTGAGCGACATGACGTGGGAGGAGTGGCGCTGGGACCCCACGCTCTTCGAGGGGACGGCACCGCACTACCTCCGGGGCCGCCTGCCCTACGCGCCCGGCATCGCCGACGTCATCGCCGATCAGCTGGCGCTCGACGGGTCGGGCCGGCTCCTCGACGTCGGCTGCGGGCCGGGAATCGTCGCCTCCTTGCTCGCGGACCGGTTCGAGGAGGTCGTCGGCGTCGATCCGGATCCGGGGATGATCGCCGAGGCCGAACGGTTGGCCCTGTCGAACGCCCGCTGGGTGCAACTTCGGGCCGAGGACCTCGAGGGCGCCAGTCTCGACACCTTCAGGGCCGTGTGCTTCGGCGCCTCGTTCCACTGGATGGACCGGCCGCGGGTGGCGGCGATCGTCCGCGACCTGCTCGATCCGGGGGGTGCCGTCGTCCAGGTCTCGACGTGGAACGTCGTCCCGCTGCCCGAGGCCGTGGAGGGGTTGCGGGTGCGGTACCTCGGGCCCGACCGGCGGGCCGGTGGGTCCATCCGGAACACCTCGCCCGATGGCGAGGACGCGGTGTTCCAGGCGGCCGGCTTCGCCCCGATGGTCGAGATTGCCGTGCCCGACGGGCGCGAGGTCGTCCGGTCCGTGGACGACGTCGTCGCCAACGTCCTGTCGATGTCGGGCACGGCGCCGCACCTGTTCGGCGACCGCCTCGACGACTTCGTCGCCGAGCTCCGGTCGGCCCTCCGGCAACACGCCCCGTACCGCGTGACCCTCGGGGACAACGCCGTCCGGATCTGGAGGAAGGGCTAGGGAGCGGCTGTCGTCGTGGTCGATGCCGTGGACGTCGAGGTCGGGGCCATCGTCGTCGACGTCGCGTTCGAGTCGACGGACGTCGATGTGGTCGAGCTCGTCGGAATGACGACGTTCTTCGGCGGCGCCAGCTTCTTGCCCGGGAACTTGGTGACCGTCGCGAAGTCGGCGACGTACTGCGGGTCCTTCGTCACCTCGGTCATGTAGCGACGGAAGATGCGGGCTGGGAACGATCCGCCGTTGACCTTGATGCCCCGCACTCTGGTCATCTTCTTGGTGTTGCCGTCGGCGTATCCCATCCAGACGGCAGTCGTCAGCTTCGGCGTGTAGCCGACGAACCAGGCGTCGCCGAAGTCCTGCGTCGTCCCGGTCTTGCCGGCGACGGGCTTGCCGATCTTGGCGTTCGTGCCTGACCCCCGCTCGACGACCTGGCGGAGGACGTGGTTCACGACGTCGGCGTCCTCGCGGTCCATCACCCGCGTCGACGCCGCCGGTCGTTCGGGCTCGATCACCGTCCCGTCGCCGCGGCGGACCTCGAGGATCGTGCGAGGATCGAGGTGGACGCCCCGGTCGGCGAACGTCGAGTACGCAGAGGCCAGCTCGAGCACCGAAACCTCCTCCGTGCCCAGGACGAGCGATGCGTTGGGCTCGAGCTCGGAGCGGATGCCGGCCTCCTTCGCCAGCGCCACGACCTTGCCAGCCCCAACGGCGAGCTGCGCCTGCACGTACGCGGTGTTGACCGAGTTGGCGGTCGCCTCGATGAGGCTGAGTCCGCTGCCGTAGTCGGACTTCTCGTAGTTCTCGACGGTGTAGTCCCTGCCGTTGTCGGCCTTCGGCAACACGATCGAGGGGGGCCCCGAGAACGTCGACTGCACGGTGAACCCCGCCTTGACGACGGCGGCCAGGACGAACGGCTTGAACGTCGAACCGGCCTGGCGTCCGGATCCACCGCCCTCATGGCCGACGGCGAGGTTGACCTTGGCCGACCTCCCGACGCCGGTGTAGTTCCGACCGCCGACCATGGCGACGACACGCCCCTCGCTGTCGATGCTGACGAGCGCGCCCGCGGGGTCGGTGTCCGGCCGGTCCAGCGTCTGGTAGACGGCGTCGAAGGCCTGGGCCTGCAACCCGAGGTCGAGGGTCGTCTTCACCCGCAGCCCGCGCTGGTACGTGACCTCCTCGCCGTAGCGACGAACGAGCTCGGCCCGCACGAACTCCACGAAGTAGCCGGTGCTGTCGGGGCGGACGACGTCGGATTCGAGCTCGCCCCGACCCACGACGGCCGTGTCGAGCGCCACCCGCTCGGCGGCGTCGAGCTGGCGCTCCGTGATCCGTCCGGTCCGGCGCATGGCCCGCAGCGCGAGGTGGCGGCGGCGTACAGCAGCCTTCATGTTGCGCGAGGGTTCGGCCGTCTCGGGCGACCGGATGAGACCGGCGAGGAGAGCCGCCTCGCCCACGTCGAGGTCGGCGACGTCCTTGTCGAAGTAGGCGCGGGCAGCAGCCTGGACGCCGTAGGCGCCTCGTCCGAAGTAGACGGTGTTGAGGTAGCGCTCGAGGATCTCGTCCTTGCGGTAGCGGCGCTCGACCTTGATGGCCAACGAGGCCTCCCGGAGCTTGCGGACGATCGTGCGCTCCTTGGTGTCGAGGAAGGTCTGCTTCACGTACTGCTGCGTGAGGGTGGAGCCACCCTGGAGGTTGCGGCCCCGCACGTCCGCCCACGTCGCCCGGACGACGCCGATCGGGTCGATGCCGCCGTGGGTGAAGAAGTTCCGGTCCTCGGTGGCGACGATGGCATCGACGACCACCTGAGGGACGGCTTTCAGGCGGATCGGCACCCGGTTCTCGCCGCTGTCGAACGAGGCGAGGCGGGCACCGTGGACGTCGGTCAGGAAGGTCGTCTGGGCCTGTTCGTGCTCCTTGGGCAGTGGCACCTGCGCCAGGACGTACAGCGTCCCGGCGACGGCGGTGAAGCCGAGCAACGTCGCCAGGAACAGCACCCGGCGGTATCGCCACAGAACGGAGCGGGGAGGTCGTCTCGCTCCGTCGTGGGTCATCAACGGCCGGAGCGGCGACCCACGGGGAAGGTCCGGACCAGGTGGTTCCAGGTGCACGCGCGACAGACCTCGACGACGTAGGCCGCCAGCTCGCGCGTTCCCCGGTTGAGCCTCGCGAGCTCCGCGGGCGTCGTCATGCAGCGCCCGCTCGGCGGGAGGCGGCTGCCGAAGACATAGGTGACCAGGACGAGTTGGCCCGGTGACTCGCAGATCGGGCACTCCTCGGGTGACGGCTGCGCGCAGTGCTCGGCGTTGCGGAGGAGCTCGGGGTGGGCGTCGCAGACATCGAGGCGGCTGAGGCGGCCCTTCTTGTACTCCTTGACGACGGCGTTGCGGGCGAGCCGGAAGTCGACGACGCCGCCGAAACCCCCGGCGGGGGCTCCACGCACGGCATCGGGACGGAAGCTCACGGCGCACCAGCGTACCGGCGCACGGATCGGCACCCCTCCCGCCAGCTTCCCTTCCAGTCGGAGTCGCCCTTTTGACAGCGGGATCCCGCCGTCCGTGGCGGGATCCCGCTGTCAAAAGCAGCACGTGTGTGCTATCGTTATATCGGTCCGATACATCGGACAGCAGGATTCTTCGAAAGACACGCATGCTGGAACTGGCCATCCTCGGACTCCTGCAGGACACGGAGCTCCACGGCTACGAGCTGAAGAAGCGACTGGGCGAGACCCTCGGTCCGTTCTCCGGCGCGTCGTTCGGCTCGCTGTATCCGGCGCTGCGCCGCCTCGAGGGCGCCGGTGCGGTCAAGGCCGTCGAGGCCCACGAGGCCCCCGCCAGCCGGTCCCGGCCGACGCCGATGACCGGGTCCCTCGGCGGAGAGCTCGCGGCCTTCGCCGCCCGCCACCGCAACCCTTCGAAGACCGGGGGGCGGAAGAAGAAGGTCTACGGCATCACCGAGCGGGGCCGTGCGCTCTTCGACGAGCTCCTCGCCGGTGAATCCTCTGCCGCCGCCGACGACGACCGCACGTTCACGCTGCGCCTCGCCTTCGCCCGCTACCTCCCGCCCGCCTCGCGCCTCCGGCTCCTTGAGCGCCGCCGGGCGCACCTCGTCGAGCGCCTTGCCCAGGCCCGCTCGTCCGCCCGGGCCCGCCAGGCCGAGGGCCGCATCGACCTCTACACCCGCTCCGTCCTGGAGCACGCCAACGACGCGACCGAGCGCGACATCACGTGGCTCGACGCACTGATCGAAGCCGAGAAGGGATCATGAACATGAGCACCGAGCAGAAGTCGAAGATCAAGGTCGCACTCGCGGGCGTGGGGAACTGCGCCAGCTCCCTCGTCCAGGGCGTCGAGTACTACAAGGACGCCGACCCCACCGAACGGGTGCCCGGCCTCATGCACGTCGTCCTCGGCGGCTACCACGTCGGCCACGTCGAGTTCGTCGCCGCCTTCGACGTCGACGCCACCAAGGTCGGCCTCGACCTCGGCAAGGCGATCTACGCCGACATCAACAACACGATCCGCTTCGCCGACGTCGGCGACCTCGGCATCACGGTCAAGCGGGGCCCGACCTTCGACGGCTTCGGCGAGTTCTACCGCCAGGTCGCCGAGGAGTCGCCGCTCGAGCCGGTCGACGTCGCCCAGGCGCTGCGGGACTGTGGCGCCGACGTGCTCGTCTCGTACTTGCCGGTCGGTTCGGAAGAGGCGCAGAAGCACTACGCCCAGGCGTGCCTCGACGCGGGTGTGGCGTTCGTGAACGCCATCCCGGTGTTCATCGCGTCCGACCCGGTGTGGGCCCAGAAGTTCACCGACGCCAACGTCCCGATCATCGGCGACGACATCAAGAGCCAGGTCGGCGCCACG
>DATLED010000091.1:0-64580 GCA_035525495.1 Acidimicrobiales bacterium | reverse complement strand
GTGAGGTCGCCGACGACCACCTCGCCGTCATCGGTGTGAAGTTCTACGCCGACGGGTGGCTCGCACCGCGCACGTGCGCCTGCAGCCTTCCCTTCGCCGACGTCGACGGCGACGACCGCGGGATCCTGTTCCAGGACGCGTCGACGTTGGCCCGGCGGACCGAGCCCTACGTCGCCGCGGGGTGGGGGTTGGCGACCCATGCGATCGGCGACCGCGCCATCGAGACGGTGATGGATGCCTACGAGTCGGTCTACGGCGGTGCCGCCGGCGTGCGGGCGGCGTCGCCGCGCATCGAGCATGCGCAGGTGCTGCGTCCCGAGCTGATCGAGCGGATGTCGGCGCTCGGCGTCGTCGCCTGCATCCAGCCGTGCTTCGCCACCTCGGATGCGGAGTCGATCGCGCTCGCGCTCGCCGGCCGGTTCCCGGACGCCTACCGCTGGGACCGGCTCCTCGACGCCGGCGTCCGCGTCATCGCCGGGAGCGACTTCCCCATCGAGACCCTCGACCCGACCATCGGTCTCGAGCGCCTGACGACCGGCGAGCACGCCCTCGACGCGAGCGTCGCCGGGGCCCTCATGACGACCCCCCTCGACGCCGTCTGGGCGCGCTGAGGGCAAAGGCGCTGGTCAACACCGATCGCACCGGAGGGACGGCAGCGCCTGCCATCATCGCCAGTCCGCATGTCCCGCACCGTCACCCTCCGTCCCTGGCAGAAGGACGCCCTCGAGCGCCTCGCCACCACCGACTCGCCCGACTTCCTCGCCGTCGCCACACCCGGCGCCGGGAAGACGACCTTCGCCCTCACTGCCGCTCGCCAGGGTCTCGCCGCCGACGCGGAGCGCAGGCTCGTCGTGGTCGTGCCGACCGCCCACCTCAAGGTGCAGTGGGCCAAAGCGGCGACCGCCTTCGACCTCCATCTCGACCCCCAGTGGTCGGCCGCCGACGGCGCGCTCCCGTCCGACATGCACGGCGTCGTCACGACCTATCAGCAGGTGGCGAGCTGTGCGCCCGTGATGCGTTCGCTGGCGACGAACGCCTTCGTGATCTTCGACGAGCTGCATCACGCCGCAGACGACCGGGCCTGGGGCGACGCCGTCCGAACGGCCTTCGAGACCGCCGCCCGGCGGTTGGCGTTGTCGGGAACGCCGTTCCGCAGTGACACCCACTCGATCCCGTTCGTGCGCTACCGCTCGGACGAGGCCGAGGCGGACTACGAGTACGGCTACGGCGACGCGCTCAAGGACGGCGGCGTCGTACGCCCCGTCTACTTCCCGCGCATCGACGGGATGATGGAGTGGAGTGCACCCGACGGGAGCGTGCACGCCCACGGCTTCGACGATCCGCTCGATGCGGCCAAGGCCAGCCAGCGCTTGCGGACCGCCTACAGCCTCGACGGCGAGTGGCTGCCGCACGTCCTTCGTCAGGCCCACGCGCAGCTTCTCGCCATTCGGGAGCGCCAGCCCGACGCCGGCGGGCTCGTGATCGCCACCGACCAGGACCACGCCAGAGGGATCGTCCGCATCCTCCGTGACCGCTTCAAGGTGAAGGCGATCGTGGCGACGTCCGACGACCCGGATGCGTCGACGCACATCTCCCGCTTCGCGGCTTCAGCGGATCCGTGGATCGTGGCCGTGCGCATGGTGTCCGAGGGCGTCGACATCCCCCGTCTGCGCGTCGGCGTGTTCGCAACGACGACGACGACCGAGCTGTTCTTCCGCCAGGCTGTCGGGCGTCTCGTTCGTTGGACGCGCGGGACGCGAGGACAGAAGTCGTTCCTCTACATCCCCGATGAGCCTCGGCTGCGGGCGCGTGCCTTCGCCATCGCCGAGCAGCGGCGGCACTCGTTGCGCCACGAGGACCGAGTGATGGTCGCCGGCGCGGCGAACGACGAGGGGGGCGACGAGGACCTGTTCTCGATGTTCGCGCCGATCTCCGCCACGCCCCTCGGGGACGGGACCGAGCCGGACTGGCTGCTCGACGACGATGCGTTCTTCGAACCGCCGCCCGACGATGCGACGTTGACGATCCCGCTTCCGCCGTTGCCGCTGAACGGCCGGGGGAGCGGCACGGGTGCGGGTTCCGCCTCGGCTCCGGAGGGGCGAACGCTGCGGGAGCACAAGGCGTACCTGCGGGAGGCCAACGCCAACAAGACCCGGCTGATCGCTCGTCACACCGGCCAGACGCACGCCGCCGTGAACGTCGAGCTCAACCGCGTGAGCGGAGTGAAGAAGGTTAGCGAAGCGACGGTCGAGCAGCTCGAGCGCCGGCTGCAGAAGGCCGATGCGTGGTTGCGCCAGGCGTCGGCGCGCCGAGTCGCCGGCTAGCAGGGTGCTGAACGCGGCGCCACGGATCACCCTGGCGTCGCGGTCCACGCGAACCGAGCGGAACGGCTGCTCTGGCAGAGTGCAAGCCATGAAGGCGCATCTGGTGGATGGGACCTACGAGCTGTTCCGGCACCACTTCGGGTTGCCCGAGGACGCCCGCTCGCGGCCGGGGACCAACGGAGCGGTGCGGGGCGTGCTGTGGACCGTCGCCTACCTGTTGGAGGAGGGCGCGACGCATGTCGGCGTGGCGACGGATCGGGTGATCGAGTCGTTCCGGAACGACTTGTGGCTCGGGTACAAGACGGGCGCAGGAATCGACCCCGTGCTGCTCGCGCAGTTCCCGGTCCTGGAGGAGGGGCTGGAGCTGATGGGTGTGGCGCTCTGGCCGATGGTCGAGCTCGAGGCGGACGATGCGTTGGCCTCGGCGGCCGCCGTCCTGTCGGACGATCCGGCAGTCGAACAGATCGTGATCCTCACGCCGGACAAGGACCTCGGACAGTGCGTCGTCGGGGATCGCGTCGTGCAGTTCGATCGCCGGCGTGCGGCCATCGTGAACGAGGCGGGTGTGGTCGAGAAGTTCGGCGTGCTGCCGTCGTCGATCCCGGACTACCTGGCCTTGGTGGGCGACTCCGCCGACGGGTTCCCAGGTTTGCCGGGCTGGGGCGCGAAGTCGGCCGCGGCGGTGCTCGCCCGGTACGGGACCTTGGAGTCCATCCCCGACTCGGTCGGTCAGTGGGACGTGACCGTGCGGGGCGGGGCCAAGCTGGCGGCGACGCTCGCCTCGGCTCGTGACGCGGCAGCGCTGTTCAAGGTGCTGGCGACGTTGCGCGTGGACCGGTCGTTGTTGGGCTCGACGGACGAGCTGCGCTGGATCGGTCCACCGGACCCGTCGGCGTTCCTGGCGTTCTGCGAGCGGATCGACGGCGGTCAGCTGTTCGAGAAGGTGGCGACGCTGTCGTTGGCTCGACGGTCGCCGTGACGCGACGGAGGCGACGGCCGAGCCGTCGCCTCCGTGCAGAGGTTGCTGTCGTGTCGCCGTCGGTCAACGAGGCGGATCGAACGGCGTCCGTGCTGGCCGGGCCGGAGGCGGAGCCGGTGTCGTGGTCTCCGTCGGCGATGCCGCCGAGCCTCCGAGCGGCGTTGCTCCCGAGGACGCCACCGTGGTGGCGACCGCCGGCGGAGGCGACGACGTGTCGCTGCCACCGCTGAAGGGCTTCAGCACGAAGAACACCAGCGCCAGGATCAGCACCACGCCGAGGACGGCGAGGATCTTGAGCTGCTGCTGCTCCTTCGCCTTTTGCGGGGAAACGGGGGACGGGCTATCGCTCATGTCAGGCACTCGGAACCGAGGTCGGGGTCGCCGTCGGGACGACGACCGTGGGGGCGATGAACATGCGACCACCGATGGTGGCGGACATCTGGTTGCCCTCGCCGCCCTTGGAGAGCGAGAAGTTCTCGACGGTGACGAGACGCTCGCCGTCTCGAAGCTGCTCGAGGAACCGGAGGATGGCGAAGTAGTCGCCCGTGACCTGCATCTGCAGTCCTACGGGCGTCGGCCCGCCGGCAGCAGCTCCCGGCGCACCGGCGGCACCAGTGGGTTGTTGCGGTGCGATGGAGGTGAAGTTGACCCCCGCCCGCCCGGCGCGCTCGTTCACCTGGAGGATGAACTGGTCGAGCTGGTCGGCCGTCGGGATCGCCGTGGCGAGCAGGGCCCGATCGCGCTCCAGGACGGCGGCGTTCGCCTCGAGCTTCTTGAGGTGACCGAGGCGTGCGGAGAGCTCGCTCGCACGCTGTTCTTGGGCGGCGAGGTCGACCTTTGCCTTGTCGAGGTCCTCGCCCTTCGGCGACCACAGGGCGAAGAACCAGACGGCGGTGATGAGCAGCGCCGCGCCCACTCCGATGAGGATCAGCTTCGGCTTCACAGTTCGCTCGCCTTGAAGAGGTCGGCCCGACCGGACTTGGCCTGTTGGGTGATGTTCATGTTGCTGCTGAACGTCGTGGACTCGCCGCTCGTTCCGCCCTTGGTCGACGACGGCACCCACAGGTCCGAGAGGATCCCGAGCTCGCGCATCTTCGTGATCCAGTGGGCGGTGGAGTCATGACCGAGGCCGGTGGCGGACACGGTCAGCGTGCCGAGGGGCGCCGCCGCTGGGGCCGCTCCCGGGGCCGCCCCCGGTGCCGCGGGCGCGCCGCCGGCGGCGACGGAGAACGTGAAGCCGGTGAGTCCCACGTCCTGGGGCATCTGCGCCGTGATCCGGTCCATGAAGACCGGAAGATCGACATCCGTCGCCAGTGCGGCCTGCGCCGCGGAGCGCATGGCGTTGATCTGGGCTTCGGCCTGTTCGAACGGAAGCAACTTCTGGACTTGTGCGTCCAGCTCGTTCCCCCGCTGCGTCGCCTGCTCCACATCGTCGCGAGCCGAAGCGACCTTTGCCGTCCGGACGATGTAGGCACCGGCGAGCGCGGCCGTCAGCGCACCGACAGCGACGCCGGTCATGACCCGGGCACGACGTTCGCCGGCGGCCGCGTGGTACTCCTGCGGGAACAGCGTCGTCAAGCGGGTCGCGGGACCGGCCAGGGGCGCCATCGCCAGACCGACCGGAGCCGCCATGACGGCCGCGGCGTTGGTGAGCTGCTCGTCCGTCAAGCCGGTCTTGCCCAGCTTCAGGTACTCGAGCGGCGAGGCCATCTCCACGGGGACCCGCAGCTCGGTGGCGAGGCGGGCACGGAGGCCGGCCATCTTGGCGCCGGCGCCCGTGAGCAGGACACGCCGGAGCTCGACGTCGTCGTTCTGTGCGGTGAAGTAGTCCAGAGAACCCTGGATCTCCTGGACGAGCGGATTGAGCTCGTTGGCGATCACGTCGGCCGCCTGAGCCGTCTGGGGATCGGCCACGGCAACCGCCGCACCCCGCTTGAGCGCCTCGGCCCGCTCGGTGTCGACGCCCAAAGCACGGGTCAGGTTCTCCGTCACCGCCGCGCCCGCACGGGGTGTCATGCGCACGAGGCGGGGAACGCCACCGGTGTGCACGACCACATTGGTGAGGCCTGCCCCGACCGACACGATCGACTCGGAGACGCCCGGCTGTCCTGCCGGCACCAACGCCCGCACGAGAGCGAAGGGCGTCAGGTCGACGTGCGCCGGCGTGAGACCTGCCTTGCGAACCGTGTCGAGGCACATCGAGACCATCTGGCGCTGCGCGGCGACGACGAGGATCCGAAGGAACTCGCCGCCCTCCGGACCGGCGAAGCGATCCTGCACGACGAAGTCGACGATGGCGTCCTCCTCCGCGAAGGGAATGACCTCCTGCGCCTCGTAGCGCAACGACGTCCGCACCTCCTCGGGGGACAGCGCCGGCACCTCCGCCTGGCGGACCTTGACCCAACGGTTGGCGATGCCGACCGAGACCTTCTTCGACTTGAAGTCGCCACGCGCCCACAGGGCTTTGATCGCCTCGGTGACGGCCATGGAGTCGACGATCTCGCCATCGACGACCGCGCCCGGGGGCAGCGTGAGCTGGGCGAAGCGATGCAGGGTCCACGATCCGGGCTCGCCAGAGATCTCGGCGGCCCGAACAGCGAAGGAACCGATGTCGAGGCCGACGTAGTGCTCAGCCACGTCGGACCTCCCTCGTACTCGTCATGGACACATCATCGGCAGGTGGGTCCGGTGACTTAGGCGCGAAATCTGCTTATTCCGCAGGATCGACCACGAACGGTGACCGGCCCTCGCCGACGAACGCCTCAGGCAGCGGATCGTCGAGGATCGAGCGGAGCCGTCGCAGATAGTCGGCCCGCGGGATCTCGACCACGCCCAACGTCGCCAGGTGCTCCGTGCGCCACTGCACGTCGAGCAGCGCAGATGACGGATCGAGCAGCGAAACCAACGCCACGAGCGCCACCTTCGACGCGTCCGTCACGCGGTGGAACATCGATTCGCCGGCGAACAGCCCGCCCACCGACACGCCGTAGAGCCCACCGGCCAAGGTCCCGTCGTCGAGTGACCACGCCTCCACCGAGTGGACCCACCCCATCCGGTGGAGCGCCACGTACGCCGACCGCACCTCGGGAGTGATCCACCGCCCCGAGCGGGACGGATCTGCGCATCCGTCGATCACCGCCTCGAACGACGAGTCCACCCGGATCTCGAACCGGCGGCACGCCTTTCGCAGCGACCGGCTGACGAGCAAGCCCTCGATCGGGAGGATCGCTCGTGGAGTCGGCGACCACCAGCCGAGGTTGCGCTTGTCGACCGGCATCGGGAACAGCCCCGCGCGGTAGGCCGCGAGGATCGTCCCGGGCTCGAGGTCGGCACCGACCGCTACCAGGTCGCCCTCAGCGCCCGACGGATCCGGGAACTCCCACGCCGTCGGCGGCGGCTCAGTCGCCGACAACGGCGATGGACCCCGTCACGTCGAGCCACCTCTCGTGCAGCGCGCCGTACACGCCGCCGGCCCGCACGAGCGACGCGTGCGAACCCTGCTCCACCAGCCGTCCGTGATCCATCACGAGCACGAGGTCGGCCCGCTCGGCCGTGGACAACCGGTGGGCGACGGCGATCGTCGTCCGTCCTGCGGTCAGCGACTCGACGGCGCGAGCAAGGGTCACCTCCGTCGCGGGATCGATGGCCGACGTCGCCTCGTCGAGGATCAGACACGCCGGATCGGCGACGTACGCTCGCGCCAGCGAGACGAGCTGGCGCTCGCCGACCGACAGCTGCTCGCCGCGCTCGCCCACCGGCGTGGCCAGCCCTTCGGGCAACCCTGCGAACCACGCGTCGAGGCCGAGTTCGGTGAACGCCGCCACCAGCTCGGCGTCGGAGGCGGAGGGCCGGCCGAAGCGCACGTTCTCGCCGATCGTCGAATCGAACAGGAACCCCTCCTGCGGGACCATCACGAGCGTCGTGCGCAACGATGACGGCGCCACCTCGCGCAGGTCCACGCCACTCACCACCACTCGGCCCGACGTCGGATCGGCCAGCCGCGCCAGCAGCTTCGCCAGCGTCGTCTTGCCCGAACCCGTCGCCCCGACCAGCGCCACCGTCGACCCTGACGGGATGTCGAAGCTCACGTCGTCGAGCACGAGCACGCCCGTCTCCCGGTATCGAAACGCCACCGACTCGATGCGCAGCGCCGGCGGCCCCGGCGGCAGGTCGACGCCGGGCACGGGATCGGGCAGGTCGATCGGGGTGTCCAACAGGTCGAGGATCCGGCGCCATCCGGCGACCGCCGTCTGCGTCTGGTCGACGATGTCCGTGAACTCCGCCACCGGCTGCAGGAAGAGATTCACGAGGAACACGAACGCGACCACTTCGCCCGCGGTCAGGCCCCTGGCCGGCCCGAGGAGCACGCCGACGACGAGCACCGCCGACACCGTCACGACCGAGAACAGCTCTCCCGACGGGAACAGCGCGGCCGACATCTTTCCCGCCCGCACCTGCGCGATCCGGTGACGCTCGATGGCGCCGAACGTCCGCTCGCGCGCCACCGCTTCGGCGGCGTACGCGCGGATCGCGGGCGCGCCCATCACCGTCTCCGACACTGCAGTCAGGAGCTCGGCCATCCGCTCGCGCACGACGTTGTAGCGGTCGGCCATGCGGTGCTGCACCGCCTTGAGCACCAACACCATCGGGAGGACGGCGACGATGGCGACGACCGCCAGTCGCCAGTCGTAGGCGGCCATGATCACCGCCACCGTGAGGATGATGGCGGTGTTGACGAGCCACGCCACCCCGCCCCACGAGAGGAACTGGGACAGCTGCTCGACGTCGCTCGTCACCCGCGCCACCAGCGCGCCCCGCCGCTCGTCGGTCTGCGTCGCCAGCGACAACCGGTGGATGTGCCGGAAGGCCTTGGTCCGCAGCGTGCACAGCGCCGTCTCTCCCGCCTGCACCAGCCGGCGCCTCGTCCACCAGCCCGCGGCGGTCGTCGACACCACGAGCACGAGACCGAGCACTCCCAACACGGTCAGCGCGCCCGTCTGCATCTTTCCGTCGACCAGGCCACGGTCGAGGATCTGCTGGATCAGGATCGGCAGCACCGACTGCCCGGCAGCTCCCAGCAGCGCCAGCAGCAGGGTGACGCCGGCGCCCCGCCGCAGCTCGGGGCTGGCCACCCATCCGCGCCTGAGGACGGCGACCGTCGAGTCGTCACCTCGTGCGAGCGGGCTCACCGCTCCTCGCTCCTCATCGGTCGTGAGAAAGGCACTGCGCTGATGGTTCGCTCGCAAGCGCCGCTCACAGGGGCTCGTCCATCACGAGTTCGGCCGTGCTCGGCGTCGTCCGCTTCCCCGGATCGCGGTCGGGACGGGTCTCGCTCCCAGAGGTGCGGTCGTGCTCGTACGCCTCGACGAGGTGGGCGTAGCCCGGTGTCGTCCGCAACAGCTCGGCATGCGCGCCCTGGGCGACGAGGCGACCGCCGGCCAGGAACAGGACGACGTCGGCCAGCGCGATCGTGGAAGGACGGGTCGCCACCACCAACGTCGTCGACGACGCGAACGTTCCGGCCAGGCCGATGAGGATCGCCGCCTCGGTCGCCGGATCGACGCTCGAGGTGGCGTCGTCGAGCAGGAGGAGCGACGGCTGGCGAGCGAGAGCCCGCGCCAGCGCCAATCGCTGGCGCTGGCCACCCGACAACGTCGCCCCCCGCTCGCCGATGACCGACTCGTAGCCTTCCGGCAGCTCGTCGATGAACTCGTCGGCCTGCGCGACCTCGGCCGCCACACGGAGCTCGTCCTCCCCGAGATCGGCGCCCATCGTGATGTTCGACCGCGCCGAGTCGGCGAACACGAACGGCTCCTGGAAGGCGAGCGCCACGGGCGCGGCGGCCGACACGGTCCCGCTCGTCGGGTCGAGCAACCCGGCGATCACCTGCAGCAACGTCGACTTCCCGCCACCCGTCGGGCCGACCAACGCCGCCGTGATCCCTCGCGGCAACGAGAAGGAGATGTCGCTGAGGATGCGAACGCCGTGCGAGTAGTCGAACGTGAGCCCTTCGACGACCAGCGCGGCATCGTCGTCGACGTGCCGAGTCGCCAGCCGCAACGCCGACGGCACCGGCACCGGCTCACGGAGCACGCCCTGGACCCGGTCCCACCCGGCGACCGTGCGGGGCATCGATCCGAGCACCCACCCGACGAGGTGGAGCGGCCAGGTCACGAGGCGGATGAGGTTGAGGAACCCGACGAGGGTCCCCGTGGAGATCAGTCCGCGGTCGACCCTCCACGCGCCCACGACCAACAGGAAGAGGATCCCGATCGACGGCAACAGGTCGAGCAGCTGGAACAGCGCCGCCTGCCGGACCCCGAGCAGGATCCGACGGTCGCGCAGAAGTTCGGCTCGTTGCTGGAACCGGTCACCCTCACGCTCCTCCGCGCCGAGCGTCTTGACGACCATGGCGCCGTCGATGCTCTCGTAGGCCACCGACGACAGGTCGCCGTACGCCTCTTGGGCGAGGTTGGCGGGCTCCTCCAAGCGGGCTTGGAACCACACGTTGAGGAAGAGCGCCGAGGGCAGCAGCACCAGCCCGATGGCTCCGAGGAAGAGGTCGGTCGCCAGCAGCCAGGCCGACGCGACGGCGAGCAGCACCATCACGCCGGTCGCCCACGGGAGCGGGGCGAGGATGTCCGTCGCCGCCTCGGCGTCCCCTCCGGCGTGGGCGAGCAGCTCGCCGGTCGGCTTCGAGCGGTGGTAGCCGAGCGGCAGCTCGATGAACTGGTCGACGACGCGAGCCCGCAACGTCTCCTGCACCCGCGCCTGGGTGATCGTGGCGTTGACCCGGCGGCACGCGATCCCCGCGGACTTGAGGACGCCGACGCCGAAGATCGCCAGCGCACCTGCCCACAGCGCACCCGAAGCGACCTCGCCGTCGGCGAATCGCGGCGTGACGACCTTGTCGACCACCTGCCCGATGACGACCGAGGACAGGACCGTGGCGAGGGCGTACGTCAGGGATCCGAAGACCGCGAAGGCGAACGGCCGAGGGTGCAGCTGCACCTCCTGCCAGAGCACGACCAGCCCGCGACGGATCACCCCGGGGGTGGGTTCGACGGCCGGCGCGGGTGCGGTCATGGGGACGCTCAGGCTAGGCGTCGACCCTGCCGTCCGGAACCGGATTCCGGACGACAAGTAGCCTGACCATCGATGTCCGACCACCCCATGACCGAGCGGCTCGAGGAGCTCGCGAAGAAGAAGGAGCAGGCGCTCCACGCCGGGTCCGAGGCCTCGGTCCAGCGCCAGCACGACCGCGGCAAGATGACGGCGCGAGAGCGAATCGAGTACCTCCTCGACGAGGGCTCGTTCCAGGAGCTCGACATGCTCGCCCGCCACCGCGCCGGCGAGGACCTCAAGGAGCGCCCGTACACCGACGGCGTGATCACCGGCTTCGGCACCGTCGACGGCCGCAAGGTGTGCATCTTCAGCCAGGACTTCACCGTGTTCGGCGGGGCCCTCGGCGAGGTGTTCGCCGAGAAGATCCACAAGGTCATGGACCTGAGCAGCAGCCTGGGCGTGCCGATCGTCGGCCTCAACGACGGCGCCGGCGCCCGCATCCAGGAGGGCGTCGTCTCCCTCGCCATGTACGGCGGGATCTTCCATCGCAACGTGCTCGCCAGCGGGGTCGTCCCCCAGATCAGCGTGATCATGGGGCCCTGCGCCGGAGGCGCCGTCTACTCACCGGCCCTCACCGACTTCGTCTACATGGTGCAGGAGACGAGCTACATGTTCATCACCGGGCCGGACGTGGTGAAGTCCGTGACCGGCGAGGTCGTGACCCAAGAGCAGCTCGGCGGGGCGATGACCCACGCCACGAAGTCGGGCGTGTGCCAGTTCGTGGCCAGTGACGACAAGGCGTGCCTCGACGAGGTCCGCTACCTCCTGAGCTTCCTGCCGGCCAACAACCTCGAGCTTCCGCCGCAGGTCGAGACCGAGGACGACCCGCTCCGGGAGACGCCCGAGCTGCGCGACGTCATCCCGACGAGCAGCCGCATGCCGTACGACATGAAGAAGGTCATCACCGCGATCGTCGACGACGGCGACTACGTGGAGTACGCCGGCCACTACGCCATGAACATCACGTGCGGCTTCGCCCGGCTCAACGGCAACGTCGTCGGCATCGTCGGCAACCAGCCGCAGATCCTCGCCGGCGTGCTCAACATCGACGCATCGGAGAAGGCGGCCCGCTTCGTGCGGACGTGCGACGCCTTCAACATCCCGCTCGTCACGCTGGTGGACGTGCCCGGGTTCCAGCCGGGCACCGACCAGGAGTACGGCGGCATCATCCGGCATGGAGCCAAGCTGCTCTACGCCTACTGCGAGGCGACCGTCCCGCGCATCCAGCTCATCACCCGCAAGGCCTACGGCGGGGCCTACGTCGTCATGAACTCCAAGTCGATCGGCTGCGACCTCGCCTTCGCGTGGCCGTCGGCAGAGCTGGCGGTGATGGGTGCCGAGCAGGCGATCAACGTGCTGCACAAGCGCGAGCTGTCCGAGCACGACGATCCCGAGATGCGACGGGCCGAGCTCATCGAGGACTACAACGAGCGTCACGCCAACCCGTACGAGGCGGCGGAGCGCGGCTACGTCGACGACGTCATCGACCCCGCCGAGACCCGCAAGGTCCTCATCCGCAGCCTCGAGCTGCTGAGGACCAAGCGCGAGGATCTCCCCCGAAGGAAGCATGCCAACGTCCCCCTCTGATCTCGTGTGGGCGCGCTGATGCCGGAATACCGGCATGAGCGCGCCCAAAGCGATCCGAGCCCGGAAGAACTCGCGGCGATCGTGGCGGCGGTCGAGGTGGCGTGGCCGCGGGCGGTGGTGGTCGTGGACGACGGCGGCAACGAGGCGAGCCCGTGGCGGTTCTCGAATCGTTGGTGGACGCCTCGGCGGGCACCGGCGTCGGCCAGGGTCCGGCCCTAGATGCCCGACGTCGAGCCCGAGGTCACGACGGTCGGCGACGACTTCGCCGTCGTCTTCTGGGGTGGGGAGTGGAAGCGCTATCCCGGCCTCGAGCCCGACACCGATCACACGTTCGACGGCGTCAGCTTCCGCACGCTGCGGCGGCCCCCGGGTGAACGGCTGGCCACCGTCGCCACCGTCAACGATGTCCACTTCGGCGAGACCATCTGCGGCTACGAGTCCAACATGCCGGACGCCGGGCCGACTTTCAGCAGCCTTCCCGGCGAGCCTCCCTACCCGGAGACCATGAACGGCGCCGCGGTCGAGGAGATCGCCGCGGTCGACCCGGACGCCGTCATCGTCAAGGGCGACCTCACCAACGACGGTCTCGACGACGAGTACGAGGCGTTCCTCCGCTGCTATCGCGGCGCCTTCGGCGACCGGATGCACCACATCCGGGGCAACCACGACGCCTATCGAGGCCAGACGTACGCCCCGGAGGAGCACTTCTGTGTGGACGTGCCGGGAGCCAGGCTCGCCGTCCTCGACACGACCGTCCCCTTCGCGCCCAACGGAGGCATCGAGCTCGACCAGCTCGAGTGGCTCGACGACCTCGCGAGCGATGCCGACCGTCCCGTCCTCGTGTTCGGGCACCACCACCCGTGGGCCCCGGGATCGAAGACCCGCAGCGCCACCTACTTCGGGATCAACCCGGACGACTCCGAAAAGCTCGTGAGCGTCGCCGCTCGGCACCGCTCGATCGCCGGGTACTTCGCGGGCCACACCCACCGCAACCGGGTCCGGCGCTTCGCCGACACCGGCCCGATGCCCTGGGTCGAGGTCGCCTGCGTCAAGGACTTCCCGGGAGCCTGGGCCGAATACCGGATCTTCGAGGGCGGCATCCTCCAGTTGGTCCACCGCATCCGCCGGGCGGACGCGCTCGTCTGGACGGAGCGGACGCGGGGGATGTTCGATGGCCTCTACCCGGGATACGCCTTCGGTGGGCTCGAGGACCGGTGCTTCGTCCTCCCCGCTCGGTAGGCGCGATTCCGCATCCGGACCGGGTTGTCCACAGCTGTCAGCTGGCTTTTCCCCGATGCAAACGCCCGGTTATCCCCGGACTTCGGTCGAGCCTGGGGAAAACTGAAACTTCTTCAGCGTCCGCCGGGCCGGACCGTTCAGCCGAGATCGATCGTGGCCACTTCGACGGACCCGAGCCCGTGGCCCACCTCCGCCGACACCGCCCGGTTGAGGGCGGCGCGGGCCCGGGCGAGCACCTCGGTCGCCTGGAGTCCGTGGGTCGGGTAGCCGGCCACCCCGGCGGCCAGTCCCTGGGCGCCGATGGCGTCCCTGGCCAGCGCCACCTGCAACCGTTCGGCCGCCCACACGCCGCCCGCCTCGTTCGTGTCCTCGAGCAGGAGGGCGAAGGTCCGCGGAGCGATGCGGCAGGCCACGTCCGCCTCCCGCAACGTCGAGCGCAACAGCGTGGTGAACGACCCGATGGCGTCGCCCAGGCGGTGCTCGGGATGCGGCGTGAACTCGAGGAGGACGACCGTCACCGGCCAGAGGTGGCGGCGGGCCGCGGAGATGCGGGAGTCGAGGGCCACCTCGAAGAAGCGGACATCGGGGAGCCCGGTGTCGGGATCGAGGACGGTGCGCTCCTGCAGCGGTCCGACCTGCTCGATCTCCCGGAGGGTGGCCAGCTCGGCCACGGCGATGGCGGCGCGCTTCTCGGCGACGCGGGCCCGCTCGAGGAGCGCCAGCGAAGACGCGCCAGCGAGCAGCGCGCAGGCGGCGGCGACCACGGTGAGGAGGGGAGAGCCGAGGACCGCGCCGGCGACGCCGAAGGCGCAACCGGCCAGTCCACCGAAGAGGCCGGGGAGGGCGCGCCGATCCATGATGTCCTGCATCGGCCGCGAGGCGGGCACTCCTGAGGCCTTACTTCGTCCGATGTGCCGCGGCCAGGTCGGCCATGTCCCCCATCATCCGGGCGAGCTCGTAGTCCTTGGGTGTGTAGACCGCAGCCACGCCGGCGGACCGGAGCTCGTCCTGGTCAGCATTGGGGATGATGCCGCCGACGACGACCGGCGCGTCGACGCCCGCCTCCCGGACGAGGCGCACGACCTCGGGGACGAGCTCGAGGTGGCTGCCCGACAGGATCGAGATGCCGATGATGTCGACGTCCTCGTCGCGAGCGGCTGCTGCGATCTCGGCCGGCGTGAGCCGGATGCCCTGGTACACGACTTCGAACCCCGCGTCGCGGGCGGCGACGGCCACCTGCTCGGCACCGTTGGAGTGACCGTCGAGCCCGGGCTTGGCTACGAGCAACCGCGGCGGCCCGCCGGCGAAGGCGCCCGTCTTTCGGCGGACGTCGTCCATCGAATCACCGCGACCGCCGACGGCGCCGGCCACGCCGGTCGGTGCCCGGAACTCGCCGAACACCTCGCGAAGGGCGCCCGCCCACTCGCCCGTCGTCCCGCCGGCGTGGGCCAGCGCGATGGTCGCCGGCATGATGTTCTCGTCCGACGCGGCGACCCGGCGCAGCTCGTCGAGCGCCTTGTCGACGGCCTCGTTGTCCCGCTTCGAGCGCCACTCCCGGACGTTCTCCACGGCCTCGCGCTCGGCCACCTCGTCGGGGCGCTGGATGAGTCCCTCGCCCTCGAGCGGCGACGGCTCCGTCTCGGTGAAGGCGTTGACGCCGACGACCCTGAGCTCGCCGGACTCGATCTTCGTTCGCCGCTCCGTCTGGCTCTGCACGAGGCGGGACTTCATGACGTCGATCGCCTCGAAGGCGCCACCGAGGGCGAGGATCTCGTCGAGCTCGGCCTTGGCCGCTTCGTGGAGCTCCGCCGTCTTGGCCTCGATCACCTTGGACCCGTCGAAGAGGTCGTCGTACTCGAGCAGGTCGGTCTCGAAGGCGAGGACCTGCTGCATGCGCAGCGCCCACTGCTGGTCCCACGGCCGGGGCAGGCCGAGCGCCTCGTTCCACGCCGGCACGGCGAGGCTTCGCGTGCGGGCGTTCTTCGACAACGTGACGCCGAGCATCTCGAGCACCATCCGCTGGACGTTGTTCTCTGGCTGTGCCTCGGTGAGGCCGACGCTGTTGACCTGCACGGCGTAGCGGAAGCGCCGCAGCTTCGGGTCCTGCACGCCGTAGCGCTCGAGGCAGATCTCGTCCCACCACTTCGTGAAGACGCGCATCTTGCACGTCTCCTCGACGAAGCGGATGCCGGCGTTGACGAAGAAGCTGATGCGACCCACGACCTCGGGAAAGTCGTCGGGCGCCACCTGTCCGCTGTCGCGCAGCGCGTCGAGGATGCCGATGGCCGTCGCCATCGTGAAGGCGAGCTCCTGGACCGGTGTGGCTCCGGCCTCCTGCAGGTGGTAGCTGCAGACGTTGATCGGGTTCCAGCGGGGGACGTGGCGGACGGTGTAGGCGACCATGTCGACGATCAGTCGCCGACTGGGTGCCGGCGGGAAGATGAACGTGCCGCGGCTGAGGTACTCCTTGACGATGTCGTTCTGCGTCGTGCCCGTGAGGAGGTGGGGCTCGACGCCGCGGTCGGAGGCGTTGGCGATGTAGAGGGCGAGGATCCACGCCGCAGTGGCGTTGATCGTCATCGAGGTCGAGATCTGGTCGACGGGGATGCCGTCGAGGAGCTCGTCCATGTGGCCGAGGTGGACCACGGGGACCCCGACCTTGCCGACCTCCCCTTTGGCCTCGGGCGAGTCCGGGTCGTAGCCGATCTGGGTCGGGAGGTCGAAGGCGATCGAGAGTCCCGTCTGCCCCTTGGCCAAGTTGGTGCGGTAGAGCTGGTTCGACGCCCGGGCCGAGCTGTGGCCCGAGTAGGTGCGCATGATCCAAGGACGATCGGCCATGACGGTCATTGTCCCTGATCTCGGCCTCGCTCTGCGAGGGCGCCTTCGGCGCGGACTTCCGTCGGCTGGCGGGCGGCTGGTCGCCGGCGCTCCTGGCGCCGCCGGTAATTTCCAGGTCGTGCCCTGGGAGCCTGGCGACATCCTCGACTTCGACCGGCGCGCCGCGACCGTCTATCCGTCGGTCGAGGCTCGAGTGGGGCTGGCGGTGTCGCACCGGGCGAGCGGCTTCGGCGGGACGTTCGTGCGCTTCGACGCCGGCGATGCGGTGGTGCTCCGGGGGCCGATGGGATCCGAGCGGCTGTTCCCGTTGGTGCCGGGCGCGTTCTCCCTCGAGGGCAAGGCGGTGTCGCTGGCGAAGCCACGTGCGGCGGTCACGCCGGCTGCGACGGCAAGCGGATCGGTCGCCGTGCACGGACGGCCGGCGCAGGTCGCACGCGCGTCGCGGATCCTCGTCGAGGGCGTGCACGACGCCGAGCTCGTCGAGAAGGTGTGGGGCGACGACCTGCGCATCGCCGGCGTCGTGGTCGAGCGCCTCGACGGGCTCGACCACCTCGGCGAGTTCATCGCCGCCTTCCGGCCGGCCGCCGACGCCCGTCTCGGCGTCCTCGCGGACCACCTCGTCGCCGGGTCGAAGGAGGCCCGCATCGCCGAGTCCGTCCGGCACGCGCACGTCCTCGTCACGGGGACCCCCTTCGTCGACGTCTGGCAGGCGGTGCGGCCGAAGGCGGTCGGCATCACGGCGTGGCCCGTCGTGCCGAGGGGCAGCCCTTGGAAGGACGGGGTGTGCGCCGCCCTCGGCGCCGGAGACCCGCGGACCTTCTGGCGTCAGCTGCTGGCCAAGGTCACGAGCTACGCCGACCTCGAACCCGAGCTGGTCGGTGCCGTGGAGCGCCTCATCGACTTCGTCACCGAAACGGACTGACGTGGCCGTCGTCGACTGGCGCGGCGATGGGTGGCGCCTCGAGGACCACCGCGGCCGCCCCGTCGTCCTGCTCTTCCACCGCGACTTCGCCTGCACGCCCTGCAAGGCCCACGCCATCGACGTGCGCGACCGGCTCGACGAGTTCGGCGACGCCCTGGTCGTCGTCGTCCTGGACACGAGGCCCCGTAACCTGCGCGGCTACCGAGCCCGCTTCGTCGCGCCCCTCGACGTGATCACCGACGAGACCCGTGCGCTGCACGAGTCCTTCCACTTCGGCATGGGGGCCGACGGCGTGCCGGTGGGTGGCGATGTCATCGTCGGGCGCGACGGCGCGGTCGTGCTCCGCTACGCCGCCGACAGTCCCGCGCGTCCGTCCGTCGACGACCTCGTCGCCGCCGTCCGCTCAGCTTCCTGAGCGACTACTTCCTGGCGTAGTCGTAGAAGCCCTTGCCGGACTTCCGGCCGAGCTGCTCGGCGGCCACCATCCGCTTGAGGAGCGGACGGGGCGCGTAGTTGGGGTCCTTGAACTCCTCGTAGAGCGCCTCGAGGATGCTGAGGCTCGTGTCGAGGCCGACGAGGTCGAGCAGGGCGAACGGTCCCATCGGGAAGTTGCAACCGCCCTTCATGGCCTCGTCGATGCCCTCCTTGGTGGCGACGCCGTTCTCGAACATCCGGACGGCGTTGTTCAGGTAGGGGAAGAGGAGGTTGTTGACGATGAAGCCGGCCTGGTCGATGACCTCGACGGCCTGCTTGCCGCAGGTCTCGGCGAAGGCGACCGCTGCGCTGATCGTGTCATCGCTGGCGGTGAGGGGCCGGACGATCTCGACGAGCGCCATCATCGGCGCCGGGTTGAAGAAGTGGATGCCGCAGACCTTGTCCGGACGACCCGTCTCCATGGCCATCTCGATCACGGGCAGGGTGGAGGTGTTGGTCGCCAGGATGGCGCCGTCCTTGACGACGCGGTCGAGCTCGTTGAAGAGCACCTTCTTGGTGGCGAGGTCCTCGACGATCGACTCGATGACGAGGTCGCAGTCCGCGAGGTCGTCGATGCTGCTGGTGGCGCCCACCCGAGCCACAGCGGCGTCGCGGTCCTCTTCGCTCAGCTTGCCCCGCTCGACCTGCTTCGCCAGCGACTTCTCCAGCCCGGCGACCATCGCGTCGGCCGATTCCTGCTTCCGGCTCCGGAGCACGACGTCGTGGCCGGTCCTGGCGGCCACCTCGGCGATGCCGCTCCCCATGATCCCCGATCCCACGATGCCGATGCGCTTGATAGCCATGGCCGAGGACGATACCGACCGCTCGCCTCGGCGCTCCAATGCGCCTAGCACCAGACGGGGACCCTCGCCTCGAGGACGAACTCGTTGTACGGGGAAGACCTTGTCCCCCGACCATCTCCGACCTACGCGCACCGCCGTCCGCTCTAGGTTGGTCGGTCTCGTGCCAGCCACCGACCACCCCATCCACGCCGCGTTGTACGACCCGTTGATGGGCCTGCTGGAGCGCGGTGGCCTCGCCGACCGGCGACGCCGGCTCGTCGCCGACGCCAAGGGCGAGGTCGTCGAGGTCGGCGGCGGGACCGGCAGGAACCTGCCCTACTACCGCGACGTCGACCGCGTCGTCGTCCTCGAACCCGACGGCGCCATGCGGCGCCGACTGTTGGCCCGGGTGCCGTCGGCACCCGTTCCGGTCGAGGTCCACGAGACCGGCATCGAGGACACCACCCTCCCCGACGGGTTCGCCGACACGGTCGTGACCAGCCTCGTCCTCTGTTCGGTCGAGTCGCCGGTGGACGCGGTCACGGCCATCAAGCGGATCCTCAAGCCGAGCGGGCGGCTCCTGTTCCTCGAGCACGTCGCCCAGCCGGGTTGGCGGGGACGATTGCAGGCGGCGGTCACGCCCGTGTGGAGCCGCACCGGCGGGGCAGGATGCCACCTCGACCGCGCGACGCTCGACATCATCCGGGCGGGCGGGTTCGCCATCACCGACTGCCATCGATCAGGAGCCCTCGTGCAAGGCGTCGCCACCCCGTCCAAGAGGACCTCATCGTGAGCGGCGAGGCGACGCCTGGGCCGCTGGCCCTCGTCGGCGGGATGGAGTGGCGCGACGGGTGCACCTTCGACCGCGAGCTCCTCGCCGCATCGGGCGGCGATGAGGTCCTGATCCTGCCGACGGCCGCCGCCTACGAGCACCCCCAGCGTGCCGTGGACACCGCCGTCGCGTGGTTCGCCACCTTCGGTGGAAAGGCGCGTGGCCTGAACGTCCTCGCCCGTCCCGACGCCGAGGACGAGGCCAACGTCGCGGCCGTGAGGGAGGCCAGGTTCCTCTATCTCGGCGGCGGTTCGCCGCTGCACCTGCGGTCGGTCCTCAAGGACTCGGCGGTGTGGGCGGCGATCGTCGAGACGTGGAACGCAGGCGCGGTGCTCGCGGGTTCGTCCGCCGGCGCCATGGTGCTTTGCGATCCGATGATCGACCCGCGAGGCGGGGCGTTCACGTTGGGGCTCGGACTGGTGAACGGGCTGACGGTGATCCCGCACGCCAACACGTGGTCGCACGAGAAGGCGCGGCGCACGTTCGAGCTGGCGCCGGCCGGGTGCGCGGTCGTCGGCATCGACGAGCAAACGGCCGTGATCCGCGGAACCGACGGTACGTGGCGCGCCGCCGGGGCCGGAAACGTCGCCGCGTGGCTCGCGGGCAAGGACCTCCCGCTCGACCAACTGCCCTAGCAGGCGGCGTCGGCGCAGCCCGACGGCGGGCCGCTGACTCCTAGTCGGCTTCGGTGACCTCGATCGAGTTGATCGTCAGGTCCTGGACCGGCTTGTCCCCGGGACCCGTCGCGACCTTCTCCATCTCGGCGACGATCTCGAGGCCCTTCACGACCTTGCCGAACAGCGAGTAGCTCGGCGGGAGGCCGACGCCCGACGGTCCGGAAACGATGAAGAACTGCGAGCCGTTGGTGTTGGGACCGGCGTTGGCCATGGCGATCGAGCCGACCTCGTAGGCGCCGGCCCGGGGCAGCTCGTCGGCGAACTTGTACCCCGGACCACCGCGGCCCGTGCCCGTCGGATCGCCGCCCTGGCACATGAACCCGGAGATGATCCGGTGGAAGATCACGCCGTCGTAGTAGCCCTCCCGAGCCAGGAAGACGAAGTTGTTGACCGTCCGGGGAGCGCCGACGGCGTCGAGGGCGATGACGAGGTCGCCCATCGACGTCGACATCGTCGCGGTGTAGCGCTTCGACGGATCGATGACCATCTCGGGCGGGGAGTTCCACTGCTTGGGGGCCATGGTGGCGAGCCTCAGTCCTTCTTCTCGGTGATCGTCACCTTGACGATCTTGTGGGTGACCTTTGGCGTCCCGCTCGCATCGCCGTCGGCCTCGATCTTCTTCACGATGTCCATGCCGGAGGTCACCTTGCCGAACAGCGAGTAGCTCGGCGGCAGCTGGACGCCCTGGTCGCCGGTGATGACGAAGAACTGCGAGCCGTTGGTGTTCGGTCCGCTGTTGGCCATCGCCACCGACCCGATCTCGTACTCGCCGGCCTTGGGCAGCTCGTCGGCGAACTCGTAGCCCGGACCGCCCGAGCCGCTCCCCTTCTCGACGTCGCCGCCCTGCACGACGAAGCCGGGGATGACCCGGTGGAAGGGAACCCCCTCATAGGCGCGGTAGCGGCTGAGGAAGACGAACGAGTTGACGGTCGTGGGCGCCTTCGCGGCATCGAGGGTGATGGTGAAGGAACCAGCGTCGGTCTCCACGTCCGCCGCGTAGGTCGCGCCCTTGGCGAGGCAGTCCTTGGGCACGCCGTCGAACGCCTTCTTCGGCTCCTTGGCCCCGTCGGCGGGCGGGCATGCGGACGTCCCGGCCGCCGGCTTCGGGGCTGCGGCGGTGGTGGACGTCGTCGCGTCCGACCCGGTGTCGACCGAGTCGGTGCTGTCGTCCTTGCCGCTCAGGTTGATGAACACACCGATGCCGACGACGACGGCGAGGAGACCGACCACGCTGAGGATCTGACGGCGCCTCGCGGCGCGGCGCTGGGCCGCCGCGGCTTCGGCGCGGCGGGCCTCCCGGCCGGCGCGCTGGCGCTCTCGCTTGTCCGTGGGCACGGCGGTGAAAGCTAGTGGCCCGGCCCGGGTGCAAGGAATCGCCCGTCCCCCCGGCGCTTTCGAGCGCGAACGGTCGCCAGGCGGCGCGCTGGCGCTCGAAAGCCGAAGGGGTTGGTGGAGGCCGCCCGTAGACTGGACGCACCATGCCCCTCGTCGTGCAGAAGTACGGCGGCACCTCCGTGGCCGACCCCGATCGGATGCGAGCGGTCGCCGACCACATCGCCCGCACCCATCGCAACGGCGCCGATGTGGTCGTGGTCGTCAGCGCGATGGGCAAGGAGACGGACGAGCTGATCCGCCTCGCCTCCGACGTGTCGGGGGTCCATCCGGGCCGCGAGATGGACATGCTGATCACCGCCGGCGAGCGCAAGTCGATGGCGTTGTTGGTGATGGCCCTCAGCGAACTGGGCGTCGACGCGCTCTCGTTCACCGGTAGCCAGGCCGGCATCATCACCGACGAGACGCATACGAAGGCGAAGATCGTCGAGATGCGTCCTGAGCGGATCCGAGAAGCGCTCTCGAGGAACCAGGTGCCGGTCGTCGGCGGCGCGCAGGGGATGTCGACGGCGCGTGACGTGACGTTCCTCGGTCGTGACGCCTCGGACATCACCGGCGTGGCCCTCGCCCAGGCGCTCGGCGCCGATCACTGTGAGCTCTACACCGACGTGTCCGGCGTCTTCACCGCTGACCCTCGCCTCGTCCCCACGGCCCGCAAGATCCCGCAGCTCTCGTTCGAGGAGATGCTCGAGATGTGCGCCGTCGGTTGTCCGAAGCCGGCGATGCGTTCGGTCGAGTTCGCCAGAAACCACAAAGTGCCGCTGCACGTTCGCTCGAGCTTCACCTGGGAGCCGGGCACCTGGATCCGCGAAGAGGACCCCACCATGGAACAGCCGATCATCTCCGCCGTCATCTCCGACAGCTCGGAGGCCAAGATCACCGTCAACGGGGTGGCCGACAAGCCGGGCATCGCCGCCCGGCTGTTCCGGGCCCTCGCCGACAGCCACGTCAACGTCGACATGATCGTGCAGAACGTCTCGGTTCACGGCGTCACCGACATCTCCTTCACCGTCCCGAAGTCCGACGTCGAGATGTCGCTCCGTGTGGCCTCGGACCTGAAGGGCGAGATCGGCGCCACCGACGTGCTCGCCGACGCGCAGATCGCCCGGGTCTCGTTGATCGGCGCGGGCATGAAGACGCACCCGGGGGTCGCCGCCAAGATGTTCGAGACGCTGGCCGACGAGGGCGTGAACATCGACATGATCTCGACGTCGCCGATCCGCATCAGCTGCGTCGTGCGCGACCACCAGGTCGAGCAGGCGGTGCAGGTCCTGCACTCGGCCTTCGAGCTGGAGCGCTGAGTCGGATGGGAGCTCGCCTCGGATTGTTCGGCGCCACCGGGCAGGTCGGCACCGTCATGCGCACGCTCCTGGCGGAGCGGGCGTTCCCCGTCGACTCGATCCGCTACTTCGCCTCGCCCCGCAGCGTCGGCAAGCGTCTGCCGTGGCTCGACGGCGACGTCGAGGTCGAGGACGCTTGGGGTGGCGACTACGCCGGCATCGACATCGCACTGTTCTCCGTCGGCGCCGATGCGTCTCATGAGCTGGCGCCGCAGGTGGCGGCGGCGGGTGCGACCGTCGTCGACAACTCCAAGGCGTGGCGCATGCATCCGGACGTGCCGCTCGTCGTGCCCGAGGTCAACGCCCATGCGCTCGCCGACATCCGCATCGGCATCGTTGCCAACCCGAACTGCACGACGATGGCGGCCATGCCGGTCCTCCAGCCGCTCCACGCCGATGCGGGTCTGAAGCGGGTCATCTACTCGACGTACCAGGCGGTGTCGGGCGCGGGGACGAGCGGACCGCCGGAGCTCCTCGAGCAGGTCACGGCCGCCGGCGACAAGGCGGGCGAGCTGACCTTCGACGGCCGGGCGATCGACTTCCCGTCACCGTCGGAGTTCGCCGAGACGATCGCCTACAACGTCCTGCCTTTGGCCGGCGGGCTCATCGGCGACGCGCACAGCGAGACCAGCGAAGAGGTCAAGCTGCGGGACGAGTCCCGCAAGATCCTCGCGATCCCCGGACTCCGGGTGTCCTCGACGTGCGTGCGCGTCCCGGTCTTCACCGGCCACTCGCTGTCGATCAACGCCGAGTTCGAGCGGGAACTGTCGCCCGTACGGGCGACCGAGCTGCTGCGCGCGGCCGCCGGCGTCGAGGTCGTCGACGTCCCGACGCCGCTCAAGGCCGCCGGCCAGGATCCGAGCTACGTCGGCCGCATCCGCCGGGACGAGGGTGCCGAGCACGGGCTGGCGCTGTTCGTCAGCAACGACAACCTCCGCAAGGGCGCCGCCCTCAACGCCGTCCAGATCGCCGAGTGCTTGGTTCGTCGCTGACCCTGCCCGTTCACGAGGGAGTCAGCAGGTGCAGGGCACGCCGGCGCACTTCGGGCAGCCGGCGGCGTAGCGCTGGACGGCCTCGTCCATCGACAGGCCGAGCTGGTTGGCGATCGACGCCAGCCACGCCAGCACGTCGGCGAGCTCCTCGAGCTGTTCGGCCCGCGTCCCCTTGCGGGCGGCTTTGGCGAACTCGCCGACCTCCTCGGCCAGCCACGCCACCGACGCCGGCACGCCCCGCGCCCGGTCACGTGCGCCGTAGGTGTCCTCCATCAGCTGCTGCAATGCGTCGAGCTCCACGTCGTCAGTCCGACGACGGCCGTTGCCGGTGTTCGGCGGTGGCGGCGAGGCCGAACGGGGCCTCGAGTTCGGCCACGACCGATGCGTCCGTCATGTCCCCAGTGTGGCGCGCAAGGAGGCCGGCCCCCGGAAGGAGACCGGCCTCGAGTCGGGGTGGCCGGATTTGAACCGGCGGCCTCTGCGTCCCGAACGCAGCGCGCTGCCAAACTGCGCCACACCCCGGTGTGCAGACCGCAAACTCTAGATCAGCGGGCGGCGGTCACATCTGGTCGCGCGGCGGGCGACTCCGCCGGTCGGTACGAGTCGTCCTCGTAGGTCCCCCCATCGAGGATGGCGGTGATCGCCCGTCGCAAGCGGATCGGATCGAGCGGCTTCACGAGGAACCCGTCGGCTTCCGAGCGCCGAGCCAGGAACACATCGGGCCGGCGGTCGACGAGCAGCAGCACCGGGACGTGGTCGAGGCGGCCGCCGCTCTCGTCGTTGCGCAGCTCGAGGGTGATGGCCATGCCGCCCATGTTCCCGATCTGGAAATCGCAGACGAGCAGGTCGGGCGTTCTCTCGCGGACCGACTCGATGACCAGCTCACCGGTGTTCACCGTGCGGACGGTGTAGTCGCGTGCCCCGAGCACGGCCCGCACCTCGTCGCGCACGTTCGGCGAGTCGGTGGCGATCAGGACGTCGCGGGTCTCGCTCACAGGGGTGAGGCTACCGGTGGCCGGGTACTACCATCCAGACGCCGCAGCATCGGAGCGAACGCCTCAAAAGGGGACAAACGTCGCGGCCGTCCACAGGAGGACATGTGCTCGACATCCAGCTCGAGAACGGCGACGGGTACGTCATCTGCCGTCCCGTCGGTGAGCTCGACGCGTTCACCGTCAGCCAGTTCCGCCAGTCCCTGGCGGAGCTCGCCTCGAACCCCCGGATCCTGATCGACATGTCGGGCGTGCCCTTCGTCGACTCCGCCGGGCTCGGCGCATTGATCGGTGGGATCCGACGGGCCCGCGAGCTGGGGGGCGACGTCGCCGTCGCCTGCAACCGGCCGACGCTCACCCGCCTCCTCCACACGACGGGCTTCGACCGCATCGTGACCGTCACCGAGACGGTCGAGTCCGCGGCCGCCGCCCTCCTCGAGCCATCGACCGAATCGAGCTGAGCGAAATCCCCTCGTTCTGGGTGGGGAGAACGACCGTCTAGGTCGTTCTCCCCACCCAGAAGGCAATTGGGGAACGCCGTCGTGGGACTAGTCGGCGAAGAGGAACCCGCCGATGACGGCCAGGCCCTCGAGATCGTGGACGTCGTCGGCGAGGAACGGGACCCGGGCCACCGGGGCGGGCGCGATCCGCGCTGCCAGCGCGGCGAAGTGCTGCTCCTCACGCTCGGCGATCGAGCGGAAGTCGGCGAGGTTGGCGCCGAGGTCGCCGAGCCCCTCGGGCACCGGCTCGCGCCCGAACGACGGGTGCAGGCGGTTGACCACGAGCCCGTCAACGGTGATGCCGGCCTCCTGCAGCTTGTCGGCGAAGAAGGCCGCCTCCTCGACGGCATCCCGTCGCGGCGACGTCACGAGCACGAAGGCCGTCGACGCGGCCTGCAACATCGTCAGCACGTCGGCCGCCCGGTCCCGGAACCCCTGCTCCATCCCCTCGAAAGCCTGGAAGAAGGCGACGGCGTCGGCCACCACCTCGCCCCCGACGACCTTGGAGATCGTGCGCAGGAAGGTCTGGGTCGCCAGCGACACCGCCTTGAGGTAGGCGCGGGTCGGCATCATCAACAGCTTGAAGATCCGGTTGTCGAGGAACCGGGTCAGGCGTCGTGGTGCGTCCAGGAAGTCGAGGGCGTTCCGGGTCGGCGGCGTGTCGATGACGATGAGGTCGTAGTCGCCGCCCGATGCCAGCTCGTACAGCTTCTCCATCGCCATGTACTCCTGCGTTCCGGAGAGCGCGCCGGCCATGTTGCGGTAGAGCCGGTTGGCCAGGATCGAGTCGGCCTGCTCGGGCGTCGCCGCGTATCGGCGGACGAGGGCGTCGAACGTCGACTTGGTATCGAGCATGAGTGCGTGCAGCTCACCCGTCCAGTCGCCCTGGATGCGGCCGGGGACGTTGGACAGCGACTCCAGGCCCAAGGCGTCGGCGAGGCGCTTCGCCGGGTCGATGGTGACGACGCATGCCCGCCGTCCTTGCCTGGCCGCCTCGAGGGCCAGCGTGGCCGCGCTCGTCGTCTTGCCGACACCGCCGGACCCGCAGCACACGACGACGCGGCGCTCCCGGGCGATCGCGGCCAGGCCGCCGCTCACAGTGCCTCGACCTGCTTCGCGAGCTCCGCAGCGAGGACCTCGAGCTCGCCCGGGCCGACCTCCGGTGTGAACAGGAACGGCAGCCGGAGCTGGGGGAGCGGCAGGGCGTCGTCGAGGCGACGCAGCTGCTCGGCCTGCAGTTCCTGGCGGCTGCGCCGGAATGCCGCCGCCTCCCGCAGCGCCGACGATTGCCCGGCGGTGAGCCCCTCCACCGGGAAGTCGTCGTCGTCGAGCTCCTCGAGCCGCGGGTACACGCCGTTCACGACGACCGGACCGAGCTTGATCCCGACCCGGTCCTCGAGCTTGTACGCGGTCTCGACGACCTCGTTCACCGGCGTCTCCTCGGGCAGCGTCACGAGGACGACCTGGCAGCGTTCGGGGTCCGAGAGCAGGTCGACGACGTCCTGCGCCTGGGTGCGGATGGGTCCGACGCGTGCCGCATCCAGCAGCCCGGCGGCGCTCGTCAGGAAGGTGACGGCGTGGCCGGCGGCGGGCGCGTCGAGCACGAGGAGCTCGTCCCCGGCGCGCTCGAGCTGCTTGACCTTGCCGAGGACGAGGATGTCCTTCAGCCCGGGAACGGCCGTGGACACGACGTCCAGAGCGCCGGACTGCATGAGGCGCGTGGAGATTCGCTTCATCCCATGGTCGCGGAGGTACTCGAGGAGGGCGTCGTCGGGGGTGAGGGTCCGGGCGGCGACGGCGGGTGCGAGCTCCACCTCCTCGTAGGTCAGGAGGTCCCGCCGACCGAAGACGTTGCCGATCCCGCTCTTGCCCTCGACCTCGATGATCAGGCTCTTCCGGCCCGCATCGGCGTTCATCTTGGCGAGCGCGGCCGTGACCGTGGTTTTGCCTACACCGCCCTTCCCGGCGACGATGAGCAACCGAGTCGCCGAGCAGAACCGGGAGACGTCCATTCGCGCGCGCAGGCTAGTTGTCGCCCTTCTGTCGTCCGTGCTGACCCTGGTGTGCGCCGGGGTTGCCGGCGCGCACGCGACGTCGAGGCCGACGACGACCCTCGACGTCATCGAGGTCAGTGGCCTGCTCGATCCGGTCAACGTCGACTTCATCGCTCGTTCGCTCGCCGAGGCGCAAGCCGACCACACGTCGGCGTTGGTCATCCGCCTCGACAGCCCCGGTGGGGTGGCACCGAAGGCCGATCTCGCCCGCCTCGTCGAGGGTGTGCGCTCGTCGAGGGTCCCGGTGGCGATCTGGGTCGGGCCGGGCAAGGAGTCCAGGGCATCGGGCGAAGCCTTCGCCCTGTTCGAGGCGGCGGCAGTGCAGGGGATGGCGCCGGGTGCGCACGTCCGGGCGTCGCGGGCTGACGCGGTGACGGCGGCGACGCTCGGCGACTTCATCGTGGCCATCGACGGCCGGGCGGGCATCGAGGTGCCGACCAAGGTCGTGAAGCGCGAGGGGCGGCCGCCGCAACAGGAGCTGGCCTCGGGTGCGCAGGTGCGCTTCGACGAGCCCTCGCTGCTCGCCCAGCTGCTGCACGCCGTGGCCACGCCGTCCGCGGCGTACCTGCTGTTGTGCATCGGCCTGCTCCTGATCCTGTTCGAGTTCTTCACCGCCGGCGTGGGCGTCGCCGGTGTGACGGGCGCGATCGCACTCGTCCTCGGCGGCTACGGCCTGGGCGTCCTGCCCACCCGGCCGGTTGCGCTGGTGGTGCTGGCGCTGGGCGTCGTCGGGTTCGGCATCGACGTGCAGGCGGGGACGCCGCGCGCGTGGACCGTGATCGGGACGATCGCCTTCGTCGTCGGGTCGTTCTTCCTGTTCGGAGACGGATTGTCGGTCCCGTTGATCGTGCTGGCGGTGGTCATCGCAGGCGTCGCACTGTTCATCGTGGCGGGCATGCCGGCGATGGTCCGGACCCGCTTCTCGACGCCGACGATCGGGCGCGAGTCGATGCTCGGCGAGGAGGGGACCGCGGTTTCCGACGTCGCCCCCGACGGCGTCGTCACCGTCCGACAGGCCCCTTGGCGGGCCCGTACGAACCGGGCGACGCCGATTCGTGCCGGCCAACCCGTCCGCGTCGCGGGCATCGACGGCCTCCTGCTGGAGGTCGAACCCCTCGAAGGCGCCGCGAAGGACCCAAACCATTGACGACGGCAGCAACGGAGCACGCAAGGTCGGCGTCGGGAGCGCCAGCGAGCGGCCGACAGCCGAGCGGCAAGGCCTCGGCCCGGAGGGCGGCGCCGCAGAGCGAGGCCATAAGTGCTGGTCAGCACGCCCGGGCTCTCAGAAAGTTTTGCTTGTGGAACCCACAGGCGGGGGTTTAGGTTCCTCCCAGAAACAGGGGGACCGCTCGTGAGCGCACAGACCACCGAAGAGCTTTGGCAGATCAAGGCTGCGTGCCGGGGCCCGCACGCCGCCGTCTTCTTCCCGCCGGCGCAGTTCGAGCGCAAGGACGAGAAGGAGGAGCGTGAGGTGCGTGCCAAAGCCATCTGCGCCGTCTGCTCGGTGCGCAAGCCCTGCCTCGAGTACAGCATCAAGATCCGCGAGCCTCACGGCATCTGGGGCGGTCTCAACGAGGTCGAGCGCAAGGCGCTCATCGCCCGCCGCGTCGGCTAGCTCACGCTGGGCGGCGCGCGCCGCGTGCTTCGGCGTATCGTGTGCTTGCGATGGCAAGCGCGCCGCCCCCCTCGGATCACCTCGTCTGGAAGTCGACGACCGTCCAGGGCCGCACGGCCCTCTACGGCGTCGCCGGTGAGGGCCTCCCGCTCGTCTTCGTCCACGGGTGGGGTCTCGGCCAGCACAGCTACAAGCGGGCGATGAAGCGCCTGATCCACCTGGGCTGCAAGGTCTACGCCCCGGCGCTCCCGGGCTTCGGCGGGTCGGACGAGCTCGACCGCGAGCACTTCGACCTCGACGGCTACGCCTCGTGGCTGAACGGCTTCTTCGACGCCATCGGCATCGACGAGCCGGTGTTCCTCGTCGGCCACTCCTTCGGCGGCGCCGTCTCGATCCAGTTCGCGCACAACCACCAGGGTCGGGTCCGCACGCTCGTCCTCATCAACTCCGTCGGCGGCTCGGCGTGGTCGACGCCGGGGCCGACCGGCGCCGTGAAGTCGATGGCCCAGCGCCCATTGTGGGACTGGGGAATCCACTTCCCGAGCGACATCCTCCCGATCCCGCACCTCACCCGGGTCCTTCCGGTGATCCTGGAGGACGCGTTGCCCAACCTCCTCCGCAACCCGCGGGCCATGTGGAAGGCGGCGAACCTCGCCCGCTCGGCCGACCTGACCGGGGAGCTCGAGGAGCTGCGCCGGCGCCACCTCCCCGTCGTCGTGCTGTGGGGCGAACAGGACCGGATCATCCCGCGTCCTTCCTTCGATGCGTTGTGCGCCGCCATCGGCTCCGAGGGCGAGGTCGTGAGCGGCAACCACTCGTGGCTGCTCGCCGACCCCGACTCCTTCGGCGAGGTCATGACGAACATCGTTGCCGTGGCCAGAGTCGCCCGAGAGGCGGAGGAGACGAGTGGCGCCAACAAGCGCTCCCGCCGTCCCCGAGGACTGCCGTCGCTCCCGCGCGCCAAGCCCGGCGACGAGCTCTCCGCGTAGTCCCCGGTTCACTGTCCTTGCATCACGTCCCGTGCGCTGATCGCCCTTCGTCACGCGGGAGGCGGGGACCGGCGATGCGGACGTCGCCCCGGCGTCGGGTCACGCCGGTGGCGTCGAGGATCCCGAGCAGCGGGAGCAGGTACTTCCGGGTGGTGCCGAGGGCGTCCCGGACCTGGCTGGCGGTGACACCATCGGGCGAGGCGGCGACGAGCGATGCCACCACTCGGGCGGCGGCATCGACGGCGGTGGCCGAGAAGTGGAACCCGTCCCGCTCGACGACCAGGCCGCGGCGGACGAGGTCGCGGACCTCCGGACGCTCCACGTCCGCCTCCTCCGGCGTCGGTGGCGAGAACGGTGCCGCGTCGAGCGCGTACAGGTAGGGATGTGCGGCGGAGTCGTCCAGGGGTGCGCCCCTCCTCGCCCGCCCGCCTTCGAGACGGACGCCGTCGAGCGTGTCGAGCACGGCTCGCTCCTGTGCCGAGAGACTCGTCAGTTCGACGCCGTCGACCACCGCCGCCTCCAAGCGCTGTCGCACCTCGGCCAGCACCGTCGGGTCGACGACCCACCCGCTGACGTCGGCTGCACGCCGCTCACCCGTCAGCCGTTCGAGATGGTCCGACTCGATCCAACCCCACTCCCGCACGACCCGGTCCACGGATCGGTCCGGTCGCGCCCGCGCCGCCGCCGATCGCGGCGCCACGTCCAGCACCTCGCCCCCGCCGACGGTCTCACCGCGCCCGCTCTCCCGCACGATGAAGCGGTCCCCGGCGACGAGCGGCAGCGGCACCGGAAGGTGGATCCGCACGGCGCCCACCTCGCCGGGTGTCAGCGCCGTCGCTCCGAGCACCCGGATGTTGGCGGCGTGCTCGCCCGAACCGACGTGAACGGTGTAGGCGCCTCGTCTCGACACGTCGTGGTCGAGACCCGCCAGCACGGTGAGGGACGCGTCGAACATCTGCGTCGGGGCCCATTGCGTCCGTCGCACGAGGGCGTCGCCCCGCTCCACCTCGCCGTGGGACACGCCCGTGAGGTTGACGGCCAATCGCCGTCCCGGCCCCGCTGACGTGAGCTTCGACCGGTGCGTCTGCAGCGCCCGAACCCGCACCGATCGTGCCGAAGGCAACAGGTCCAAGGTGTCGTCGACGCGCAACGTCCCGCCGGTGAGCGTCCCGGTGACCACCGTCCCCGAACCCTTCGCCGCGAACGAACGGTCGACCCACAGGCGGGGGCGGTTCCGATCGGTGGCTTCCGGCGTCGTCGTCAACAGCCGGTCGATGGCGGCGGCGAGGTCGCCGACCCCGCGTCCCGCGCGCGCATCGACGGCCACGACCTCGGCGCCCTCGAGGAAGGTCCCGGCCACGCGGTCGGCGACGTCGAGCCGCGCCAGCTCGAGGTCGTCTGCGTCGACCAGATCCGCCTTCGTCAGCGCGACCAGTCCGTGACCGAGGCCGAGCAGCTCGAGGATCCGCAGGTGCTCCTCCGACTGCGGCTTCCATCCCTCGGTGGCCGCGACGACGAAGACGCACGCGTCGACGGCGCCGACACCGGCGAGCATGTTCTTGAGGAAGCGCACGTGACCGGGAACGTCGACGAAACCCAGCTCGCGGCCGCTGGGCAGCGTCGTCCAAGCGAACCCGAGGTCGATGGTCAGCCCCCGCTCCTTCTCCTCGGCGAAGCGGTCGGGGTCGATCCCGGTGAGCGCGCGGACGAGTGTGGACTTGCCGTGGTCGACGTGGCCGGCGGTGGCGACGACGTGCACGGTTCCTCTAGAGCGAGGCGATGGCGCCGGAAACGACGGCGTCGTCGGCCGGGTCGACGGTTCGCAGGTCGAGGACCGTCCGCCCCTCGGCGACGCGGGCGATGACGGGCGGTTCGTGGGCCCGCAGCGCGGCTGTCCGGTCGCCATCGAGGGCGATGCCAGCGGAGGGGATCGTCACGCCGGGCGCGGCGCCGCCGCCGGGGACCGACTCGCAGTCGACGACCTCGCCGTGGCCGAGCGACTCGGCGCGGCGTCGCAGCGACCCGACATCGGTGGTCGCCATCCGCCAGAAGGGGATGTCGTCGCCCGCACGTCGCAGGTAGGCCAGCGCCACGCCCTGCATCGCCGCCAGCACCAGCCCGCCGGGCCGCAGCGCACGCGCCAGCGGATGCCGGCGACAGCGTTCGACGAGGGCGCCGGCACCCGCGATCACGCCTGCCTGCGGACCGCCCAGGAGCTTGTCGCCGGAGAACGTGACGACGCCGGCGCCCGCCTCGAGCAGCTGGCGCACCGCAGGCTCGCCCGTGAGCCAGGGCGGCGGACCATCGGTCAGCCAGGGCGTCGCCGCGTCCAACAGCCCGGACCCGGCGTCGACGGCAACGGGCACGCCCAGCGATGCGAGCTCGTCGACCGACGTCGACTCCGTGAAGCCCGAGATCGTGTAGTTCGACGTGTGCACCTTCAACAGCAGTGCGACGTCGGCGGTCGCCATGGCCCTCCGGTAGTCGGCGACCCGCGTGCGGTTGGTGGTCCCGACCTCCACGAGCTCGGCCCCCGACTGTTGCAGCACCTCGGGGACGCGGAAGCCGCCGCCGATCTCGACCAGCTCACCGCGGCTCACCGCTACCGCCCGCCCGGTGGCGAGCGCCGCCAGCACGAGCAGGACGGCGGCGGCCCCGTTGTTCACGATCAACGCGTCCTCGGCGCCACTGGCCCGCGCCATCAGCGCAGCGGCGTGCGCGTGACGCGACCCTCGCGCCCCACTGACGAGATCGAGCTCGAGGTTGGCGTACCCCGTCATCGGCACCACACCGAGCGGCGCCCGTCCGAGGTTCGTGTGCAGCAGCACGCCGGTGGCGTTGACGACCGGCCGCAGCATCGCGACCCCGACGGCCTCGGCGCGCGCCCTCGCCGAGTCCGGGTCGCCGGAAGCGATGGCGGCGCGGGCCACGTCGACGAGCAGGGGGTGGGGCAGTCCCGTGTCGGCCAGGTCCCGCGCCAAGCGGTCGACGGAGGGCGGTCGCACGACGAGCAGACTACGGGCGTGCCCGACCACGTCCTCTGCCGCGTCGACCAGCTGGTCGAAGGACGGGGGCGGCCGGCCCGGGCCGCGGGGCGCTACCTCGCGGTGTTCCTCGTCGACGGACGCGTCCACGTGGTCGACAACCAGTGCCTCCACGTCGGCTCGCCCCTCGACGGCGGGCCGGTGCGCGACGGCAACGTGATGTGCCCGTGGCACGGCTGGACCTACCGTCTCAGCGACGGCGCCCACCTCACGTCCTTCGGTGAACGGCCGGGCATCCGCACCTACGAATCCCGGGTCACCGACGCTGGTGAGGTGCAGGTGACGCTCGAAGGTCCCGTGGGAGAATGAGTCGGACCGTGCGCGCCCTCCTCCGCTTCGTCTTCCGGAGCATCGCCATCTTCGTCATCTCCTCGGCCGCGGTCCCCATCACCGTCGCCGTCGTCGTGCTCGGCTCGTTCATCTTCCTGCCGCTCCCGGCGAAGCTCCCCGAGGCCAAGCCCATCGAGGCAGGACAGGTGAGCCGGGTCTACGACCAGAACGGCAAGGAGATCGGCCAGTTCCGCGAGTTCGAGCAGTCGATCCCGGTGCGCCCGTCGGACATCCCGTTGCACATGAAGCAGGCGGTGATCGCGTCGGAGGACCGGAGCTTCTACGCCCACGGCGGCGTCGACCTGCGGGGCAGCTTCCGTGCGCTCTACGCGGACCTTCGCGGTCGCGGCATCGCCCAAGGCGGTTCGACGATCACGCAGCAGTACGTGAAGAACACCTACCTCGACAAGGACCGCACGCTCACCCGCAAGGTGCGGGAGGCGATCATCGCGAGCCAACTCGATCGCCAGTTCGACAAGGACGACATCCTCTTCAAGTACCTCGACTCGGTGTCGCTCGGGAACGGCGCCTACGGCGTCGGCGCCGCGTCCGAGACCTACTTCCGCAAGCCGGTCAGCCAGATCACGATCTCCGAGGCGGCGATGCTCGCCGGCCTCATCCCTGCGCCCAGCCGGTACGAGCCGCGCGGCAGAGGCGAGGGCGGAACCAACGGAACGCTGCTCGCCGAGGGCAAGCGCCAGCTCGTCCTGCGGCACATGCTCGACGAGGGCTACCTCACCCAAGCGCAGTTCGACGAGGCGATTGGTCAGATCATCTGGGTGGAAGGGTCCTCGCCCGAGCCGCCGACGCCGCACACCACGGTGTTCCAGGCGCAGTCGCCGCCCACCAACTACCCCTACTTCATGGACTACGTCGAGAAGTACCTGAAGGGGAAGTACGGCGAGAAGAAGGTGGAGACCGGCGGCCTGCGCATCCAGACGACGCTCGACCCCAAGGTCCAAGCCGAGGCGCAGAAGGCGGTGTCCGAGGCCATCAAGGGTGCGCCGCCGTCGAAGATCACCAAGGGGAAGTTGGCCGGGCAGCCGACGCCGCTGGAGATGGCGATGGTGGCGGTCGAGCCGCAGACCGGCTTCGTCAAGGCGCTGATCGGAGGACGCGACTTCAACGCCACGGACCCTGGCGCCAAGGTCAATTTGGCCCTCGGCGGTTGCGACGCCGACCTGTCGGCTCCCGGCGTGCGGCCGAAGGACGGCGTTCCCGTCGATGTCGAGGCGACGTGCTGGCCGCTCGCCGAGGAAGGGAAGTACGCGATGAGCGGCGGCACCGGACGTCAGCCGGGTTCATCGTTCAAGCCGTTCGTGCTCGCCACCGCCTTCGAGCAGGGCGTGCAGCCGACGAAGGTCTACCCCGCGCCGAACCAGTTCCGCCTCCCCGCGACCGAGTGCAAGCCGACGCCGAACTTCGACTGCACGATCGGCAACTACGAGGGCGCGTCCTACGGCAGCGCCGACCTCCGAACGGCGACGCACAAGTCGATCAACACCGTGTACGCGCAGCTCGTGCGGGACGTGGGGTGCAAGCAGACGGCGGAGATGGCGAAGAAGCTCGGCGTCACCTCCGCGTGGTACTCACCGCAGGTGCAGACGTGCTCCGGCACGTTCGCCCTCGGCGTCCTCGACCTGTCGCCCCTGGAGATGGCGTCGGCGTACGGCGTGTTCGCCAACCGGGGCCTGCGGCAGGACACGACGCCCATCGTCCGGGTCGAGGACCGCGAGGGCAACGTGTTGGAGGACAACCGACGGCGTGAGCCGGTGCGGGCGATCGATGAGGTCGTGGCCGACAACGTCACCGACGTGTTGAAGGGCGTCATCAGCGGTGGGACCGGCACGCGCGCCAACATCGGCCGTCCGGCGGCAGGGAAGACGGGCACCTCGCAGGCGAGCAAGAACTCGTGGTTCGTCGGGTACACGCCGACGCTCTCGACGGCCATCTGGGTGGGCTACCGGGACGAGCCAATCCCGATGCGCTCGGTCAAGGGCTGCGCGCCGATGACCGGCGGGTGCCTGCCGGCCAAGACGTGGAAGGCGTTCATGAGCGAAGCCGTCAAGGACGTGCCCGTCACGGAGTTCTCGGAGCCGGCGCCGATCAAGATCATCACGGACAAGCTCTCGAAGGCGGCGCGGACGGGGATCGACCCGGGCGCGCCGCGAAAGCCGTCGGGGACCGGGATGGGCGGCCCCTACATCGTCGGACCGCCCGCACCGACGGCCGAGGCGCCGCCCGCCTCTCCGACGACGACGGCCCCCGCCGGCGGGTCCTCGTCGACGTCATCGACGTCGTCGACGACGACCACCCGACCGCCGGGGTCGACGACCACCACCACCTCGGGCGGCATCCTCCGACCCTGATCCCTCGTCCTTCAATCCGTTCGGCTCCACATGCGGCGGTCGACCGAGTGATGAAGGCGCAGCGACGGTCTAGGGCTTGCTCCCGGCGGACGGCTCGGCGCCGTCGGGGCACTTCAGCACCTTCTCGCACGACGTCCGGATCGGGACACCGAAGAACACCGCGTCGGTCCCGAACCCCAGCGGCGCGTACGCCCGCGAGCCGACGGCCAGCACCTCGCCCTTGTCGTTGATCAGCGGCCCGCCCTGGAAGGACGAGCCGATCGCCGCATCGTGCTGGATGCCGGCCGAGGAGACGTCGGCCACGAATCCCTGCGAGATGGCACCGCCCGCCGCGCCCAGACCGGAGACGGCGAAGATCCGCTCGCCCGTCTTCAGCACGGGCTCCTTGCCGGCGAACGGCAGCTTCGGGATCCCGCCCTTCTTCACGATCAGCAGCGCCAGGTCCTTGTTCTCCTGCCACGTGTACAGCGTGGCCGCCAGCTCCTGGTCGCCCTTGCGGATCTTCACCGGCGGACCGGGCGCGCGCGTCGCCGCCCGCACCGTGTTGTACGACGTGAGCATCAGGCTCTGCTCGCTGTCCGAGGCGACGACGAAGGCCGAACCGACCGATGGCTGCCCTGCCTCGTCCAACGTGGACACGAACCAGATCGACGGCTGCACCTTCTTCACCAACGCCTCGAGGGTCTCTCCCTCGGCGCGGATCTTCTTGATGGGCTCGAGCTCCTTGCGGACCTCCGCCTTGGCCGACTCCCGCTCGGCGGCGATCGTGTCCAGCGCCGTCTCGAACCGCTGGTCGAAGTTGCCGGTGAAGCTCTGAATCCGGTCCTCGTTCGAGCTCAGTCGGTAGTCGTAGTAGGCGTAGAGGATCGTCCCGCTGAAGGCGGAGCCGATGGCCGTGGCCAGGATCAGCATCGAGATGCCGAGCACGGTCTTCGGGACGAGCCGTTCCCGCCACGGCGGCGGGCGGTAGTCCTGGTCGAACACGGGAATCGTGTCGTCGGTGTCCCGGTCCCGGGTCCGCAGCGCCATCGACCCCACAGTAGGGGCGGCTGAGCCGCGCTGGGGGCACGGGTACGCTCGCCCCGTGCTCGCGGCGTTGGCGCTCCCGTTCCTGGTTCCCCTCGTCGCGCGGTCCGTCCTCGTCCAAGCGGGACCGGCACGAGCCGGGGTCCACCAGGAGCGGTTCTAGGTGCCGGACGTCGCCGTCCGCGACGCAGCCACGGTCATGCTCGTGCGGGACGCGCACGGCAGCGGCGGCATGGAGGTGTTCATGCTCCGCCGCAACCTGAACTCCGACTTCGTGGGTGGCGCCTACGTCTTCCCCGGCGGGGCCGTCGACGAGGCGGACCGTCACGCCGACCTCGAGCGCATCTGCGAGGGACGCACCGACGCCGCCGCCAGTGAGCAGCTCGGCATCGACGGGGGCGGCCTGGCCTTCTGGGTCGCGGCGGTCCGCGAGTGCTTCGAGGAGGCCGGCGTCCTGCTCGCCGTACCTGGGGGCGGCGAGACCGACGACGTCATCTCGTTCGCCGATGCCACCACGGCCGAGCGGTTCAACCGGCACCGCCATGCCGTCGACCACGGCGAGCGCCGGCTCATCGAGATCTGCGAGGAGGAGGGCCTCCGCCTCGACGTGGACCGGATCCACTACTTCTCGCACTGGATCACCCCGGAAGGACCGCCCCGCCGCTACGACACCCGCTTCTTCGTCGCGGCCGCCCCGCCCGAGCAGGTCCCCTTGCACGACGACCGCGAGACGATCGCCAACCTCTGGGTGCGGCCCCAGGACGCCCTCGACCGTCACGCCGCCGGCGAGCTCGACCTCATCTTCCCCACGATCCGGAACCTGATGGCGATCGGCCGCTTCGATCGCAGCGCCGACCTGCTCGCCCACGCCCGGACGATCAGCGAGGTCCCGGCGATCCTGCCCCGCATCGTCCACGACGAGGGAGGCACGCGCATCCTGCTCCCCGACGACCCCGGGTACGGCGACGCCCTGTCAGCGATCCCCGAGGGCATGCCGATGCCCGGACGGGCCGGGGGGCCGACGCATCGCTGACATCACGACCGACGGGATCCCCGTCGTGCTGTCCAGGCGCGTGCGCCGCATCACCTGTCCGAACCCCGGGATGATGACGGGCCCGGGCACCAACACCTACCTCGTCGGCCACGGCGAGATCGTCGTCATCGACCCCGGGCCAGACCAGCCGGAGCACCTCGACGCCATCGCGGCCGCGGGTGGCGATCGGATCAAGTGGATCGTCGTCACCCACACCCATCCGGACCACTCGCCGGGCGCGGAACCACTGCGTCGACGACTGCGCCCCGACGTCCTCGTGCTCGGCTTCGAGCCACGCGAGGGCTTCGACCCTGACGCATCGATCCCCGACGGTCACGTGATCGACGCCGACGAGTTCACGCTGCGAGCAGTCCACACGCCGGGCCACGCCGGCAACCACCTGTGTTACCTGTTGGAGGAGGAGCGGCTGCTGTTCTCGGGCGACCACATCATGAACGGATCGACCGTCGTCATCTCGCCGCCGGACGGGGACATGGCGACGTACTTCGCGTCCCTCCGCCTCGTCCGCGGCCTCGGCGTCGAAGCGATCGCTCCCGGGCACGGCAGTCTGGTCACGGACCCGATCGCCAAGATCGACGAGTACCTCGAACACCGGCGGGCCCGCGAGGAGAAGGTTGCAGCTGCGCTCGCCGCGGCGGGCGGACCGGTCACCGTCGCCGACCTCCTCCCGATCGCCTACGACGACGTCGACCCGGCCCGCCACACGGTCGCCACGGCCTCGCTCTGGGCGCACCTCCAGAAGCTCGTCGCCGACGGACGAGCGACGGCGGTCGACCCCGGGGAAGTTTCGACGATGTGGCAGCGAGCGTGATGCCGAGGCTCTCGGTCGTCGTCTTGGACTTCGTCTGACGCCCCCCTCAGCGACCGGGCCCCGGAGACGGGCTCGTCATGTCCGTGGGTCACGACCGGCAATCCCTTTGCGCAGGTAGGTGACCGTCCTCCGGCGTCGAAGTACTCCTCCGTCATGAGCTCGCGCAGCACCGACAAGCCGAACCTCCTGCCGCTCGGCGATGTCGCGCGCATGCTCGAGCTGCCGGTCGCGACGGTCAAGTCGCTCGTCGCCGCGGGGTACCTCGCGCCCGGAGGGTCCAGCCCTGCCGGACCCGTGTTCCCCCTGAGCGACGTCAAGGCGTTCATCGCCCGCAACGCCGACAACGGGTCGGGCAACCTGCTGTTGACCGAGTCCGGGAGCGCCGACGCCGACGATCTTCTCGAAGCTCTCGACGGTCGCGCCGCCAACATGGCCCAGCGGGCGCTCGAGATCTTCCTCGGGGTGTTCCCGGACGCCGAAGATTGGGACGCCCGTGCGCGGAGCCGGTTCGCCGAGCAGGCGAAGGCGCGGTTCGAAGCGATCCTCGCCGTCGCGAGCCAAGGCGCCGAGGTCGACGAGGCGCTGACGGAGGACCTCCAGGAGGTCGGCGCGGCGGCGGCGTGGTCGGGTTCGCCGCTGCCAGAGCTCCTCCTCGTCCTGCGCATCAGCCGCGACCTCGTCGTGCAGACGGCGGTCGAGCTGGCGGACGAGCGGGGTCGGCACTGGAGCCTCCCTTTGGCGCTGCTGCTGACGCGCGTCCTGCCGGCGATGGACCGGCTCACCGACTCGATCGCGCAGGGTTACTGGTCGGCCGTCGTCGGTCGTGAAGCCGAGCAGAAGGCGCGTTACGAGCACGTCGTCGAGCACTCGTCGGACGGCGTGTACGAGGCCGACCTCGATGGCTGCCTCCAGTACGTCAACCCCTCGCTCGCGTTCATCCTCGGTCGCGCCGCCGACGAGCTCGTCGGCGCCCGCTTGAGCGACGTCATCGTTCCGCCGGAAGGCAGCGGCTCGGTGGCGCCCTTGCTGAGCGAACCGCCAGGTGGGCCGCGTCGGATCGAGCTCGTGGTCTTCCGCCCGGACGGAGTCCGGCGCATCCTCGAGATCCGCACGACCGCCCGCCATCGCGACGATGCTGCAGTGGGATTCCAAGGGGTCGTCCGCGATGTCACCACGGCCCGCGACCTCGAGGCCGACAAGAACGAGTTCCTGGCGCTCATGACCTACGACCTGCGCCAGCCGCTCACGACCGTCCTCGGTCTCGGCGCGACCCTCGAGGCCCATGCCGACGAGCTCTCCGACGACCGCATCAAGCGCATGGGATCGGCCGTCCGACTGCAGGCGGAGCGGATGTCGCGCCTCGCCGACGACCTGTACGACATCAGCCGCCTCGAAGCGCAGTCGTTGCTCCTGAGCCTGCGTCCCGTCGACCTCCTCTCCTCGGTCGAAGCGACGCTGGCGACGGTCGACCCTGCGGAGGTCGTCGTCGTCGACATCCCGGCAGAGCTCCAGGTGCTCGCCGACCCGCGCCGGCTCGAACAGGTCATAGGAAACCTCGTCGAGAACGCCCTCGCGTACGGTTCGCCGCCGATCGAGATCCGTGCCGCCGAGGTCGGCAAGGACGGGTCGGTCGAGCTCGCCGTCATCGACCACGGGAGCGGCGTGCCCTCGGCTCTGGTGCCGAGCCTGTTCAACCGCCTCCGCTTGTTGGCGCGACGCGACCGCGACCGCTCTCGCGGGACGGGTCTCGGGCTGTCGCTCGTGAAAGGCCTCGTCGAAGCCATGGGCGGACGGGTCTGGTACGAGCAGGTTCCCGGCGGTGGAGCCGACTTCCGCCTCAGCCTCCCGGTGCCGCGCAGACGGTGATTTGCCGGGCGAGCTGACGGCCTCGTCAACTACCGTTCACCGCCGTGACCGCCCTGGCCGAAGCCTCCGTGAGCAGCTCGTCGCCGAATCGATCGCCGCTCCTCGCGGCGACGGGCGTGCGCAAGATCTACAAGACCGGAGCGGAGTCCGTGGACGCCCTCAAGGGCGTCGACCTCGACGTCGCGAGCGGGGAGTTCGTCGCCGTCATGGGCGCTTCCGGCTCCGGCAAGACGACGCTCCTGAACTGCCTCTCGGGACTCGACGACATCGACGAAGGCGCGGTCGTGATCGACGGCGAGAACATCCAGGAGATGTCCGATGCGCGGCGCACCAAGCACCGGGCCTCGACGATGGGCTTCATCTTCCAGGCGTTCAACCTCATCCCGGTGTTCACGTCGACGGAGAACGTCGAGCTCCCGTTGCTCCTGGCGGGCGCACCCGCCAAGGACGCGCGCCAAGCGGCCATCGACACCCTTGATCGGGTGGGCCTCGGAAACCGGCTCAACCATCGACCTACCGAGCTCTCCGGCGGTGAACAGCAGCGCGTCACGATCGCCCGCGCGCTCGCCGGCCGGCCGAAGGTCGTCTGGGCCGACGAGCCGACGGGGAACCTCGACTCGGAGACGGCGGCGCAGGTCATGGCGATGCTGGACGAGCTCCATCGCGACGGGCTCACCTTGATCCTGGTCACCCACGACGAGGGGATCGGCGCCTCTGCGGAACGACGCATCACCATGCGCGACGGCGAGATCGTCCGCGACGAGCGCCTCCGCTGATGCACGCCTCCGATCGCGTCGTCCGGACGTTGTCGACGGCCGTCGGCCTGCTGCTGGTCGTGGCGCTCGTCGTCGTCGGGTTCGTCCCGCCCGCGGTCGTCATCCTGTCGATCCCGTTCCTCGTCGTCGCGGCCCGCAAGCCGGTCCTGCGACGCCTCGCCGTCCGCAATGCCTCGCGACGCCCGCGCGAGACGGCCCTCATCCTCCTCGGCGCCCTGCTCGGCACCGCGATCATCACCGGATCGGCGACGGTGGGGGACACGCTCGGCTCGTCGATACGCCAGGGCGCCTTCACCCAACTCGGTCCCATCGACGAGATCGTGCGGAGTCCCGGCCTCGAGTCCGAAGCGCCACTGGTGGCAGCCGTGCGAGCCGCTCCACAGGACGACATCGACGGCATCCTCCCGATCCGCGCCATCGACGCCGCCATCGCCACCGCGGAGGGGACCGAAGCGAAGGCCGAGCCCAACGCCAGCCTCCTCGAGATCGACTTCGCGGCCGCCCGCGAGTTCGGCGGCGACCCGGAGGCGACGGGCATCGACGGACCGACGCCGGCCCCCGGTCACGCGGCCATCGGCAAGGACCTCGCGCGCCTGCTCGATGTCCGCGTCGGCGACACCGTCGACGCCTTCGCCTTCGGAGCCAAGCGGACGTTCACGATCGACGCCGTGCTCCCGCGTCGCGGAGTCGCTGGACTGCACTTCGGTTTCGGGAGCTCGTCGCCCAACCTGTTCGTGACGCCGGGAACGATCGCCGATCTCGTCGCCGCCAACCCGGCGGTCGGATCTCCTCCCGGGTCGATGGTCGCCGTCTCGAACCGAGGGGGCGTCATCGACGGCGCCGACCTGAGCTCACGCGTGACGACGACGGCTCTCGAACCGGCGATCGCCGAGTCCGGGCTTCCCGCGCACAGCCAATCCGCGAAGGTCGACCTGCTCGACGCCGCCGAGGCCCAGGGCAAGTCGTTCACCCAACTGTTCACATCGCTCGGGACCTTCAGCGCCCTCGCGGGGATCCTCCTGCTGATCTCGATCTTCATCATGCTCGCGGAGGAGCGGAAGACCGAGCTCGGCATGCTCCGGGCGGTGGGCCTCAAGCGGGCCGGCCTCGTCGGCTCCTTTTCCCTCGAGGGGTGGATGTACGCGGTCGGCGCCGCCGCCCTCGGCACGATCGCGGGACTCGGCGTCGGTCGCGCCATCGTGTTCGTGACCGCCGGGATCTTCTCCGGGGAAGGCCGCTTCGCGCTCGAGCTCAACTACACGGCGACGCGCGCGAGCATCCAGCAGGGCTTCTTCCTCGGATTCCTGTTCTCCCTCGTCACCGTCCTGGCGACGTCGTGGTGGATCTCGCGGCTCAACGTCATCCGCGCCATCCGCGATCTTCCCGAGCCGACCACGAAGCCACACTCGGTGCTGTTCCGCGCGGCGCGCCTCGCGCTTCGGTTGGTGCTCGCCGCGGCCGGCGCGTTCCTCACGCTCGGCGGCATCAGCGGCAAGGCCCCGGCGCCGCTCCTGCTCGGACCGCCGGTCCTGCTCCTCGGTGTCGCACTGCTCGTGCGCTCCTTCCTCAACAAGCGGGCGGTCGACACCATCGCCGCCGCGCTGAGCCTGTTGTGGGCGAGCTTCTGCTTCGACGTCGCCGGCGAGGTGTTCAACTCACCGGACATCTCGCTGTTCGTCCTCGACGGCGTCATCCTCACCGTCGCCGGCGTGATGCTCGTCAGCCGTCACCAGTCGCTGATCGGGAGCGTCGTCCGGCGCATCGGAGGCGGGAGCAGGAACATGTCGCTCCGCCTCGGCCTCGCCTATCCGCTGGCGAAGGCATTCCGGACATCGTTGATCCTGTCGACCTTCACGCTGGTCATGTTCACGCTGGTGTCGATGACGCTCTTCAGCGACGTCTTCTCCAACCAGATCGACGACCTCACGCGTGACATCAGCGGTGGGTTCGACGGACAGGCGTTCTCGAACACGTCGAACCCCGCGCCCGTCGACGCCATCCGGGGCACCGAGGGTGTCGTCGCCGTCGCGCCGCTGACGACGGCGGGTGCGCAGTTCGACCTCCCGAAGAACGACGTGCGCGGTGAGGAGCCGGCGTTCCGATTCGGGTTCATGGCCGGCTACGACGACGTCTTCGTCGAAGGTGGTCCGCCGTCGCTCGGGGACCGCCTTCCGCGGTTCGCCTCGGAGGACGCCGTGTGGCGAGCGGTCCTCGCGGATCCCTCGCTCGTGATCGTCTCCGAGTCGTTCCTGCAGGATCGGGGCGGGCCGCCCCGGACGACCGTTCGCGTCGGGGACCCCGTCCTCGTCCGAAACCCCGAGACGAACGAGACGCATCAGCTGCAGGTGGCAGCGCTGGCCGACACGGGGTTCGGCGGATCGCCGGCGTATCTCGGGGCCGACGCCGTGCGTGCCGTCAGCGGGACGCGGGCCGTGACGAACCTCGTCCGGTTCAAGACCGCACCCGGCGTCGACCCGGAGGCCGTGGCCCGCCGCCTCGACGCCGCCTTCCTCGCCAACGGCCTCGACGCGTCGTCGTTCCGCCAGCAGGTCGCCGACGGTTTGGCGACGCAGCAGCAGTTCCTCCGCCTGATGCAGGGCTACCTCTCGCTCGGGCTCATCGTCAGCGTCGCCGGAATCGGCGTGGTGATGGTGCGGGCCGTGCGCGAGCGACGCCGCGAGGTCGGGGTGCTCCGATCCCTCGGCTTCGAGACCAAGCAGGTGCGCCGGGCGTTCGTCGCCGAGTCGAGCTTCGTGGCCCTCGAAGGCATCTTCCTCGGTACCGGCCTGGCGATCATGTCGACGTGGCGCCTGCTCACGAGCGGCGCCTTCGGGGACGGGCTCGAGTTCTCCGTGCCCCTCGGCTCGATCTTGGTGATCGTCGGGCTGGCGTTCGTGGCGACGCTGGCGGCCACGGCGTCGCCCGCGCAGCAGGCGTCGAGGATCCGCCCCGCCGTCGCCCTACGAATCGCCGATTAGCCCCCACCCGGCTTTTGTCAGTCGCACGCCGCCTTCGGCGGCGGTCTGCGACTGACAAAACGCTCGGGACCTACCCGGGGAGCTTCGGGCCGAGGGCGGCATCGACGCTTTCGAAGAGGCGGGCGGTGCAGTCGGCCATCTCCACCAGCGGGATCGCCTCGGTGACGATGCGTTCGGCCAGCGCGTCGATCGCGGCTTGCAAGGCGTCGCCCTGGGGATCGAGCGGCAACGACGCCAGCAGCGGGACGCCCACCTCCTCGGACAACCGTTGGCCGCCGCCCTCACCGAACAGGGCGTACGTCTCGCCGTGATCGCACGTGAACGCGCTCATGTTCTCGATCACGCCGGCCACCCGGAGATAGCCCTTGCGGGCCATGTCTGCGGCGCGAGCCGCCACCTTCTGCGCCCCGATGGCCGGCGTGGTCACGATCAGCATCTCGGCGCGGGGCAGCATCCGAGCGAGCCCCATCTGGATGTCGCTCGTTCCAGGCGGCATGTCGATCAGGAGGTAGTCGAGTTCGCCCCACCGCACGTCCTCGAGGAAGTGCTGGACGGCTCGGTTGAGCATGAGGCCCCGCAGCATGATCGCCTGGTCCTCCTCGGCGCCCTCGATCGAGCCCATCGAGACGACCTTGAGGGCACCGCCGCGATCGCCGACCTCTTTCACGAGCGGCGAGATGCGGACCTTCCCGGTGACCGGGTCCTTGTCGGCGTCGACCCGGTCGGTGAGCCCGAGCATGCGGGGGATGGAGAAGCCACCGATGTCGGCGTCGAGCACGCCGACGGCGAGGCCTCGCGCCGCGAGCGCTGTGGCAAGGCTGGCCGTGACGGACGACTTGCCGACGCCGCCCTTGCCCGACGCGACGGCCACGACGCGCGCCGTCTCCGGCAGGTCGATGGCGACCTCGGCCCGCTCGCGGGCCTTCCATCGTGCCCGGTCCATGAGCGTCCGCTTCTGGTCGGCGGTCATCTCGCCGAACGTGACCTTGACGTGCTCCGGCCCGCCGATGGCCGGGATGGCGCCGACGCGATCCCGCACGTCCTTCATCAGCTGGGCCCGCAGCGGGCACCCTGCGGTCGTCAACGAGATCCGGACCTCGAATCGGCCGTCGGCCATCGGCCCGAACCCCGCGACCATCCCGAGGTCGACGACGTTGTCGCCGAGCTCAGGGTCGATGACGCCCTGGAGGGCGTTGGTCACCGCGTCGTCTCGGACCACGCGTGGATTTTACCGCCGATCTGGGATTTTCCCGGAGTTGGCCGGATAAAATCGGGCCGTGGATCGGCTGGCCGTGTTCAAGGCGCTCGGGGACAACACCCGCTACGCGATCTACCTCGAGCTCGCTCGTGCGCCTTCGTCCCGCTCCACGTCGGAGATGGCGGAGACGCTCGAGCTCCACCCGAACACGATCCGGCCCCACCTCGAGCGGATGCGCGACATCGGCCTGCTGCAGGTGGTGGTCGACGCGCGGGGAACGGTCGGTCGGCCCCAGCACCGCTACTCGCTCTCGCCCGACGCCCCGTCGCTGGGTCTCGAGCCGTCGTCGTGGCCGGTCCTCGCCCGGATGCTCGCCGACGTCGCCGCCTTCATGGCGCCCGAGGTCGACGACGTGGCCGCCCTCGGCGAGGAGCAGGGACGGGCCGCCGCCGACCGTCGCCGCGGCCGGCCGTGCGTCGACGCGCTGACCGACGCGCTGGCCGAGCTCGGATTCGACCCCGCTTCCGCCGCCGAGGGCAAGGTGGCGACCATCGCCTTCACCCACTGCCCGTTCCGCGAGCTGGCCGAGCAGTACCCCGACCTCGTGTGCAACCTCCACCGTGGCCTCATCGAGGGCTTCGTCGACGAGCTCGGCGGTGCCTCCGTCACCGCCTTCGCCACCCTCGCCGACCGCGACCCCTGCCACGTCGACCTGGTGGTTCGGTAGCGCTCCCTGCCGCCGCCGCGGCCCGCGGCGCCCGGAGGGGGGCGCAGAGCGAGACCGTGTTACGGGATGGAGCGGAGCTGGTCCTCGATCACCTCGCGCTCCTCGGGATCGTCGACGTCGGTCAGGGCGGACTCCGCCAGCGCCGTGTAACGCTCGCGGCCTTCGGGGTCTCGGGCGCAGGCGTGGGCGCGGGCCATGCCCTCGTAGACGGACGCCAGCAACCAGCCGCCGATGCCGACGGACTCGACCCGGTCGAGCGCCCGCCCGCTGAAGCGGACCGCCAAGGCAGCCAGCCCGAGGTGGGCGGCCACGTGGCCGATGAACCAGTCGCCGATGGCCAGTTGCTCGTCCCCGCCGCCGGCCAGCCCCCAGTGCCAGCGCGAGGCGAACGCGAGCGTCAGCGCCTCGTCGTCCTGGGTCGACGTGCGGTCGGGGGAATCGACGAGCTCCCACGCGGCGTTGTAGGTGGCGACCGCCAGTTCTCCGTGGCCCGCTTCGTCCAGTCCAGGCATCGCCGGGACGGTAGTACCCTTGCTCCCACCACGTTCCGCCGAGGAGGCCTTTCGCGTGAGCATCACCGAGCAGTCCGACACGATCACCCTTTCCGACTCCGCCATCGCCAAGGTGGCCGACCTCATCGCGCAGGAGGGTCAGGACGACCTGGCGCTCCGCGTCGCCGTCCGTCCCGGTGGCTGCTCGGGCTTCAGCTACGAGATGTTCTTCGACAGCGAGGTCGCCAGCGACGACGTGCAGCTGACCTTCGGCGAAGCCACCAAGGTCAAGGTCCTCGTCGACCCGGCCAGCTCCAAGCTCCTGTCGGGCGCGACGCTCGACTTCAAGGACGGTCTCCAGGGCGCCGGCTTCGCCATCAACAACCCGAACGCCCAGCGCACCTGCGGCTGCGGCCAGTCGTTCTCGTAGCAGCCCTCCCGCCCAACCCCCGCGATCGCGTCATCACCGTCTACGGGCGCAAGCCCGTCCTCGAAGCGCTCGCGGACGACAAGGTCACCGTCGACAAGGTCCTCCTGGCGGACAACGCCGGCGGGCCACAGGTCTCCCAGCTCCTGCGCGAGGCGGCGCGACGCGGCGTCGACGTGCTTCGCGTGCCGCCGGCGAGGGTCACCAAGGTCAGCCGCAACGGCCGGCAGGACCAGGGCGTCGTCGCCGACATCGTGGCCCCCGGGCTGCGTCGCCTCTCGGCCGACACGGCGGCCCGGCTCGAGGGCCCCGTGCTCGTCCTGGACGGCGTGACCAACCCGCAGAACGTCGGGATGATCCTGCGCACGGCCGTGGCCGCGGGGCTCGCGGGCGTGGTCCTGCCCCGCCACGGCGTGCCCGATCTCAGCCCGCTGGTCGTCAAGGCGTCGGCCGGCGCGGCCCTCGACGCGCCGGTGCTGCGGGCCGACGACGCCGCGTCGGCGCTGACGATCCTCGGCGACGCCGGGTTCTCGTCCTTCGGCCTCGTCGCCGACGCCACTCGCAGCCTCTGGGACCCGCTCCCGTTCCCCGCGAAGGCGGCGTTCGTCCTCGGCAGCGAGACCGGCGGCATCCGCGTCGACGTGGACGAGCGCCTGGCGATCCCGATGGCGGGCAAGGTCGATTCGCTGAACGTCGCCGTCGCCTGCGGCGTGCTGTGCTTCGAGCTCGTCCGCCGGGCGACGACGTGACGACGTAGGGGTGCAGTTCTCGCTCAACGGGACGCAGGTCGACCTCGACGACGAGGGCGCCAGCCTCCTCGACCTCCTGCGGGAGCGCCTCGGGATCCGCTCGGCCAAGGACGGCTGCTCGCCCCAGGGCCAGTGCGGGTGCTGCACCGTGCTCGTCGACGGGTCGCCCCGTGTCGCCTGCGTGACGCCGGCGCGCCGGGTCGCGGGACGCGAGGTCACGACCCTCGAGGGACTCGACCCGTCCACGCGCGACCGCTGGGCAGAGGCGCTCCTCGCCACCGGCGGCAGCCAGTGCGGCTTCTGCACCCCCGGGATCGTGCTGCGCCTGGCCGCCACCGCGACCGCCAACGTCGACACCGCGCTGCTCGCTCACCTCTGCCGCTGCACCGGATGGCAGGCGATCGTCGAGGCCGTCGCGCCGACCGCGACCCCAGTAGGCGGACGCGACCTCCATGCCGCCGCCGAACGCTCCGCGCTGGAGGGAGGCGTCCCCCAACGGGTGGGGAGCGACGTGGTGCTCGGCGCCGGTGGGTTCGCCGAGGACACGGCGCCGCCCGATGCGCTCGTCGCCGTCCCGACGCCCGACGGCGGATGGGCCGTCGCCGAGACGCTGCACGAGGCGCGCCGCGCCGCCGGCAAGGTGCAGGGACGACGGACGACCCGACCGCCCGTCCACCCACTCGAGCTCCCGCCCGGCGACTGGGACCTGACGCTGCGGACGACGTGGATCGAGCCGGCGGCGCTCGAGCCCGACGCCAGCTGGTGCGCGCCGGGCGGCGAGCCGTGGTCACCTCTCGCCAACGGCGGGGCTTTCGGCGCAAAGGTCGACTCCGACGCGCCGGCCACCGCCCGGCGCCTCGCCGACGAGCACGGCCGTCCGGTGCGGGTCGTGCTGTCGCGCGAGGACACCGTCCGCCTCGGACCCAAGCGTCCGCCGATCGCCGCCGGGATCAACGCCGACGGCACCGGCATCGTCCGGGTCGTCCGCACCCCTCGCATCGCCGACGCCATCCGGTCCGTCGCGCCGGGACTCGTGGTCGAGGAGGTGGACGTCCCTGGACCGCCGACGAGCGCCCGCCTCCGCGCCGCGGGTTGGGCCGAGGCGGCGATCCTCCTGGCCGCGGTCGACCGGCGCACGGCGATCACCGCGCCGAACGGCAGCCAGGCGACAGCGACCGTCGACCCGGCGACCGGGGCCGTCCACGTCCGTGTGCGCGCCGGGCGCCCGCTCGACGAGACCGTCCTCCGGTCCTACGCCATCGGCGCCGTGCACATGGCGCTCGGATGGGTGACGTCCGAGGGACTCTTCGTCGACGAGACCGGCGAGGTCCACGACCTCACGATCCGCAGCTTCGGAATCCTCCGCGCGAAGGACATGCCGCCGGTGACCGTCGACATCGACACCACGGACGACCGCGAGCCGATGAACGGATCCGACGCCGTGTTCGCCGCCGTCGCCGTCGCCGCCTGGCTCGGCCGTGGCCTACCGTCCGAGTGGCCCACCGAACGAGGAACCTTCACATGACGGATGCACCCAAGCCCGTAGGCCCGTACTCACCGATCGTCAGGGCCGGGGACTGGCTCGTGACGGCCGGACAACTCGGCGTCACCCCCGACGGCGCGCTCGCCGATGGGATCGAGGCGCAGACGGCGCAATGCATGGCCAACCTCCGGACGCTGTTCGAGTCCCAAGGCGCGTCGATGGACAGGATCGTCAAGACGACGGTCTTTCTCGCCGACATCGCCGACTGGCCGAAGATGAACGGTCCCTACGAGGCAGCCCTCGGTGACCACCGTCCCGCCCGGTCCGCCTTCGCCGTCGGCGCCCTCCCGCGAGGCGCCTTGGTGGAGATTGAGGCCTGGGCCTTCGTTGGGGAAGGATGACGTCGTGCTCGGAGCCGTCATCATCGTCGTCGTCATCGTGGTCGCCCTGCCGGTCGCCTACCTCATGACCGGCGGCGTCCTGTCGGCCATCGTCGGGTGGGCCCTCAAGTCCAACGCCGAGGACACCCACCCCGACTCCGAACTGAATTTTTGATCTCGCTCTGCGCCCCGGGGCCCTTCGGCGTGAGGGCTTGCCGCTCGATCGGCGGCTGCTCGCTGGCGCTCCCGACGCCGCCCCACCTACGAGCGGCGGTTTGACTTACCCATCCCGGAGCATGCGGCGCAGGATCTTGCCGGAGGCGGACTTGGGGATCTCGTCGACGAAGGCGACCTGTCGCACCTGCTTGTAGGACGCGACCTTCGACTTCACGAACTCCCGCAGGTCCTCGGCTGACGCCTCGGCGCCCGGCTTGAGCACGACGAACGCCTTCGGCAGCTCGCCCGCCTCGTCGTCGGGGACGCCGATGACGGCGACGTCGGCGACGGAAGGATGCGTGATCAGCAACGCCTCGAGCTCGGCCGGCGGCACCTGGAAGCCCTTGTACTTGATGAGCTCCTTGACGCGATCGACGATCGACAGGTGGCCGTCGGCGTCGAACACGCCGACGTCGCCGGTGTGCAGCCATCCCTCGGCATCGATCGTTGCGTCCGTCGCCGATGCGTTCCCGAAGTATCCCTTCATGACCTGAGGGCCGCGGACCCACAGCTCGCCCTCGCCGCCGACCTCCTGGTCCTCGCCGTCCGCATTCACGACCCGGCACTCGGTGTTCGAGATCGTCACGCCGACCGTTCCCGGCTTGCCCTGACCCGGCGGTGTCGCATGCGACACCGGCGAGAGCTCGGTCATGCCGTAGCCCTGCGTGATCTCGCAGCCGATGCGGGCCGACGCCTCCTTGCCGAGCTCCGCACCGAGGGGCGCCGCGCCCGAGAAGACCAGCTCGAGCGACGACAGGTCGTAGTCGTCGATGATCGGGTGCTTCGCCAGCGCCAGCACCATCGGCGGCACCGCGAAGAAGTGGGTGACCTTGCGGTCCTGGATGAGCCCGAGCGCCGCCGGGAGATCGAAGCGGGCCATCGTGAGGATCGTGCACCCCTCGGCGAGGAGGCCGTTCATCAGCACCTGCATCCCGTAGATGTGGAAGAACGGCAACGCCGCCAACGCCACGGCTCCCTCGTACTGCAGGACGTGCTTCATCTGCGCGAGGTTGGCGACGAGGTTGCGGTGCGTCAGCATCACGCCCTTCGACAAGCCCGTCGTCCCCGACGAGTACGGCATCACGACGACGCGCTCGGCCGGGTCGACGGCGACCTGCTCGATGGGCTCGCCGAACAGGTCGCTGATCGGCGAGGCACCGTCGGCCGGATCGATCGAGAAGATCTCGGTCACACTCGTCCCCTCGACGGCGGCCGTCGCCACGGGCAGGACGGCCGACACGCTCACCATCAACGACGCCTTGGAGTCGTTCAGCTGGTGGCGGATCTCGTCGGCGGTGTAGGTCGGGTTCAGCGTCGTGATCGTGCCGCCGGCGACGGCCACGCCGTGGAACACGACGGCGTAATCCGGCACGTTCGGCGCCATGATCGCCAACGTGTCCCCCACGCCGAAACCCCGCGCCTGCAACCCGCCGGCGAAGCGGTGGATGGCGTCGTGCAGCTCGGCGTAGGTCAGGCCCCGGCCGGTGCTGCCGTCGACGAGCGCCTCTCGGTCCGGGAACTCCTCGCGGCGGCGGAGGATGTACTCCGTGATGGTGGAGGTGGGGATCTCGACGTCGGGGAGCGGGCTCTTGTAGATCACGCTCGGGGAGCGTACGGCGTCAGCGCTCAGACGTCGTTGTGGTGCGCCATGCAGTAGGCGTCCCGGGTGCTGCTGTTGGAGAGGGGCCCGTACAGCCCGGACGCCTTGATGGCGACGCCGGCGTCGAAGGCCGACTGCTCGATGCTCTCCTTCACCATGGCAAAGGCCACCGGATCGTTCTCCGCCGCCCGAAGCCGCTCGGCGTTGCGCCAGGCGTTCTCGCGCATGCCGATGATCGAGTGGATCAGGCCCGGCGCCGAGTCCGGGTTGATGGTGTCGTCGAAGCGCCGGTTGGCCTCAGGGAACAGGACGACCTTGTTGAGAAACTCGTTCACCTTGTCGTGGTCCGGCTTGCGACTCGACCCATCGGGCTTCACGAGGCCGATCTCCCAGAGGACGAACGGGAGGTCGCGGTTGATGTGGGCGCTGATGCCGAGGGTGATGTTCGTGCTTCCGTTGACGGATTTCTGATCGGCCGCCTGGAGCGCCAGGCGCCAGGCCGGCGGCACGTTGGCGACATCACCGCGGTGCCACGCGTCGTACGCCTCGAAGTAGTAGCTGGCGAAGACGGCGTCCTCGTGGTTGATGAAGTCGACGTCGCTGTAGAACCCGGCCGTCGTCGCCGACCGCTTGTACTCCTCGGTCGTGCGCAGGTAGGCGAGGGCGAACATCGTGTCGTGATCGCACGCCGCCGCGAGGCGATCGAAGCGCTTCGTCATCTCCCGGACGACGGCGTCGACGCACTGGATCCTTCCGGACGTGCACTCGTTGGCCGAGTTGGCGTCGTACCCGTGGGTCATTCCTGGCAGCTGTTCCGACCAGTTCAGGAAGAGCGGATCGTCGGCCGCCGCCGGTCCTGCGAGCACGACGATCGACAGGAGGAGCCCCAGTGCCACCGCCGAGCCCGATCGCCGCACCCGTTCTCCGACCCGTTTCGACGCCATGCGCCCATCTTCCGATAACGGAGGGTTGTCACACCATGGCCCTTTCGAGCCATTTTTCCACGACCGTCTTGGTCAACTCCCGGTTTCCGAGTGGGGGGCGGCGACCGGCTTTGACTCGGGCGAGCCTTGTTGGCGGAGGTAGATCGAGAGGAACACGATGGCGGCCACGGCGAGGAACTCCGATTGCCAGTTCTGCAGCGACTGGAACCAGAAGTCGGCGGTCCCCAGGAACTCCGATGGCGAGACCGGGGCACCGCCGTGCGCCTGCTGCTCCTGGCTGAACTCGCGTGCTCCACCGAGCAGGTGAAGGACGAAGGCGATCGCGAACAGCCCGAGGAAGGCGAGGCTGAGCGAGTTCTTGTAGAGGCTCAGGGCCAGTCCCTTGCCCCGGCGCACCGGCCACGGACTGTCCGCCCGGACGTCGTCCAGGGGGTCCCGCTCCACCGCCTCCTCTTGGTCGAGCTTCTTCGACTCGGCCGACCCCTTCTGGCGGAACCAGACGGTGAGGAGGATGTAGGCGCCCATCTGGAGGAACTCGGACTCCCAGTTCTCCATCGTCGCCTCGAGGAAGTGGCCGGTCGTCACGTACTCCTGCATCGTGACCCCGGACTCACCGTGCTCCTTCTGGTCCTCGTTGTAGACGTGGTGCCCCGTGATCGTCTGCCCGACGAAGAACGTGCCGAAGAACAACACGAACGACACGAGCAGCAGGCCGTTGCGGCGCACGAAGCCCTTCATGTCGGCGTCCTTACCCAGGTTCAGTCCCCAGCGAGCATCGTGCGCAGCCGGCGCCGGAACGCTGGTTCGACCCACCGTCTCGCGACCGCGCCCAGCTGGTCCCACCTGATGCGCTCCTCGAACGTGTCGTCGGTCGTCGTGACTTCTCGGTAGCCGGCGATCACGAGCGGTGTCCGCTCAGGTGGGATCGATCGGAAATCAATCGCGGCGTCCCCCCAGCCGGCGTCGCCCCAGTCGATGATCGTGACGTCGTCCCCCTCCCCCTGGAGGAGGTTCGAGTCCTTGATGTCGTCGTGCAGGAACGAGGGCGTCCCGTTCGCCGCCCAGTCCTGCACCGCCGACTCGAGCGCTCCGAAGTCCAGCGCGAGCCGACGACGGACGTCGGCGTCGTCGATGTCCGGGAGTCCCTCCACCATCTGGTCGGCGTGGCACCACCGTCCCGGAGCGTCGAGACGACCTCGGGGGTCCGGGCACGACACCACGCCAGCGTGCAGCGTCGCCAACTGGCGTCCGAGCTCGCGCCACCCTTCGTCGGTCGACGGCCAACCGTCGGGCGCGTGCACCCACTCGTACGCGCCATGGGGCACGCCGACGATTTCGCACGACTCGTCGAAGGCGAGCAGGGCCGGCGTGCGGACTCCGGCCCGCATGGCCGCCGGAACGGCGACCGACTCGGTGAACGTGTCAGCCAACGTGCCGGGAGCGTCCTTGGGGATCCGCAGGACGACTCCGTCGCCGACCGTGTAGATCGCATTGACGACGCCCGTCGCCGGCAGCCGACCGAACGGCCCATGCGGGAAGCCGTGGCGCTCGCAGATGGCGGCGAGCTGCTCCTCGCTCAGCTCCGGGAAGGGCATCGAGCGGACGCGCTCCCATCCGCTCGACACCGCGCTACAAGCTCCAGCGGGGCTGCCCGAACTTGTAGCCGACCGACCGCACTGTCTGGATGAGGTTGGCGTGCTCCTCACCGAGTTTCGCCCGCAGACGCCGGATGTGGACGTCGACCGTCCGTGCTCCGCCGTAGTACTCGTATCCCCACACGCGGCTCAGCAGGATCTCGCGAGTGAAGACCTTGCCGGGGTTGGTCGCCAGGAACTTCAAGAGCTCGTACTCCATGAACGTGAGGTCGAGCGGCTTGGCGTCGATCGCGGCCTGATAGGTCTCGAGGTTCAGCACCAAGGGCCCGTACTCGACGAGCTCGGGCCTGGTCCCCGTTCCGGTCCGCCAGAACAGGTGCTTCAGCCGCGCCTCGAGCTCGCGTGGATGGAACGGGGTCAGGCAGAAGTCGTCGAACAGGTCGTCGCGCAGCTCGAGATCCGTCAGCTGCACGCCCGACACCAGGAGCAGTACGGGCTCGAGGGGGACGTCGCGTCGCCGCAACGTGCGGCACATCGTGAAGGCCGCGTCAGGATCGCCGTCGGCGACGACGATGGCGCCGGCCCACCCATCGTCGGGCTCGATGCGGTTGGCAGCCTCCACCGAGGACGCGCACTTCCACGGGTACCCGCCGAGGTCGAGCGCCTGCGCGAGCTCCGGCGGCGCCGGGTCGGGAAACAGCAGCAGCGGTTCCATCAGATCAGTCCCGACCCAAGGCCTCGGGCCGCAGGCCGGCGCCGCAGAGCGAGGGCAATGTCGCGCCGGCGTCGGGAGCGCTAGCGAGCAGCCGGCACCCGAGCGGCAAGGCCTCGGGCCGGAGGCCGGCGCCGCAGAGCGAGGGCAATGTCACAGCGTCGGGAAGTAGCGGTCGAGCTCGAACTGCGAGACCTGGGTCTTGTAGGCCGACCACTCGTCGCGCTTGTTCCGGAGGAACCACTCGAAGACGTGCGCACCGAGGGCGTCGGCCATGAGCGAAGAGCCTTCCATCAGATCGACCGCCTCGGCGAGGCTGCCCGGCAGCGACGCGATCCCGCCCGCGCTCCGGTCCTCCGAGGACAGCTCGTACAGGTTGCCCTCGGCCTCGGCCGGCAGCTCGTAGCCCCGCTCGACGCCGGCCAGGCCCGCCGCCAGGACGACCGCGAACGCGAGGTAGGGGTTGCAGGAAGGGTCGGGCGCGCGGTATTCGATGCGCGTCGAGTCGGTACGTCCCTTCTTCGGGTGGGGGACGTTGACGATGGCTGAGCGGTTGTTGCGGGCCCACGCCACGTGGACCGGCGCCTCGTAGCCGGTGACGAGCCGCTTGTAGGAGTTGACCCACTGGTTCGTCACCGCCGTCATCTCCCGCGCATGGGTCAGCACGCCGGCGATGAACCCCTTGGCGGTCTGCGAGAGCGAGTGCTCGTCGTTCTCGTCGTAGAAGGCGTTCTCGTCGCCGGCGAACAACGAGAAGTGCGTGTGCATGCCGGACCCCTGCACGCCGGCGAGCGGCTTCGGCATGAACGACGCGTGGACGCTGCGCTCCTGCGCGATCTCCTTCACGATCAGGCGCGCCGTCATGACGGTGTCCGCCATCGACAGCGCGTCGGTGTGCCGGAGATCGATCTCGTGTTGGCTCGGCGCGTCCTCGTGCTGGCTGTACTCGACGGGGATGCCCATGTCCTCCAACGTGAGGACCGTTCGGCGGCGCAGCTCGCTGCCGATGTCGTTGACCGTCATCTCGAAGTACGACCCACGGTCGAGGGGCTGCAGCGCCCGAGCCGGGTCGGCGTCGCCGAAGTAGAAGTACTCGAGCTCGGGCGCCGCATAGAAGGTGAAGCCGAGGTCGCGGGCCCGCTCGAGCTGGCGGCGCAGCACCTGGCGCGGGTCGCCCGCGAAGGCCGAGCCGTCGTAGTTCTGGATGTCGCAGAACATGCGGGCGACGGCGCCGTCCTCCGACCGCCAGGGGAGGATCTGGAACGTCCGCGGGTCGGGCATGGCGAGCACGTCGGACTCCTGGACGCGACTGAACCCGTCGATCGCCGATCCATCGAACGTCATGCCGTCGCTCAGTGCGTTGTCGAGCTCCGCGGGCGTGATGCTGAAGCCCCGACGGATGCCCAGGACGTCGGTGAACCACAGCTGGATGTAGCGGATCCCCCGCTCTTCGACGGAGCGGAGGACGTAGTCCTGGTCGGGGGCCATCGGGTCAGTGTCGCACCGGAATCTGCGGGTTCCACCGGTGTAACAGAGCGTTCACACAACAGGAACGGACGGGAAACCTGCAGCTAGGTAGCGTGCTCGGCATGGCATACAAGGCTGAATACATCTGGATCGACGGGACCGAGCCGACGCCTCTCCTCCGCTCCAAGACCAAGGTCCTCAAGGACGGCGCCGACCCCGACATCTGGGGCTTCGACGGGTCGTCGACCAACCAGGCGCCAGGCAAGGCCAGCGACTGCGTGCTCCAGCCCGTGGCCGTCTTCTCCGACCCCATCCGCGGTGGCGACGACAAGATCGTCATGTGCGAGGTCCTCCTCACGGACATGACGCCGCACCCGACGAACACGCGTGCCGCGCTGCAGGCGGTGGCCGAGAAGTACGCCGACCAGGACCCGTGGTTCGGGATCGAGCAGGAGTACACCCTCTTCAAGGGCAGCCGTCCCCTCGGCTTCCCCGAGGCGGGCGGCTACCCGGGCCCGCAGGGTCCGTACTACTGCGGCGTCGGGCAGGACGACATCTACGGACGGCCCCTCGTCGAGGCCCACCTCGATGCCTGCCTCAAGGCCGGCATCTCGCTCTCCGGCATCAACGCCGAGGTCATGCCCGGCCAGTGGGAGTTCCAGGTCGGCCCGCTCGGCCCGCTCGACGTGTCGGACCAAATGTGGGTCGCCCGCTGGCTGCTCCACCGCCTCGGTGAGGAGTTCGGCGTGTCCGTCACCCTCGACCCCAAGCCCGTCCGTGGCGACTGGAACGGCGCTGGCGCGCACACCAACTTCTCGACCAAGGCGATGCGGGAGTCCTACGACGCCGTCGTGTCCGCCTGCGAGGCGCTCGGGAAGAACGCCGAGGAGCACGTCCACAACTACGGCTTCGGCATCGAGCACCGCCTGACCGGTCTGCACGAGACGGCGCCGTGGAACGAGTTCTCCTACGGCGTGTCCGACCGCGGCGCTTCGGTCCGCATCCCGTGGCAGGTGGAGAAGGACGGCAAGGGCTACCTCGAGGATCGGCGCCCCAACGCCAACTGCGATCCGTACGTCGTGACCCGCCTCATCACCAACACCTGCTGCTCCGCGCTCGCGAAGTAGCCCCAAACACGTGCATCCACGAGAAGAGCCGGTTTTTCCGGAACACTTGGGCCAGTTCCCATCCCAAGGAGTCATCTCTCAATGAATCGACGCGAGCTCGTCAATGCGGTCGCCGCCCACACCGGCCTGGAGTCGAAGCAGGTCGACGCGACCCTCAAGGGCGTCACCGACGTGCTGACCGCCGCTGTATCCAAGGGCGAGGTGGTCTCCATCGCCGGCTTCGCCAAGTTCGCCAAGGTGTCGCGTCCCGCCCGCATGGGGCGCAACCCGGCGACCGGCGAGGCCATCAAGATCAAGGCGTCGACGAAGCCGCGCGTCACGATGCTCAAGGGCTTCAAGGACGCGGTCATGACACCGAGCCTCGCCCCCAAGGTGGCCGCCGGCATCCTCTCGGGAGGCGGCACGGCCAAGAAGGCGGCGCCGGCGAAGAAGGCCCCGGCCAAGGCGGCTGCCAAGAAGGCCACGGCCAAGAAGCGCTAGCTCTGCAGTTTGGGCGCGCTCAGTCCGCCATGCCGGACTGAGCGCGCCCGAACGTGGCTGAGGATCGGCTGAAGTCGCTCAGGAGGCGGCCGGCTCGACCGATCGGCCAGGCATGTCGTCGGTCCTCCTCGCCCTCGCTTCCGCCGGGTGCTTCCTCGCGCTCGCGCACGCTGCCGTCACCACCACCCGGTCGACCTTCCGCCGCGCGACCTTCGCCATGGCCGTGACGGCCGTGCCCCTCGCCGTGGTCGCCCCGGCGGCCGGGATCGCCCTCTTGGCCCCCGTGCTCTTCAGCAGGCGCCTCGCCAACTCCGCCGTCCCCGCGACCGTGCCCGAGCTGCTCGAGCGCTCCAGCCGCGCCGACCGGTAGCCATCGCGACGGAACGACCTAACGTCGCCGTCGCATGAGCGCCACCTGGATCACCAAGCTCGACCCCGACCGGGGGGCGACCGGCCCGCGGGTCGCCGTCAAGGACGCCATCGACGTCGAGGGCGTGCCCACGACCGTGGGCTGCGCGGCGGTCGCCGACGTCGCCGAACCGGCGGCGGCGGACGCCGACTGCGTCGCCAGCGCACGCGTCGCCGGCGCCCGCATCGTCGGCAAGGCCAACCTCCACGAGCTCTGCTTCGGGACGGGCGGCACCAACCCGTGGTTCGGCGATCCGGTCAACCCCGCCGCGCCGGACCGCCTCCCGGGCGGATCGTCGAGTGGCAGTGCGGTCGCCGTCGCCACCGACGAGGCCGACGTCGGTTACGGCACCGACACGGGCGGGTCGGTGCGGTTGCCGGCGGCGTGCTGCGGCATCGCGGGGCTCAAGACGACGATCGGCCGGATCTCCACGAAGGGTGTGTGGCCGCTTTCCTCGAGTCTCGACACCATCGGCCCGCTCGCCCGGGACGTGGCTGGGATCGTCGACGGGATGCGGCTCCTCGAGCCGGGCTTCACCCCGAGCGGCGAGGCCGCCTCCACCGTGGGACGCTTCCGGGTCCCCGGTACCGACCCCGACCTCGAGGCCGCCGTCGATGCGGCGCTCGCCGCCGCGGGGTTCGACCTCGTGGCCATCGACCTCCCGGGGTGGATGTCCGCCGGCGGCCCGTTCGCCACGCTGATCCTCACCGAGGGGTGGGAGGCCGACCGCGCCGTGTACGAGCGGGCGTCGGGCCGCATCAGCGACGAGATCCGTAGTCGGCTCGAGAGTGGTCGCGGCTGGGACCGCACGCAGATCCCGGCGGCCAAGGCGGCGCAGCAGTCGTGGCGCGATGAGGTCGCATCCGCGTTCGGGCGCGTGCAACTCATCGCCATGCCGACGCTCGCCGGACAGCCCCCGCTCCTCGAAGAGGGCAACGTCCCGAACCACCTCGTCTTCCCATGGAACGTCGCGGGAACGCCGGCGCTGGCGCTCCCCATCGCGGTCGAGGGATGGTCGATGCCCGGCAGCCTCCAGCTGTGCGGACCAGCCGGCGGCGAGGAGCTGCTCTGCGCAACGGGCTTCGTCGTCGAGGAAGCGGCGTCGTAGCCTCATCGGGTATGGCTCGCCTCCGTGTCGCCGCCTGCCAGGTCAACACCAAGGTCGGTGACCTGGACGGCAACGCCGCCTGCATCCTCGCCGCCCTCGAGGAGGCCGAGGATGCCGGCGCCGACGTCGCCCTCTTTCCCGAGCTCGCCATCACCGGCTACCCGCCGGAGGACCTGCTCCTCAAGCCCGGCTTCGTCGAGGACAACCTCGAGGTGCTGCAGAAGATCGCCCGTCGCACCGGTCGCTGCGCGGCGGTCCTCGGGTTCGCCGACTCCGGGCTCGACCTCTACAACGCCGCCGCCGTCTGCGCCCAGGGCGAGGTTCAGGGCGTGTACCGGAAGCGGCTGTTGCCGAACTATGCCGTCTTCGACGAGCAGCGCTACTTCACGCCGGGCGGCGAGCCGCTGCAGCTCTACCTGATCGGTGGCGTGCGTGTCGGCATCTCCATCTGCGAGGACATCTGGAGCCCCACCGGTCCGATGTCGCTGCAGGCCGCTGGCGGCGCCGAGCTGATCCTCAACCTCAACGCCTCTCCGTACTACGCGGGTCGCGTCGAGGAGCGGCATCGCATGCTCGCCACGCGGGCCGCCGACGCGTCCTGCGGACTGATCTACGTCAACCAGGTCGGCGGCCAGGACGAGCTCGTCTTCGACGGTGCGTCGGTCGTCTTCGACGCCAACGGAAACCTCGTTGCCGAGGCTCCCCAGTTCGAGGAGCACACGATGGTCCTCGACCTCGAGGTGCAGCCCGTGTTCCGCAAGCGCTTGCTCGACCCCCGAGGCCGTGGCCCGGCGCAGGCACTGCCGGTCGTCGTCGTCAGCGGGACGGCCAACGAGCAGAAGGACCGGCGCGCGCCCGAGTGCGTCCCCTGCCTGAACCCGATCGACGAGGTGTACCAGGCGCTCGTCCTCGGCACCCGCGACTACATCCGCAAGAACGGGTTCACCGACGTCGTGCTCGGGTTGTCCGGCGGCATCGACTCGTCGTTGGTCACCGCGATCGCAGCGGACGCCGTCGGCCCCGAGCACGTCCACGCCGTCGCTTTGCCGTCGCGGTACTCGAGCGAAGGATCGATCACCGACTCGGAGAAGCTCGCCGCCAACCTCGGCATCGACCTGCGGACGATTCCCATCGAGTCGGCGTACGCGGCCATGCTCGCCGAGCTGCAGCCATCGTTCGAGGGGCTCGACGAGGACATCACGGAGGAGAACCTCCAGGGTCGCATCCGCGCCGCCTACCTCATGGCGCTCGCCAACAAGTTCCGCTCGTGGCTCGTCCTCATCTGTGGCAACAAGAGCGAGCTCGCCGTCGGATACACGACGATCTACGGCGTCGACATGGCGGGCGGGTTCGCCGTCATCAAGGACGTCGTCAAGACCCAGGTCTACGAGTTGTGCAGGGCCAGGAACCGCATGGCCGGCCACGACGTCATCCCGCAGGCGGTGATCGACAAGCCCCCGTCGGCCGAGCTCCGCCCCGATCAGCGGGACGATCAGTCGCTGCCGCCCTACGAGGTCCTCGACCCGATCGTCCAGGGCTACGTCGAGCACGACCTCACCGTCGAGGACCTCATCGACGCCGGCTTCGACGCTGAGCTGGTCACGCGGATCGCCCGCATGATCGACGCCGCGGAGTGGAAGCGCCGCCAGGCGCCCGTCGGCGTGCGCGTCACCCCGAAGGCCTTCGGCCGCGACCGCCGCATGCCCATCACCAACGGCTACCGGGGCTGATCCCCCCACATGTGAATCGCAGCTCGAATGTCGCTCGGAATTGCCGTTGGGTGTCGTCCGTTGGAAATCGAGGCCCACGGACATCCCGCCTTCGCTCGCTCAACCTCAAAGCCAACGGCGGTGGCCGGCGCCGATGTTGCCTGGGACAAGCGACGGGTTCACGGGCGGGCTCCTCAGGTAGGTGGCCGTCGGGCGAGGTCGAGCGCATCTCGGCCGCGCGCAATAGAAGAGCCCTCATAGGTACCTAGCGACGCTCTCTGTCGGGTCGGTATCGCCCGAGCGTCAGAGTGTCGACGTCTGGCCCCCACCACACCCGCCCGCGCGCTGGGGAGACCTCGGGAACGACGTCACCTTTGAGCGATGTCAGTGTGACGCTATGGCCGAGGCCTGGGCCCTCGCTCGCTGGCCATCCCCATCGCGGCGAACATGCGATCCACCAGCAGCTCAGCGAAGCGGTGACGTTCAGCGTCGCTCATTTGTGAGATGGGCTTGTCGGGCATCGCTAGCAGGACAAGCTCACGCTTCGTCTTCTCGGCCCTCGGAACGGTTTCGTCGGTCACCTACGGCCCTGAGGCTTGGAGTCCCGGCGGGTCGTCACCGTCCGAGCCCGTCGGAAGGCCCTGGCGGTTATGACATGTGCTCGATTCTCCATCGTCCAGCATGAGCGCATACCGAACGTCCGGAGAGAGCCCGACAAGTCGTGACGTACCGGACCCACCATCGTCAACGGTCACAAAGCCAGCGTTGACGACCTGAGCGACCGTCATTATTCGCGGATCGAGTGGCCGTGGCCCATCGACAAGTGAGGAGATCAGCTGCGCGCGGTCAACAGGAAGATTCGTTCGTCTGGCGCCATCGCGGCACAACGCCAATACCGTCGAGCGCTTCACAGAGCCAGCGGAGACGAGAGACACGCCCCCGGCCGCACGATTGAGGGCGAGGCCGACCGCCCGAGCAGAGCTTTCCAGCTCGTCGAGCGCCGCTCGCAAGACATCGAGGGTGCACCGGAGCGCAACGCAGATGGCCTCCACCGGAACGGGTCCCCCTGCTTCGGAGATCAACGCCCCAGCCCTCCGGGCGAGATCGCCGGCAGGCGGCGCGTCGCAGGCTTCCTCACTTAGAAGATCACGCACGTCCAGTGAGAGAGCTTCTGCGAGATCAAGGAGAAATCCTAAATCGTGTTTCCGTTGATCTCTGCCGCGCTCCAATGACGTGATTACCGACGTACTCACGCCGAGCTGAGCGGCAAGCCGCTTCTCACTTAAGCCAAGCTGAATCCGCCGCTGACGGACCTTTACGATGTCGATGGCTTGATGTGACGACGGCTTCAACATGTCTTTGAACGCACCCGATCGGTCACTCGGAACGTCACCCCGCAAGCGCGGGCACGTGCGACCGGATCTGCTGAATCGTGATGAGCGCTGGATCGGAGCGTCGACGGTACACCTGCAGTGGAGGCGGCCATGAGCGCGACGTCTTTGCATCGCTGCAGGTTCGACTTGGAGGTCCGTCCTCTGTACGCAAACAGCGGATCACTCGGGGACGCGCCGGACAATGTTCGCTTCATGCGGTGAGCCTCGAGGAAGACCTGCGCTCGAGCGACGACCGGTCGGCCCGTGGACTCGGGGTCATGCAGCATCACCGCAGTCGAACCGGGGGATACATCTCCGATCCGCGCCTTCAGCACCTCGGCAATGCTGAGCCCCGAAGAGATCAGAGCGAGAACGGCTGGCGCGTCGGTTCGCACAAATACGTGGAGCGCCTCCCAGTCGGTCGGAGAGTAGGCGGACAAGCCGGCGCGTTGACCTGCATATCTGACAGCCAACTCGTCGACGTCGACCGCCCACTTCGTCCGAAGTCCCGCAGCTTGAATCGCTCTTGCCGCGGTGACTAAGGCATCTGGATCGGGGTAGTCGTCGATCACGCCAAGGAAGAGCCGGCTTACTTGCTGAGGATGACGCTTGCGCATCGGAGTCTCAAAGACGGCTAGTGCACTTGCAAATGTGCGGGTGTACAGCGAATCGACGATCCTGAAGTCGACGGGCCGAAGAAAGCGCCGGCAGTCGGGCCGAAACAACCCTCCATGCGCGGTCGGAACGCAGGGGAAGGACGAGCGCTGTGGCCAGTCAGCCCAACCCCCGGTCGACTCGCTAGCCGCCTCGCGATCATCCCAGAGGCCGATCAACTCGTCGATGGTCGACCTTTCGTGAGGGACCAGCTCAAGCCATCGGCCAAGGTTTGTGCTCGCCTCCGCGTACTCGACAAGTGTGACCCGAACGCCAACCGATGAGGCGAACTTGTGCAACTGATGCGCCAACTCCACAGAGATGCGCTCGGCTCCTGTAATGACCAGGTCGGTTACGCCATGCGCAGCCATCCACGCTCGTGCGGAAATCTCACGGGAGGTGAACGGACCGCTTTCCCCGACCACGTCGAACCTCTTTCCGAGCTCAAGGAGAACTGCTCGAGCCAAGTCTCCGAGTCGCACTTGATGGTCCGGCGGGACGGCAGCCACAACAAGATTCGCGTGCTCGTGCCCCAGCCGATTGAGGCGTCGTGCCTTTTCCGTCGAGTGCGCGCACAGGATGTAGACCAGTCCGCTCATCGAGCCAAGGTTCGAATCGCTAGGTCCAGCGTCTCTGCGTCGAATGGGCCATCGGTCTCTGGTGAATACTCGAGCGAGTCAGCGAGGAGCTGCGCCCACCGCCGTGGGATACCAGCACACCACTGCTCGTGGGCGTTCCTCAGCAACAATGGTTCTGTGGCGTTGAAGCGAACGTGAAGCTGCTGGGCGAAGGCGACCGATGCCTTCGGAGCCAGCGGCTGGAACGCAACGACGCGACTGGCTCGCGAGATGAGTTCAGGCTGTGTCGTCCGGATGAGTTCGACCATTCGCTCCGTGCCCGTTAGTAAGAGAGACCACGACGCCCCTGCCCTGTCGTGCCATCCGCGCAGCGCCAGCAGGACTTCGCGATTTACGTTCCCAACCTCGTCGATCCAAAGGACGAACTGGCGGTCCTCCATCGCGGCGCCGATTAGGAAACGCGTCCAGGACAGGTTCCGTTGATTTACCGATACTCCGAAGGCTTCGGCCAGGAGCTCAGTCAGTACCCGCGTGTCGGCAGCTGACGCTGCTTCCACCGCAATGACTTCAACACCGCGCGTCTTGTGAACACGATCCAGTGCGCTCTGTGCGGCTACGGACTTGCCTAGGCCGTTGGCGCCGCTCACAATGACGATGCCGCTGTGATCGACCGCCTCGGTGACGCGAAGGACGACCTCCTTGAACGCCGGAGTAGTCACCAACCTCACGCCGGAGCCCCGAAGCCGAGGAAGGTGGGCACCATTCGAACTCTTATACGCGAGCGTCATTTACTCGCCGTCCTCGATGTTCGGGTCCCAGTCCTCTATAGCCCGAAGCTCGGGGATTCGCCGTGCGTCTACTGATCGCAGCCGTGGCGCACGCTCGCGTCGTTTCGTGCCCGACTTGCCGGATGTGTTGTCCGAGGCACCACTTTCGGGGTCGGGCCTGTTTCGTGTCAACCGCGCCGCGAGGCCGGCTTGCAAGTGAGTCTCCATCGCTGCAGTGATTCCGTCGTTCGCCGCCTTAATCTCCTCTCGGCGCTGCTGCGTTAGCAGCGTCTCGCTCAGCGCAGGACCGATGTAGCGATCGTCGGCGTCAAACACTTTGAACCGCACCGGGTTTGATGGAGACTCCGTCATTGTGTGAGTCCGGCGAGATCCGCGCCGGACGGTGATTCCTCGGGTGTCTTGATAGCACCCGCGTTGTGATCGTCGCTCTGAGGGCATTGTGGAAGGCGGTTTTCGAG
>DATLED010000085.1:0-2794 GCA_035525495.1 Acidimicrobiales bacterium | reverse complement strand
GCAGTACCTCGTCGACGAGGTGCAGAACGTGTACCGCGACCAGGGCGTGTCGATCCACGACAAGCACATCGAGCTGATCGTGCGGCAGATGCTGCGCCGGATCTCGGTGGCCGACCCCGGCGACTCGCCGTTCCTGCCGGGTGAGCGGGCCGATGCCAAGAACTTCACCGACATGAACCGCCAGCTCGTCCAGGAGGGCAAGAAGGCGGCGGAAGGTCGGCCGGAGCTGATGGGCATCACCAAGGCCTCCCTCGCCACCGACTCGTGGCTGTCCGCCGCCTCCTTCCAGGAGACGACGCGGGTGCTCACCGAGGCGGCCATCGAGGGCAAGTCCGACGGCCTGCTCGGCCTCAAGGAGAACATCATCATCGGCAAGCTGATCCCCGCCGGGACGGGCATGCCGCTGTATCGGGACATCGAGCTCGACGCCCCCGACTACGAGCCCATGCAGGGTTGGTCGTCGGACGCCGAGACCGAGGACCTGTCGGAGTGGCTCGCCCGCCGCTCGTCGTCCGAGGCCGACGCCGCCCAGGCGCTGTCGTGGCTCGGCTCGACCGTCGCCGGCGAGACCGGTGGCGGGTCGGACTCGGAGGAGTCTGCCTAACCCGGCAGCCCAACGGCTTTTGGCAGTCGGAGGCCGCCGTCCTCGGCGGGCTCTGGCTGCCAAAAGCGTCAGGGGCAGGAGCCGGGTGAGAGGTTTTCGTCGGGAGTTCGGGCGGCGTTGCCCCGGGCGTCCGACGCGGTGACCCACCACGTCATCGGAGCGGTTGCGTTCGGAAGGACGCCCGAGTACATGGCGTCGTCGGCCGGGAGGGCGACGACGCGCTCGGACCCCCCGGTCTCCCGCCAGTGCAGCTCGACGGCGCGGACCTCGCCATCGTCGTCGACGGTTGCGGCGACCTCGCAGCCCAGCGCGGTGGCCGCGACGTTCGGCGGGCGCTCGACGGTCGCCGCGAGCCTGACGACCGTGATGGAGCCGTCCGTGCCGGTGACGCGGACCGACCCGTGCACGTCGCCCTCAGGCGCCTCCGGGGTCACCCCGATGCGCAGTGCGGTCTTCGCGCCCGGCTCGAGGGTCCCCTCCGACGGCGTGACGCGGAGCCATGCCACGTCCGCTTCCGCCGCCCACTCGACGGCGCGATCGGCACGGTTCGCCAACACGACGGGCGGCGGCGTCGTGCCGTCGAGCGACGGCGGGTCGACGGACAGCGCGCTGCCGGCGACGGGGACACGCGTGAGGGCCTCGACCTGGCGGTCGTCGTGGGTGTCGTGGCGCAGGGCGGCGGCGATGCCCCCTCCGGCTGTTGCGATGAGCAGCGCGGCGGCGACCGTCGACACCGGTCGCAGCCAGCGTCGAGCCGCCGGCTCGGGATCGAGCGGCGGGGGCACGGTCGGACGGCGCAGACGTGACGGGGCGGCGACGGCGCGCACCGACGGCGGAGCCAAGCCGTCGATCGGCCGCTGGCCGAGAAGCGTGCGAACGCTGACCATCGACCGCAGCCGATCGCCGCACGCCGCGCAGCCCGCCGCGTGATCGGCCACGGCCGGCGCGAGCTGGAGCAGTTCCCGAAGCGTGAGCGGCCCCGGCCGCCAGGGCTCTTCGGCGCCGTCCACGTCGGAGTTCCCCGCGGGATCCTTCAGGGAACTCCGAAGTGGACGAGTGGGATCTGCGTCGTCGGCGGCGTCGGGTGCGGCCAGGGCCACTGCCAGTCCATCACAGCCGGCAGGACCGAGGCGGGCGAGGAGCACGGGGTCGAGCTGCTGTTGCCAATCGGCGAACACGGCCGCCGCACGAGCGCCCGCCGGGCCGACCCGAAGACCAAGGGCGCGCGCGAACCCGCCCCGATCGAGGTCGTGGCGGCCGTCGAGGTCGGCGATCGACCGCTCGAGAGCGGGACGCAACGCGACCAGCGCCGATGCCAGCTGGGTCAGGTCCTCCGGAGCCGGGGCATCGAGATCCGAGCTCTCGACCGGCGACGCCCGCAGAAGGGCGCCGACGCGGGCGTGGCCGAGCACGGCAGATCGGCTCCGTCCACCGCGCCGAACGGCGATCATCGCCGCCTCCTCGGCGTCGGGCCCGGGACCGAGCACGGCGCAGGTGTGCGCGAACGCGTGATCGGCGAGGTCGGCCATGGGCGAAGATCCAGGTTAGGTGGGTCCCCGCGCCTGCACCTCGTTTGCCGTAGTCGGCAGCGACCCGTACGATGGTCGATTGGCTCTGGCGGGCCTGGCCGAGTGTCGCCCGCCTGCAGGAAGCACTGCTGCGACACAGAGCCGCATGTCCATCGCAGTTCGCTCGAGAGGTTCGCGTTGCCCACGATCAACCAGCTGGTCCGCAAGGGCCGGGTCTCCAAGACGGAGAAGACCAACACCCCCGCCCTCAAGGGCGCGCCCCAACGTCGCGGTGTGTGCACCCGCGTGGCGACACAGACGCCGAAGAAGCCGAACTCCGCCCTCCGGAAGGTCGCCCGCGTGCGATTGACGAGCGGTGTCGAGGTCGGCGCCTACATCCCCGGCGAGGGCCACAACCTCCAGGAGCACTCGATCGTGCTCGTCCGCGGGGGCCGGGTGAAGGACCTTCCGGGCTTCCGCTACAAGATCATCCGCGGCGTGCTCGACGCGTCCGGCGTCCGTGACCGCAAGCAGGCCCGTAGCCGCTACGGCGCCAAGAAGGACAGCTAGCCATGCCCCGCAAGGGACCCGCTCCCCGCCGTGAGCTCATGCCGGACCCGATCTACCGGTCGACGCTCGTCACCCAGCTCGTCAACAAGGTGCTGCTCTCGGGCAAGCGCTC
>DATLED010000074.1:0-27596 GCA_035525495.1 Acidimicrobiales bacterium | reverse complement strand
GTCACGCGCCCTCCACCTACGCACTCAAGGACAGCATCGGCGCCGCCGCCACGACCTGCTCCTTCGTCGACGTCCTCGAGACCGACCTCGTCGTCCTCATCGGCTCGAACCCGGCGAACAACCAGCCGGTGTTCATGAAGTATCTCTGCGAGGCGAAGCGGGACGGAACCAAGGTCGCCGTCGTCAACCCGTACCTCGAGCCCGGGCTCGACAAGTACTGGGTGCCGTCGTCGCCCGAGTCGGCGATCTTCGGCACCAAGATCTGCGACCTGCACGTGCCCGTCCGGCCCGGCGGGGACATCGCGTTCTGCAATGCGGTCGTGAAGCGGTTGATCGACCGCGGTGACGTCGACGAGGCGTTCATCCGCGACCGAACCGACGGGTGGGACGACCTGGTCGCTGCCCTCGAGTGCCAGCCCCTCGGCGAGCTGTTGGCCAGCGCCGGCATCGAACGGTCCCATCTCGATGCGTTCGTCGAGCTCTACGCGTGCTCTTCGACGGCGATCCTCGTGTGGTCCATGGGTATCACCCAGCGCCGCGAGTCGACCGACGGCGTGCGGGCGATTGTGAACGTGGCGCTGGCGCGCGGCAACGTCGGTCGCGACGGCGCCGGTCTCATGCCGATCCGCGGCCATTCCGGCGTGCAGGGCGGCGCCGAGATGGGCGCCTACGCGACGGCGTTCCCCGGTGGGCTGGCGGTCGACGAGACCAACGCCGCCCACTTCGCCGACCTCTGGGGCTTCGAGGTGCCGGCGGCGCCCGGACGCACCGCGCCCGAGATGATCGAAGCGGCGGCGCGAGGTGAGCTCGATGTCCTCTACGCGTCGGGGGGCAACTTCCTCGACGTCCTGCCGGACCCGCGGTTCGTCGAGGGGGCCCTCGCGCGTGTGCCGCTCCGGGTCCACCAGGACATCGTCGTGTCGTCGCAGATGCTCGTCCCACCTGACGACGGTTGCGAGGTCATCCTCCTCCCGGCGGCGACCCGCTACGAGCAGGAGGGCGGCGGCACCGAGACGACGACGGAGCGCCGCATCATCTTCTCGCCCGAGATCCCCGGTCATCACGTCGGTGAGGCTCGGAGCGAGTGGCGGATCTTCGCCGACCTCGCCGGCCGCGTCCGCCCCGACCTCGCGGAGCGGTTCGCGTGGCCCTCGAACCAGGCGCTCCGCCAGGAGATCGCCCGCGTCGTCCCGCTGTACGCGGGGATCGAGTTCCTCACCGGGGCCGGTGACGGCGTCCAGTACGGGGGCCGCCACCTGCGGCTCCCGTACCGGCGCTTCCGTCCGGTGACGCCACCGTCCACGGACCTCGGCGACGGCGAGTTCTTCGTCTCGACACGGCGTGGGAAGCAGTTCAACTCGATGATCTACGCGGCGGCCGATCCGCTCAACGGCGCCGACCGCCACGACGTCCTCATGGACGCGGACGACGCCGAGGCGTTCGGCTTCGGCGCCGGTGCGGCGATCACGCTGACGTCATCGACCGGTTCCTATCGCGGGCGGGTGAAGCTGGCCCGCCTCCCGGCGAGGACGCTGCAGGTGCACTGGCCAGAGGGCAACGTGCTGTTGCCCTCCGGGCCCGAGCACCGCGAACCGCACTCGCAGGTCCCCGACTACAACGCCATCGTGCGGGTGACCGCTACTTCTTGACGGGCGGCTTCCCGTTGCGCCGCCCGGCGGGCGCCGGTGCCGGTGCGGGCGCCGGTGCCGGTGCCGGTGCGGTTGCGGGGTCGCCCTCGCCGGCCTCGGGCCGCGTGCCCGACGCCAGCAGCTGACGGGCGAGGCCCAGCCCGGCGACCCCCTGCGAAAGCGCCGAGGCCAGTGCTTCGGACAGGCCCGTGGCCCCGTTCAGCACGGTGAGGTTGTCGATGTTGCCGAACGGCTTCGCCGCCGCCTCCACGATCGCCGGCCACTGCTCGGCCAGCTGCTGGCCGATGACCGCGTCCTGGTTCTCGGCGAGCGCCTCGGCGCGGGCCTTCAGCGCGGCCGCCTCCGCGAGACCCTTGGCCTCGATCGCCTCCGCCTCGGCGAGGCCGACGAGGCGGGCGTGCTCGGCCTCGGCCGACGCCGCCGCCAGCGTCGCGTCGCGCGTCGCGTCGGCGATGGTGCGCTGCTCGTAGGCACGCGCGTCGGCGGGCTTGCGCACCTCGACGAACAGCCGCTGCTCGGCCTGCTCGGCCTCGAGCTTGGCCACCTTGGTCGCCTCGGCCACGACCTGCTGGCGGGCCTTGGCGTCGGCCAGCGGTCCGGCCTGCTTCGACTGGGCCTCGGCCTGGTCGACCTCGGCCTGGTAGCCGGCCTGCTTGATCGACGACTCGCGCACCGACTCGGCCTTGCGTGCCTCCGCCTCGGCCTCGGCCTGGGTCGCGGCGCGATCGGACTCGGCCGACGCGATGCGGGCGTTCGACTCGACGACCGCGGCCTGCGGGCGGGCGAGGTTCTCGATGTACCCGGTGGGGTCGACGATCTCCTGGATCTGGAGGGAGTCGACGATCAGCCCGAGCTTCTCCATCTCGACGCCGGAGGACTGGCGGGTCAGCGACGTCAGCTTCTCGCGGTCACGGATCATCTCCTCGACCGTCATCGAACCGACGATGGCGCGCAAGTGCCCGGCGAACACGTTGTGCACCCGCTTGTCCATCAGGTCCTGCTGGTCGAGGAAGCGGCGGGCGGAGTTGGCGATGGAGTGGAAGTCGTCGCCGACCTTGAAGATGACGACGCCCTTCACGCCGAGGGGGATGCCCTGGTGGGTGACGCACTCGATCTCGAGCTCGGCCTCGCGCAGGTCGAGGGAAAGGCGGCGGACCGTCTGCACCCCCGGGATCACCAGCGTGCCCTTGCCCGTGACGATCTTGAACCCGAGGCTGGCCGTCGCCACGTCCGTACCGGCCGGGTTGTCGGTCTTGAGACCCGAGATGATGAGGGCCTCGTTCGGCTCGGCCACCCGCCACATCAACTTGAACAGGACGATGAGGAACAGGAGCGCCCCAACGCCGATACCTGCGTACAACATCGATGCATCCACCTTCGTGCGCTACAAGGGGGTGACGACGACGCTGCGCGGCGGGAAGTACTCGACGACCACGATGCTGGTCCCGGTGGTGATGGTGTCGCCGTTGTCGGCGGCGTAGGCATGGAAGTGCTCCGTGCCGCCCCGGACGGGGATCATCACCTCCCCGACCAGACCGGGAGCGATCGTGCCGGTGACCCGGCCCGCCTTCCCGATCATCTGTTGGTCTGCCACGAGCTCCGGCACGCCTTTGCTGCGCCTGTCGTCTCCACTCCGCCGGCCGAGCGCATAGCCCGGTGGAGCACTTCTCATGGTGACGGTACGTCAAAACGCCGGCAAGCGTGTTCGCCTCCCACCCTCCGTAGACTCGGGACGTGCCGGAACCCCTCTCCCCGTCCGTCGGGTGGAACGTCCTCCACCTGTTCTGCAAGCTCACGCCGGCGAGCGACGGGCAGGCGATCGCCTCGGCCGTCAAGGAGGCCGCCGACGGCGAGCACCAGGTCGTGACCTTCGCCGTCCTCGGTCACAAGGCCGACCTCGGGTTCCTCGTCCTGGGCCCCGACCTCTGGCACCTCCGCCGGTTCCAGGCGGCGCTGCAGCGGGCCGGGCTCGAGGTGGCGCAGTCCTACGTGTCGCTCACCGAGGTCAGCGAGTACGCCGCCGGGATGCCCCAGGAGATGCTCGACGCCCGGCTCTATCCGAAGCTCCCGCCGGCCGACAAGTTGGCCATCTGCTTCTACCCGATGTCCAAGCGGCGGGGTGGCCCTGACCAGAACTGGTTCACGACGCCCTTCGACGACCGCAAGGAGATGATGTACGAGCACGGCGCCAGCGGCCGGAAGTTCAGCGGCCGCATCCTCCAGCTCGTCACCGGTTCGACCGGTCTCGATGAGTACGAGTGGGGCGTGACGCTGTTCGGTCAGCGGCCCGACGACCTCAAGGAGACCGTGTACACGATGCGCTACGACCGGGCATCGGCCATCTACGCCGAGTTCGGGCCCTTCTACACCGGGGTCATCGCCGAGGTCGGCGACGTCATGGCCCAGCTCGGTCTGGGCTGACGTTCCCGTGGCCGACACCGCAGGCCTGGCGAGCCTGCCGACGACGCGGCGCGCCATCCTCGTCTCGCTGAAGAAGCGCGGCGAGGCCCGCGCCGAGGACCTTGCGGGCGACCTTCGGATCACGGCGTCGGCGGTGCGCCAGCACCTGACCGGGTTGGTCACGAACGGTTTCGTCGGCCATCGCGAGGTCAAGGGCGGGCCCGGGCGGCCGAAGCACCTGTACTCGCTGACGCCGGCGGCGGAGGCGCTGTTCCCGAAGCGCTACAGCGACCTCACCAACGAGGTGCTCGCCATCGTCGAGGACGAGGACCCGGTGCTGTTGGACCGCGTCTTCGAGCGTCGCCGCGACGCACGCGTGACGCACGCCGTGCCGCGTCTGGCGGCCGCCGGCCCCGACCTCGCGGATCGGGTGGCCGAGCTGGCGTCGATCCTCGACGAGGACGGCTACCTCGCCCAGTGGGAACGGATGGACGACGCCACGTTCCGCATCACCGAGCACAACTGCGCCGTCCTCGGCGTCGCGCAGCGCTACGGCCAGGCGTGCTCGTCCGAGATCGAGTTCCTCCGGGCCGTGCTGCCGGATGCGACGGTCGAGCGGACCCACCACATCCTCGCCGGCGCCCACCGCTGCGGTTACACGATCACGCCGCGGCCCTGACGCTTTTGTCATCAGGATCCCGCCGTCCACGGCGGGATCCTGATGACAAAACGATCAGGGGAGGAGCAGGTGGCTGTCGCCGAACTCGTGCCACCGGTACTCGTGGCGAACTGCCTCGCCGTAGGCCTCCTCGAGCAGCGGGCGGCCGGCGACCGCTTCGAGCAGCAGCAGGTGTGAGGCGCGGGGCGGGTGCCAGCCGGACAGCAGACCGGTCACGACGCGCACGCCGCGCTCGGGCGTGACGACGAGGTCGGTCCAGCCGGTGCCGGGGTGGACGTCGCCCCGCTCGTCGCCGACGGTCTCCAGCGCCCGGACGACGGTGGTGCCGATGGCGACGACCCTTCCACCATCGCGTCGCGTCTGGTTGACGAGTTGGGCCGTCGCCAACGGGACCGAGTAGCGCTCCGGGTAGGGCGACTCGCCGAGCTCGAGCGACGACACGCCGGTATGGAGGACGAGCGGCGCGATGCGCACTCCGCGCGACACGAGTCGACCGATGACCTCGGTGGTGAAGGGCCGCCCTGCCGACGGCAGCTCGGCACTCCCGGGCTCGGTGCCGTAGACGTTCTGGTACGCGGACAGCGGCCACGCACCGCCCGCATACGCGTAGCGGATGGGCTGGCCCCAGCGGGCGAGCCACGGCAGCACGCGGTCGTGATCCACGGACAGCGTCGCGAACCAGAGCCGCTGGCTCCCGGCATCGAACGGCGCCAGCAGGGTCGCCGACTCGCCGCCGGCCAGCGCCACGACGCGGGGCGTCTGCGGATCGGCGGGCACGGTCCCGAAGCCCTCGGGACGGCGGACCTCGACGAGCCACAATCCGCCAGGCAACGTCGTCGACAGGTGGAGCAGGTGGACGCCGCCATCGGCCTGCACCGCCGCGGGAATGGTCGACGACGTGTTGAGCACGACGACGTCGCCGGCGTCGAGGTGGCGGGGGAGCTCGGAGAACGTCGTGTGGGTGTGACCCGTGCGGGGCGACGACACCAGCAGGCGGACGGCATCGCGCGTGATGCCCCGCATCTCGGGAGGTTCGTGGGCCTCGAGCCCGTCGGGGAGGTCGTAGTCGAGGGCGTCGGCCATCGCCTCGTGGAGCGCCGTCACGGCGCCGTCACCTCGCGGGCGACGTACCTGCCGCTCGGCGGACGCTCCCGCAACAGGGTGACAAGACCGGGCACGCTCACCTCGGGGGGCGGTCGGTCGCTGATGTCCTCGCCGGGGAACGCCTCCTGGTGCATCTGCGTGCGCATGTCGCCGGGGTCGACGACGTAGACGGCCACCCCGTTCGGTTCCTCCTCGGCGGCGAGGATGCGGCTCGCGTGCTCGAGGGCGGCCTTCGACGAGCCGTAGCCGCCCCAACCCTCGTAGGCCTCGACGCCGGCGTCGGACGTGATGTTGACGACGCAGCCCTTCGACGCCCGAAGGTGGGGAAGCGCCGACGCCGCGAGCGCCAGGGGCGCGATGACGTTGACGTCGTAGACGCGACGGAGCTCCTCCGCAGGGTAGTCGGCCAGTGCCGGCTGGGGGGACGGCCCCAGGAGCGACGCGTTGTTGACCAGGGCGTCGAGGTGCCCGCCGGCGAGGTCGAGGAGCGCCTGGCGGTGCGCCGGGTCGCTCACGTCACCGATAGCGGTGCGCACGTCGTGGCCTGCGCCCGCGAGCTCGTCGCCGACGGCGCGCAGCGCTGCGTCGCCCCGGGCATCGAGGACCAGCGTCCACCCGTCCTCGGCGAGGCGCCGGGCGAGCGCCGCGCCGAGTCCTCGCGAAGCGCCGGTGATGATGGCGACGGGGCGCCGAGGTGAGGTCATGGCGACACCGTACGCCATTAAACAAGCGATGTCTTGTGAAACTTGAGCCTTTTGTCATCAAGATCCCGCCGTCCACGGCGGGATCTTGATGACAAAACGAGGAGGGGGGGAGGGGGGCGGTGGGGCGGGGGGGCGGTGGGGCGGTGCGTTCAGTCGCCCACGTCGCCGCCGAGGTAGGCGGCGCGGACCGAGGGATCGTCGAGCAGGTCGGCGGCGGCGCCGCTCTTGAGGACCCTCCCGGTCTCCAGGACGTAGGCGCGGTGGGCCCGCTGCAGCGCCTGGGAGGCGTTCTGCTCGACGAGCAGCACGGTGGTGCCCTGGCGGTTGATCTCGGTGATGATCGAGAAGATCTGCGCCACCAGCTTCGGGGCCAGGCCCATCGACGGCTCGTCGAGGAGCAGCACCTTCGGCCCGGCCATGAGGGCGCGGCCGATGGCCAGCATCTGCTGCTCGCCGCCCGAGAGCGTGCCGCCCACCTGCTTGCGGCGTTCGGCGAGGCGGGGGAACAACGAGAACACCCGCTCGAAGTCGGCGGCCGCCTCGGCCTTGGTCGCCCTCCGGCCGTAGAGGCCCATCTCGAGGTTCTCGACCACGGTCATCCCGGGGAAGATGCCCCTCCCCTCGGGCGCTTGCGACAGGCCGCGCTCGACCCGCAGGTGGGCCGGGACCCGCGCCAGGTCGGTCCCTTCGAAGGCGACCCGGCCGCTCGTGAGCGGCCGCACTCCGGAGATCGTCTTCATGGTGGTCGTCTTGCCCGCGCCGTTGCCCCCGATGAGGGCGACGATCTCGCCACGCCGCACCGAGAACGAGATGCCCTTCAGCGCCTCGACCTTGCCGTAGTGCACGCGGACGTCCTCGAGCTCGAGGACGACGTCGGCGTCGTCGGCGACCGGCTCAGGCATCGGCGGCCACGCCCAGGTACGCGTCGATCACCCGCTGGTCGCGCTGCACGTCGGCCGGCGGGCCGTCGGCGATCTTGCTGCCGAAGTCGAGGACGGCGACGCGGTCGGAGATGTTCATCACGAGCCCCATGTCGTGCTCGATGAGCAGCACGGTGAAGCCGCGGTCGCGGATGCGACGGATGAGCTCGAGCAGCTCCTGCTTCTCCGCGGGGTTGAAGCCGGCGGCGGGCTCGTCGAGGAGCAGGAGCTTCGGAGAGGTCGCCATCGCCCGCGCGATCTCGAGCCGGCGCTGGTAGCCGTAGGGCAGGTTCCTGGCCGCGTCCTCCGACCGCCGCGCGATGCCCATGAACGTCAGCAGCTCCATGGCCTGCTCGCGACCCTCCCGCTCCTCCCGGCGGTGCCGGCCCGTGCGGACGATGGCCCCCGGGACGCTCGTGTGGTGGCGGACGTCGGTCCCGACGAGGACGTTCTCGAGCGCGCTCATGGCGGGGAAGAGCCGGATGTTCTGGAACGTGCGGGCGATGCCGAGCGCCGTGATCTGATGGCGAGCCCGGCCGACGATCGAGTCGCCGGCGAAGCGGACGTCGCCGGCGCTGGGCGAGAACACGCCTGTGACGACGTTGAACACGGTCGTCTTGCCGGCCCCGTTCGGCCCGATGAGCCCGAGGATCTCGCCCGTGTGCACCTTCAGGTCCACGCCGTCGAGGGCGGCGACGCCTCCGAACCGCATGTGGACGTGGTCGAGGTGGAGCAGTGGCTCTACCGGACCGGCGGCGGTGTCGCTCACGCGATCTCCGGTGCCGGCGCGGCGCCGAGGGGGCCCATGCCGCCGCCCCCCTCGTCGTCGGTCAGCTCGGCGGCCCGGCGGCGCGACGGGATGAGGCCTTGTGGTCGGAAGATCATCACCACGACGAGCGCCGCCCCGAACACGAGCACGCGAAGCTCGGAGAACACCCGGAAGCGTTCCGGCAGGTAGGCCAGGAGCACGGCACCGAAGATCACGCCGACGAGGTTCCCCGACCCGCCGAGCACGACGGCGGCGAGGAAGAGGAACGACAGCAGGAGGTTGAAGTTGTCGGGCGTGATCGAGGTGACCTTGGCGGCGAACATCGTGCCCGCCATCCCCCCGATCCCCGCGCCCATGGCGAAGGCCCACAGCTTGTACTTGAACGTGTGGACGCCCATGAGCTCGGCCGCGTCCTCGTCCTCGCGGATCGCCGTCCACGCCCGGCCGACGCGGCTCGACTCGAGGCGGCGCACGACGATGATGGCGATCGTGATGAACACGAGCAGCAACCAGTAGTAGGGCTTCGGGTCGATCACGCCGAAGGTGAGTGCCCCGACGCCGGGGACGTCCGGTGGATGGGGGATGCCGAAGAGTCCGCGGGGCCCGCCGACGGCGTCGGTGTTCCGGGCCGTGATGCGGATGATCTCGCCGAACCCGAGGGTGACGATGGCGAGGTAGTCGCCCCGCAGCCGAAGCGTCGGTGTCCCCAGGAGCACGCCCGCCAGCATCGAGGTGAGGACGGCGACCGGCAGGATCTCGAAGAACGACCAGCCGGCATTGACCCCCAACAACGCCATGCAGTAGCCGCCGATGGCGAAGAAGGCGACGTAGCCGAGATCGAGGAGGCCGGCCTGGCCCACGACGATGTTGAGCCCGATGGCCACGAGCACGTAGATGCCGACGGGGAAGAACAGCACGCTGGCGAAGTCGGACCGCGGCGTGTCGAGCACGGGGATCTCCAGCAACGGCAACACGACGGCCCCGGCGAACAGGCCGAGGTGGACGAGGAGTCGGCCCCACGCGGGGACGCCCTCCCACCAGTCGGCGAGTCGGTCGCGGACGCCGAGGGAGGGGAGGCGCGGCATCAGGCCCTCGCCTTGGAGAGGCTCTCGCCCAGCAGTCCGGTCGGCCGGACCATGAGCACGCCGACGAGCACGGTGAAGGCGATCACGTCCTTCCAGGCCGAGCCGATGGCGGCGGCGCCCCAGTTCTCGATGAGCCCGAGCGCGAAGCCGCCGAGCAGCGCGCCCCGCAGGTTGCCGATGCCGCCGAGCACCGCGGCGGTGAACGCCTTGATGCCGAGGAGGAACCCGACGTCGTAGCGGGTGACGTCGAAGCGCAGGCTGTAGAGCGCGGCCGCGGCCCCCGCCATCACGCCGCCCAGCAGGAACGTGAGGGTGATGACGCGATCGGTGTTGACGCCCATGAGGGTCGCCGTCTCCGAGTCCTGCGCGACGGCGCGGATGCCACGGCCGAGCTTGGTCTGCTTCACGAGGCGGTCGAGGGCGATCATCATCACGACGGCGCCGACGACGACGAGGACCTTGTCGCCCCGGACGTCGGCGTCGAAGATCGAGAACAGCCGCGTCCGGCCGACGATGATGGCGAAGCCCTCGTTGTCGCGCCCCCGCCACCTGGCCACCGCCTCCTGGAGGAAGAACGACGCGCCGATGGCCGAGATGAGCGCCGCCAGCCTCGACGCCCCCCGCCGTCGCAGTGGACGGTAGGCGATGCGTTCGAGGAGCACGGCGGCGACGCCGCATGCCACCATGCAGATGACGATCACTGCCACCACGGTGAAGACCAGCGCTATCCCCGTCGGCTTCTCGCCCACGATCGCGTGGCCCCCCAGGAGGGCGGCCACCGTCCCGAGCATGAAGATCTCCGAGTGGGCGAAGTTGATCAGACGCAGCACGCCGTAGACGAGCGTGTAGCCGAGGGCGACGAGCGCGTAGATGGCGCCGACGGTGATGCCGTCGACGGCGGCCGGCCAGAACTGGTCGATCAGGTTGGCGATGGTGCGCTCCTGGCCCGTCGGGGTCTAGCCGATGGGACCGACCCCCTTGATCACGCCCTTCTCCACCTTGTAGGCGTAGATGGTGACCTTGCCGGCGAGCTCACCGTCCGCTGACCACTTGTACGTCTTCGTCAGACCCTTGTACTCGATGGTGTCGAGGCAGGTGCCGATGGCTTCGCGGGTCGTCTTCCCCTTGGAGATGCACTCGAGGTAGATGTTGGCGGCGTCGAACGCCTCGAGGGAGTAGAGACTGGCGTCGACCTCGTTGATCTCCTTGTACTTCGTCAGAAAATCCGCGGCGGCGTCGACGGCGTCGGTCGGAGCCGACGGCGCGGTGAGGATTGCACCCTCGGCGGCGGCACCGGCACCTTCGACGAAGCCCTTGTCGTTGACGCCGTCGGGGCCGATGAACTGTGCGGTCACGCCGCCGTCCTTGAGCTGCTTGGCCAGCGGACCCCCCTGGCTGTAGTAGCCGCCGAAGACGACCGCATCCACGTTGCCCGCCTTCACCTTGTTGACGGTGGAGGAGAACTCCGTCTCCCTGTCGCTGAAGGAGTCGCTGACGCTCACACCCTCGCCGAACTCCTTGCGGACGATGTCGGCGATGCCCTTGCCGTACTCGGACTTGTCGTCGATCACGGCGATCGTCTTGGCGTTGAGCTCATCCTTGAGGTACTTCGCGATGGCCGGGCCCTGGGCGTTGTCGTTGCCGACGGCCCGGTGGAAGACCTTCCAGCCCTTGGTCGACAGGTCGACGCCGGTGGCCGACACGGTGATCACGCTGAGCCCGGCCTCGTCGAGGATCGGGTTGGCGGTGCGGGACTCACCCGAGAACGCCGGCCCCACGAGGCCGATGACCGAGGCGTCGCCGGCCGCCTGCGACGCGAGCGCAGGGGCCTGGTCGCCGCTGCCCTGGGAGTCGAACTCCTTGAGCTCGACCTTGCACTTGGGGTTCTTCTTGGCGAAGTCCGCGAGGGCGACCTTGACACCGTTGCGTTGGCTGAGGGCGAGGTTGGCGTTCGGGCCGGTGAGCGCTCCGAAGAACCCGATGGCGACGTCCTTGCACACGACGCCCTTGGCGGCGCCGGCGGCCGTCGTGCTCGTGCCCGAGTCGCTCGCGCCGTCCTTGTCGTCGCTGCCGCAGGCCGCGAACAGCATGGCGGCGATGACCAGCAAGGCCGGGACACTCCAGAACCGGCTGCGATGCATGCCGTGACTCCCTCTGTCATAGGAACCGAACGTCGGGGAGCGTAGCGTCGGTCACCCGAACGTCGGGGTCCTCTTCGACAAGAACGCGTCGACGCCCTCCTTGGCGTCGGGGATCTGGCTGGCGGCGGCCATCACCTCGACGGCGTAGGCGTACGCGCTCGGCTGGTCGAGCCCGATCTGCGCGTAGAAGGCCTGCTTGCCGATCCCCTTCGAAGCTGCGCTCCCGCGGGTGGCGCGCCGAAGGAGGTCGTCGGTGGCGGCGTCGAGGTCGTCGGCGGGCACGGCCCGGTTGACGAGCCCCCAGTCCGCCGCGGTGGCGGCGTCGACGGGATCACCCGTCATCGCCAGCTCGAGCGCCCGCTTGCGTCCCACGGCGCGACCGACGGCGACCATCGGTGTGGTGCAGAACCAGCCGCCCTTGCCGCCGGGCACGGCGAAGTGGGCGGTGTCGGCGGCCACGGCGAGGTCGGCGGTGGCGACGAGCTGGCAGCCGGCGGCGGTGGCGAGTCCGTGGACCCGGGCGACCACCGGCTGGGGGATCGACTGCATCGTGGTCATCAGCTCGGTGCAGACGCCGAGGAGCTTGCGCATCTGCACGAGGTCGGCCCCGGCCATGTCGGCGAAGTCGTGTCCGGCGCTGAACACCGGGCCGTTGCCGCCGAGGACGACGCCGGTCGCATCGCTCTCACCGGCCTCCCGGAACGCATCGAGCAGCTCGGTCATGTGGGCCAGCGACAGCGCGTTGCGCTTCTCGGGGAGGTTCATCGTGATGCGCACGACCGGTCCGTCGCGGGTGACCTCGATGCACTGGTGATCCATGGCCGCGACGGTACGTGCAGAATGGTCGGGCATGCCGACGACCGACCTGCTGTTCCTGCGCGACGCGACCCTTCGGTCCTTCGATGCCGTCGTCGTGGACGTCGTCGACGGCGCCGTCGCGCTGGACCGCACGGCGTTCTACGCCACCGGCGGCGGCCAGCCCCACGACACCGGCACGCTCTCGGGCCGGCAGGTCGTCGACGTCCGCAAGCAGGGCGCCGACGTGTGGCACCACCTCGCCGACGGGAGCGAGGCTCTGGCCTCGGGTGACGCCGTCCACGGCGAGATCGACTGGGCTCGACGCCACGCGCTGATGCGCACGCACACCGCGCTGCACGTGCTGTGCGGGGTGATCTGGAACGAGTACGGCAAGGCCGTCACCGGCGGGAACATGGAACCGCTCGGTGCCCGGATGGACTTCGAGTTCGACCCGCTGCCCGAGGGCTTCGGCGCCACCGTCGAGGCCCGCGTGAACGAGGAGCTGGCGGCGGCCCGTCCGATCGAGGTGTCGTTCCTGCCTCGCGAGGTCGCCCTCGCCGACCCCGACCTGATCCGCACCAAGGTCAACCTCATCCCCGAGTCGGTCACCGAGATCCGCGTCGTCGACATCGTCGGGCTCGACAAGCAGGCCGATGGCGGGACGCACGTGGCGTCGACGGACGAGGTCGGCCGCATCCGGGTCGTCAAGACGGAATCGAAGGGCAAGGCGAACAAGCGCATCCGCATCGAGGTCGTCGATGCCTGACCTGCTCGGCGCCCTGCGCGCCCGCCTCACCGAGCTCGACCGCGTCGTCGTCGCCTTCAGCGGGGGCGCGGACTCGGCCTTCCTCGCGTGGGTGGCCAACGACACCCTCGGGCCCGAGCGCGCCCTGGCGGTGACGGCGATCTCGCCGTCGCTGGCGCCCGAGGAGGAGGGCGAGTGCCGCGCGTTGGCGGACGAGTGGACGCTGCGGTGGACGCCGGTCTTCACCGACGAGCTCGCCGACCCGGCGTACGCCGCCAACGACGGCGACCGGTGCTTCCACTGCAAGACGGCGCTGCTCGACGTGACCGAACCGCTGGCCCGCGCCGAGGGCGCGACCGTCGTCCTCGGCGTCAACGTCGACGACCTCGGCGACCACCGTCCCGGACAGCGCGCCGCCGCCGAGCGGGGGAGCGCGTTCCCACTCGTCGACGCCGGGTTCACCAAGGCCGACGTCCGTTCGTGCTCGCGTGAGCTCGGGTTGCGGACGTGGGACAAGCCCGCCGCCGCCTGCCTCTCGTCGCGCGTCCCGTACGGTACGCCGGTCACGGTCTCGATCCTCAGCAACGTTGGCCGGGCGGAGTCGGCGCTGCGCCGCCTCGGGTTCCGTCAGCTGCGCGTCCGCCACTACGGCGACACCGCCCGCATCGAGCTCGAGGGACCCGACCTGCTGCGGGCCGTCGAGGAGCGCAACGCCGTCGTCGAAGCCGTCCGATCCGCCGGGTACCGCTACGTGACCCTCGACCTCGAGGGCTTCAGGTCCGGCAACCTGAATGGAGCACTCTCGCCATGAGCACACCCACCCGCGTGAAGCTGACGTTCCCCGAGCACCTCATCAAGCAGCCGGTGATCGCCCGGCTGGTGCAGGACTTCGACGTCATGCCGAACATCCGCCAGGCCAAGATCGAGGAGCACGTCGGCTGGGTCGTGTGCGAGCTGACCGGCGAGACCGACAACATCGACCGCTCGATCGAGTGGCTGCGGGAGTTCGGCGTCGAGGTCGACCGCCTCGGCGACCTGCTCGAGAGCTAGGTCAGCTGCCGAGGCTGCGGTAGGTCTCGCCCGGCTCGAGCTCCTCGTCGGTCCGGATGGGCGCCGTGAACGCGGCCGTCGCGTGGGCGGCGAGGCCGATGCCCCATCCGGCGGCGGGGATGAGGAACCACGGGAAGCCGGCCCCGGTGATCAGCCACAACATGAACAGGAAGGCGTTGACGGTGAACCACACCGTCGCGTGGATCTGGAAGCCGCGCTGAGGACCGGTCACGCCATGAAGGGTACGCCGTATCTTGACCGCGTGACCGGAACCGGAGCCACGCTCGAGGAGCACGCCGTCGCGTTGGCCGATGCGATCGACGCCGTCCTCCCCGCTTGGGTCGAGCGCTGCGTGCGGTCGCGGTTGACGACCGTGCCGCGGATCGTGGTCGTCGCCGCCCGGGAGGCGGGCGAGCAGGCGAGGGCCGAGGTGGGCGGCGCCGTCCGGGAGCTGTTGCTGCGGGACGTGGACGACCAACGCGTCAACCCACTGGCCTTGTTGCGGGCCGCGGTGCGGTACCCGACCCAGGTGCTCCTCGAGGCAGGCGCGACGGCCGTCGAGCGCGACAAGTTCTCGAGGGAGCGGTTCCCCGACGACGACTTCGACCTCTCGCCGGCGAACTGGTCCGACATCGATCCGTCGCTCGGCGAGCTCGGGATCGCGTGGGGCGCGGCGAAGGCGTTCGTGCACAAGCAGCGCCACGCGCCCCGGCCTACCGACGGAAGCTGAAGTCCTCGGCGTGCACCCTCGCGGGCGGCACGCCGGCCGCCACGAGCTGCGAGCGGAGGTTGTGCAGCATCGCCGGCGGTCCGCAGATCAGGTAGTCGGTGTCGTCGCCTCCGAGCGGGCCGCTGACGGCGGCGATCCGGTCGGCGGTGAGGAAGCCCTCGACGTCCTCGCGCACGGAGATGACGTTGACGTGCTCGGCCAGCTCGTCGCGGAAGGAGGCCTCAGCGGCGTCGGCCGTGCAGTAGTAGAGGTCGACGTCGAAGTCGCCCCGCGCGGCGACGGCGCGGGCCATGGCGATGAACGGCGTGATGCCGATGCCCCCGCCGATCCAGACCTGGCGCTTGTTGCGCATGCGGGTGTGCGTGAGCGTGCCGTACGGACCCTCGACGCGCGCGGAGGTGCCCCGCGGGATGACGGCGAGCTCGCGGGTGTGGTCGCCGAGGCCCTTCACCACGAAGCGCAGCTGAGGCTCGTCGACGCGCGACGTGATGCTGAACGGGTGGGCGCGAGTGTCGTGGGCCGGACGGCCGAGGCTGAGAAAGGCGAACTGGCCGGGCTCGAAGCGGACCGGATGGTCGACCGCGTCGAGGACGACCTCGGTGATGTGATCGGTGATGCGGTTCATCTCGGCGACCGTGTAGTGGTGGCGCGGGGCGGCGGTGCGGCCCAGCCCCGAGCGGTAGACGAACGCAGCCGCGGCGAGCACCGCGTACGCGATCAGGAGCACGTTCAGCGGACGGCTCAGCGCCTTCTCCCCCTGCACGCCGAAGACGTGGAACGCGGTGAGGAGGAACAGTCCGCCGAGGGCGCGTTGGACCCACAGGAACGGGTCGTGGTGCAGGCGTCCGTAGACGGTGACGACGACGAGCGTGACGAGCATCGCCAGGAACACCGGACCGAGGAAGATGGCGCCCGTGTCGGCGTCGAGGTACACGAGGCTGCCGATGCTGGCAAGCATCAGGCCGCCGTGGAGGACGAGCAGCGCCACGACGGCCTCGCCGGTCCGGCGGTGGGCGCGGTAGAGGTGGTCGAGCCCGTTCCAGGCCCGTTCGACGGTTCCGATGCGCGCGCCCTGGATGATGTTCGCGGCCCACGCGCTGTACCCCGCCAGCGCGCAGGCGAGGGCGATCGTCCGCATCGTGATCGTGCGGTCCGCGAAGCGGTCGGGGAGGGGGACGACATCGACCGTCGTGGCCAGCCAGACCACGATCGGGGCGACGCAGAAGACGACCAACCCCACGAGTCCCGCCCGTTTCATGAAGCTGAGAGAGTAGAGGCCTTGTCGAGCCCCGCCGTCGCCGCCTACACGCCCGATCTGATGGACCGGTCGAAGATCTCCGCGGCCGTTCCCGACTGCCGTTTCGTCGCGTCGCCGGAGGCCTTGGTCGGGCTCGGGGCGACCGACGTCGTCCTCGTCGACCTGTCGAAGACGGGTGTGCTCGAGGCCCTCGGCGACATCGTCGCCGGCGGCGCCAGGGTCGTCGCGTACGGCTCCCACGTCGACAAGGCGTTGCTCGCCGCGGCCGGCGATGCCGGATGCACCGAGGTGCTGCCCCGCAGCCAGTTCTTCAGCCGGCTGCCGCAGCTCCTCGGCGGCGCTCAGCCGTCGGGCTGATCCCCCTCGGCCACCGTCCAACCGGCGCCCGACACCTTGCGGGCCTCCCAGAACAGGCACCCTTCCGGGCACGCGAAGGCGGGGTCGGCGATGTTCACGTCGATGCGACAGCGCTCGACCCGTTCGCCGCCGGTGGTCGACCGCCCGAGGTAGTGGCGGCAGTCCTCCCGCACGCGCCCAGGTGTGGGTTCCGCCATGTAGACACTTTCGCATGGCTCCCCACCGGCCCGGACGATTGGTCGTCGTCGGCGGCGACGCCGGTGGCATGGCTGCCGCCAGCCAGGCCCGCCGCCGGCGGCCCGACCTCGAGATCGTCGCCCTCGAACAGGGACGGTGGACGAGCTACAGCGCGTGCGGCATCCCGTACCTGATCGGCGGCGAGGTCCTCGGCATCGAACGGCTCATCGTCCGGGCGCCGAAGCAGTTCCGCGACGAGTTCCGCATCGACGTGCGGCTGCAGCACGAGGCCGTCGCCATCGACACCGCCAACCAACAGGTCACCGTCCGCGATCACGAGCACGGCGGACGCACCTACACCCTCGGCTACGACGACCTCCACATCGGGACGGGCGCCGTCCCCGTGCGCCCCGACCTGCCGGGCATCGACGGACCGAACGTCCACGGCGTCCAGAACCTCGAGGACGCCGACCGCCTCCTCGGGGCCGTCCACGCGCAGCGCCCAACTCGCGTCGTGGTCGTCGGCGGTGGCTACATCGGCCTCGAGATGGCCGAGGCGTTCCTCAACCGCGGCGCCGAGGTCACCGTCGTCACCGCCACCAACCAGCCGATGAGCACACTCGACGAGGACATGGGCGCGCTCGTCGCCGACGCCATGCGCAAGCACGGCATCCGCGTCGTCACCAACCAACGGGTGGACGCCTTCGAGCCCGACGCCGTGCACACGACCTCGGGCGAGACGCTGCCCGCCGACCTCGTCGTCCTCGGCACCGGCGTGTCGCCGAACACCGGGTTGGCAGTCGACGCCGGCATCGCCGTCGGCCACCGCGGCGCCATCCGCGTCGACCGCCGCCAGCGCAGCGTCTCGACGCCGAACGTGTGGGCGGCCGGCGACTGCTGCGAGAGCTTCCATCGCGTCACCGGCCAGTTCGTCCACGTGGCCCTCGGCACCGTCGCCAACAAGCAGGGCCGCGTGGCCGGCATCAACCTCGGCGGCGGGTACGCCACCTTCCCCGGCGTCGTCGGCACGGCCATCACGAAGCTGTGCGCCCTCGAGGTCGCCCGCACCGGCGTGACCGAGAAGGAGGCGGTGGCCGCCGGCTTCGAGTACGTCGCCGTCACCATCGACTCCACCACGCGGGCGGGCTACTACCCGGGAGCGCAGCCGATGAAGGTCAAGCTTCTCGCCGAGCGACACAGCGGACGCGTCCTCGGCGCGCAGATCGTCGGCAACGAGGGCTCGGCCAAGCGCATCGACGTCATCGCCACCGCCATCACCGCCGGCATGACCGCCGAGGACATGACGGCCCTCGACCTCGCCTACGCGCCGCCGTTCAGCCCGGTCTGGGACCCCGTGCTCATCGCCGCCCGCAAGGCGACCGAGGCGCTCTGAGCCGAAAGGGCGTTCATCCTCCCGAAACATCCGGGTGACAGCCACGAAACTCGGTGACGCAATTGTTTCGTCATGGAAATCGACAGCGGGAACACCGCCTGGGTGCTGGTCTCGGCCGCCCTCGTGCTGTTCATGACGCCGGGACTCGCCTTCTTCTACGGAGGCATGGTCCGGGCCAAGAACGTCCTGGGCATGCTCATGCAGAACTTCTTCGCCATGGGGCTGATCAGCATCATCTGGTCGGCCGTCGGGTTCAGCCTGGCGTTCGGGGACGGCGGCGGGTTCATCGGGAACCTCGACTTCGCCTTCCTCGAGGACCTCGGCGACGCCTCCACCGTGCTGCCTGGCTACAAGGGCGACTTCGCCCTCAGCATCCCGATCCTGGCCTTCGCCGCCTACCAGATGATGTTCGCCATCATCACGCCGGCGCTGATCACCGGGGCCACCGCCGACCGCCTCAAGTTCAACGCCTACGCCGTCTTCATCGGCCTCTGGAGCATCCTCGTCTACAGCCCCGTCGCCCACTGGGTCTTCAGCCCCGAGGGCTGGCTGTTCCAGCGGGGGGCGCTCGACTTCGCCGGCGGCGCCGTCGTCCACATCAACGCCGGCATCGCCGCCCTCGTCCTCGTCCTCGTCATCGGCAAGCGGCGGGGGTGGCCGGGCGAGCCGATGCCGCCGCACAACCTGCCGTGGACGCTGCTCGGCACCGGCATCCTCTGGTTCGGGTGGTTCGGCTTCAACGCCGGCTCGGCCCTCGGCGCCAACGGGCTCGCGGCCCAGGCTCTCATGAACACCCACCTGGCGGCGGCCGCCGCCATGATCGGCTGGCTCGTGGTCGAGAAGATCAAGGGCGGACACGCCACGACCCTCGGCGCCGCGTCCGGCGCCGTCGCCGGCCTCGTCGCCATCACGCCGTGCGCCGGATTCGTCGGCGGCGTGGCCCCGCTCCTGATCGGCTTCGCCGCCGGCGTCGTGTGCTTCCTCGCCATCCAGCTGAAGTTCAAGCTCGGCTACGACGACAGCCTCGACGTCATCGCCGTCCACCTCGTCGGCGGCATCCTCGGCTCGCTGCTGCTCGGCGTGTTCGCGGACACCAAGGTGAACAGCCTCGGCGCCGACGGCCTGCTCTTCGGCGGAAGTGAGCTCCTCGTGAACCAGTTGCTCGCCGTCGCCTCCACGATCCTGTACTCGGGCATCGTGTCGTTCATCCTCGCCAAGGTGATCGATGCCGCCATCGGCCTCCGCATCACCTCCGATCAGGAAGACGAAGGCATGGACCAGTCCCTGCACGCAGAAGCGGCGTACGCCCTCGGTGGGAGGATCTAGCGATGAAGCTCATCACCGCCATCGTCAAGCCGTTCAAGCTCGACGACGTCAAGGAGTCGCTCAAGGACTCCGGCGTGCAGGGCATGACCGTGTCGGAGGTGCAGGGCTTCGGCCGCCAGCGCGGGCACACCGAGGTGTACCGGGGCGCCGAGTACACGATCGACTTCGTGCCGAAGGTCCGGATCGAGATCCTGGCCGACGAGGCCGACGTCGACCGCATCGTCGACGCCATCGTCGCCGCCGCCCGCACCGACAAGATCGGCGACGGCAAGGTCTGGGTCACCGACGTCGACCGGATCGTCCGCATCCGGACCGGGGAGATGGGCGCCGACGCGGTATAGCTGGTCGCTTGCCGCTCGACTTGCGGCTGCTCGCTGGCGCTCCCTACGCCGCCGCGGGGTGCACGTCGGTGACTGACGCGCCGCGTCGTTTCCAACACGACTCCTGGTTGGGTTCGCTCCTCGGGACGGAGGAGGGCGTCAGCCTGCTGGCGGTGGGGTCCTACGGGCGGGGGGACGCGGCGCCGTTCTCGGACCTCGACCTCCTGCTGATCCACAACGGCAAGCGCAAACCGCCGGCCATCAAGAAGCTCGCCGACCGGATCTGGTACCCGATCTGGGACCGCGGCGTCGGCCTCGACCACTCGGTCAGGACGGTCAAGGAGGCGCTCGCCGTCGCCGACTCGGACCTCAAGGCGATGCTCGGCATGCTCGACGCCCGCTACATCGCCGGCGACCGTCGGTTGGCCGACGAACTGGCATCGCGGGCGCGCGAGCAGTGGCGGGGCAAGGGGAAGCGTTGGTTGCGGGTGCTGCACGACGCCGTCGTCGAGCGCCACTCGAGGTTCGGCGACGTGGCCTACCTGTTGGAGCCCGAGCTCAAGGAGGGACGGGGCGGGCTGCGCGACGTGCACGCGCTGTTCGCGGCGCGGCTGGCGACGCCCGTGCTGGCCGAGCGGATCGAGGCGGTCGCCGAACCGCACGACCGGATCGCCGAGGTGCGCTCCGCGCTGCATGCGCGCGTCGGCAAGGCGCTCGACCGGCTGGTGCTCCAGGAGCAGGACGGCGTCGCCGCGGATCTCGCGTACACCGACGCCGACGCGTTGATGGGCGCGCTGAGCGCCGCGGCCCGCACCATCTCCTACGTCTCGGACGACGCGTGGGACCGGATCGACGCGTGGCTCGGCGGACCACGGGCGCGGGCGGAGCGGGTGATCGTCGCCCACGATCCCGGGCACTGGCTGAGCGCGGCGGTCGAGGCCGCCGAGACAGGCGTGCCGCTGTCGCCCTCGGCGCTCGCCGCCGTCGCCGTCGATGCCGTCGAGCCGCCGGCGATCTGGCCGGAGGCGTGGCGTCACGATCTCGTGGCGCTGCTCGGCGCCGGCCACAACGCCATCCCCGTCCTCGAGGCCCTCGACCAGCACGGCCTGATGGTGAAGCTCATCCCGGAGTGGGCGTCGGTGCGGTTCAAGCCGCAGCGCAACGCCTACCACCGCTTCACCGTCGACCGGCACCTGTGGGAGGCCGCCGCCAACGCCGCCGCCCGCACCCGCACGGTCCGCCGCCCCGACCTGCTGCTGCTCGGCGCGCTGCTCCACGACATCGGCAAGGGCTTCCCCGGCGACCACACCGATGCGGGGATCGACGTCGTCGGGCGCATCGGTCCGCGACTCGGTCTGGTCGACGGCGACGTCAAGGTGCTGCAGGAGCTCGTCCGCCTGCACCTGTTGCTGCCTGACGTGGCGACGCGCCGCGACCTCAGCGATCCGGCGACGATCGATCACGTGGCCCGGGAGGTCGGTGACGTCGACACCTTGGAGCTGCTGGCGGCGTTGACCGAAGCCGACTCCCTGGCAACCGGCTCCTCCGCGTGGTCCGACTGGAAGGCCGGCCTCGTCGCCGAGCTCGTCGACCGGACCCGCCGCGTGCTGCAGGGGTCGGAGCTCGTCGCCGAGCCCGCGCCGTTGGAGGTGCCGGAGGGTCTCGTCGAGGGCCTGCACGGCGAGGGCCACCGTTGCACCGTCGTGGCCCCCGACCGGCCGGGCTTGTTCTCCAAGGTCGCGGGCGTCCTGGCGCTGCACGGCCTCGACGTGCGCTCGGCGTCGGCGGGCCTGGCGGGCGACGGGCGGGCCGTCGAGGTGTTCGACGTCGAGCCGTCGTTCGGCAAGGAGCCCCGGTGGGACCGGGTGGCGGCCGACCTGCAGGCGGTGTTCGACGGCCGGCTGTCCCTGGCCGACAAGCTCATCGAACGCAGCCGCTCCTACGCCCGCCGCTACCGCCGCACCGCCGCCCGCCCCGCCGATCCCCGGGTGCTCTTCGACAACGAGGCGAGCGACCGGGCGACGATCATCGAGGTGCGGGCGCCTGACGGCATCGCCGTGTTGCACCGCATCACGACTGGCCTCGCCAACTGCGGGCTGGACGTCCGCGTGGCGAGGGTGTCGACGATGGGCCACGAGGTCGTCGACGCGTTCTACGTCACCGACCGCGCCGGCGCCAAGGTGTTCGACGACGAGGCCCTCGCCGCCATCGAGAGCGCCGTGCTCCGCAACCTCAAGGACTGATCGGTGCCCCTCGGGTCAGGCTGACCCCACCAGGTCACCGGCGACGATCAGCACGAGGCTCGCCGGACCGACGGCCGCGACGGGCGGCGGCGTCGGCATCGGCGCCGTCGCGGTGGCCGCCAGTCCGAGCGTCGCCGCCAGCGCCGCCGCCTCCGCGGCGTAGCCCTCGACGTAGTGGATGACCGACGTTGCAAGCGGATCCCTCGGGCTCGGCCCCGGCGCCAGCACGTTGTAGCCCGCCGCCTTCAGCCGATCGCCGACGACGACCGCCTGGCCCGCCTTCGTCGACCCGTTGTAGACCCGCACGCCCACGTCCTTGGGCGCACGCGCCGCCACCGTCGAGGTGGTCGTCGACGTCGGTGCCGAACTCGGTGTCGACGGCGCCGGCGACGACGAGGTCGATCTCGGCGCCTTCGAACGGCGAGGGGCGGCGGCGGTCGTCGTCGTCGTCAATTCCTTGGTGGACGCCGAGAGCTGCTCGCCGAGGAGCTCCTCGTGCCCGCGTTGGGTGAGCAGCGACGGTCCGCCACCGATGATGAACCCGAGCGTGACCGCCACCACGACCATCACGAGGACCCACCCGAGCTCGGACCGACGAGGCATGCGCGACCGACGCTACGCAATTCGCCCGCGCTGAACGGCGATAGGCCACCCGCGATCCGGCCGCGTGGCCCACGTCGGTAGCCTCCCGCGGTGCCCTTGGACTGGAAGGCGCCGCTGCGCCCGGCGGTGGCGCAGCTGCGCCGGCGCCTCACGCCACCGACGTCGTTCTACGACCTGCCCGCCGCCGACGCCCTGCGCGTCGCCTACCAGGTGATGCTCCGTCGAGAACCCGACCAGGGAACGATCGACCTGCACCTCCCGCAGCTCGAGGCGGGCACGCTCCCGAGGGACGAGCTCACCCAGCGACTCCGGGGCAGCGAGGAGTTCCGACTCAAGGTCCGGTTCCAGGGTCCGGCTCTGCCGCACAGCCTCCACGTGAGCCGCTGCGAGTTCATCCAGAGCCTTCCGAGGGCGAGCAGGATCCTCGACGTCGGCGGCGCCCACCACGACACCCAACAGGGCGCCCTCGTCGCCATGGGCTACCCGTACGCGTTCGAGGAGCTCACGATCGTCGACCTCCCGTCGGCCGACCGTCATCCCCTCTACCGCAGTCCCGAGCACCACGACGTGATCGACAGCCACCTCGGTCCCGTCCGCTACCGCTACCACTCGATGTCGGACCTCACCGGCTACGACGACAGCGCCTTCGACCTCGTCTACAGCGGCCAGTCGATCGAGCACATCACGCCGGCCGAAGCCAAGTCGGTCCTCGCCGAGATCCATCGCATCCTCGCCCCCGGTGGGTACCTCGCCCTCGACACGCCGAACGGCCGGATCTGCCGGCTCCAACAGGACGAGTTCATCGACCCCGACCACGAGGTCGAGTACACGCACCGGGAGATGGTCGACCTCATCGAGGGCGCCGGGCTCACCATCGTCGACGCCAGGGGCCTCAACTACATGGGACGGGCGGCGTCACAGGGCCGCTACGACGCCGACGAGGTCGCGGGCAACCAGGGCCTGTTCGCCGAGATCGACGACTGCTACCTGCTCGCCTACGTCGCCCGCAGGACGTAACCCACGCCGCGCACCGTCTGGATCAGCGAGCCGGACGTCCCGAGCTTGCGCCGCAGCGACGAGATGTGGACCTCGACGAGGTTCTGGTCGTAGCCCTCGAAGCCCCAGATGCGGGCCAACAGATCCGACTTCGACGCGACTCGCCCCACCTGCGCGGCGAGGCGCAACAGGAGCTCGAACTCGATGCGGGTGAGCTCGACGAGCTCACCGTCGACGGTGACCCGTCGCCCGCCCTCGTCGATCTGCAGCGGACCCATGTCGACGATGGCGTTCCCGAGCCGGCCCTGACGCCGCAGCACGACCCGCAGCCGCGCCAGCAGCTCGGCGAGGATGAAGGGCTTGGCGAGGTAGTCCTCGGCGCCGGTCTCGAACCCGGCCAGGCGGTCGTCGACGCCCGAGCGGTCGGTCAGGAAGACGAAGGGCAGGTCGCTGCGCTGGCGGATGCGCTTGGCCAGCGTCAGCCCGTCCGGACCGTCGCCGAGCTGGATGTCGAGGATGGCGACGTCCGGGCGGAACCCGTCGACGGCCGCCTCCGCCGTCTTGGCGTCGGGCACCGCGCGGACCTCCCAACCCTCCCGCTCGAGCGATGCCGACAGCAGGTCCCGCAGGCTCTGGTCATCCTCGACGACGAGGATGCGGGCGGGAGGCACGGTCACCAGTGTGTCGATCGGCAAACTTCAGCGCATCTTCAGCGCAGGGCCAGGATTCCTTCAAGGCATTCCGGCAAAGTGGGACACACAAGGCGGGAGATGGGGGCGCTCACTCGGCGGGAGTGGGCGCTCCGTCGCGTCCCGCCACCTCGAGCGCGCCCCGGGCTGCCGCGGTGACGAGGTGCCACACTGGTCGGCGTCGTGACCGCTGCTCCGCTCCAGGCGAAGGTGCTCGTCGTCGAGGACGAGGCCGACATCAGCCAACTCGTCGCCGGCACGCTCGAGAGCGAGGGCTTCGCGGTCGTCCGGGCGATGAACGGCATGGAGGCCATGGAGCGCCTCGAGAAGGACCGGCCGGATCTGGTCATCCTCGACGTGATGATGCCGGTGATCAGCGGGCTCGAGGTCCTCCAGCACATCCGCCAGAAGGGCAACACGCCGGTCATCCTGTTGACCGCCCTCGAGAGCGAGGACAACCGCGTCCGCGGCCTGCAACTCGGCGCCGACGACTACATCGTCAAGCCGTTCTCGCTCCGGGAGCTGTCGGCACGGGTGTCGGCCCTCCTTCGCCGGGCCGGCATGGTCGCCTCGGCCGCCCCGGTGATCGAGTACCCCGGCCTCCGCATCGACCTCACCGGCCGCGAGGTCTGGGTGAGGGGCGAGCTGGTGGAGACGACCGCCAAGGAGTTCGACCTGTTGGCGTTCCTCGCCGCCGCGCCCGGACGGGTCTTCACCCGCCATCAGCTGTTGCGCGACGTGTGGCAGTCGTCGTCGGAGTTTCAACAGGAGGGGACGGTCACCGAGCACGTCCGCCGCCTGCGCACCAAGGTCGAGGACGACGCCGAGAACCCCCGCTGGCTCCACACCGTCCGCGGCGTCGGCTACCGCTTCGACCGCAGGCACACGCCGAGGGACGAGCCCGCGTCGTCCTGATCGCCGCTTCATTGCTGGGTAGCGTCTCGGCCTGATGGGGGCTGCGCCGCAGGAACCGACGAGGGACGTCGTCACCGCGCAGGACCTGCTGCGCTGGAGCGAGTCGCTCGCCGGCATCGCCCGAACCGGACTCGGCTTCACGGAGTCGCTCTACGAGCGGGAGCGCTACGAAGAGGTCCTGAAGGTCGCCGCCGACATCGGTGTCGCCGCCGGCCACGAGCTCGAGGCGGAGGTCCTGGCCGAGGAGTGGCTCAAGGTCGTCGGCGACGGCGTCGCCGGCTACGTCACGCCGAAGGTCGCGGTGGGCGCCGTCGTCGGCAACGACCGAGGCGAGATCCTCCTCGTCCAGCGGGCCGACTCCGGCGTGTGGCTCTACCCGACCGGGTGGGCCGACATCGGCTACTCCGCTTCCGAGGTGGCGGTGAAGGAGGTGCTCGAGGAGACCGGCATCGAGGTCGAGCCCCTCCGCATCATCGCCGTCCTCGACGGTCTCCGGCTGAACTTCACCCGCATCCCGCTCTACTCCCTCGTCTTCCAGTGCCGCATGACCGGCGGCGAGCTGCGGGCCCACCCCCTCGAGACGCGCGACGTCGGCTGGTTCGCCGAGGACTCGCTGCCGACGCCCCTCGCCGGGATCGAGCGATGGGGCCCGAACGCCTTCTCCGCCATCCGGGGCGAGCCCATCGACGTGGCCTTCGACCCGCCCCGCCCCGACGTCTGGCGCCGATAGGTCTCGAGCCGAAGGTTCCGAGCCGTCCGCCGTCCGCCAACGGTCGGCGGGCCGAGCGGAAACGGTTCCGAGGAACCGCTCCGACCCGTCCCGACCCCACCCGCGGGGCCGCCCGGCACGGAGCGACACCAGGCGGCGACGGGCGGTGGCGGGCGACGCACCGGAGCACCGGCGGGCACGCCGACCGCCTGCAATCGCCGCTCCCCGGGCGCGCCGAAGCCCCGGTCACCCACTTCGGGAGCCGGATCGGCAAGACGCGACCGCGCCGTCGTCGGGTCAGTTCAGCAAGTGCTGCTCGGGACCATCGAGCTCGCGGAAGATGGCGTCCATCACCACGCCTCGTGCCCACCACGTCATTCGCTCGCCGCCCCACTCGCCCATGAGCGCAGAGCCATCGGGCGCGACGCCTTGCAGCCGCAGGGATCGCGCCAGGGCCGCGGGGTCGCTCGGCGGGAGCGCGAGCGCCGGCGCCGTCTCGTGACGCTTCCCCGTCGGCGAGATCGCCACCAGCAGCCCGTCGAGGCCGAACACGAGGCCCCACCCGCCTTCATGGACCTGGCGGTGGTGCCAGTCGCACAGCGGGACGAGGTTGTCGAGGTCGGTCGGGCCCTGGTCGCGTCCCCACCAGGCGACGTGATGGGGGCGGCACCGCTCGCTGGCCACGTCGCACCCGCCGGGGAACCGGCACGTCGCGTACATGGCCCGGAGGGCGCGTCGCTGCTTGCGGTTGGGGAGGCGGGCCGTTCGCCCGAGATCGAGCGGACGCTCGCCGTCGTCTCCGGAGAGCATCACCTGGATCATCGAGCTGCAGCACAGCCGTTGCAGCGTGCGCGGGTGCAGCGTGAGCCCGTTGCCGAGGTCGACGCGGCCGTCGTCTCCCACGAACGCCGCTCCCTCCTGCACCGGGATGACGATCAGATACGGATCGTCGATCTCCACCCCGCGGGCGATGTTGGCGGGCCCGTTCTCGATGGCCCAGGCGAGACCCTCGAGCTTGCCGAGCGGACCGCTGACCCGCCGGACGCGCTCGGTGCTTCCTTTGGCGACGGCCGCCGCCTTGTTCTTCTTGTGGACCTGGTCGCGCCCGAACTCGATCGCCTTGTCGATGACCATCGCCTCCTCGGGCGGAGCCAGCACCTCGTAGCGCACCACCCCGTCGGGCTCGATCCATCGAGTGACCCCGCAACGCGCCCGCCGTGCGGTGTCGTCGTCCAACGACAACGGTTCGCGGTGGGCGGCGGCGTAGGCGGCGAGGCTCGCCTCGAGGTCGCGAGCGGAGAGCGCCAGCGCGAGACCGAGGAGGAAGGCTTCGTTTGCGGGCGTCGCCACCCGGCACAGCGCCCGCACCCGCGAGTACGACAACCGCCCCTCGCCGAACGCGCCCTGGATCGCCGGCAACGAGTCGAGCTGACGCGCCACCCGCACCTGCTCGCGGGCGGTGCGCGGGACGAGACCGCACTTCCACGCCAGGAACTGCGCGCACGACTGCGCACCCTCCACACCCCAGACCTCGCGCCGGTCGAGCTCGGCGACGAGCGCCAGCCAACCCGCCATGTGGGAGGCCTGGTCGGCCGCGCCCTGCAGGACCCGCGCCACCAGCTCCTCACCGGTGAGCGCCTCGGCCTTCGAACGGATCCGGATCTCAGAATCGAACATACGTTCCCCTCCTCAACCTTGTGTGGATGGTCGGGGCGGGCGTGGGGTGGTGTTGGTGCTGGTGGGATCGGGTGCGGGTGCCGCTGGCCGCCGACGCGAAAGACGCGCACGCGGGGCGGCTCCCTTTTAGGTTCGGACGTCGACCAAGACAACCGAACA
>DATLED010000068.1:0-15090 GCA_035525495.1 Acidimicrobiales bacterium | reverse complement strand
TCCGTCGGGATGTCGCGGAGGTTGTTGACCACGAGCAGCGCCGTCGCCAACGCACCGACGGGGATGCTCGCCCCGATCGCCAGCATCGTCACGCCCTCGACGTGGACGAAGGCCGAGCCCGCCGTCGCCACGATCCCGAAGAACACGAACACGAACACCTCGCCGAGCCCGGCGTAGCCGTAGGGCCTGGGACCGCCCGTGTAGAACCACCCTGCGGCGAAGCACGCCCCACCCAGGGGGATCAGCCACCACGTCGTCGCCGCCGCGAGCGCGAGACCGGCAAGGGCGGCGACACCGAAGGAGAGGAAGGCGGCGCGCTTCACCGCGGCCGCCGGCTTGAGCCCCGACGCGACGAGCCGGACGGGACCGACGCGGACGTCGTCGGTCCCGCGGATCCCGTCCGAGTAGTCGTTGGCGAAGTTGGTGCCGATCTGCACCGCGAGCGACACGACGAGCGCGGCCAGGGCCCGCCACCACACGACCTCGCCCTGGCTGAAGGCGACCGCCGTGCCGACGGCGACCGGGACGATGGCGGCGGGCAGCGTCTTCGGCCGAGCGCCGTCGACCCACGGAGACGTCATGAGGTCAAGGTCGCCGGGGGAACTTCGTGAAGTCCGGGACCCGCTTCTCCTTGTAGGCGTTGCGCCCCTCCTGCGCCTCCTCCGACATGTAGAAGAGGAGGTTGGCGTCGTGGGCCAGCTGCTGCAGCCCCGACAGGCCGTCCTCGTCGGCGTTGAACGACGCCTTCAACAACCGCAGTGCGAACGGCGAGAGCTGCAGCATCTCCGTGCACCACTTGACCGTCTCGACCTCGAGGTCCTCGAGGGGCACGACCGTGTTGGCAAGACCCATGGCCACCGCCTCCTCGGGCCCGTACTGGCGACAGAGGAACCAGATCTCCTTGGCCTTCTTCGGGCCGACGAGTCGCGACAGCACCGACGCGCCGAAGCCGCCGTCGAAGGATCCGACCTTCGGACCCGTCTGCCCGAAGCGCGCGTTGTCGGCGGCGATCGTGAGGTCGCAGACGACGTGGAGGACGTGCCCCCCGCCGATGGCGTACCCGGCGACCATGGCCACGACGGGCTTGGGCAGCCGGCGGATCTGCACGTGGAGGTCGGTGACATGGAAGCGACCGACGCCGGACTTCCCGAGGGGGTCGTCGTGCAGGTATCCGCTGTCGCCCCGCACCCGCTGGTCGCCGCCTGAGCAGAAGGCACGCGCGCCCGCGCCCGTCAGGATGATGGTGCCGACCTCTGGATCCTCGCGTGCGAGCTCGAACGCGTGCGCCAGCTCGATGATCGTCTGGGGCCGGAACGCATTGTGGACCTCGGGCCGCGCGATCGTGATCTTGGCGATCGTGCCGGAGGGCACCGGGGCCACTTCGTAGCGCACGTCCTCGAAGGAACCGCCCCCGTGGACCCATTCCGCGCCCGGCCGGATGACCCCGTCGCGGGGTTTCGACCCCGTCCCTCCCGCTCCACCCGCCCCGCTGGCACTCTGAGAGTTGTCACTCATACGGTCGCGTACGCTATCGCCGGTGCCTCGGCTGCTCGCAATCGCCGTCCCCACCGGACCGCGGTTCGTCCACGAGCTCACCGAAGCGTGGGCCAATGGCGACGCCGTCCTGCCCGTCGACCCCCGGCTGCCGCTCGCCGGGGTGCGCACGCTGCTCGAGCGCATGCGCCCCGAGGTCCTCATCGACGAGACCGGCGCGCACCAGCTCCTCCCCGACCCGCGCCCGACCGACGACGGCGACGCCGTCGTCGTCGTCACGAGCGGGACGACCGGCGAACCCAAGGGCGTCGTCCTCACCCACGACGCCGTCGTCGCCGGCGCCACCGCCACGAGCGCCCGGCTCGGCGTCGACCCGACCGTCGATTCGTGGCTCGCCGTGCTCCCCGTCGCCCACATCGGCGGTCTCGGCGTCATCATGCGCGCGATCGTCACCGACACGCCGCTCGTGTTCGAGCCCCCGGCGACGCTCGTCTCCGTGGTGCCCACGCAGGCCAATCGCCTCGATCTCGACGACTATCGCATCGTGCTCGTCGGCGGCAGTGCGGACTGGCGGCAACGGCCGGGCAACGTCGTGCGCACGTACGGCATGACCGAGACCGGGAGCGGCATCGCCTACGACGGGGTACCCCTCGACGGGGTCGACGTGCGGATCGACGACCGGGGAGAGATCCACGTGCGCGGGGCGATGCTGCTGCGCTCCTACCGGGACGGCACCGACCCCAAGGACGCCGAAGGATGGCTGGCAACGGGCGACAGCGGGTCGATGGATGGCACGGGCGTGCTGCACGTCGAGGGACGCATCGGCGACGTGATCGTCACCGGCGGAGAGAAGGTGTGGCCGACGGCCGTGGAGGCGGCGCTACGCACGCACCCGGCCATCGCCGACGTCGCCGTCGCTGGTCGACCCGACCCGGAGTGGGGCCGCCGGGTGGTCGCGTGGGTGGTGCTCGCACAGAGCGCGGCGGCACCTCCGACCGTCCGGCAACTTCGCGACCACGTCGCCGAGGTGCTGCCCGCGTACGCCGCGCCCAAAGAACTCGTGATCGTCGACCAGGTTCCCCGCACCGCACTGGGAAAGGTGCAGCGCCACCAACTGCGCTGATCCCTGTTAGGAATCGGTCGAATCGCGGTAGGTGTGACGCAGCACGTCGGGCGGAAGACCGAGGGAGGATCCACCACTCATGCGTCAACCACTCACGCGGGAAGCCATCTCGAAGGCCGCCAGGGAGCTCTTGGTCGCCGAAGGCCTCCACGCCGTCTCGTTGCGGCGGGTCGCCGCCAGCCTCGGTGTCACGGCGCCAGCCCTGTACGCCCATGTCGTCGACAAGCGCGACCTGCTACAGGGCATCGTCGAGCGCGAGGTCGACGCCCTTCTGGACCGCTTCGCCGCAGTGGAGACCCAGGACGCCGTCGAGCGCCTGCAGGAGATGGCGACCGCCTACGTGGAGTACGGCGTCCAGAACCCTGATCTCTTCCGGGCCATGTTCCTCTTCCGACCCGAGCTCACCGCCGAGCCCCGACCGGACGGACCGGCGCTCGGGAGCAACATCCTCGGCGCGTTCGTGTCGACCGTCCGGGACGCGCAGGGCGCCGGCGTCCTCGACGACGGCGACCCCGAACTCGCGGCGCTGACGGTGTGGGCGACGGCGCACGGCGTGATCACCACGCTGCTCACCGGTCCTCCGCTCGACATCGACCTCAAGAACAAGCTCTGCGAAGCGGCCATCAACGCCTCGTTGACCGGCCTCCGGAACGGGTCGCTGCTCCACGCCTGAAGGACACCGCCGATCTCACACCCCTCCGCGTCCGACCATCGCGCCCCCGTCGATGACCAGCGTGTGACCGGTCATCCACGACGAGGCGTCGCTGGCGAGGAACAGGGCACCGTTTGCGATGTCCTCGGGGTTCCCGAGGCGTCGTAGCGGCATCCGTTTGGCGACGGCTTCTTCGGCGGGCTCCCACAGCGCTCGGGCAAAGTCCGTCTTCACGAGCCCTGGCGCGATGCCGTTCACGCGGACCCTGGGCGCGAGCTCGGCGGCGAAGTGGCCGGTGAGGTGGAGCAGCGCCGCCTTGGTGTTGTCGTAGACGCCGATGTGACCGCCGTAGCTCATCCCGCCGATCGAGGCGATGTTGATGACGCTGCCGCCCTTCTCCTTCATCGCCATCTGCCAGACCTTCTGCGTCCAGAAGAACGGACCCCGAAGGTTGACCTGGAAGGTCTTGTCGTACCGGCCCTCGTCGATGTCAATCGCTGGACCCATGTACGGGTTGGTGGCGGCGTTGTTGACGAGGATGTCGACGGCGCCGAAGGCGTCGAGAGTCGCCTGGATGCACGCCTCGGCCCGATCGGGCTCGCCGGCGTTGGCGGCGAAGACGGCGGTCTCGCCGCCGATCTCCTTGGCTGCCGCCTCCAGCGCGTCCTGCTTGCGCGACGACAGCATCACCTGCGCGCCGGCGTTGACGTACGCCTGGGCGATCGCCTGCCCGATGCCGCGCGACGCGCCCGTGACCAGCGCGACCTTCCCGTCGAGTCGAAGTTCCATAGGGGCCGGAGCATACGATCCCGCCCGATGCCGACGCCGCCTGCCGTGCTCCGCGCCGACGAGCTGAACGAGTTCCTGCACAGCGCCTTCCCAGGCGCGCCCCGGGACTACGGCGTCCAGCGGGTCACCGAGGAGGGCGTTCGTCTGCGCATGCCGGTGGGTCAGGGGAACGTTCGCCCCGGCGGCACGGTTTCGGGGCCGACGATGATGTCGCTGGCCGACGCCGCCGCCTGGATGGCCACGCTCTCGCGCGTCGGGATCGTGCCGCTGGCGGTCACGTCGACGCTGACGATCAACTTCCTGGCGAAGCCCGACCTCGTCGACCTCTTCGCCGATGCCTCGTTGCTCCGCCTCGGCGCCCGCTCGTCCCTCATCGAGGTCCGCATCACCTCCGGCGTCGACGGCCCCCTGGTCGCCCACGCCACCGTCGGATATTCGATACCGCGTTGATGGTTCGCTTCACGATGAAGCGTTCCGCTCAGTCCTCGATCAGCTGGTCGACGGCGAGGTCCTTGCCCGTGGTGTAGATGCGCTCGGTGGCAGCGTTGGCGAGGTCGACGGCCCGCTGGTTGACGGAGAGGTCCAGCTGTCCCATCAGCAGCGCGCCCACCGTCATCGCCATCAGCACGCAACGCCGGTAGTGATCGAAGAGCTCGTCGTCGCCCGGCACGTCGGGTGCCCCGTTCTCGCGCAGGACCCGTCCGTACCGACGCACGAGGTCGTGCTCGGTCGCCCGTCGCTGCTCGGTCGGGAGGCTGCCGCCCAAGAAGTAGGCGACGTCGTACAGGCCCTCCCCGTGGGCGATCGACTGCCAGTCGAGCGCGATCACGGTCCTGTCCCCGCCACGCCCGTCCCCACGGTCGAAGAAGAGGTTGTCGACGCGGAAGTCGGCGTGCACGAGCGTCGGCGCCAGGTAGTGCGACGCCATGCTCTCGTTCCACCGCGGGATCATGCGCTCGACCCAGCCCAGGGTGCCCGGCGGCGCCAGCGCTCCGAACTTGTCGACGAAGGCGGGCCACACCGCCTCGAGCATGGGCCCGAGGCCCTGGTACATCGGGCTCGTCGCCGTCGCCGGCAACCACTCCATCCCGGCGGAGTGCCCCTCGCCCGACTCGGCGGCGTGGAAGCGCCCGAGCCAGTCGATCGCCGCCTCGGCCTGGGCGGGCGACGCGCCGATCAGCTGGTCGCCGCTGTCGTAGGGCGCGAGATCCTCGAGCAGGAGGGCGAAGATGCCCGAGTCGGGGTCGCCGCCGGCGTAGTGGCACCTCGGTGTCCGCACCGGTAGCTTCGGCGCGAGCTCCCGGTAGAAGCTGGCCTCCCGCTCCCACACCCGCAGCATCTGTCCGATGGCGACGCTGTTCGGGTCATCCGTGGGGATCTTGGCGATCATCGACGCCGGTCCGCGGCCACCGTCGCCGTAGCTCGGCTCCACCCGCGCCAGCCTCCCCATGAATCCCTCGCCCTCGGCGATCGGCGTGACGACCGCGTCGGTCACGGTGGTGTCGAGGGCCGACGACAACCACGACGGCGTGAGGTCGGCCAGGGTGCGGGGGACGTCGTCGGGCACGTCGGGATCCTGCCACGCCGGTTCCGGAGGGCGTCGGAGCGGGTAGAACAGAGGATCGTGCCCGTGGACGTGCTCTCTCGGAACAACGTGCGCGTCTCGGGCGATCTCGGGGCGCGTCCGATGGTGTTCGCCCACGGGTTCGGGTGCGACCAGCACATGTGGCGGTTCGTGGCGCCTGCCTTCGAGGCCGATCACCGGGTGATCCTGTTCGATTACGTCGGGGTCGGCGGGTCGGACGTCGCCGCGTACGACGAGTCCCGCTACGCCACGCTCGACGGCTATGCGCAAGACGTGATCGAGGTGCTCGACGCCCTCGAGCTCACCGACGTCGTGTTCGTCGGGCACTCGGTGAGCTCGATGATCGGGGTGCGGGCGGCGCTGTTGCGGCCCGACCTCATCGCCTCACTCGTCCTCGTCGGCCCCTCCCCCCGCTACATCGACGACGGCGACTACGTCGGCGGGTTCACGGCGGACGACATCGACGGGCTGCTCGGATCCCTCGACAGCAACTACCTGGGCTGGTCCGCCGCCATGGCGCCGATGATCATGGCGAACCCGGACCGACCTGAGCTCGGGGCCGAGCTGACGTCGAGCTTCTGTCGCACCGACCCCGAGATCCAGAAGCGCTTCGCCCGTGTCACGTTCCTGTCGGACAGTCGCACCGACCTGGATGCGGTGCACATCCCGACCCTCGTCCTCCAGTGCTCCGAGGACGTCATCGCGCCAGTGGTGGTCGGCCGATACGTCCACGAGCACGTCGCCGGGAGCCGGTTCGTGCAGCTGAGCGCCACCGGTCACTGCCCGAACCTGAGCGCGCCTGAGGAGACGGTCGAGGCGATCGCCGCCTTCGTTGCGGGGTGAGCGACGTCGAAGCGTTCTATGGCGCGCTCGTCGAGGACGACGCCGAGGAGCTGTACGACAACGCCCCCTGCGCCTACCTCTCGACGCTTCCCGACGGCACCATCGTCAAGGTCAACCAGACGTTCCTCGCGTGGACGGGCTTCGAGCGTCAGGCCCTCGTGGGACGGCGGCGCTTCCAGGATCTCCTCGCGCCCGGCGACCGGATCTTCTACGAGACCCACTTCGGGCCGGCGCTACGGATGCAGGGGCAGGTCCGCGAGATCGCCGTCGAGATCGTCACCGGGGATGGGTCCCGCTTGCCGGTGCTCGTCAACGCCGTCCTCAAGCACGACGCCGCAGGGCTGCCCGTCGCCATCCGGACAGCGGTCTTCGACGCCACCGAGCGCCGAGCCTATGAGAGGGAGCTCCTCCAGGCCCGCCGGCGGGCCGAGGAGTCCGAGTCACGCGCCACCGCACTGGCCCGAACGTTGCAGGCGACGTTCCTTCCGCCGGCGCTCGTCGAGGTCCCCGGACTCGACCTCGCCGGCGGCTATCGGCCGAGCGGCGACGGGTCCGAGGTGGGCGGCGACTTCTACGACGCCTTCGCCATCGACGCCTCGTCGTGGGGGCTCGTCCTCGGCGACGTGTGCGGGAAGGGTGCGGCCGCGGCGGTCGTCACCTCGTTGGTCCGTTACACCGTTCGCGCCGAGGCACCCCGGACGACGCAGCCGAGCCAGGTGCTGTCCCGGCTGCACGACGTCCTGGTGCGGAACCACCCCGATCAGTTCTGCACGGCCGTCTTCCTTCGAGTCGAACGTTCCGCCGAGGGATCGTTCCGGGTGACCGTCTCCGCGGGCGGACATCCCCTCCCGATCCGCGCCAGACGCGGTCAGCGTGGCCTGGACACCGTCGGCGCACCCGGGTCGATGCTCGGGATGCTCGAACACGCCGACGTCTCGGACGCGTCGACGGAGTTGATGGTCGGCGACGTCCTCGTCCTTTACACCGACGGCATCACCGAAGCGAGACGGGACGGCGAGTTCTTCGGCGAGGCGCGGGTGCGCGCCGTCGTCTCCGACGCCGGCCACGCGACCGCAAAGGACCTGGCGAACGCGCTGGTGGCGGCGGCCGTCGAGTTCCAGGAGGGCCAGACCCGCGATGACATCGCCGTTCTCGTCCTGCGGGTCACCTGAGGCCTACAGGAACTCCGGCATGACCTCAGCGGTGAACGCCTCGACGCGCTCGCGCCCCTCCTCGGGCCAACCGCACACCAGGTAGCCCCACCCACCGTCGCGCCACTTCGTGAGGTAGCGGCGCAAGGTGTCGAACGGTTCGGACAGCGAGAGGGAACCGGCGCGGAGGATCGAGGCAGGGTCACGGCCGGCGGCCGTGGCCAGCTCGTCGATGCGGGCCGAGGCATCGCGCAGCGAGTTCGGCGTGCCGAAGCCGTGCCAGACATCGGCGTAGCGGGCGACGAGCGGGAGCGTGCGTCTCGGTCCGTTGCCGCCGATCCACAGCGGCGGGTGCGGGAGCTGCACGGGGCGCGGCTGCATCCGGGCATCGTGCAAAGACACCACGCGGCCCTCGTAGTTCACGACGTCGCCGGTCGAGAGTCGCTTGACGATCTCGAGCGCATCCTCGAGGAGGTCGAAGCGCTCGCTCGTCCCCGGGAACGGGATGCCGAGTGCCGTGTGCTCCGGGTCGAACCACGCCGCACCCAACGAGAGCTCGAGGCGGCCGTGCGATGCGTGGTCGATGGTGACGGCCTGGGAAACGAACACCGAAGGGTGTCGGTAGGTCACGCCGGCGACGAGGAGCCCCAGCCGGATGCGCGTCGTCTGTCCGGCCAGTGCCGCCAGCGTCGTCATCCCCTCGAAGGCCTCGCCGGGACCTTCGCCATACATCGGCTGGAAGTGGTCGAATCCCCAGGCCCCGTCGAAGCCGAGGTCCTCGCCGAAACGGACGCGGCTCACGATCTCGTCCCAAGGCATGCGCTGCTGCGCCACGTCGATCCCGAATCGCATGGTCGTCGAACCTACCGCCGCGGAGCCGGCTCGACTGCGTAGGTTGGCCGCCATGGCCACGACTCCGCTGTTGCTCGTCCGCCACGCCGACGCCGGCGACCGAGACCTGTGGACCGGCGATCAGGACGTGCGGCCCCTGACCGCCGAGGGGCGGCGACAGGCCGACGCCGTGCGGGACGCGCTGGCCCAGTACGCGCCGGCCCGCATCCTGAGCAGCGCCGCCGTGCGCTGCGTCCAGACGGTGGAGCCGCTGGCGACGGCGGTCGGTGTCTCGATCGAGATCGCCGACGAGCTCCACGAGGGTCGGACGACCGAGGCGCTCGCGCTCCTCGACGGGAGACCGATGGCGCTGAGCTCGCACGGCGACGTGCTGCCCGAGCTGCTCGTCGCCCTCGCCGGCCACCTGGACGCCGTCGCCGCTCGAGGGGACGGCTTCGGGGAGGGGGCGGCGTGGGTGCTCGATGTCGGCGACGACGGCGTCGTCACCGGCGGGCGCTACGTGAGCCCTCGATGACCACGCGATCGCTGGACACGGACTACCTCGTGGTGGGTGCCGGTGCGATGGGCATGGCGTTCACCGACGCGCTCATCGATCACGCCGACGTCCACGTGACGCTCGTCGACCGCCGGCATGGGCCCGCCGGGCACTGGTTGGACGCCTATCCCTTCGTCCAGTTGCACCAGGCGTCGCTGTTCTACGGCGTGGCGTCGACTGCTCTCGGCACGGGCGCCCTGCAAGCAGACGGGCCGGAGTCGGGACTGCAGGAACGGGCGCGTCGGTCCGAGATCTGCGCCTACTACGATGACGTCCTCCACCGCCGCTTCCTGGGGTCGGGTCGGGTCACGTTCCTCTCCGCCAGCGAGTACCACGCAGAGGATGGGCGCCACCTCGCGACCTCCCGGGTCTCGGGCGAGACGGTGCAGGTCCACATCCGCCGGCGGGTCGTCGACGCCACCTACCTCTCGCCGACGGTTCCCGCGACGAGCCCACCACCGTTCGCCACGACCGACGATGCTCCCGTCGTTGCCATCAACGAGCTGGCCCGGCTCACCGCCACGCCGACGAACTTCGTGATCGTCGGCTCCGGCAAGACCGCGACCGACGGGATCGTCTGGCTCCTCCGCAACGGCGTGGGGCCGGACCGCATCACCTGGGTGCGGCCGAGAGATCCCTGGATGCTCAACCGCGCCGTCGTCCAACCCGACCCCGCGATCGCACTCGGGCTCGCCGCCGACACGATGACCGCGGCCGCAGAGGCCGAGTCGCTGGACGACCTGTTCCTGCGTCTCGAGGCCGCGGGCGTCATGCTCCGCATCGACACCGGCGTGGTTCCGACGATGGCCAAGACGCCGACTCTGGCGAGGTGGGAGCTTGAGCTGCTCCGACAGGTGGACGACGTCGTTCGCCTCGGCCACATCAAGCACGTGACCCGTGACGAGATCGCCTTCGACGACGCCACCATCCCGCTCCACCCGCGGTCGCTGGTGGTGCACTGCGCGGCGTCCGGACTGCAATACCCACCGGTCGTTCCCCTCTGGGGCCCCGACAAGATCCGCCTCCAGACCATCCGATCCGGCTTTCCCTGCTTCAACGCCGCGCTCGCCGGTTACGTCGAGGCGACCCGGGACGACGACGTCGAGCGGAACCGGCTGTGCCCGCCGAACAACCTCCCCGACACCCTGTCGAGCTGGGCGCAGATGCAGTGGCGTGGCACCCTCGCCGGGCGCGCCTTCGGAGGCGAGATCGACATCCGCGACTGGGCGAACGGATGCGCCCTGAACCCGGCGCGCGTCGACCCCTCGCAACGTGAGGATCCCGGGGTACAGGCCGCCACTGCGCGCCTCGCGGACAACGTGGAGGCAGGCCTCACGCGGCTGGCCGAGCTTGCCGACGAGGGAGTGCCCGCGGCCGACCACGTCCGACGTCACGACGTCGAGACCCGCAAGGTCCGCCGCGGAGTACGGTCGGCCTCGGCGGGCGCACCGCGCCCGGAAGGCGAGGCGGACAATGGCATATCGGGCGCAGCAGATCGCGACGGTCAAGTACGGCCACTTCGGGGCGTATCTGAAGATGGTCAAGGATCTCGAGCGGATCGTGAAGGCGCGCGGTTGGGCCCCGACGAGGGTGCTCGTCCCGACGGTCGGCGCCAATAATGTGATCATCCTCGAGAACGAGTACCCCGACCTGGCCTCGTTCCAGGCGGAGAACGACGCGTTCTATCAGGACGAGGAGGCCTTCGAGATCTTCCGCGCGTCGGCGGAGCACGTCGTCGAGGGCTCGGCGCGGACCGAGCTCGTCGAGGATGTCCCCGTGGACTTCCCCGGCAGCGACTGAACGCTGCGCCCTCCGTGCAGGGTGAGCCGCCGTCACGCGCGAGCGAGACCAAGGCGTGGTTCCTCGACGATCAACCGAGCCGGAGGTTCCCGGTCTACTGCCGCGGCAACGTCGGCGAGATCGTTCCGAACGTTGCGACGCCGCTGACGGCCACGATCACGGTCCCGGCGTTCCGCACGGCCTTTCGCTCCCTCTTCGGGGGCACCGGTGCCTTCACCGCGGACGAGGTCGCCGACCCCGCGACGACCGGCGGCCTCTTCGGCGGCTACCTGTACTTCAACGCGTCGTTCGCGCGCACGTTCGCCGCTCGCCTTCCGGGGATGCGGGTGTCGGACATCGACCGCCAGCTCTTCGGCTCCCACCCCGGCGCCGTGCCTCCGCACCGCCGCGGACCCGGTGATCGGAGCCCACGGACGTTCGCCCGCACGGTGATCGGACTGTTGTCGATGGCAAGACGGCGCCAGCCGGTCGACCTGGACGCAGAGCGTCGCGACATCGAGTCATGGCTCCGTGCACTACCGACTCGACCGACCGAGGAAGAGGTCATCGAGGTCGCTGCGGACTACTTCCACCGCTTCGAAGCGCACCTCCGCACGCTGCTCACGGTCTCGATGGGATCTGGGATGCCGGCGGCATTCCTCGAGCGGCTCGCCGGCCGCGCCGAGCGATCCGAGCCCGGTCTGCTCGTGCGGGCGATGTCCGGGCTCGGGAACATCGAGACAGCCAAGCCGGCCGTCGATCTTTGGCACCTGGGCCGACTGGTGGCCGCGAGCCCGGCGCTGACCGCATGCTTCGACGCAGGAGCTTCCGGTCTGTTCGAACGCTTGGCATCGTCCGACGATGCATCCGTGCAGTCGTTCCTCGAACGGTTCGCCGTCTTCCTGACAGAGCACGGTCATCGAGGGCCGAAGGAGGTCGAGCTGGCCTCGGACACCTGGAGCACGTCACCTGCGTCCGCACTGGCGATCGTCGACCGGTTGCGCCTGAGTCCGACGACCTCGGACCCCGTGGCGGCCGCAGCCCGCCTCGCCGTCGAGCGCGACGCCGCGCGTGCACGGCCGCGGTCCGCGGTGCCTGCGCCGCTGCGCCGCGTGGTCGACCGCCTCCTCGTCAGCGCCTCCTCGGGCACTGCGCGGCGCGAACAGGCCAAGGGCACGCTCGTCCTGGGCCTCTCCGGCGTGCGCCGGATGCTCTTCGGGCTCGCCGACGAGCTCGTCGCGCGGGGCGATCTCGAGGAGCGCAGTGATCTCTTCATGGCGACCGTCGACGAGCTCCCGGACCTCGTCCGGGACGCTCGGCCTCTCCTTCCGGTGCTGCAGGAGCGAAAGCGGAGGTACGACCAGCTCGACTCCCTCGTGCCCCCGTTCGCCTTCGAGGGTGAGCTGCCCGACCCCGCGTCGTGGGCCCCGCGCCGTGTCGGCCAGTCGGCGGTCGGCGGCGTGCGTTCGTCGGAGCTCCGTGGGATCGGGGCCGCCTCCGGGACCGCACGGGGCCGGGTGCGGGTCATCACGGACCCGGCCGACCCGCGCGGGTTGGCGAGCGGAGAGGTGCTCGTCGCCCCGCTCACCGACCCTGCGTGGACCCCGCTGTTCCTCGCCGCCGTCGCCGTCGTCGTCGACGTCGGCGCCTTGCAGAGCCACGCCGCCATCGTGGCGCGCGAGCTCGGCATCCCTGCAGTGGTGAGTGTGGACGGCGCCACGACCAACCTCTCCGACGGCGACCTCGTCGAGGTCGACGGCGACCGGGGGATCGTGCGCCTCCTGGATGCGTCCGGGTGCGCGCTGGGTAGGGTCCGGCCCTCATGCCGAACCGCCTCGCCGACGAGTCCAGCCCCTACCTCCAGCAGCACAAGGACAACCCGGTCGACTGGTACCCGTGGAGCCAGGAGGCGTTTCGCGTCGCGGAGGAACAGGGCAAGCCCGTCCTGTTGAGCGTCGGCTACAGCGCCTGTCACTGGTGTCACGTCATGGCCCACGAGAGCTTCGAGGACGCGCAGGTGGCGGGCGTGATGAACGACCTGTTCGTCAACGTCAAGGTCGACCGCGAGGAACGGCCGGACGTCGACGCCATCTACATGGAGGCCACGCAGGCGATGACCGGCAGCGGCGGCTGGCCGATGACCGTGTTCATGACGCCGGACGGTCGTCCGTTCTTCGCCGGCACGTACTTCCCGAAGTCGAGTCACCACGGCCGCCCCGGGTTCGTCGACGTCATGCGGGCGGTGCACGAGGCGTGGACGGACCGACGCGAAGACCTCGTCGCGCAGGCCGATCAGTTGAGCGAGGCCGTCCGGGCCCGCAGCACCCTCGCCGGCAACCGAGGCGACCCCGACGGTTACGCCCACGCCCTCGACACGTCGCTGTTGCAGGCCGGCTACGACGTGCTCCGCCAGGCCTTCGAGCCGGAGTGGGGTGGCTTCGGTCGCGCCCCGAAGTTCCCGCAGGTGTCGTACCTCGAGCTGCTCTTCCGGGCCCACGCCCACAACCGCTCGCCCGAGACGCTCGCCATGTTGACGACGACGCTCGACGCCATGGCCAGCGGCGGAATCTACGACCACCTCGGTGGTGGATTCAGCCGCTACAGCGTCGACGCCTTCTGGATGGTCCCCCACTTCGAGAAGATGCTCTACGACGAGGCGCAGCTCCTGCGGGCCTACCTCCACGGGTGGCAGGCGACGGGCAACGAGCACTGGCGACAGGTGTGTGAGGAGATCGTCACGTACGTCCTCCGCGACCTCCGCTCGCCCGAAGGGGGCCTGTACTCGGCCGAGGACGCGGACTCCGAGGGCGAGGAGGGCAAGTTCTACGTCTGGCGCCCCGAGGAGATCGCCGAGGTCCTCGACGGCGAGGGCCTCACCGACGCCGCCATCGCCTGGTGGGGCGTCACCAAGGCGGGCAACTTCGAGGGGTCGAACATCCTCCACCGCCCGGTGCGCGGCGACCTGGTCCGACCGGACGAGATCGAGCGTGCCCGAGCGCTTCTCCTGGAGGCCCGCGGGACGCGCATCCGTCCGGGGCTCGACGACAAGGTGCTCACCGAGTGGAACGCCATGTTCGTGAGCGCGCTCGCGGAGGCCGGTGCGGCGATGGGCCGCCAGGACTGGCTCGACGAAGCGGCGCGCACCGGTGAGTTCCTCCTCGCCAACCTGCACGTCGACGGGCGATGGCGACGCAGCTGGCAGCGCGGCCGCAGCAACGAGCGCCTCCTGGCGTACGCCGTCGACCACGCGTGGCTCGTCGATGCGTTCACCCGCCTCGGCGAAGCCCGCGGCGAGGCGCGGTGGATCGCAGCGGCGCGAGACGCCGCCGACGCGCTGCTCGAGCTGTTCTGGGACGACGACGAGGGCGGCGTGTTCACCATCGGGCACGACGCCGAGCAGCTGATCGTCCGCCAGAAGGACTCCTACGACGGCGCCACCCCGTCCGCCAACGGCGTCGCCTCGGTCGCGCTGCTCCGGCTCGGCGCGCTGACGGGCGAGCGCCGCTACACCGACGCCGGCGAGGGCATCCTCACGTGGCTCGCCGAGTCGATGGCGCATCACCCCCAGGCGTTCACGTACGCGCTGCAGGGCGTCGACCTCGTCGCGACCGGCATCGACGAGATCGCCATCGTCGGCGATCGGCGCGACCTCGTCGACGCCGTCCTCCGCGACCATCGCCCGAACGCCGTCGTCGCCTGGGGCGAGCGCTACGACTCGCCGCTGTGGGACCAGCGGGAGGACGGGCTCGCCTACGTCTGTCGCGACTTCGCCTGCCGGGCGCCGGTCTCGTCCGTCGAAGAGCTCCTGGCACAGCTCGGCTGACCGGTTCGCGGCATCCCCGCGCGTCGGCGCGGAAGTCGCGATCATGGGAGGGCGATGCGCCTGCGGCTCCTCCTGCTCTCGGGCACCACGACGACGGCCACCGGCGTCGACCTCGACACCCACGGGCTTCGTCGCATCCAGTGGCGGGAGGACGCGCCGGTGTTCGCGCCCTACGACGTCGTCGAGGCCCAAGGGCTGCCGAGCGACGACCTGCCGTTCCCTTCGGACATGACGTGGGCCGTCGATCCCGTGCTCATGGGCCGCTTGCGGGGGCGCAAGGCCGAGAAGCTCGTGCGGCCGCTGGTCCATCGCGGCACCGGCCCGTTCCTCGGGGCGGCGACGCCCTCGGTCACGTACTGGACCCTCGGGGACACGGCGCCATCCGTCAGCCTCGTCGATCCCGCGGCGGGGCCGGTCGTCGAGCGGGACCGGAACCACCACCTCCGCTGCCGCTTCCGCGCCGG